>JBDNDQ010000035.1:0-35523 GCA_046719055.1 Aggregatilineales bacterium | reverse complement strand
GCGGATGACCTCGCCGCGTCCGTCGGGTGCTGCACCAGCAGAGACACGTCTGCGCCTTGGGTCGTGGCGCAGTATGCCTGCGAATTCGGTCAGGTAGACGGGATGGAAGACGTAGCCCTGAACATTGCTGCGCAGCACATCAATGTACTGCTCTTGCAGCAGCGGGATGAAAACTGCCGCCTCGACGTGCGCCTTGACGTATTCGGTCAGCAGGCGTTCGCGCACCATTGGATCACGCTCTGCAGCGATTTGATCAGCCAGCTCGGCAAGCTTTGGCTCATCCATGCGCAAGCGGCGCGAGACACCGCTCTCTGCCTTACTGAAGAAGGCCGTCCACATGGTCGCATCGAGGTAGTCGGGCGTCCAGGCACTGATGACCATCGGCAGCTCCTGCGCGCGGAAAGCCGTCAGGAAGTTCGGTGAAGTCTGCTGGTTGATCTCCAGCTGAATACCCACTTCAGCCAGGTCAGCCTGAATTTTAGCGGCAATTACCTCACGCGGGACGCCCGCTGTGCTGCCGCCACCGATGAAGAGCGTCATTGAGAAACCATCAGGATAGCCTGCCTCTGCCAGCAGCTCTCGCGCCTTATCTAGGTTGCGAGTGTAGCGCAGATTGGGGTCGGAGCCGGAGATGCCGAGTGGCAACATGGCTGCAGGGCGATCGGCAAAGCCGCCAGTCAGGGCAATGATCCCATCGTAGTCGAGAGCGTGAGCGATCGCCTGGCGCACGCGCACATCGCTGATGGGCAGATTGAAGAAATCGCTAGGCGAGATGCCGAGATAGAGCAAGTTGAGCGTCTGCCCGATGTTGAGCTTGAGATCGGGATTGTTGCGCGCTTGCTCGGCGGTGTCTGCATCCACACCGAGCGCAACGTCGGCATCGCCACGTGCCACCAGCTGTAACGCGCTGGCTGCGTCGTTGGTCACGCGCAAAGTGATCCCCTCCAGTGCCACAGGGCCCCGCCAGTAGTTCTCGTTGCGCACCATGACAATCTCGCTGTTGGGCGACCAGCGCGTCAGGATGAACGGCCCCGAGCCCGCTGAATTTTGATCGAGCCAGTCTTTCGCAGCATCGGTTTGATCGGCGTCCTCGGCATCCGTGCCACCCTGTGCCACGACGACGGCTTTCTCTAACACGCTAAGCGCTGGGGCAGTCACCACGCTGGCAAAGGCCGGCTGAGGCGACTCGAGCGTCACTTTGACAGTGCGTTCATCCACAACCTCAATGCTCTTGAAGCCGAAATCCCTCAGGTAGGACGACGGGCCGCCTTTGATGTTGAGCAAGCGCGTCCACGAGAAGCGCACGTCCTCAGCCGTAACGGGGTTACCGCTAGCGAACTTGGCATTCGGATTCAAGACGAATGTGTACTCTAGGCCATCTTCAGAGATGCTGTAACTCTCTGCCAAGCCCGGCACAATCTTCGAGAGGTCGTCAGCATTAATGTTGAGCAGTGTCTCATAGGTTGCGTGGTGGACGATTAGGTTGGTAGTCTCAAAGGCGCGTCCAGGATCGAGCGTGATCACGTCTACAAAGCGCCCAGCTACGATTAGGGCATTGCTTTGGGCGCGCGTTGGCGTCTGAGCAGTCAAGCTGAAGGCGAGCCCCAAAATGAACAGAACGACAAGTGTACGGCGCATGTTGAGAATCCTTGCTGTTGGAAGAGAAACTTTACTGATTATACAGTGTACAAGCTGCCTGCCAATTGGAAGATTGAACAGACTGTGATATACATGCCCACAGCTCGTAGGTAGCCCCTGAAGGGCTCAGAGGCTACCTGCGGAATAGTAGTCAGTTAGTTAGCGGGCGTGGGCGTTGGCATTGGCGGCCCGGCGGGCTCGGGCGTGCTTGTAGTGGCAGGCGTTGGCTCGATTGTCGGCTGTGTGCCTGGTTGAGTTGTCCCTTCGGCGGTCGGCTCAGCTGTTGGCTCTGCTGTCGCTTCGGCAGTCGCCTCAGCTGTTGGCACGGGCGCAAGGCGCGCCAGCACACCTTCAACATTGACGTTCAAGCTGCGCGTAGCACGTACAAAGACCTCTTCCATCTGCGCCCAACGCTGAGTAGGTGCGAGCGCCTGAAAGAGCATGACGTGCTTCGAGTCGATGGCGAGCAGCCACAGCTCGCGGTCAGTGCCGATCAATTGTCCCGTCCGCTGATCGACGTTGGCATCAGATTGCTTCAGGCCAGCGCCCTTGAGGTTGCCTGCCTCAACAGCGCGCACGCGCGAAGCTTCAGATGGGATAGCTGCTTTCAGAATCGCCTCTGGTGAGGCGTCTTCAGGCAGGTTTGGGATGCCTAACTCAGCGATCGGCAGCACTAGCAGCCCAATGCCGGTGTTATTGACTGTCGGCGCGGTGAAACTGTAGCCAACGGGGCTATCGGCTGAAGGCTGCGCCGTCCAGCTGGCTGGAATTTCCATGCTGATCAGGTCGCCCTCGCTGCGCCATGTGGTGAAGGTGAGATCAGCGAAGGGATCGACAGGTGTTGGAGTTATTGTAGGTGTCGCTGTGAATTCAGCGCGCACGAAGGCGCGCTCGTCAATACCTTGTGAGAGCGCAAGCAGCGCGCCAAGCGAGAATAAAATCACCGCGAGAATGACCACATACTGCGGGATGCGAATACCTTTGGCAGGAGTTGGCGTGTCAGTCACGGAAACAGTCTCTCCTAGAAACAGAAAGTAGGCGGTGCACCAAAAGATCGATGCCCAATGTGAGGATAGTCTAGCGCCTTGCGCCCAAAGGCACAACCTGCTTTTTGGCGATCGCACGCTACGCCTACTCTTTTGCTACGCTTCAGGCACTTGTATTAAGAATGCGCTATGCTTGGAGGTACTGTGTGATTTGTGAGGGACTCGACCTGTGCAACGGATTATCTCTTTGTTATGGTTTCTTGCGGCATTGTGTGCAGTGACACTTTTACTCGTAGCAGCGCCGAGCGCACCTTCCACCGCAGCACAAAATACCGCTGCACCGACGCTAGTTATCATGGGCACCTATGCCACGCCGCGCCAGCCGCCGCCTACGGCTATCCCGCCTGCTGCACCCACGCCTGTCGTCAACGACGATGTGCTGACGATTCTCGTCTTAGGCAGCGATTCCTGGCAGCGGCGTGTCATCAGCCGCACCGACACCATCATTGTGGTCGTCATTAACCGCACGCACGGCACAGTCAGCTTGATGTACTTACCACGTGATATGTACGTCTACGTGCCGAACGACACGATGCACAAGCTGAACACCGCTGCCGCGCTGGGTGTGAAGCGCTACGGTTCGGAGAACTACATCCAGCTGCTGCGCGAGACGTTGCTGTATAACTTCGGGATCAAGGTAGATTTCTACGCGCGGATCGGCTTCACAGAGTTCCGTGAGATCATCGGCGCATTAGGCGGCCTGCGCATCGGCGTGGATTGCGCCATTGAAGGCAACCGCTTAATCAGCCCCGATCTTGATCCGCACAACCCTGAGAGCTACCAAGTTTTCCGTATGGAGATCGGCTTACACCACATGGATGCCGATACAGCGCTGTGGTACGCCCGGGCGCGCGGCAGCAGCAGCGATATAGATCGGGGCAGGCGGCAGATGGAGATCTTGACGGCAATTTGGCGCCAAGCGCGCAGCGCTAATTTATTAGCGCAGGCAACACAGCTGGTACCGCGCCTGCTGCGCATTGTGGATACCGATATGACAGCCGCTGATCTGCTCAGCCTGGTGCCTCTTGCGCTCAGCCTTGAGCTCGATCGGGTTCAGCACATCAACCTGGTCTTCAAGGAACACTTCACGCAGTGGTATACCACCGATAACGGCATGTTCACCTGGCTGCCTGTGCCAGAAAAGATGGCGCGCGCCGTTCAAGACCTATACACGCCCCCGACCCGCAATCGGCTGCGCGGCGAGGCGCCGAAAGTGGCTATCTCTGCCATTCAGCCGCTCTTGCAGTACCATCAAGTAGCAGCCGAGCGCCTGATGCGCGAGGGCTTCGCTGTGACTATGCTGGGCACGCAGATGGCGCAAGCGCGCAATTTCACTGCAATCTACGACTACACGGGTGGCGCGAAGCCGAACAGCCTCGCTATTCTGCAGAGCGCCCTGCGCGTCTCGGATCGCGGCGTGATCTCACAGCCGGATCCCAATGCGCCTTACGACTTCCGAGTCGAGATCGGCTACAGCTACCCGAACTCTTGCGAGTTCAAGATTCGCCAGTAGGCTTACAGCGTGCGCCGCACCTCAATCACAACCCAGTCGCCTGAGGTGCGGCGTTGGTACGGTACCAAGCCGGCTCGCGCAAGCGCCACCTCGACTTCAGCGGCTTGCTCCTCGATGATCCCGCCGAAGACGGCGATACCGTTCGGTTTAATCACTCTACCCAGCCCTTGATCGCACATGGTGACAATCACCTTTGCAAGGATGTTCACCAGCGCAAGGTCGAACGTCTCATCATTGGCGATCAACTGCTCCAAGCTGCCCACCTGAGCGCTGATCAAGTCCTGAACACCGTTCAAGGTGGCGTTCTCCAGCGTGATGCGCACTGCCATCGGATCGGTATCTAAGGCGCGGATGCTCCCTGCACCTAGCTTTGCCGCACCAATCGCTAAAATGCCTGAGCCGCACCCAAGATCGAGGACGTGCGCGCCCTGTCGCTCGGGCAAGAGGTCTTCAGCAGCTTCTAGCACAAGCTGTGTGCTCGGATGCGTGCCCGTACCAAATGCCATACCAGGATCGAGCACAATGACGATATCATCGGGCGCACTTGCCACTTCAATCCATGGCGGGCACACTACAAGCCGCCGCCCCACGCGCAAGGGATGATAGTTCGCCTTCCACGCCTCTGCCCAGTCCTGTTCGTCGACGAGGCGGTAGCTAGGCGTAGTTGGCACAGCCGCGTACAAGCGATGCAGCTGATAGAGTGCCTCTTCAAGCTGTGCTTTGGCAGCGTCGGCATGTTCATCCTCAGGCAGATAGGCGCGCACGAGCAGGCGATCTGGCTGTGGCACTTCATCTTCCCACGTCTCGATGTAGAAGCCCGCCTGCTCAATGGCAACGCCCTGATGCCCGTAGCGGTGCAGCACTTCAGTGACTGCTTCGGCCGCTTCCCTATCTGTTTCCAGCGTCACTTCGATCCAGCGCATGCGCACCTCACTAACTCTAAAAACACAGAACGCCTGCATCCGCGCAGGCATTCTAAGAGCTCCGGAGGTAGGACTCGAACCTACAACCTAGCGGTTAACAGCCGCCCGCTCTGCCATTGAGCTACTCCGGAAAGCGATACAAATACTAACAGGGGCGCTTCGAAATGTCAAGGCGCGACCTTGAAGGACGGAGTGTCTCAAACGGGCTGATTCGGCAACTACCCGTGAATTTTGTTACAATCAGAGCAGCTGCCTATGAGTTCTTGGTTGTGAGAATGAGCACTTCAGAGTCGCACTTCGACGTTATTGTTGTCGGTGGCAGGCCGTCCGGCGCTACCCTAGCGACGCGCCTTGCGCAAGGCGGCTTGCGTGTACTGCTCCTAGATCGCGCCACTTTTCCGAGCCTGCCCGCCGTCTCCAGCCCAATTATTTACGCATGCACTATGGCGCTGCTGGATGAGATCGGCGCGCCTGAGGCTGAGTATGCCCACAACACGCCGAAAATTCGCAAGTTGGTGAGCGAATCGCGCGATTACTACCGCGCTGTTGCTCTGATCCCTGAGGATCGCGGGCGTGACTACGCCTACGCCATCGATCGCGCGCGCTTTGACGCTGCTTTATGGCGCCATGCGGCGCGCACGCACGGCGTGACGGCGATTGAGGGCTTCGGCGTCACAGACCTGCTCTGGGATGCTGAGCGCGTGATTGGCGTAGAAGGCAGGCGGCATGATAGTCGGGCTACAGAGCGTTTTTACGCTGACCTGGTGGTAGGGGCAGATGGGCGCTGGTCGCTAGTAGCGCGCAAGGTCGAGGCACCGCTTTACCATGTCGATGAGTCAGTGACGACATCGCTGTATTATGCTTATTGGCGGAATGTACAGCCGTACGACATCAACGAGCCGCTGATGGTGGCGCATGGGACGCTGGATGGTTTGGGCTATCTGATCATGGATAGCGCCGATGATACGGCGGCGGTCGTGTGCGAGGGGCACGCTGAGATAATCGAGCAGTTCTCGCAGGGAGCAGGCGCGCCGGAGGCGCTCTACGAAGCGCTGTTGCGCAATGCGCCGCGCGTCTGGGCGCGCTTGCAGGGCGCAGAGCGAATCACCAGTGTGCGCGGCTTAAAGCACACACCCAATTACTACCGCCAGCCATACGGCGCGGGCTGGGCGCTGGTCGGTGATGCGGTCCATCACAAAGACCCGCTAGGCGGGCAAGGTATATATGATGCGATCTTCAGTGCGAAGGCGCTAGCTGAGCAGTATCTGGCGTATCGGCGCGGCGGGATGGACTACGAGACTGCCATGCGCGGCTACAGGGCACGCCTTGAAGAAGAGACCTTGCCAGTCTACCACAATACGCTGGCCGCGCGCGCTAATTTGGCGCCGGCTAATCCGCTTCAGCGTGTGCTGGGGCGCTACCTTGTAGAAAGCCCTGAGGTGATAGAAGCGTTAGCGCGTGTGCCGGCGCGCATGGGCGATATGACACAAGTGATGACTACACGCAACATCGTCCTGACAGTTGCCAAAGGTGTGGCGCGCGATGCGCGACGTGCCCTGACAGGCGAGCTCAGCCCTTCGGCTGTGCCGCCGTTACCGATCGAACGCGCGCAAGGCGTGCAAGAGACCAGCTCTTATCAGCAGCGCTTAGGCTGCTTCGGTTGGTTGCTGGCGCTGCCAGCCATAATGATGTTCGGCGGCTTGGCGGCGCTGCGCCGCAACAGATGAATGAGGTATTGCAATGTTGGCTGAATTGGGGATTGTCACAACGGGTTTAGCACTCTTCTGCGCTGTAATTGCGGCGCTTTTCGGCGCGTATGGCGCGCTCAACCGCGCCGATCGATGGATCATCAGCGCTCGCAACAGCCTGCTCTTCACCATGCCGCTGCTGAGCATCGCCTGCTTGAGCTTGGTGATTGCACAGCTGACAGGGCGCTTCGAGATGCAGTATGTATGGTCGGTCACGCAGATTAACGAGCCGACTTTCTTCAAGATCACGGCGCTGTGGGGTGCGCAGCCGGGCTCGTTGCTATTTTGGTCGTGGATGCTGAGCGCATTTGTGGCAGTTGCTGTCATGATCAACTGGCGCAGCGAGCGCCGCCTGATGCCCTGGATGGTGACGTTTTCGGCGGGTGTGCTGACCTTTTTCATGGTCCTGGTGGTGCTGTATGAGAACCCATTCGCGCGCTTTTGGATGCTGCCGGGCGCCTCACAGCCTGTGGCAAGCGTCTTTCAGCCCTCGCCAGAGGCAACGCTGTTCTTCCCGCGCGATGGGCAGGGCTTGAATCCGCTGCTGCGCCATTTTGGGATGATCTTCCATCCGCCAATGCTCTACGGCGGTTACGTCGGCATGACCATCCCTTTTGCCTTTGCGATGGCAGCGCTTGCCAGCGGGCAATTGAACACGAACTGGATACGTGCTGCGCGGCGCTGGACTTTGATCGCGTGGCTGTTCTTGAGCGCGGGCTTGATCTTGGGCGGGCGCTGGGCCTATGACGTGTTGGGTTGGGGCGGCTACTGGGGCTGGGACCCAGTCGAGAATGTGGCGCTCCTGCCGTGGCTGACGGGCACAGCCTTCTTGCACAGCATCATGATCCAAGAGCGGCGCGGCATGCTGAAGACGTGGAACATGTTCCTGATCATCTTCACCTTCCTGCTAGTGATTCTGGGCACCTTCAGCACGCGCAGTGGCATCGTGGCGAGTGTGCACAGCTTTGCGCGCAGCGAGATCGGCATACCAATGCTGATTTTCTTGGGCATTTGCGCGGTTGGCTGTCTTGGGCTGTGGGCATGGCGCTGGAGTCGGGGTGAGTTGGCATCTGATCACCGCCTAGAGGGCATGCTCAGCCGCGAGAGCATGTTCATCCTGAACAACTGGCTGTTCATGGGCGCTGTGCTCGTGGTGCTGTGGGGGACGTATGCGCCGCTCTTCACTGAGCTATTCAGCGGGCAGGCGATAACGCTCGGTGCTGAGTACTACAACAGCCTTGTCGTGCCGATCTTCGGCGCGATCTACGTGCTAATGGGAGTGGCGCCTCTGGTGGCGTGGAAGCGCGCCTCGTTGAGCGCGCTCGGCAAGGCAATTCGCGTGCCGCTGCTGCTGACTGTTGGCACGGTGCTGGCGCTAATTGTGCTTGGCACGCGCGAGCCCGGCGCCTTTCTGAGCTACGGCATGATCTTTCTGGCGGGCTACACGGCGCTGTGGGAGTACTATCGCGGTGTGAAGGCGCGCACGGCGCGTGGCGAGAACGTGCTGGTAGCACTTAATCGCCTGTTTGCGCGTAATCGCAGCCGTTATGGTGGCTATTTTATCCATCTCGCCGTCGTGGTGATCGGCATTGGGGTGGTAGCAAGTACCGTCTATCAGCAAGAGACGCAACAGACGCTTGAAGTCGGGCAAACTATTTCGCTCGGCAACATGACCATGCGCTACGATACAGCCTTTGAGGCGACTGCTGATGACGGGCGGACGATGGTCATTGCCAGCGTCAGCATCTTCCGCGATGGGCAGTATGTGGGCGAAATTCGGCCGCGCAAGGACTTCTTCGGTGAGCGTGGCATGCCGATGAGCATCGCTGGCCAGTACACGACACTGGAGAGCGATTTCTATGTGCTGCTGACTAATCATCAAGGTGATAGAATTACGTTTAAGGTATACTTGAACCCGTTGGTGAATTTGATCTGGTGGGGCGGCATCTTGCTAATCGTTGGCACATTCCTGGCGATCTACCCTGACCCGCAGCGTGAGCTCGCCGAAAAAGTGGCAGAGGCACGCGCGCCAGGCAGCCTGCAGATTGCGGGCGATTGAGCGATGCACCGCCTCCTGTTGCTGGTTGGTCTGCTTTTGTTGCTAGGGGCGGCGCCTATCTATGGGCAGGATCCGCCTGAGTGCACGCAGCCAGTTACTGACGATGATGTGAACCGTGTCTCTAGGAACTTGTACTGCCCCGTTTGTGAAAATTTGCCACTCAGGGACTGCCCAACAGAAGCCTGTGAGCGCTGGCGCGATCAGGTGCGGGAGCTGCTAGCATGCGGCGCGACTGAGCAGGAAGTGCGGGAGTACTTTGTGGCACGCTTTGGGCAGGTTGCCGTCGGCATGCCCACCGATCCAGCTCTGCAGCTCTTCACGGTAGTTTTGCCGCTGTTCTTGGTCGGCGCATTTGGCATTTGGGTTGCGCTGACGCTGTGGCGCTGGCGCGCTGGACAGGTCGAGCCGACGCCGAAAGCCGATTCCTTACCTGATGATCCGCACCGCGCTGCGCTGGAACGGGAGTTAAATGAGCGCTTTTAAGCCATGAGCACCACAACACGCCGTCGTAGTTCGCTGGCAGTGCCGTTGTTCATTCTAGTGCCGTCTCTGATCGTGATCGGGCTAGGCATCGTCCTGATTAGGGGCAGTCAAGCTCAGCTGAGCAGCGGCCTGGCGCCGACATTTCGCCTGCCGCTCTACAATGGTGGCGTCTTTGACCTGAGCCAACAGCGCGGCAAGGTCACGCTGATCAACTTCTGGGCAAGTTGGTGCGGTCCGTGCCGTTCAGAGGCGGCTGAGCTAAACGCAGTCTGGGATACATTCCGCGACCAGGATTTTGCGATGGTCGGCATAGGCTACCTTGATAACGAGCGCGATGCACGCGCCTTCCTAGCTGAGTTCGGCGTGGAGTATCCGACTGGGCACGACGATCGCAGCGTGATCGCGCGCGCCTACCGCATTCGCGGCGTGCCAGAGACTTTCTTGATTAATCGGCGCGGCGAGATCGCGCATGTCATCATCGCGCCGACCACGATCAGCGTCTTGCGCCCGCTGATTGAGCAGCTGCTGGCAGAGGATGCGCAGCCATGAGCGGGGGTGGCTACCTCTTGCTGATCTTCTTCGGGGTTTTCGCCTTGCTGCTCATCTTGCTGCCGCTCCTGAGTAAGCGCCAAACTGCGCAGAGCGATTTTGGGATCGAATTTGGCAAGATGCCGCTGGTGCAGCAGCTCGCCCAAGAGCGTGAGGCGGTCATACAGGCGCTGCGAGACCTCGAATTTGACTATCAGACCGGCAAACTCGCCCAAGCCGACTATTTACCGCAGCGCGAGGCGTTGCTAGAGCGTGGTGCGCAGCTCTCACGGCGCCTCGAGCAAGCGCGCGAGGCTGCCCTCGAGGACGCCATCCGTGCTGTTCGCCAATCCAAGAGTGAGACCTAGCCATGTGTCTATCTAATCGGCTGCGCAGCTTGCTCGGCCCGCTTGCTCTGCTGATCCTGAGTGCGTGTGGCAACTTAGCAGGTGAGCCGCCTATCATCCGTACCGTCCCCTTGCCAACGATTACCCCGACTCCGCTACCCGATCTGGGTAGACCACCTGCCCGCGTCGACTTAGCACGCGGTGCTGCCCTGTTCGGCGATGGTCAAGGTTGTGCACAGTGCCACGGATTGGCAGGTCAGTGGGATGGCCCGTCTGCGGCGGCGTTCACCTGTCAGCCGCGCCTGGCTGACCCTGAAAATCGCGGCAAGACGCCTTTAGCCTGGTTCGGCCTGACCACAAACGGCAATAACGGTACGGTCGCCTGCTTGATGCCGCCTTGGCGCGCCCGTCTCGACGAACAAGCGCGCTGGGATGTCGTGAGTTTTGCCTACAGCCTGCACTACACCCCAGAGCAGATCGTGCGTGGCGGGCAAATTTGGGAAGCCCGCTGTGCTGCCTGTCATGGCGCTGCTGGCAAGGGCAGCGCCGACCTGCCCGATCTGACTGAGCCCAGCTACTTGATCGCCAAGAGCGATGTGGCGCTCTTCCAAGCCATCACAAACGGCCTGCCCAATGCGCCAGACCACATCTTCACCGACCTGAGCGAGACAGATCGCTACGCTGCAGTCGCCTTCTTGCGCGCGCTCTCGTGGGACTCGGCAGACATCCTGCTGCGCCCGCCTGAGGAGCGCACTGCCTACGCTGCAGCGCTGCGTGCGCCGCCTGCTGCCACTGAAGAGCCGACTCCAGCGCCTAGCCCGACGGCCATCGCCGTTGCCCAGACCTTTGAGGTACAAGGTACAGTGCGCGCCGATTCCCCGCTGCCTGAAGGGCAACCTATTGTGCTGCGCGTGCTTGCGCTTGGCGTGCACAGCCCGCGTGAGCTTGCCACCTACAAGACGACCTTGCGCGCCGATCAGACCTTTGTGTTTGAGTCCGTATTGAAGCAGCGCGGCGCCGTTTACATCGCCAGCACTGAATACGATGGCGTGCTGCAATTCAGCGAGCCGCTTTTGCTTGGCGAAGAGGCGCCCGACCTGCTCACCCTCAATCTGCCGCTTTTCCCCGTCAGCCCTGATCCATCAAGCATCGTCGTGGAGCTGCAGCGTCTGTTTGTGGATGTGATCGCACCGAATCGAGCACTGATTCAGGGCGCAGCACGTATCCGCAACACCGGCGAGCGCATCTTCCTGACCGATCAGCGTACCGATACCGATCAGCGCATCTCATTGACCTTTGAGCTGCCCGTCGGTGCGGTAGGCGCCCGCCTCGCCGCTGAGTCGGCGGCGCGTTTTCGCATCCAAGCTGCCGACTCGCCTCAGCCGCGCATCGTGGGTATTGCGCCCCTACTGCCCTCGGAGGTGGCGCTGCTGCAATTCAGCTACGAGCTGCCCTTCGCTGCAGCGAATATCTTGATCAATCAGCCGAATCGCTACCGCCTCAATGCGCTGGTGGTGAATGTGCCGCAGGCAAGCGGCGCCCAGATTAGCGACCCGCGCTTCAGCCGCGGCGAGGCTGTCGTGCTGGAGAGCGGGAGCTACGACACATACGTGTTGCGTGAACCGCTTGCTGCCAACGCCAATATCACGATCAGCGTTGCGCTAGGCGCTACAGGGACTTTCTCAGCCGATCCCACCCTAGCCATCCTGATTTTCAGTATCTTCGTCTTGCTGCTCGGTACAGTGGGCGCGCTCTGGTGGCTGAATCGGCGCGATCGGGCTAGCAGGGCGCCTGATGATCAAGCGGCGGTACTGATCGCGCAGATCGCCGCCCTTGACGAGGAGTTTGAGCGCGGCGCCCTCAGCGCTGAGGCCTATCAAGCGCAACGCAGCGCGCTCAAAGCACGTCTGAGCAACCTACGTCCCCTAACGAAAGAGTGAACGCAATCTATGCGCAACGTCCGTAGAGCTAACACACCACTCTCTCAGCCCGAAAGTCAAGAGGCACCTAAGACACCGATCAACTGGCGGCGGCTGCTGGGCTACTTAGCGCCACATCGCGCGCGCTTGGCGTTGGCAGTCTTTAGCCTGCTCTTTGCGACTGGGCTCGGATTGATCTTCCCGCTTGTGATCGCTGATCTGCTGGCTGCCGTGCTGGCCGAAAAAGGCTATCAGGCGCTCAACGCCCTCACCCTAACCTTGATCGGTTTATTCTTCGCGCAGGCGCTCTTCACCTTTGTGCAGAATTACAACCTGGCTTATATTGGCGAAAAGATCGTCTTTCGGCTGCGCAATCAGCTCTACGCACACATTCAGCGCCTTTCGCTGGAGTTTTTTGTGCTGCGGCGCGTTGGCGAGATACTCTCCCGCCTGAGCAGCGACGTGAACTTGGTGCGTACCCTGCTCACTACAAATATCACTTCGCTGTTGAGCAACGTGCTGACGCTGATCGGCTCGATCGTGATCGTCTTCGTGCTGAACCCCGCCCTGACGCTGTTCATCCTGGTGCTGATCCCAGCTCTATTCGTCGTCGCGATCGTCTTTGGCAGGCCGCTGCAGCGGCTCTCCACGCGCTATCAGGATGAACTGGCAGCTGCCAGCGCTGATGCCCAAGAGGCGATTCAGGGTGTGCGGATTGTCAAGAGCTTTGTGCGCGAGGACTACGAGATCGAGCGCTACTATCGCGGCACCGAGAAGACTTTCAAGACGGCACTGCGTCTGACGCTCTATCGGGCTGCTTTCGGCGCATTGATGGCGTTCCTCGGCTTTGGCTCGCTGGCAGCAATTCTGTGGTTTGGCGGGCGCGAGGTGATCGAAGGGCGTCTGACTCTGCCGATTATCAGCAGCTTTCTGATTTACGGGGTCTCGATCGCGGCGACACTAGGCGGTTTAGCAGGATTCTACGCTGAGCTGCGCAGCACATTGGGCGGTGTAAGACGCGTCTTCGAGGCACTTGACACGCAGCCCACCGTCTTGGATGCGCCCAACCCGATCACGATCAACACGGCGCAAGGGCATATCAAGTTCGAAGACGTCTCGTTTGCCTATGAAGATGGGATCGAGGTGCTCAGGGACGTCTCGTTTGAGGTAGCTGCAGGCGAGATCGTGGCGCTGGTCGGCCCGAGCGGCAGCGGCAAGACGACCATCGTCAATTTAATCCCGCGCTTTTACGATCCGAGCAGCGGCACCATCTATCTGGATGGACATGACATCCGCAGTTTGAGCCAAGCCAGTTTGCGCGCCCAGATCGGCATTGTGCCACAAGAGACCACGCTGTTCAGCGGCACCGTCCGCGATAATATCCGCTACGGGCGGCTGGATGCCGATGAGGCAGCTATCATCGCGGCAGCAAAGGCAGCTAACGCTCACGACTTCATCATGGCGCTGCCGAAAGGCTATGACACAGAGGTGGGCGAGCGCGGTGTGAAACTGAGCGGCGGTCAGCGCCAGCGCGTGGCGATCGCACGTGCCATCCTGAAAGACCCGCGCATCCTGCTGTTGGATGAGGCAACTAGCGCGCTAGACAATGAATCTGAGCGGCTAGTGCAAGAGGCGCTCGATCGGTTGATGCAAGGGCGCACCACACTGATCGTGGCGCATCGGCTCAGTACAATTAAGATTGCCAGCCGCATCATTGTGCTGGAAAGCGGTCGGATTGTGGAAATAGGCACGCACGAGCAGCTGATGGCGCTAGACGGCCTATACGCACGGCTCTACAACATGCAATTCCGCCTGCCAGAGCAGACGGCTGCATTGCTCTCGGATGCCCACATCGCCGATGACATTGCTACGAGTGAAAGCCAGCGTCTCGTCGCCCGGCGGGTCAGCTTGTTGGGCGGCTTGAGCAGGCGTACTAAGACAGACTAATAGCACATCCACTCAGGACAATTTCGTCAAAATTGGTTATGCTTAAGGCACGATTGATCGTCAGACAAAGGCACAGGCACATATGGCGAAGATTCTCGTGGTGGAAGATATCCCTGATACGCGGCAGATGATGATCGACCTAGTCGAAAATCTGGGGCACACAGCTCTTCAGGCAGTAGATGGTGTGGACGGCGTCCGTACAGCGCTTACAGAGCGTCCTGATCTAATCTTACTAGATTTAATGATGCCAACTGCCTCGGGTGATTCAGCGCTCAGCTTCATGCGCGGCATGCCAGACCTGAACAAGATTCCGATCATCGTTGTCTCGGCACATCCCGACGTGGAGGAGATCGCCACGCAGCTTGGCGCCGACAGTTGGCTAGCTAAGCCCATCATGTACGACGAGCTACGCCGCCGCATCGATGAAGTGCTCTCTCAGACTTCTGCCAACACCAGCAGCGGCTGAGCGCGCTGCACTACCTCGCCCGCGCTGCACAACAAGCGCACTACACGCCCATCGTGCGGCGCGGTGACGCGAATTTCCATCTTCATTGCCTCGAGCAGGACAAGCGGCTGGCCACGCTTGACAACATCGCCCTCTGCCACCAAGACCCGCACTACTTGCCCATGCATGCTGGCACTCAAACTGGCTGAGCCTCCCTCAGCTGCTCGACGGTGCCTACTGGGCTTCGCGAGGTTGAGCTGAAAGACCCGGCCGCTCATGGCAATGTGAAGGCTATCGCCGGCGCGCCCTACGTGTGCTGTTAGCACTTGATCGCCTAGCCTAAAAACCAGCTCGCTGCCCATGACGCGCACCAGCTCCACCAGATAGGTGCGCTCGCCAATGTGGACATGAAAACTCTCGCCGTCGCGCTCAGCGCGCAGGCTGTAAAGGGTCTGGACGTGTTCAAAACGGAGTTCCATGGCGCTATGCCCCTATACGGAAGTTATCAGGGCGCGCCCACGGACTGAATGGGTCCGAGGCAGGCGGCGTGGTGCTAGGCGCCACGGAGCCACTCTGAGCCAGCTGGCTGAGCGCCGCTGCAATTAAGACGGTATCGGGCAGCGGCGGATTAGATGGCTGCCAAGCGGCGAAGGCGCGCTCAATCAATGTGGTGGTCGTCTGGCCGGCCTGAAAGTCAGGATGGGCTAGCACATCGCGCAGGAAAGCGATATTGGTAGTGACGCCGAGAATAACGTAGTCAGCGAGCGCCGTATCCAGACGACGAATCGCCTCCGGGCGGGTGCGCGCATGCGCGATCAGCTTGGCGATCATCGGATCGTAGTGGATGGTGATCGAGTCGCCCGTCCGTATGCCGCTATCTGTGCGAATGTTGGGCCCATTCGGCGGCACAACACACAACAGGGCACCTGTGGAAGGCAAGAAGTTGTTGGCGGGGTCTTCGGCGTAGATGCGGCACTCGATAGCATGCCCGCGCTGGTAGAGATCAGCCTGCCGGAAGGGCAGCGGTTCGCCGGCGGCAATGCGCAGCTGCATTTGCACAAGGTCAACGTCTGTGACTGCCTCAGTGACGGGGTGTTCAACCTGCAGACGCGTATTCATCTCTAGGAAGAAAAACTCGCCTGTGTGTGCATCGACAATGAACTCGACCGTCCCTGCGTTTGTATAGGCTGCGCTCTGCGCGGCGCGCAAGGCAGCCTCGCACATGGCAACGCGCAGTTCAGGGCGACTCGTCAGGTATGGCGAGGGCGATTCCTCGATAATTTTCTGATGACGGCGCTGGATCGAGCACTCGCGCTCAAACAGATGCACCATGTTGCCGTGTTGATCGGCGAGAACCTGCACTTCAATGTGGCGCGCCGCCTCGATGTAGCGCTCTAAGAAGAGACGGTTATCAGCGAAGGCCTTGCCCGCCTCTCGCGAGGCTGCCTCTAGCGCTGCTGGCAGCTCGGCAGCGCTGCGCACCAGGCGCATCCCTTTGCCGCCGCCGCCAGCAGCTGCCTTTACTAAGAGTGGGAAGCCCAACTGCTCGGCGGCGCGCTGAAAATCCTCTAACAGGCCCTGCCCATCATAGCTCGGCAGCGTCGGGACACCCGCAGCGCGTACGCGCGCTAACGCCTCTGTCTTCAAGCCCATCGCGCGAATCGCTTCGGGCGGCGGGCCGATGAAGACTAAGCCTGCTTCGCGCACCATCTCAGCGAAAGCAGCATTCTCCGAGAGGAAGCCGAAGCCGGGATGAACAGCCTGACAACGCATTTGGCGGGCTGCCTCGACGATGCGATCAGCGCGTAGATATGAGTCACTCGGCGGTGCCGAGCCAATCAGGACGGCGTGATCAGCCAGTTGCACGGCCAGCGAATCGGCATCAGCCTCTGAGTAGACGACGACGGTCTGAATGGCAAGCTCACGGCAAGCGCGTATGATCCGCACGGCGATCTCGCCGCGATTGGCGATCAGGATGCGCTCAAACACGGCTCTAATCTCCTGTGGCGGGCGCTGCCGCCGCCTCAGCCGCTGTTTCATCTTTCGGCGCGGCATCAGCGAAAGTGATGACACGGAACGACTCAGCGTATTCAATTTCCAAGCCTTTGGCACGTTCAGCTGCCCACGCCTTGATGCTCTCGGTCGGGTCCCAGTCGCCCATCTGACTTTTGTGTGCCTTGAGCGCCGCGATTTTTAGGTCGATCGTGCTGGTGATATCCACGTAGGTTTGGTTGCTGCCACGCTCCCACGCAATGACGTACACTTTGTAGACTTTATGCGCGCTCAAGCCTTCCTCTGCTAGCTCTTCAAATAGATTCGGCTGCCCAGCGGCAGGGAAGACGGCTTCAATGGCAGCAAGGGCTGCAGCGCGATGGTCAGGGTGGTTGATGTAGCCATCCCCCAACCACAGCTCTTGCGGATCGCCGCACACGACTGTATCGGGCTTAAAGCGCCGAATCTCGCGCACCAACTTCTTGCGTAGGGCAATAGTCGGCTCTAGCAGGCCGTCTGGCTCGCGCAAAAAGACCACCTCCTGCACACCGATGATGGCGGCGGCTTCCTGCTGCTCTGCCTCGCGAATTTCTGCAGCGCGGGCTTTAGTCATGCCTGGCTCTGCAATGCCAACATCGCCGCTTGTGCACAGGACATAACACACCTGCGCACCCTCGCCTATCCAACGGGCGACCGTGCCTGCGCAGGAAAACTCGATATCATCCGGATGGGCGGCGATGACCATAGCGCGTTTCGGGATGTATAGGCGTGCCATAGGCGATCTGAAGCTCCTTGTGTATGTAGTGAGTATCACTGAATGCGAAAAGTGGCGCGTGCAGCGGCTGTCTCGTTCATGCCGATGTAGAGGCGGATCTCGTAGTCCCCAGTTGGGAAGCCTTCCGCTTGCCCGAAGAAAAAGACCGCCTGCCCATCGCCGCGCATACCCCACAGATGGCTAGCTGCTTGCATCAGCGCGCCGTTGTGCCACAGCTCCCGCCGCCACAAGACGCCACTTTGCAGACTCGCGGCGCGAACAGCGAAGTAAACGCGTGTGATAGGCGCCCTGAAGAGCTCTTGAGCGTCCCCAATCTGCCCTGAGCTGTTCAAGCGCGTTCCGATAGCAGCGATGCTCAGCCGCGCCTGCAGGCTGGGTGTTACGCTAGTCTCAAGAGTTGGCGCGCTGAGCAAGCTCAGCGCAATTAGTGTTGGGCTAGGCGTGATAGTAGCACTCGGCGTGAAGGTCGAGGTGGGCGTAGGCGTCTCAGTCGGCACAGCAGTTGGCGTGGCGCTCGGGATCAGGGTGGGCGTGAGAGTGGGCGTCGGCGTGTGAGCAGCGGTTGGCGTGGCGGTGGCAGTTGATGTGAAAGTCGGCGTGGCAGTATGCGAAGGCGTTAGGCTCATCGTTGAGGTGGCTGTGAAGGGCAAAGCGAGGCTCGTTTGTGTTGGATCAGGCGTCTGAGTGACGCTGGCGAAGGGCGCTGTCTCTACGATTGGGATGGCCAGCGTTGGGCCGAGCGTCTCAGTTGGACTGGGCGTCTCGGTGGCAAGCAGAGTGGGCATTGTGGTGGGGCTGGGCAGGATTGCTGCCGAAGTTGGCATGCCGTTTGGGAAGGCAACCCATGTAGCGAGCGCGGTCGTTGTCCAGAGCATTGCACCTGCCACGCTCATAATGAGCGACCAGACAAAGAAGCGAAAGCCTGCTTGCCCAGCAGCACGGCGTTGGCGCCAAAAGGCGTTGCGGCGACTGCGGCGGAACATCAACATGGAGAGCGCAAACAGCAAGGCGCCTAGCCCAAGCAAGATGGCTACCAGCAGCGGAGCAACGATCTGTAAACGCTCGATGGGCGTCACGCGGCGATCCTCTCTCGATAGGCTGCTCAGCGATTGTACCACAGCCGCCTGACTCTAGCGAAACCTGCCAAAATGTGCGTTTTCGATTAGAATTATGCCAGCAACCTGAGGTGGTCACGATCGAGGCAACGGATTTTGACTGATCAAGCTGAGCTCCGCGATAAGTATCGGCGCATCAGCGCCAAGCTGATTGAACGCTACGGCAAACCCGAGTGGAAACCGCGCTATGCGCCTGTAGACGAGCTGGTCGACTGCATCCTGAGCCAGACTACGACTGACGCCAACCGCGATCGCGCCTTTGCGGCGCTCAAAGCGCGCTTCCCTGACTGGGAGAGCGTACGCGATGCGCCCACCCAGTCAGTTGTTGAGGCGATTCGTCCGGCTGGCTTAGCCAATCAGAAAGCGCCGCGCATCCAGAACGCTTTGCGCCACATCACGCGCGAATGTGGCAGCATCACACTCGACTTCCTCGCCCAAATGGACACCGACGCTGCCAAAGCCTGGCTAACCGCTATCGACGGCATCGGCCCGAAGACAGCAGCCATTGTACTATGCTTCGCTTTCGGCAAGCCCGCCTTCCCAGTCGATACGCATGTGCATCGCGTCAGCCAACGGCTGGGCTTGATCGGCGAGAAGGTCAGCGCTGAGGCCGCTCACGCTGAGCTGGAGGCGCTCATCCCGCCTGAAGAGTACTACTCTGCACACTTGAACCTGATCGCACACGGACGGACGCTCTGCCAAGCCCGCAAGCCACTGTGTGAGCGCTGCTCGCTCACCAATGAATGCCGCTACTTCCAGCACAACCGCCGCGCTCCGCAGCAGGCATCAGCTGAGGAGACTGCCGCACATGAGTGAACAAACGCCACACGCGCTAGATGCTCCCCAGCTTGTGCGGCATATCTATCTCTCACCCCATTTTGATGATGTAGCTTTCAGCTGCGGTGGGCAGATCGCTCAGCTGACGCGGGGCGGCGCTTCTGTCTTGATCTACACCGTTATGGGCGGCGATCCGCCTGAGGGTTTCGTGCCAACTTCCCTAACCGAAGAGCTGCATAGGCGCTGGCAGCGCGGCATGCTGGCCGAGCAGGCTCTAGCGGCCCGTCGCGCTGAAGATAGAGCAGCGGCGGCTGTGCTGGGCGCCGGGCTATCCTTCGGCACATTCGCCGATGCGATCTACCGCATCAGCCCGACTGCCAGGCCGCTCTACGCCTCTGAAGAAGCAATCTTTGGTGAGGTTGATCCCGACGATCCGGCCACACCCGAAGCGCTTGCAGCGTCGTTCCTCAGCATCTCTCCGCAGCTCACGTCTGAGGTGACACTCTACGCCCCGCTGGGCGTCGGTCACCACGTAGACCACCAACTGGTGCGCGCTATGGCGCTGCACCTAGCAGCACAGTTTCGCTTGTGTAATGTCTACTTTTACGAGGAGTTTCCATACGCACGTGATGGCCCCGAAGTCCGTCTGCGCGCCCTAAGCGAGCTGGTGCGGGCGATGCGCGCTTATCCTGCCCATTTTGGCTTGCGCGCCGTCCCGCACAAAGTGGTGATAGATGAAGTGGCACTCGCCCGCAAGATCGAGGCAAGCGCCTGTTACAGCTCCCAAGTGAGTAGCTTCTGGTCGGATGCAGGCGAGCTAGAGCAGGTTTTTCGCGATTATCATGCCCTGAGTGGCGGCGAACTGTGTTACCGTCCGCTGCTGCGCGGTGAAGATCAGTCCTCAGGGTGGTAGCTGTGGCGCGGCGAGCCATCCATTTTAACTAGCTTGGGCTGGAACACGGCGAGCGTCTCGATCAGGTCGGCTTGAGCAGCCATAACCGCGTCGATATCTTTGTAGCAGTTCGGCACTTCGTCCAAGCCCGCCGAGAGGACTTCAACGCCCTTTTCGCGCAGCTTGCGATTGATGATGTTCCAATTGAAGCGCTTAAGTGCTTCGGCACGGCTAATGCGGCGCCCAGCGCCGTGTGCTGCGCTGTTCAGCGAGGCTGCTGCACCACGCCCGCGCACTACATAGCCCGGATCGCCCATGCTGCCTGGAATCACACCTAGCACGCCTTCAGCAGCTGGTGTCGCGCCCTTGCGATGCACAATCAGCTCCTGACCATCTACTACCTCGCGCCAGGCAAAGTTGTGATGATTCTCCACCACGCCGATCGCCGGCAAGCGCACCGCCTCGACTAGCTGAGCATGAATCACAGCGTGGTTAGCGCTAGCATAGCGCCCTGCTAGCTGCATCGCCGCCCAATACTCGGCACCCGCCGACCAATCTAGGTCGAGCCAGGCCAGGTGCTCGAAATCTTTCGGCAAGCCGCTGTGGCTCTGCATGGCGACTTGCGTGTAGTGGCTAGCAATCTCGTAGCCGAACCGCCGGCTGCCGCTGTGGCTGAGCAGCGCCAAGTATTTGCCCGCTGGCACAGCGCCTTGCGCTGTCTCAAACGGAGTAGAGACTACCAGCGTGCCGAACTCAACAAAATGATTGCCTGATCCGCTGGTGCCAAGCTGTTTCCACGCGATATCCTTGAGGCGGCGCGCCACAGGATGTTCCTGCCATAGTGGATCGTCCATGACAGCGTGCTGGCGCGGCACCGACCAAGCGTTGCCCGCCCCGAAGCAGGTATTTTCCTCAAGCGCCTTGCGAAAACGCTCTTTTTTCTGCTCCAGAAAGTGTGGCGGCGCCTCGAAGATAGTCAGGCGCATGCGGCAGGCGATATCCACGCCAACAGCGTACGGGATCACGGCATTGTATGTCGCCAACACGCCGCCGATGGGCAGTCCGTAGCCCTGATGAGCATCTGGCATCAGCGCGCCGCGCACTGAGATCGGCAAGCGCATGGCGCGTTCCATCTGCTGCAGCGCGCCATGCTCAATTTGATCGCGCCCCCAGACTTGATATGGTGCGTAGGTATCTAAGCGGTAGGCTTTGGGCTGCTCACGCAGGCGGATCAACTCCTTAGCCAGCCCTTTGTAGCGCGGATCGTCAGCAAAGCTATCGGGATCAGCCAGCACAGCGCGCAACGCTTCTAAGATAGACTCTTCTGAGTCGCCTTGCACCGCGCTCTCAGCTGCGATCTGCAAAGCGATGCCGATCGCCTTGCCCGACGGATAGCCAAGCTTGAGCAGAACGTGACCGTTCATAGTCTAGAAGGGCAGGTCGCTTATATCTTCGAGGACACTGCTTGTGTCGGCAGAGGCATCTGGAATATCGCCCTCGCCACCTGCGCCAGCAGGTTCGCCAGCTTCTTTGGTGCTCAGCAGCTTAAATTCATTAGCGGTCATCTCCAGAGAGGCAGTTGGGTTGCCCTGCTTATCTACATAGGCGCGAGCCCCTACTTCACCGATGAGCAGGACGCGCTGCCCCTTCTTGATTAGCTGGCTGGCTGTTTCAGCGCGCTCTCGCCAAAGAGTCACGCGGAACCATGTCGTCTTCTCCTTGCGCTGTTCACCGCGTCCAGTCACTTTGTTGACTGCTACCGAAAAGATGCAGACTGCAATGCCGCCTTCTGTGTACTTGAACTCCGGATCGCGCCCGACGTTGCCCACGATGATCAGCTGCTGGAAGGTCATGGTTTTGCCGTCCTTTTTTGTTTATCTTATGCCGCTCACACGAGTAGTAACATTCAGACTCACACTACATTGTGGAACACTTGTTCAAAATTGTCAAGAGGCAGATTTGAAAACCTGCCCTTATAATTCAAGCATAGCAGAACGAGAAAGGATATGCCGCATGGGAGAGTTTATCGCATTTTCGTTTGTGATGTTACTGGTGCTGGCTGCCTACTGGTCATTTGTGATCCTGCCGCGCCAACGCATGTTCCGCAAACACAACAAGTACGTGCGCACGCTGAGCGTTGGCGATGAGGTCATCACAGCTGGCGGCTTGGTTGGCACGCTGACGCGCATGGAAGCCGATCGAGGCATTGCCTATGTGCAGATTGCTGAAGGCGTCGAAGTAAAAGTGCTGACGACGGCGCTCAGCCGCCCCTTCGATCCAGAGGAAGTGGCGATCACGGCGAATTTGGGCGTCGATCCAACCGCTGATCAGCGTCTGCAGCAGCGGAGCGCTCAACACTAGGCATATACGGGCTCAGTGTGCTATCCTTAGGCGGCATTCTACAACTTAGGCATAGCGCACACCTCTATGACCGATCCAGGCACATCGGCAGGGCAGACGCTTAGCAGCGCACAGCTCCGCCTTGTCTCGTTGATCATTGCTTCCTCCTTTGCCTTGAGCGGCGTCTTGGGCTTGCTGCGCGGTGCAATCGTCGGCGCGCTCTTCGGTGCCAGCGCTGCACTGGATGCCTTTTACGCCGCTTACCGCTTGCCAGAGATGCTCTTCACCTTAGTGGCTGGCGGTGCGCTTGGCTCGGCATTCATCCCGGTCTTCAGCCGCTACCTGGCGCAGGGCGATGGAGCGGGTGCCTGGCGCTTGGCGCGCGCCACGCTGACATTAGTCACCTTGATTGCACTTCTGACCTCACTAGCTGCCATGCTGATCGCCTTCCCAATCGTAGATCGCTTGCTGACGCCGCAGGCTGGCCCCTCGCAAAAACAGCTGACAGCTGAGCTGATGCAAATCATGCTGCTTACGGTTGCTATTTTCAGCGCCAGCAGCCTGATCATGGCGATTCTGAATGCGAATCAACGCTTTTTAGCGCCCGCCCTTGCACCGAGCATGAACAACGTCGGCTTGATTGGCGGTGCGCTGCTGCTCTCGCCGCAGATGGGCATTCATGGCTTGGCGTGGGGCGCCGTGCTAGGAGCTGCATTGCACTTACTGATCCAACTGCCTGCCCTGCGACCGTTTGCAGCGCAGCTGCGCCCAGATGGCAGGCTGATAGCCGATGGTGTCGGTGAGATCACACGCCTAATGCTGCCACGCCTTGTCGGCATGGCGGCTGTGCAGCTGAACTTTGTAGTAAATATTATCCTCGCCTCTGGCATGCCTGAAGGCAGCTTGGCAGCGCTCAGCATCGCCTTCACGCTGATGTTTGTGGTGCTAGGCGTTGTAGCGCAGAGCGCCGGCACGGCTATCTTCCCAACGCTCTCACTCTACGGCGCACAAGGCAATACCGCACAATTTCGCAAGACGCTGGTCGGGGCGCTGCGCGGCGTGCTATTTGTAGCCTTACCCGCCACTGGCGGCTTGATCGTCCTGGCTCAGCCACTCGTGAGCGCTCTGTTCGAGCGTGGGGCGTGGTCGCGCACGGATACCGTTGCCACGGCATGGGCGTTGAGCTTCTTTGCAGCTGGTCTGGGCGCCTTCGCCCTACAAGAGCTGCTGGCCCGAGCTTTCTACGCACTGCGCAACACTTTCGCACCCGTAGCTGTGACCGTAGGCGGCTTAATCCTGAATGTGGCGCTCAGCCTGACGCTGATTCAAGTCGTGCGCGGCGCGGAGCCAGGTCAGGGAGCGCATGGGGGTCTGGCGCTGGCGAACGCGCTGGCCACAACGGTGGAGAGCGCAGTGTTGTGGCTGTGGCTGCGCCGTAAGATCGGCACGTTAGACGATCAGGCAGTTGTGAACGTGGCAGGGCGCACAGCGCTGGCGGCGCTGGGCATGAGCGCAGGCGTATGGGCGATCAACCAGCTTCTGGCGCAGGCAGCCCCCTTAGTGATAGTTGGGGTGTGTGTGCTGCTAGGTGCTGCTCTCTACCAAGTGTTGGCCCTGTTGCTCGGCGTGCCAGAGGCGCGCAGCCTGCCTGTGAGCGTTCTAAGAAGGTTCAAACGAGGCTGAAGATGCGGGTGGTGTTGCAACGTGTGTCGCGAGCGAGCGTCACAGTCGATGGGCAAGTCGTCGGCGCGATCGATCAGGGCTTCCTAATCTTGATTGCGGTGCGCAACGGCGATACAGCAGCAGAGGCAAAGTGGCTTGCCGAGAAGATCGCCGTGCTGCGCGTTTTCGCCGATGGTGAAGATAAGTTCAATCGCTCTCTGCTGGATATCGGTGGTGGGGCGTTAGTCGTCTCACAGTTCACACTATATGGCAACGTGATTGGTCAGCGCCGCCCAAGCTTCGTCGAGGCGGCGCCGCCGGCACTCGCTGCCCCCTTGATCGAGCAGTTTGTCAGCTTTTTGCGGCAGGCGGGCGTACAACGCGTAGAAACAGGCATTTTCGGCGCTAGAATGCTGGTAGAATTAGCCAACGACGGGCCAGTCACGCTGATCCTGGAGCGTGAAGCGCTGCGCAGTACACAAGCTTAGGACGAAAAGATGCTCACACGTTTAGAACTCGACGGTTTCAAGACGTTCCGCAACTTTGCGCTGGATTTTCAACCGTTTATGGTCTTCATTGGGCCGAACGGCGTCGGCAAGACCAATCTGTTTGATGCGCTCATGCTGCTAGCGCGCCTCGCGGAGGGCGCCTTGCTAGAAGAAGCAATGCTACACACCCGTGGTGAGCCAATCGAGTTATTCACTCTATACGCCGATGGCAGGCGCGCCGAGCGCATCCACCTAGCCGCCGAAATACTGCTCGATCGCGAGGTGATCGGCGCCAACGGCAAGCCATTTGCACCTACCAACACACGCCTGCGCTACGAGCTGACCATCGCTCGGCGTGGTGAACGCGCACACATCGCTGCCGAGTCGCTCTTGCCCATACAGGAGTCAAAAGATACTTGGGTGAAAGAACATATCCCTAGCAAGGCGCGCAAGGCGTGGATCGTCCGTGAAAGACGCCCGCCTTACATCGCGACCATTGGCGAAGGAAGTGAGCTGATCATCTACCGCAACCAGGATACGCTGGCAGGCGGGCGCGAGGGCTTGAAGATCGGCGATCTGCGCAAGAGTGCGCTGGGCACAGCTGACCCGATTCGCTATCCGACCATCCATGCTGTGCAGCAAGCGATGTGCAACTGGCGTGTGTTGCGCTTCAGCGCTGAGCAGCTGCGCCAGCCATGTGCCGCTAATGCAGATGCTAGGCTACAGCCTGATGGCGCCAATTTGCCTGCTGTGCTAGCGCGTCTGCTGCGCGAACAGCCAGAGGCAGTGGCGAACATCACGCAGGTGCTGCAAGCTATGTTGCCACAGGTCAAGGCGCTTGAGGTGAAGACGCTCAATGGCGAACGGCACCTGATCGAGCTCGTCGGGCAAGATAGCACGCGCTTTTCCTCTCGCGTGCTCAGCGATGGCACACTGCGTCTGTTGGCGCTCGCTGCGCTGCGCTTTGATGCAGACCAGCGCGGCACCATCTGCTTTGAGGAGCCAGAAAACGGCATTCAGTTGCTGCGCCTGCCCGATATGGTCAGTGTGTTATACGGTCTGGCTCTCAACCTTGAGCGTGAGATACCTGAGGGTACGCGCAATCCGTTGCTGCGACAAGCTTTAGTCAACACACACTCGCCGAGCATCCTCGCCAATGTGCCAACAGATAGCGTCTACTACTTAGGCTTGCGCAAAGCTGAAGATGGGCAGTATACCTACGCCGTGAGCGTCCGGCCTGAGCTGATTCCTGACGAGCAAGAGCGCTACCGCACATGGGGTCAGATTCAGCAGGAGCTGAGCGGCGCAGCACAGTAATTGTTAGGTCGCGTGGCACTACTCGGGCAGTTTTTCGTACTCTTGTGCCACGCGCAGACCTGCCTCTGTGTCACCTAGCACGTCGCGCACGTAGACCTCGCGTATAAGCACGACACCAATGGCTGCCAGCGGCACCGAGAGCAACAGGCCCAAAAAGCCGAAGAAAATGCCAAAGACGATCTGCGAGAGCAGGATGATAGCTGGGGGCAGCTTGATCTCGCTGCCCAGCAGTAGCGGCGCCACGATCTGTCCGACGATGAACTGAATACCAAGATAGACCAGCACCACGAGCAGCACTTTCTCTGGGCTGTTCAAAATGGTCACAGCTAAAATGGGCACTAGCGCCGCCAACGGCCCGAAATTCGGCACGAATGAGAACAGGCCGCTGATCACGCCTAGCACGCCCGATAACGGTAAGCCCAGCACAAACATCGCAATGGTCGTTAGGGTGCCCGTCAGGATCATCAGCACGATTTGAGTTTGGAGGAATTGGCGCAGCGTGTAATCAAGGCTGAGCAGGATTTCACGCGCTCGTGTGCGGTAGCCGATCGGCACAAGGCGCAGTAGGCCGCGCCAATGTGAGTCAGGATCGGCAACAAAGTAAATGCTCAGGAAGATTACGATCAGCAGGCTGAACAGGATGGAGACTAGGTTCGAAACAAATGGAAAAACCTGCCCGCTGACCGTTGCCAAGCTGCTGATGATCTGCTGTGAGAGCTGGTTGGCTAGATCAGCCAAGCTGACTTCGGTCAGGAAGTCGCGCAGAAAGGGGAAGCGCAGCGCCAAATTTTCCGGCGAGAGCTCGCGCTGGAGCACTTGCCCTGCTGAAGGCAAGGTCTGCACTACGAGGATGCGGAACTGCTCGAAGAGGTCGGGCAGCGCCAAAGCAGATGCTGCAGAGACGACTAAACCTATCAGAAAGACGGTTAGCAGGACGGCTATGGTGCGATGAATGCCGTGGCGCACGAAGAAGCGGATGGGTGTGGTGAGCAAGATGGCAAAAATGACAGCCGTCAGCGCGAGCAACAGCACATCGCGTATCAGCCAGACCGCCAAGAGCGCGATAATCAGCGCAAAGGCGATCAGCAGCCAACGCACGATATTTATGTCGCTGCGGCGCGTCTCAATTGGGAACATGCAATAATCGCGGGACTTCTCAGCGCTTGGTGCATTCTAACACGCGCTGGGCAGGTATGCTACCGAGCAGAAAGCACCACCAGGCGCTCCAGCAGGGGCGGCGCTAGGATAAAGGCGCCGACGAGTACCGCCGCTATAGCTACTAGCAGCACTGCCGCAGCGCCCACATCCTTACAAACACGCGCCATCGGATGCAGTTGCGGGCTGGCGAGGTTCACGGCTGCCTCTAATGCTGCGTTGATGAACTCTGCCATCCAGTTCATTGTGATAATGATCACCAGGACTGCCCAATCGCGCGGCGGCAGACCGAGCCAAAGCGCTAGCGCCATCACTGCAACCGAGAAAACTGCCTGAATGCGCGTATTTTTCTGGTAGCGCAGCATATAAAGCCAGCCCGCTAGCGCGTAGCGCAAGCTCCGCAGACGGTTAGCGCTGACGATCGGGCTATAGTCTTCAGGGCGTGCATTGAGCGTCTCGAGGGTATCGGGATGGAAAACGAAGAAAGGTCGCCTGCCGTTAAGCCTTGTACGCTCCTTTTCAGTCGATTGCGTCTTCATGGCTATCTCCAAAAGTAAAGTGAGGGATGTTTAAGCCGATGATGCCAAGCGCAGCCAGCAGCTCTGCTTGTTTCTGCCACATGCGCGCCTGATTTTCAGGGTTGTCGTGATCGTAGCCCAGCAAGTGCAGCGTACCATGTACAACTAGCAGGACTAGCTCATCCTCCAGAGGATGCCCCAGCTCGGCGGCGTGGCGCTGTGCATAGGGCAGGGCGATCATCAGATCGCCCAGATAGTCCTGCTCAGACTCATCCGAGTCTGTGTCTGTTGGCTCGAGGGCAGCTGACGTTTCTTCGAGCAATGCTGCCGGGAAAGGCTCGTAAGGAAACGAGAGGATGTCGGTTGGGGCGTCTACGCCGCGATACTGCAGATTAAGGCGCCGGACGGTCTGATCATCAGTGATGATGAGCGAAAGTGTGGCCTTAGCGCGCTGATGGGCGGCTAGTGTCTGGGCAATAGCTGCCTTTAGGCGTTGTAGAGGCACAAGCGCTCTGTAGGGGCGGCGAATTCGGACGTGGATGACGCAGCAGTTCATAAGGTGGCTCGTTCCTCAGTTGGGCTGAGCGTTGTAGCAGGCAATGCCTGTACTTCTTGCGTTTCGCGCGGCGGTAAGGTCGGGTAGGTGATGCGCGGGTGGAATACGCCTTGCAAGCTAGTGACAAATACCTCTTGAATGATCTTCAGGTCGTTGATGGTCAGGCTGCTCTCATCCAGCTGCCCCTCAAGCAGACGCGAGTGGATGATCTCCTGGACGATGTCAGCAATCTCTTGCTTGTCGCGTGTGCGGCGGCTGCGGATGACGCTCTCGCTGGTATCAGCCAGCATCAGGATGGCTGCCTCGCGACTGCGTGGGCGCGGGCCTGGATAAGTGAAGTAGGCGGCGTTGATGGCGCTCTCATCGCCGTTAGCGGCCTCCAGCGCTTTGTTGTAGAAGTACAATGTACGGGTGGTGCCATGATGCTGGCGGATAAAATCGATGAAGATATTCGGCAGATGCTCGCGACGGGCCAGTTTTTCGCCTTCTATCACGTGGGCAATGATGATGCGCGCACTATCGCGTGGCGAAAGCGTCAAATGCGGGTTAACGCCCTCTGCCTGATTCTCCACGAAGAAGAGCGGGGCGTGCAGCTTGCCGATATCGTGGTAGAGCGCTCCGACACGCACCAACTGCGCATTAGCACCGATGCGTTCGGCGGCTAGCTCAGCTAAGTTGGCGACCTGCAAGCTGTGCTGATAGGTGCCAGGCGCCTCGCGCAGCAGGCGCTGCAAAAGCGGCTGGCTGGGCTGCGAAAGCGCTAGTAATTTGATGCTGCTCGGCACGTTTAGCAGGCTGCTGCCCATGTACAAGCCGACCAGCCCTAAGCCCGCCGCCAACAGACCATTCAACAAGCTAGCAGGTATCACCAGCAGCAGACGCGTTGGCTCTGCGGTGTTTTGCAGCAAGCCAAACAGCAAGCCGACTACAATATTCACGCCGCTGATGACCAAGCCGGCCATGAAATAGCTCTCTATGCGCTCGGAGCGCTGCAATGCCAAGATTGCAGCTACGCTGCTAGCGCCCGCCAGCACAGTCAGCTCTAACGAGGCATTTAGCGTCAATCCGATCAAGAGCGCCAGCGCAGAGCTAGCCGCAAAGGCAACGCGCGCATCGGTTAGCGCCACCACAACCAGGGCGAAAGCCGCCACAGGGTAGGCTCTGGCGATCAGATACTCAGGCAGCGCATATAGGCGTGCGCCAGCTAAAAAGATCAAAAATAGGCTGCCCAGAAAGATCAACAGCGGCACGTTTTCAAGCAGATCGGGATGGTAGCGCCGCGCATAGACGGCGCCCAGCATCGTGATCAGCAGGACAGCCATCAGCGCACCGCTCAGGATGCGCAAACGTTGATCGGGTGGCTGAATCAGTTTTAGTTTGGTCAGCGCTTCGAGGTCTGCCTCCGTGACGAGGGTGCCGTTGCGCACTACCAGCTGCCCTTGCAGAAAGCTGCGCGTGATGGGCTGGACAGCATCGGCAGCAGCGCGCCGCGCTGCGCGAGTACGCTCCTCATTCGGGAAGGCGTTCGGCCTGATCAAGTTGCGCACGATGCTGACGATCACGGCTGCTTGTGTCTCGCTGACCGTGAAGCTGACCAAGTTCGGCAAGCGTGCAGAGACCTCTGCTAAGCTATCCTCGCGAATTTGATCGCGCATAGTGCGCTCTAGCAGGGCGATGACTTGTGCATCCACATCGCGCCACTCACGGTCGCTCAAGCTGAGTAGGGTCGCTGGCAAATCCTCAGGGAAAGTGAAGCCTTCAATGGCGCGCAGGTCAGCGACGCGCTGCGGCGTTGTGGCGTAGGGATCGGCACGTACATTTTCGATGTAGGTGAGCACTTTGCGAGCATACTGTACCTGTTGGCGTAACACACTTGGATTGGGTGGATCGTAAACCTCGCGCACGGCGTCGGCTGCTGCTTGGCGGGCAAGGCGCGTCAGCACTTCGCTCTCGTAGGTGATACTGACCGGCGCAAGGATATCATATGTTGCCACCTGCCCAACGCTCAGCGTGACGGGCTCGGCGGGTGTGAGCGTGGTAAACGCTACCAATGCGCTAGCTGCACTTAGGAAAGTAGCACCGAGCAGCGCCCATTGTATCTGCCGCCACGTGAGCAACTGCCCTAGAAGTTTAACGGGCATCTTGCCACCTCACTTTCAGCCAACGCAACCTGCTGATGCCGTGAAGGCTCAGCTGCTCAGCAGGGCTTTTAGCACCTCGTTCACTAGCCTGCCATCGGCACGCCCCTTGATGCGCGGCATGAGGACTTTCATGACGTTGCCCATCTCTTTAACGTTTTTGGCACCAGTTTCTTCGATGGCGCGGCGCACTTCGGCTTCCAACTCCTGGCGGGTGAGCTGCTGGGGCAAATACGACTCGATAACACTCAATTCGAACTGTTCTTTCTCAACGGTCTCGGTGCGCCCCAGCCGCTGAGCCTCTTCGATACTATCGCGGCGCTTTTTTGCCTCGCGCAGCAACAGCGTGATAGCTTCGTCTTCATCGAGCGTCTTTTGAGCGTCTATCTCTTCCTGTTTAATGGCAGAGGCGATCAAACGAATGGCATCACGACGAGGCACATCACCGCTCTTCATGGCAGCTTTCAGGTCTTCTTGCAAGCGCTCTTTGAGAGACATCCGTCACATTCCCTTACCTTGCTGATCTCAGATTCACTATTATAGCAGATTCGCAGGGCACTGGCGGAGCGAAGTTGCCCGTGCCGTCAGCTGCAGCACGGGCGATGTGGTTGCCAAGGATCAGTCCCGAGCAGCCTCTTGCTGAGCTTGGCGCTCGCGGCGTGCTGCTAGCTGCGCTGCAATCTTGCCAAGCCGTGCATGCTGCTTGACGATCTGCTGTTGTGCCGCGCGCGCCTCGGCATAGGTCGGGTGCAAGTCTTTAATGCGCCAGTATTTCAGCACAACGTCAATCACCTGTGAGTAGAACTGCTCTGGGCCGTAGATGTTAGCCATACGCACCCGATCGGCGCGCTCCTGATAACCAGGCGAGCCGCGTCCGGGCATTTCGAACTTGAGCAAGACGTCCGCTACGGGGTATACACAGTTCGGATCGGCTTCGAGATGCAGTTTGACGGCATCGCGGTAGAAGGTATAGTGCAGCGTCTCATCTTTAGCCAGGCGGCGCAGCAAGCGCGCGAGGTGCGGGTCTTCTTTTTCAGCAGCCTGCGCCACGTTCAGGTAGTAGATTTGTGTGGCGCGCTCCTGAATAGACGTATAGACGAGCGCTTGTAGCGGGTCGTGGAGCAGATCAGCGGACATTAGCCCAGCCCGAATGACCTGCTTACGCAACGCAGCGCGGGCGCGTGGGTCGCCGTTGCGCCCGACGAAGAGGTACGTTTCCAGCAGCAGCGAGTGAGCATCTTCTTCGCTTGTCCATGTGTGAACGAAGTCCAGTAGTACGCTCCACGAGCCCTTGAAGATGGCATGCAGCGCCGTCGTGAACCATGGCAAGTTCACTTCAGTGAAGACAGCCAGCTCAATAGCGCTTAGGATGGTGGGTGAAAGACGCGGGATAGACTCTGGAGCGCGCTGGAATTCTTCCAGCGGGATGTAATCGCTGTAGGCCCAGTCGATATTCTTAGCACGTTCGTTGTGCTGATCGAATAGTTCGCGCAGGCGCGGTTCAAGGGAAGGGATCAGTTGTGCGATAGCCACGTGGCGTTTATCCTCACTAATTCTGGCAGGCTCAACAAGTCCTAGCAGGGCGATACTGCATGTGCCTTATTTTTAGCCGATCAGTCCCATTGTTGCCAAGCGCGGCTATTGTGACGCACCGATACAGGTCTGTGCAGTGTGTCGATCGGGGCCAGCAGCTCTGCTGTGTCGCGCTCGAACACACTAGATAAGATCGCGCAGGGCAGGTATGCCACCTAGCGACTCGGCCTCTCGGACGGCGTTGCGAATGGCAGCTGCTGTCACTTCGGCGGCAAAGGCGCTCACCTGTAGCAAACTCGCCTCAACCTGACCTGTGGCAAGTGCAAAGAGTGTGTCGCCATCGAAGGGGGTGTGGGCAGGACGGATCGCTTGGGCGATGCCATCATGGGCAGCTGATGCCACCGCATTAACTGCTTCCTTATCCAAGCGGGCGTTCGTTGCCACGACGCCAATCACAGTGTTGGTGGGCGGCGGGGCGCCGTGCTGCATCCGTAACAGATTCAAGGCGCCCACGAACTGCCCATTTAAGCGTGCCCCTGCGATGATGCTTCCTCGCTCATCCAGCACATCGCCCAGCGCATTCACAGCGATGAGCGCTGCCACCACCAAGCCATCCGCCAAGTGAAGCGCCGCGCTGCCAATGCCGCCCTTTGTAGCGTTGGGCAAGCCCATCGCACGCCCGATGACTGCCCCAGTTCCTGCACCGACGCTCCCCTGTGGCACGGGCGCGGCGTTGGCAGCTTGGCAAGCGGCGTAGCCCATCGCGGCATCGGGGCGCCGATCTGAGCGGCCAACATCCAGATCGAAGAGGATAGCAGCTGGCACAATCGGCACAATGCCACCGGCCGTTGGGTAGCCTACGCCGCGCTCCTCCAAATAGCGCATCACGCCATCAGCAGCGGCTAATCCGTAGGCGCTACCGCCTGCCAGTAGGATAGCGTTGACGTGCTGGACTAGCTTAGCAGGGCGTAAGAGGTCAGTTTCACGGGTGCCGGGCGCGCCTCCGCGCTGATCGACGCCACCAACGGTCTGTGACGGACACAAGATGACTGTGCAGCCCGTAACTCCCTCGCGATCGGTCGCATGGCCGACTTGAATGCCGGCTACCGCAGTAAGCGTCTCATTCATCGTCATCATAACAATCCTCATCCGAGTCGCCATCGGTCAGCCATATCACTGAGTCATCAGGTTCTAGCACAAGGCGTGCCGCTTCGTAGTACGCCTCTGGCACCACCACATGCGCCTCACCCAGACCGATCGATAGGCCTAGCACTACGCCGATCGACTCGCGATGAATGTGATTGGGAATGCCAAAGCTAGTCAATCGGCCGCTAATGATGCTCGCCTCAAGGTAGCTGCCGCTAGCTACTACCATCCAAACGGGCGGCTTAGAGTTCACTGGCTGACTCATGAGGCGGCCAGACTGTTTGTAGTGCGGCGAGGCCGCGTTGGATCAGGATCAGGTTTGGCGGCCGAGATGGGCAACACAACAGTGAAGGTTGTGCCGACTCCCTCTCGGCTTTCGAGCCAAATGCGCCCCTGATGTTGATCTACCACCCCTTTGACGATCGAAAGCCCCAGTCCTGTGCCGTCAAACTCACTAGCGGCACGCTCCGAGCGGAAAAACTTGTCGAAAACGTAAGGTTGATCCTCAGCCGGGATGCCAATACCGTTGTCGGCAACTTGCAAGACGATGTTATCGGTACTGCGCCACAAACTCACCCGTATATCGCCGCGACTGGGTGTGTATTTGATGGCATTGCCCACCAGATTCGCCACCATCTGCTGAAGGCGCAACGGATTGCCCAGAATGAGGGGCAGATCAGGCGCGATGTCTAGGGTCAGGGTATGCTCACGCTGCATTCTTTGATGCTGCAAGCCTTCAACAGCCTTACGCACAACGCGATCCATCGCCACAGGCTCAAGGTCAACGTTAAAGCCTGCCTCGATGCGGCTCAGCTCTAGCAGCTCTGTGATGAGCGACGTGATTGAATGCACGCTAGCTGTAATTTGATCGATGAAGCGCATCTGTTGTTCATTAAGTGTACCAGCACGCGCCAGCAGCTCAGAGTAGCCTAGAATGGCTGTGAGGGGCGAGCGTAGATCGTGCGCCACAGCCGCTACAAAGTCACTTTTAGCACGGTCGAGCTGCTTGAGATGTGTGATATCCTGCATGACGGCAGCTCGCCCAACGTTTTCGATGATGGTCAGCTGCGCGTTGAGGAATTTTTCGCCGCCCAGCGTAATTTCGCTCCGCCTGCCACGCCCGCTTAGGGCTTCTTTGGCAAAGAGGGCTAGAACCTCAGGGTGGCTGATTACCTGATTAAGCGGCTTGCCGACGAAATCAGTGCGCGTGATGCCGAAAGCGTTCCGCGCTGTGGCGTTGCAGAACAGGATGCAGTCGTTGACATCGACCACAATTACATAGTCGTCAGTGTCATGTAAGATGGCATCTAGCGTATCGCGCTCACGGATCATCTCGGCGTAAAGGCGCGCATTCTGAACAGCAACAGCTGCAAAATCTGCCAAAAGCGAGAGCATTTGCACATCGTTTGGCTCAAAGCTGCGCGCCTCGAGGCGGTTATCCACGCTCAGCACCCCGATCACTTTGTTGGGCGCGCGCAGCGGCACGTATACCAAGCTCTTGACTAGGAACTGCGTCTTGATCTTGACTTGATCGTCCTTGCCGCCGATGACCACCGGCTTACCGCTGCGAATAACCTGACCGGCAAGGCTATCTCGGACGGGCAGACGCAGCGTATGAACGGTCTTCTGGTCAAAGTTTTTGGCAGCACGCACGTATAGCTCACCTGTTTGTTCGTCAAGGAGCATCAGGCTGCTTTCCTCGGCGCCGCTCACGCTGACGGCTGCCTCGACCACGCTGTTCAGCACTTGTTGCAGGTCCAGCATAGCTGTGACGCTGGTGCCCACGTTGACCAATGTGCTCAGTTCGCGCAGACGTTTTTCAAGGCGGCGGTTAGCCTCAAGCAAGTGCGCAGGCAGGCGCTCTTTGATTTGATATTGCCAATGGCGCTGGAGCGCGCTGCGCACAGCGTTCACTAGCACCTCAGCCGTGACTGGCTTGACGAGGTAGTCATAAACGCCTGCCCGCAGCGCGCTCACTGCCAGTGCCTCTGAGCCCTCTGCCGTCATCAGAATGACGGGAATGTCCATGTTTGCCTGGCGCAGTGCTCCGATCATCTCCAGCCCGTTCAGATGGGGCATCAGGTAGTCTGTCAGGATAAGATCGGGCTGTAAATCTTGGGCAAGCACCAGCCCTTCCTGCCCATCAGCCGCCGTTAGCACATCGTAACCTTCAGCTGCTAGGATGGTGTGGGCGATGAACTCGCGGATTGCTGCGGAGTCTTCAACGACTAAAATGCGTTCATTCGGCATGAGCGCTCTCCAACGCGGCGCAGTCTTTCCAACAAGCATAACCACTTCAGGGATTCGGGACAAGTCAGGTGCGCTTGGTTGACTCGCTCTAAGCCTTGTGCTATCATCCACTCTAGATAAGGGCGTTCGGCACACGCGCCGAGCAAGCAAACAATTCAGGCGTAAGAGAGGCATCTATGGCGAAATCTCGTACCGAATTGATGGTGGAGCGGCTGCGCGACCTCCAGTATGGCAATTCTGATATTGAAGCCTCGGCTGTCGTGAGTGTAGATG
>JBDNDQ010000034.1:0-35760 GCA_046719055.1 Aggregatilineales bacterium | reverse complement strand
AGATCCAACAGATCGATGCCTAAGTTGACTTGTCGCACGTAGGCGCTCAAGCCAGCTAACAGCGCCCCATCGCCGATCTGTTCGCCCAGCCCTCGCATGAAGACTGCGCCGCCGCCGTAGATTGTGCTCATGTAGTCGTTAAAATCGCGGAAGTCATCTAGCGCTGTGTTGATCGGTCGAACAGTGGTGATGCGGTTGTACCAAGTCAAAATATGCGACCAGTACTCCTCTGCGGCGCTGACTCCGCCATAGCCGGTGTACTTATAGAACAAGTACCCCGCAATTTGTGCGAGGCTCTCATCCAGCCAGGCGTGGCGCAGCACGTCGTTGCCGGCCAGGCCGTAGAACCACTGATGAGCTACCTCGTGTGCCGTAATGAAGCGTCGATAGACATTTGTGCGGTCGTTGTTGACGAAAATCAGCCCGGGGTATTCCTCGCCGCCGCTAGGGAAGCGCATAGCGATCACGCTCAGCTCGGCATAAGGATACGGGCTGATGAGGCGATCGAAGTAGTTGAAGGCGGCGGCACTGATCTCGGCGATCTCCTGCGCCCCAACAGGATCGCCGCTGTACAGCACGTTGATCGGCACGGGGGCGCCTTGCGCCGCGATGACGCGCCAGCCACGCACTTGTACCAACACAAAGTTGCGCACAGGCCCAGTCACAACGGTGTGGGTAGCTGTGCCATCGCCGTGATGCTCTGTGCTTTTGAGCGTGCCCACAAACCAGGTGCCGTAGTGGCTTGGCGCGCGTATCCGGGCGGCGTACAGCGCCGACTCCGTGTAGGCGTAATCCAAGCCTTTGGTCGCCACGTCTTGGCGCCAGCCCGTCTGGTCGTAGACAGCCACCATCGGAAGTGGCTCGCTGACGTAGAAAAAGTTGCTGCCCGCTGGCACCGTGATTGTGTAATCGAACTCGAAGGTCGCTGTACCGTTCGGCGGCAGCGGCGCAGAGAGCGGTACTGCAAAAACTGTGCCACTCGCATCGCGGAGGCTCCCCGAAATGGGCAGTCCGTTGACGCTAACCGCGTTCACGCGCATGCGCCGCCCTTGATGGACAGGATGATTCGGGTACAGTCGAAAGATCACTTCGCTGTGCGGCAGGCCACTGTTGTTGACGTATAGTACCCGTGCTTTACCAGTCAGCACCCCGCGCTGATGATCGACATCCAGCGCTAGTAAGTAGCGCGTACGGCTCAAAAAAGGCAACGCCAAGCCCTCGAAGCCTGCCCGTGCCCAGATTGGATCAGTCAGGAGCGCCTCATCAGGCAAGCTCAAAGCGCCTGAGGCGCGACTTGGTGTAAGAGGGGCAGCTAGCGCGATGATCAAGGCGCACAGCGTGCACAGCAGACGTCTCATCCGGTACTCCTTCAGCGAATGGCGGTGGCAACCGCTGTGCATGCAAGCGCAATCACGCCCAAGACCAAGTTGAATGTCGTCAGGCGCTGTTCACGCAACCGTAACCGCTTTACTTCGCCGCTATCTTTGCCGCGCGCCGCTAAAAGTGAGGCGCGTTCTAGGGCAGGCAAGACGCCGAACTGCATCAGCGCCCCCACACCGATCATGCCGACGACAGCGACATGCTTGATCAGCATCGCCCGCGACCAGTCGTTATCGAACTGTAGGAAACCGGTGTAAAACGGGCTGGCGCTCATCTGATACAAGCCGGTCACCAGCAAAACCAGCAGACTCAAGTTGGCGATGACCTGAAAGCGCTTGCGCAGCTTATCTAGCAGGCTCAGCAGCGCCGATGTGCCCTCATTGCGCGCCAGCAGCGTCCGTGCATTCGGCATGATGACGACGGAGAGCAAGGTCAGGCCGCCCAACCATGCTACCGTCGCTAGCAGGTGCAAAAACAGGCTGAGCGTCAACAGCCAATCGGTGACCATAGCCCATAAGCCTAGCCTAGCTAACCTTTGGGGGCAGATTGTGGCACAGCTGGGCGTGCCTGTCAAAACAGAGCTAGAGGGCCTTGAGGATTTGCAGCGCTTCCTCGACGTGCTTGGCGCCGTTGAACATATCCGCAAAGCGATGGCGGATGATGCCCTGGCGATCTAGAATGAAAGTGACGCGGTTGTTCAGCAAGCCAAAGGCTGCTCGCGCATCGTAGAGCTTGTGCACCTTGCCCCGCTCATCGCTGAGCAGGATGTAAGGCAAGCGATGGCGCTCGGCGAACTTGCGTTGTACGTTGGGCGGGTCGTCGCTGATCCCGATCACAGTCACGTCCAGCTGGCTGAAGGCGGCGTAAGCATCGCGGAAGGCACACGCCTCTGCAGTGCAGACGGGTGAGTGCGCCTTCGGATAGAAAAATAGCACAATCGGGCCCTTGCCCACCAGATCGTACAGGCGCACAGGTTGCTCATTTTGATCGCGCAGCGTGAAATCGGGCGCACGGTTGCCAATATTGGCGCCGATCGTTGCTTCGGTGGTCGGAGTGCTCATGAATTCGCTCCAGCATGGTTTATACTCTCTACAGAGCTTATGGTAAACGCCCTCTTTTGCCAAATGAAAGGCTGAAAAATGTTCGTCAACCCACTAAGGTCGCTCTGGGAGCGCGGCGAGGTGCCGATTAACGGCTGGCTGAGCATCCCCAGCGCATGGACGGCCGAGATCATCGCGAGCAGTGGCTACGATGCTGTGACTATCGATATGCAGCACGGCTTCATGGACTACGAGACTGCTTTCGCCATGCTGCAGGCGATCAGCAATACCAGCGCCGTGCCGCTAGTGCGGGTCTGGGGCAACGATCCGGCGCTGATCATGCGGGTGCTGGATGCGGGCGCGCTGGGCATAATCTGCCCACTAATCAGCAGCCGCGCTGAGGCAGCTGCTTTTGTTGGCGCGTGCCGCTACCCGCCCTATGGCTTTCGCAGCTACGGCCCGCTGCGCGCTGTCTTGTGCTACGGCGAAGACTACGCACAGAGCGCCAACAGCCAGGTCATCACTTTCGCCATGATCGAGACGTTGCAAGGCTTGGCGAATGTTGAGGAGATTGCCGCCACGCCCGATCTGGATGGCTTGTACATTGGCCCAGCCGATCTGAGCCTCGCGCTTGGCCTACCGCCCAGCACCGAGCCAAGCGATCCGAAGTTCTTCGAGGCTGTTGATCGCATCCTTGCGGCCGGGCAAGCGAGTGGCAAGATTGTCTGCCTGCACGCACGCACACCCGAGTACGCCCGCCAAATGCTGAGCAAGGGCTTCCGCTTCCTGACGCTCGGCAATGATACGAATCTGCTAAGCAGCGCAGCGCGAGCGATGGTGAAGGCGCTCAAGGCTTAGACATCTGCTGCTTTACGGCTCTGCAAGAAGTCATAGAGGGCAATCAGAGGTAGCGCGGGCTTCTGCCGAAGCTCAGGTGATCGGCTGTAGCGGCCGTTATTCCAGCTGATCATTAGCTGGCGCTTGGCGCGGGTGATGCCGACGTAAAGCAGGCGCAGGCGCTCAGCAGCGTAAGCATAACGAGCCGCTGCAGAAGCTGCCCCTTCAAAATAGGTTGAGCCATCGATCAAGTTCTCAAGCTGCGCGCCGATTTCAGCGCTCAGGCTTAGCGAGTCGCGCAGATAATACTTCTCATCCAGATACTGATCTTCAGGCAGCCCTGAAGGGAAGCTGTAGTTGTTCACTGAGAGCAAATAGACGCGATCCCACTCCAAACCTTTGGCAGCGTGCATGGTAGCAATGGTCACAATACCCTTCTTAGGCTCGTAGCCTTCTTCTTCGCGCTCAAAGCCGATGAAGCGCCGTTCATTGGCACTGATGCGTCCCAGCTCGTGGACAAAATCGCTCAGGCGCGCCGATGGCACATCTTCGGCATAGCCGCGCAGGAGTTGCGCCAATTTATAGCCCAACGCAATCTCAGGCGGCGCCTTGAAGATGTCCTGACTGATCGTCAGCACGAGTTGATCAATCGGCAGATGTGTGGCATACAGCCAGCGCTGAACTGTCTCTCGGAATGCCTCGAGATCGAGGTAGAGCGGCTCAAGTTCCACAGCTTCGGGCAGATTGAGGGCCTCAATCAGCAAGATGCCTTCCTCTGGAAACAGGAACAACTCTACGCGCTTGAGCGCAGCGATGTGCTCGTAAATCTTTGCAAGCCAATCTTCGCCCTCAGGGCCGAGTTGTGCCCCAAGATGCCACTGCCACCAGACATCACGGTAGAGATCAGCGAGTAGGGCAGGGCTTTGCGGGCTGATTGGCTTGGCAAGGTAGCGCAAGACCATCTCCAGGCGCTTGGCAATCTGGCGAGTAGAGGTAGTGCTGCGTAACAGCTCTTCGTGGGGCACGCCGAGCGTGCGCAAACGCTCGGCTAGCTTGAAGCCGTGTTGATTCTCAGGAACCAGGGCCGCAACGGTCTGCTCTTGATTAGCTGGAAGCCACCGCGCCAGCGATTGCGCCACTATCTCGATCTCTTCATCGGGGGAGTAGGCCTTGCCGACCTCGTAGACAATGTGCAGACGTGCTTCGGCAGCGGGCGGATTGGGCTGTGGGTCGTCGGGCCGCGTCGGCCTGATACACTGCCGCACAAAGGCTGTTCTTAGCTGGGGAGTGGGATGGTGTATACACGCCCACTCGACCAGATGGTTAGCCAAGTCCATGATCGGCTGCGCAGAGCGCCCCGAGACGCTTAGATCGCGCTTCTGTACGTCTGGCGCCTCTAGGAAGGCCCGCAGATACTTTGGGTCAGCGGTTGTGAAGGTTGTGTTGATCGCCTGATTCGGGTCGCCGACGCGCACCCAGTTGCCGTGCGCTGCAAGCAGACGCAGCAATTCCTCTTGTAATTGGCTGCTATCTTGTGCTTCGTCTTCCAGGATGTAGACATAGCGGGCTTGTTGGCGCTCTAGAAAGGCTGGGTCTTGCTCGAGCGCGTGCAGCGCCAACATGACTAGGTCGTCGAAGTCCACCACGCCGCGGTAGCTCAGCGCACGCCGATAGTCCTCGTAAACCGCGCAGCCAAAACGGACAAGGGGCAGCTCAGATTCAGGCAGCCCATCTAGCTTGGCACGGATGGCTTGCGGGGTCAGGCGGCGATCCTTCGCCTGGCGGATGAATTGCTCAGCAAGGGCTTGTGCTAGCTCAGGCAGCTTCTCGCTGGTGAGGTAGGCGAGTTTGTTAGGTTTCTCGCGCCACTCGGCATCGAGATAGTTCGTGAACAGGCTGCAACCGTTGCCCTTCAGCCATGCCGAGACAACTTCCTCGCGGATGTTCTGTGCAGCGCGCTCGTCTATAATCTTGAAATCTGACGCCAGGCCCGCCAAGCCAGGGCGCTCGCGCACAATATCGTGCGCTAGGGCGTGCAACGTGCGCACGCGGTAGTTCGGCGTGCCGATCATCAGGTCTGCGCTCTTGAGTTGTTTCTCAATCTTCTTGCGGATGCTGTTCGCGGCCGTGTTGGCAAAAGTCACGACTAGCACCTCGCACTCAGCATCTGGCCGACTCTCGCGCAGCAGGCGCAAGATCAAACGGGCAGCTAGGTGTACGAGGATGAAGGTCTTGCCGCTGCCCGGCACCGCTAAAATGCCCATTTTGCCGCCGCTGTAGCGTAGGATAGCCTCTTGTTCGCTGCGGAAGGTAACGTCACTCATGCTGAAGCCTCGTTCTCTGCCATCGCGCCAAACAAGCGCTGCACAGCTCGCAGGAGCTTGCCATCTTGCTCGAAGCCGCTCTCGCCCAGCTGAGCAATGGCAACGTAGACGCGTTTGCGGCAACGGCGCACTAAGCCGATCACTGTGCGATAGAGTGCCTCGTCTTCGGCTTGTGCCTCGTCATCATCCTGCCAGACTTGATCGGGCAGATACTCGCGGCGCAGCACATATGGATGTGTCAGCGGCTGCTCAAGGCGCACAAACCAGCCGCTGCTGCCGATATCCAGCCAGAATTGGTAGTCTACATAGCGATCGCGCAACAGGAACGTGCTGGCAGGCATAATCAAGATTGCCTCAGTTGCCTCATCCTGCCAGCTTTGGACGTGTAACTTGGGCAGCAGCCGTTTCGAGATCAGACGTAAGTACTCACGCCCTAGCGCTGACCAATCACCTTCGTAGCCGGCGTAGAGCGTCTGGCGGAATTGCTGGACAGAGTCGATCAATTGGGCTGCCACGCGCGCCCCTTCCAAGTTCTTATGCAGCCTGTAGCCGCGCTGCCCTAACTTTTTGCCGAAGAGCAGGCGCAAGAAGTGGTCAAGCGGCACGGACTCGCCGTGCTCGAGCTGAGCACGGTAGCTCTCTAGCCACTCGCGCAGTGCATCGTAGCGCTGACCGACTCGATAGCCGATCCGCTCTTGTTTATCGGGCGCCAACTTGGCGAAGGCGCTCAGAGTAGGGCGGTGAATGCCGTCTTCATCACGCTTGGTGCGGTAGACGATCTCAGCCAGGAGCACAGCGCGCAATGGATCGAGATCGCTAATCAATAATGCCAGCGCATCTGCCACGTCTTTGAGGGGCGGTGCCCTCAAGGTCGAGTTATCCAGCCAGTGCGGATGCGCGATCAGGGTCAAGGTCAGCAGCGCGCGCGTGATCGGCTCATCTAGCAGGGCGCGCGATGGGCGGTGCGTCAGGAAGGGCAAGCGCACGCCGTATAGCGCCTCACGCTGTCTGAGTGCGTAGGTGAGGGAGAAGCGCAGCGAGTCATTCAAAAAGGGCACCACAACGGCAATTTGACCCGGCGAGACACCCTGTGAGACCAGCTCAACGACTTTGTCAGCCACCCCCTCGATCATCTGCGGATAGAATCGCCCTGAGATGACCGAGATTGCAGCCCGCCAATCGCCGCTGCTTGCCAACTCAGGCTGATAGCGCGGGCTGAGCAGGCGATTGAAGGCCGCTGAAAGTCCTGCCACATCCTCAGACATGACGTGCGACTGCGAGGCAGTCAGGTGAAGGTCGCACAGGCCACGCAGCGCATAGGCTGTCTCAGGGTCAGCACCCAGAAAAGTGCGGAAGCCGCCATCGGCGTCATAAAGCAGGAGCGCCCCCTGCACAAAGGGCAGACACAGCCCTATCAGATCATGCGTTACAGGCAGGTCTTCCTCGATGTTCTCGGCTAGGAGAAAATCAAAACGCGTCTGCAAAAATTCCTGAAAAGCAGGGTTAGGGCGGATGTAACGCTGAAACGCCTCGACGGTGAGCGAGAAGTCTAATAAGTTGTGCTGCAAGCAGTGTGACCGGTACTCGGCGGCGAGGGCGTTGGCGCGCTTGAAGACGTCACGGCGGCTCGAGTCGCGCCCGCCCCATGCCTTGCTCAGCCGTTCAGCGATGCTCTCAATTGGCTCGCCGAGTAACGCCGCGCGATTCAGGTTATCCAAAATCTGCGAGATGACACGTGGCGGCGGCACGCGCATATCGCTCAAGGCGAACTCGCCCTGCTCAATGCGCGGCAGCGCGAAACGCGCCATGAAGTACTGCGCCATCTCGATGTTCAGAAAGATCGGCTCGCGGCTCGGATCAGCGCCTAGCGGCTCTGCGATCTCCGTCCAGTAGGCGCTGACGGCTTGACGGGCGAAGCCAGCAAAGGTCGTGAGGATCGGCGCGCCGCCACTGTAGGCGGCCTCATGCAGCGCTAGCTCATACGGGCGCCCTGAAGGGGCTTGCGGTACGATGATCAGCAGGCGCGAGGGATCGCCGCCCTGCTCAAGCCACGCCAACATATGCTGCACAGCGTAAGTCGTCTTGCCACTGCCCGCCATGCCCTCCAGGAACACTTTGCGGAAGAGCCATTCGCTCTCCGCCTTGACACGCCCTGAGTCGACCATAATCGCGCCTGTTCAACGCAGAAAAGCCTCGCCGCTCTGCCGAACGGCGAGGCAACAAGTATCCTAGCGCAACAGCGGCGCCATCACCAGCGAGACGATCGCCAACAGCTTGAGCAGGATGTTCAACGATGGGCCGGAGGTATCCTTGAACGGATCGCCGACTGTATCGCCCACAACAGCCGCCTTGTGCGCATCCGAGCCTTTACCGCCCAAGTTACCGCGCTCAATGTACTTCTTAGCGTTATCCCACGCGCCGCCGGCGTTCGCCATCAGTACTGCCACCATGAACGCCACCAAGAGCGAGCCGATTAGCATGCCTACGACAGTCTCAGCGCCCAAAAAAGGCTCAAGCGCTGTGCCGCGCGCCAGGCGCGCGCCCAAGATCAGCAGTACAGGGATAGCCACTGCCAGCGCGCCTGGCAAGATCATCTGACGGATGGCGCTATCCGTGCTGATCGCCACGCAGCGGGCATAATCAGGATCGGCTTTGCCTTCCATCAAACCTGGAATTTCCTTGAATTGGCGGCGGACTTCCACCACTACGCCACGCGCCGCCTTACCGACAGCGGTCATGGTCTGTGCGCTGAAGAGCAGCGGCAACATGCCGCCCAACACAAAGCCTGTGATCAGGCGTGGGTCGAGGATGTTGATCTGTTGGATACCAGTCACACTGACGAAAGCCGCAATCAGCGCTAGCGCGGTCATCAGCGCGCTGCCAATCGCAAAACCTTTGCCGACGGCTGCCGTCGTATTGCCTAGCGAGTCCAGTGCATCGGTGCGCTCACGGACTTCCTTGCCCATGTGTGACATCTCCGCAATACCGCCGGCGTTATCCGCCACTGGCCCGTAGGCGTCCGTTGCCAGTGTGATGCTCAGCGTCGAGAGCATGCCGACTGCAGCGATTGCCACGCCATACAGCCCGACCGACGAATAGGCGACTAACGTCGCTGCGATCACAATCAGGGCTGGCAACACCACGCTCAGCATACCCAACGCAATGCCCTGAATGATCACGATAGCTGGGCCGCCCTCAGAGCTCTCGGCCAAGTAGCGAGTCGGACGGTAGTTATCGCTGGTGAAGTACTCTGTCGAGAAGCCAATTCCCGCACCTGCTACCAGACCCGCAATCGCCGCAACCGCCACTCCGATGCCGAGATCGAGCAGCAGCGCCACAACGATCATCAACAGAGCGATGATCGCGCTGGCTGAGTACACGCCGCGCCGCAAGCTGCCCAGCAGCTGCCCCTGCGTTGCGCCTTCCTGAGCGCGCACAAGAGATGTGCAGCCAATGCTGACGATCAAGCCGAGCGCTGCGATCAACAGTGGATAGGCTTGCGCCGCACGGGCTTTCTCGGCAAGAATGCCAATGCCTAGCGCCGAGCTGGCGTCGCTAGCTGCCACACCGCCGCTCAGCACTGCTAGCGAGATCGCCGCAATGATCGAACTGGCGTAGCTCTCGAACAAATCCGAGCCCATGCCCGCCACATCACCGACGTTATCGCCCACGTTATCGGCGATCACCGCCGGGTTGCGCGGATCGTCCTCTGGGATACCCGCCTCTGTCTTACCAACCAGATCAGCGCCCACATCGGCCGCCTTAGTGAAGATCCCACCGCCCACACGTGCAAAAATCGCAATCGCCGTGCCGCCGAAACCGAAACCTGTCAGTGCACCTGCCATCTCTTGCGGGCTGTCCTTGATGCTGCTGAGCACCACAATCAAGACGCCGATGCCCAACAGCGCCAGCGAGACGACTGTTGTACCCATCACTGAGCCGCTGGCAAAAGCCACCCGCAAGCCCCCGTCAAGGCTCTGGGAGGCGGCTTGGGTGGTGCGGCTGTTGGCGCGTACAGCGATCTGCATCCCGAAGAAGCCGGCCAAGCCTGAGGCAAGGGCACCGCTCACAAAGGCGACCACCGTCCATGGGCTTAGGTTGAAGTCTGGCACGCTGCTCAAGCCGAGCAGCAGCGCACTGACCAACACCACGAAAATTGCAACGTAGATGTACTCACGGCGCAGGAAGGCTGCAGCACCTTGCTGCACGGCACGCGCAATGCGCTGCATCGTCTCGTTACCGGCGTCTTGCTGCATGACCCACGCCCGCTGGCGGAAAGCAAAGATCAAGCCGCCGATAGCAATGATGGACGCGATCCATCGTGCGTTTTCGATAAAGAACTCCATCGTCAGAGTTGCTCCTAGTGTGAGTGCACAAAATGTCGTTTACAGCCAAGAGAGGCGCTCGGCTGCACGTCTATTCTAGCCGTACTATTATGCCAAAGTGAAGGCGGAATTGGCAAAACAGCTTTGCAGCACTACTCGCTGCCCCTCAGCGCGTGACTGCTGTTGCCCTAAGCGCCCTTTCGTTATACTTACACCATGCAATCGCTCATTTAGGAAGTCTAAAAGCCATGCCCGAAGTCCATTTCGACCGTTACTACCGCTACGACGACCTGACGCGTCTGCTGCACGCCTACGCCGAAGCCTTTCCGCAACTCGTCCAAGTGCAGAGCATCGGCAAGAGCTACGAGGGGCGCGATATTTGGCTTGTCACGCTCACCAATCGCGCCACAGGCCCGGCTGAGGAGAAACCTGCCCTGTGGGTGGATGGCAACATCCACGCCAGCGAGGTGTCGCCCTCTTCGGCGTGCCTGTACCTAATCCATGCCCTCACCAGCCGCTACGGCAGCCATGCCGACTTCACACGCGCCCTCGATACACGGACATTTTACGTCTGCCCGCGCCTAAACCCCGATGGCGCCGAGCTTGCTCTTGCTGATAAACCTAAAATCATCCGCTCCAGCACGCGCCCATACCCTTACAATGAAGAAGGGCTTGAGGGCTTGATCGAACAGGACATTGATGGTGATGGGCGCATGCTGCAAATGCGCATCCCCGATCCGAACGGGCAGTGGAAGCCGCATCCCGATGAGCCACGCCTGATGATCCGCCGCGATCCGACTGAAGTCGGTGGCATGTATTACCGCATCATGCCAGAGGGATTGCTCAAGAACTATGATGGTGTCACGCTCAAGTTGATGCCCAACAAGGAAGGACTCGATCTCAACCGCAACTATCCCGCTCACTGGCGGCAGGAAGGCGAGCAGATCGGCGCTGGCGAATATCCGACTAGCGAGCCAGAGGTGCGCGCCGCGGTCTCCTTCATTGTGGCCCATCCGAACATCACAGGCGCAGTCGCTTTCCACACCTGGAGCGGCGTCCTATTGCGGCCGTCGGGCGTCGCGCCCGATGACACACTGCCGCCCGAAGACTTGTGGACGTTCCAGCACATCGGCAAGAAAGGCACCGAGCTGACGGGCTACCCTGCCATTTCCAACTTCCACGACTTCAAGTACCACCCGAAAGAAGTCATCACGGGCACCTTTGACGATTGGGCTTATGATCATCTTGGCTTATACGCCTGGACGGTTGAGATCTGGAGCCCGCAGCGGCAGGCGGGCATCAGCGAGTACAAATTCATCGACTGGTACCGCGAGCACCCGCTTGAGGATGCGCTGAAGATGCTTCGCTGGAGCGATGAAAAGCTTGAGGGGAAAGGCTACGTAGATTGGTATCCGTTTGAGCATCCACAGCTTGGCAGAATTGAGTTAGGCGGCTGGAATATGCAGTACGCCTGGCGCAATCCGCCGCCGCAATATCTCGAGCGCGAGATCGCACCCTTTGCCGATTGGCTGACGTGGCATGCTCTGATCTCGCCACGGTTAGAACTGCACAGCGCCCAAGTCACGTCGCTGGGCCAAGACAACTATCTGGTGCGCCTTGTCGTGCAAAACACGGGGTGGCTGCCCACCTACATCTCTAAAAAGGCGCTGGAGCGCAAAGTGGTGCGCGGCGTGATCTGCGAGGTGCGCCTGCCTGAAGGCGCCAGGCTGCTCAGCGGCGAAGAGCGCCACGACTTTGGGCAGCTGGAAGGGCGCGCTTACATGGGCACATCGGCGACGCCGTGGGCAGTCTGGCGGCTCGGCGGCACGCCCGACCGTCTGAAAGCAGAGTGGGTGATTCACGCGCCAAGCAGCAGTACCGTCGAACTGATCGCACGACAGGATCGCGCAGGCGTGGTGCGCGTCAACTTAACACTTGGAGAGTGAACATGCGATCCGACCTTGACCGCTTGATGAGCGAATACAACCTCGACGCCATCGTCGTGCTGAGCGATGAGACGCCCAATACCTTCCGTGACTATTTAACAGGGCGCGCCAAGGCGCACGGGAACATCTTCAAAAGGCGCGGCGAACAGGCTATCATCGTTGTCTCGGGTATGGAAGTGGATGAAGCAGCCAAGAGCGGGCTGCGCGTGATGACTTATCACGACTTCGATTTCGCAGCGCTCTACGATCAGTTCGGCGATCAGCCTGCGCGCCTGCGCCGCGAGCTCTTCTTGACCTATTTCCGCAAGTTGGGTATTCGCGGGCGCGTTGGCTTGTATGGCACAGCGGCTATCTCAAACATGCTGCCCAATTTGTTGGCACTGACCGAGAGCGATCTCGACATTTCGCTCGCCTTCGATGAGGACGCACTGGCGCTCTTCAGCCGCATGTACGAGACTAAAGACGCGGCTGAGATAGCGGCCCTGCAAGAGACAGCGCGCCTGACTTGCGAAGTGGTGCGCCGCACTTGGGACTTTCTGAGCGCTCACTATGCCAGCGCACAGGCTGTGGGTAGCCCGGTTGTAGATGAGGCAGGTCAGCCGCTGACCATTGGCGCTGTGCGGCGCTTCGTCCAGGCGCAAGAGGCAGCGCTAGGCTTAGTGGATGCACAGGGCTTCATCTTTGCGCAAGGGCGAGATGCCGGCGTGCCCCACAGCGTTGGCGAGGATGCTCAGACGCTGGAAGTTGGGCGCAGCATCGTCTTTGATATCTTCCCACAGGGGCGCAACGGCTACTATCACGACATGACGCGCACTTGGTGTCTCGGGCGCGCCCCTGATGACGTGCAAGCCGCCTACGAGCAAGTCATGAGCGCCTTCCGCATGGTGATGGATACCCTTGCCGTCGGCGAGCCGACTAACCGCTACCAAGTCATGGTGCTGGACTATTTCGAAGAGCAGGGGCATCCCACGCAGCGCAGCAGGCCTGGCACGATGGAAGGCTATGTCCACAGTCTTGGGCACGGCATCGGGCTGAACATCCACGAGGCGCCGACTTTCGGCGAAAAGTCTAAGCACACACTGCAGTTGGGCAATGCCTTTACAGTCGAGCCGGGTCTGTACTATCCTGAGCGCGGTTATGGCGTGCGCGTGGAGGATTCCGTCTACATCGATGAGGCAGGTGTGGTGCGGGGCCTGACCGAGTTTCACTACAATCTCGTTGTGCCACTGCGGCAGCACTGAGCGCAAAAGCTGTCGCTGTGCCTGAGAGAGCACAGCGACAGGGCTGATGCTACGCCTCGAAAGTTCGGATGTTGATCACCTTCGGATCGAGCGACTCGACCTTCGGCAGCATAATCTTGAGCAAGCAATCCTTGAATTCAGCTTCGGCTTGCTCGGCGCGCACGGGCTGCGTCAGCTTGATGGTGCGCGCGAAGGCACCGAAGCGCCGCTCACGGCGCAGAAATTGCTCTTCCGGCACGTCGAGGTCGGGCTTGGTCTCGCCTTTGATGGTCAGTGTATCACCCGTCACAGAGACGTCAATAGACTCAGGCTGAATGCCCGAAAGTGGGCCAGCAACCACCACGACGTGCGTCTCAGTCTCGTATATATCTAGTGGCAGCAGCTGTGTGCCACTCAGCGCGGAAAGGCTATCCTCGATTGTGCGTGAGACGGTCTCTCGCAAGCTGTTCAGCCCTTTGAACAGGTCGAAGGGTTGTCCACCACTCTGCTCAGTCATAACGTTCTTATCCTACTCGCTTGTTCGTACTGTTCCCTTTACGTAATAGGGCGCGCTTGAGTTGCGCAGCCTGCATAGGCATCCAAAACTACAGGAGCGCTGCAGCTGCCACACTACAAGCAGCCGAAAAGGCGTGCGAGGGATTATGCAACGCGATCAGCCCTGTACGCCCGCTGAGATCGGGCGTCTCAGGCACTACGACGGTCACACTGCGCTTGTAAGTCTGCTCAACGCGCAGCTTGACCTCTGCCTGCGTAAATTCGGGCGGCACACGGTTGACGATCAGGCTTATCAGCGGCACGCCGAGCCGTTCGGCTATCTCTAGCAGCACGGAAGTACTCTGATAATGTTCTTGATCGAGCAGCATGACGATTGTAAGTAGGTCTGCTAGAGCGATCAGCATCAGGGCGCTGCGGGCTAGACCGTGCGGATTCTCGATCAGTACGACGTCTAGGCGCAGCGCCTCAACAAACGCATCGAGGGCGCTACTCAGAGCATTTAGGTTTGGCGGTGTATCGCCCGGCACGCCCAGTTTCGCCACATAGAGTTTGCCACGCTGAATGCCGCTGTATTCGCCGATGCTATGAGCAATATCGGCAATTGGCACACTCCCCTGTATGTAGTCGTGCAGTGTAGGCATTGGACTGTTGAGCGAAAAGAGGCGCTCTAGGGTTGGATCATCAGCGCGAGCGCATAACAACCCCACATGCTGACCGCGCTGTGCCATCAAAGCAGCGATATTGGCGGCGAGGGTCGTCCTGCCTGCGCCTTCGCTGAAAGAATGTAGGGAGATGATCCGCGTCATGACTGCCTGCACTTCTCGCTCTGTTGTTGCATAGGCGCTCAGTGTACCATGTCGTGCCCGAAAAGCCTAGCAGGCCTGCCCATTGACTTGCTAAGATATATAATAAGCAAATTTTTGAGACTCTGCCTCGAGAGATGGCACGTGACTGACTCAAAGGATCGCCAAGTGCCTCAGCCCAAGCAATTACGCGATATCGCAGCCGAGCGCCTGCGCACCATGATTGCCCAGGGCAAGCTGCGCGGCGGCGACTGGCTGCGCCAGGCTGCCCTCTCAGCAGAGCTAGGCATCAGCTACACGCCGATTCGCGAGGCACTCAAGCAGCTAGAGGCGGAAGGTCTAGTTGAGCATGTGCCGTACCGCGGCGTGCGTGTGGTCGCCTTTCGCCCCGACGATATCCTCGATATCTACGCGATACGCCTCGTCCTAGAGTCACAAGCCGGCGCCAGCGCAGCGCAGCGCATCACAGAGGCCGAGTTGGCTGAACTACGCGCGCTGCACGAGCGCATGTGCCAGCTACATGGCGCTGAGTCCCTAACTGAGGTGCGCACGCTGAACGAGCGCTTTCATCTGAAAATTGTTGAAGCCTCACGACGCACCTACCTGATTCGCACCCTGCGCGCCATCTGGACGTGGTTTCCAAAGATGTTGTGGAGCCAATTCCTGCCTGATGGCGATCCGCCAGAGCGTGAAGCACAGGATAACGCCGAACACTCGCAGATTCTCGCCGCGCTTGAGGCGCGCGATCCTGAGGCGGCTGAGCGCGCTATCCGCTATCACATCGAGCGCGCCCGCCAAACGCTGATCGATGCGCTTGCGCAGCGCATGAAGGGCTAGTCAGCAGCGCGGACGGCGCTCACGAAGGCATGCATTTTGGCGTGATCCTTGCGACCGCGCTCTGCTTCCACACCACTAGAGACGTCCACTGCCCATGGCCGCACGCGCTGCACCACCTCGCCGACATTCTCAGGTGTCAGACCACCTGCTACCATCAGGCGGCTGACCCTGCCTGCAGCCTGGCGCGCCAAATTGAGATCGACTAGCTGCCCTGTGCCGCCTGCCATACGCGGATGGTAAGCATCCAGGAGCAATTGCGGCAGCCATGGCGGTGTACTGTGCTCCTCTGAGGCGATTGAGGCCAGCGTTCGGTCGATCTCTTCAAAGCTCTGAGCCTGCACAGCAGGGTAGCACGCGCCATCAAGCGCCTTGGCGATGTAGCGCAGCTTCTCGAGGCTGGCGCGATGAATCTGTGCAGCGCTGAGGCGGCAAATACCCATGATTAGTGGTACTTCCGCCGCCTCCGGATCGACAAAGACGCCGATGCACAACGGCAAGCGCGGCGCGTCAAGGCTCCGTAAGGTTGCTGTCAGGCTGGCAGCCTGGTCGAGCGTCACAGCGCGCGGACTCTCAGGGTGAAAAATGAAACCAAGCATATTCGCACCCGCCTCGACAGCTGCTAGCAGGTCAGCCTGGTTGGTGATGCCGCAAATCTTCACGAGGGTCATGGTCGATCCTGCCTTTCAGACAATTTGATTCTACACATGCGCCGCCGAGATCGGCTAAAATGGCGCAAACAGGTCTTTAGAGCTTGTGAGTATGCCGCCTTTTCGCCAGTCACTCCACCTCGACCAGCATCGTGAGCCGCTGCTCGCTATTTTGCGCGCCGTAATCGCCATGCCGACGCTCAGTCGCGCCGATCTGCACCGGCTCTTGCGCCAGCACCTTAAAGTGACGCCCGAAGGGCGCCGTTTCTTCGCCAAAGATGAACTAGTTGCTGCTTACCGGGCTTTCACCGCCGCAGGCGAACTACCGCCTTTCGATCCTGCCGTCCTGGAGCGCCTGCGCTTGAAGCCCGTGCGCACCATCAGCGGCGTAACCGTGATCACAGCCCTGACCAAGCCGTTTCCCTGTCCCGGCGAGTGCATCTTCTGCCCAAACGACGTGCGCATGCCCAAGAGCTACCTGCGCGATGAGCCAGGTGCCCAGCGCGCCGCTCTAAACGCCTTCGATCCATACCTCCAGACGTACACACGTCTGCGCGCCTTGCATAACATGGGGCATCCGACCGATAAAATCGAGCTGATCGTACTAGGCGGCACATGGTCGTTTTACCCTGAGCCCTATCAAATTTGGTTCATCAAGCGCCTGTTCGATGCCCTCCACGACTTTGGGTGCGGCATCGACTGCACACACGAAGTACGCACCTTGCTGGAATCCGACGCTTTGGTGCAGCTCAAGCCAGGTGCCCCTCTGCCCGATTATCCTGTCGACGGCGCCCAGCTTGAGCGCACCTACAATCAGTTGGTGGCATCGCTCTACGCCGCTGAGCTCGAGCGCAGCCGCCAACAGGCGGCGCAAGTTGAGGCGGGCAAGCTGCCGCGCACCTTGATCACTGAGTATGCCACGTGGCAAGAGCTGGAAGCCGCACAGCGCGAGAATGAAAGTGCGGCCTGCCGTTGCGTCGGCCTGGTCATCGAGACGCGTCCCGATCACATCTCAGTGGAAGAGGTGCTCCGCATACGCCGCTTGGGCTGTACTAAGGTCCAGATCGGCCTCCAGAGCCTTGACGATCGCATTTTGCAGCTAAATCGGCGCGGTCACACGGTTGCGGCAGCTCGGCGGGCTGTGCGTCTGCTGCGGCAGGCCGGCTTTAAGATTCATGCACATTGGATGCCTAACCTCTACGGCGCCACGCCCGAATCCGATCGCGCCGACTATCAGCGCTTGTTCAGCGATCCTGACTTCCGCCCCGACGAGCTGAAAATCTACCCGTGCTCGCTGATCGAGTCGGCGGAGCTGATGCAACGTTATCGGCGCGGCGAATGGCAGCCCTACAGCACCGAGACACTCATTGCCCTTCTAGCCGATTGTCTGCGTGCCACACCTGAATATTGCCGCCTGACACGCATTATCCGCGATATTCCCTCTACGGATATCGTGGCTGGCAACAAACTGACCAACCTGCGCGAGCTAGTCGAGGCGCGCCTTGCCCAAGAGGGCGAACGCAGCCGCGATATCCGTGCCCGCGAGGTGCGCAGCGCGCCCATTGCGCCTGAAGCGCTGCACCTAGATGAGCTGCGCTACAACACGAGCGTGGGGCAGGAATGTTTCCTGCAGTTCATCACGTCGGAGCAGCACATCGCGGGCTTTTTGCGCTTGAGCCTGCCCGATCAGGCCCTGTCACCACTCTGCCCCGAGCTGAAAGGTGCAGCGATCATCCGCGAGGTGCATGTCTACGGGCAGGCGCTAGGGATTGGGCAAGAGTCGGCGGGCAAGGCGCAGCACAGCGGGCTCGGCACACGCCTGATCGAGCGCGCCGCCGAGATCGCCCGTCAGAGTGGCTATCAGCGCCTAGCAGTCATCTCGGCAGTTGGCACGCGGGCTTACTATCGTGCGCGCGGCTTTGCAGAGGGTCAGCTCTATCAAGTGCGCAATCTGTAGCCTCACAACCTACCCTGCCAGCAGTTTCTGAAAAATCAGTGAATTTCGGTGTGCCTGGGGCGCACAGATAGGCATATTGTGCTGCCTCACAGGCATTTGGTCTAACTGCCTATAGACAAAATCTATCTGATCAGCGTGCCAAAATCTTAGAAAAGTGTTAAGATTCATGACGCAAGTCAATGCAGGCGGATACGCCCTACGCGGGAGAGGTATCCCAAACGCTTGACAACCATTGGTAACGGGAGAGTTACGCTATGCCGAAGGATCTGTTTGATAAGGTACGCAGCTACACGATCGCCAAAGAGGCGATGAGTCGGGGCATCTATCCGTATTTCCAGCCGCTGCAGAACTCAGAGGGCGTCACGGCGACCTTCGAGGGGCATGAGGTGATCATGCTCGGCTCAAATAACTATCTGGGCCTGACGACGCATCCGCGCGTGCGCCAGGCGGCAATGGATGCCATCGCTAAGTACGGCACCAGTTGCACAGGCAGCCGCTTTTTGAACGGCACGCTCGAGCTGCATCACGAGTTGGAGCGCCGCCTAGCGCGCTTCATGGGCACGGAAGCCGCCCTGACCTTCACCACTGGCTATCAGGTCAATGTGGGCACGATCAGCGCGCTGGTCGGGCGCGGTGATTATGTGATCATCGATAAAGACGATCACGCCAGCATCGTCGACGGCTGCCTAATGAGCTTTGGCGAGATGAAGCGCTTCAGCCACAACGACGTGAGCAGCCTCGAGAAAGTGCTCAGCCGCCTGCCCGAAGATGCTGGCAAGCTAGTTGTGGTGGATGGCGTCTACAGCATGGGCGGCGATATCGCCCCACTGCCAGAGATTGTCGCCATCTGCAAGCAATATGGCGCGCGCATCATGGTGGATGACGCCCACGGCATTGGCGTAACCGGACCGATGGGGCGCGGTACAGCGGCGCATTTCGGCCTGCTGGACCAAGTCGATATCACGATGGGCACCTTCAGCAAGAGCTTCGCCTCTGTGGGTGGCTTCATCGCGGGCAACGCTGATGTGATCCACTACATTCAGCATCACGCCCGCTCGCTGATCTTCAGTGCCAGCCTGCCGCCCGCCAATGCTGCCACTGTGCTCGCCTGCCTTGATATCATCGAGGAAAACCCGCAGATCGTCGATCAGCTATGGGAGAACGCCAACTATATGCGCACCCGCCTGGCAGAGATGGGCTTTGATACCGGCCAGAGCAACACCCCGATCATCCCGATCATCATCCGCGATGATTTGCGCACGGTTTTGGCCTGGCGCGCGTTGGTGGATAGCGGCGTTTACACTAACCCTGTCTTGCCACCTGGTGTGCCCGCCAACATGAGCCTACTGCGCACAAGCTACACAGCGACCCACACGCGCGCTCATCTCGACCGCGCCCTTGAAATCTTTGCGGACGTAGCCGATCGCCTCGACCTGATCAAGGCTAGCCGTGCCGCTGTCCAGTTTGCCAACGGCAACATCAGCTAGACCACACAGCTAGTCCCTTGCCTGCCGCGGCAAGGGACTGAGCTCATCTCGTCACTGAAATGAGCAAATTCTTATAAAGCCATCGTATAGTGCTTAACAAACACTTATAACTATTTCAGTGTTCACTCATTGTCTACCCTTAGTATACCTTTTGTACGCAACGAGCGTCAAAAGCGCTCAGCTTGCACTTGAGCCCACTTCCAAAACTTGATGAAAGGTGTACAAACCATGAAACATCTTGTAGCTTTTGCGTTGATCGCCGTAATTGCCCTCGGTGGCTTCTTCGGCACCGCCAACGCCCAAATGGATAGCAAGACCATCGCTGAGATCGTGGTTGAGGCTGCCAGCGGCGCCACGCCAGAGTTCACAAGCTTGCTTGCCGCTGTACAGGCCGCCGATGAGGCCGTCTTGAAGGCGCTGAGCGATCCGGAGGCGGAGCTGACCGTCTTCGCACCTACAGATGCCGCTTTCGCTGCCCTACGCGAAGAAATTGGCCCAGAGGCTTTCGACAACCTTGACCAGGCGACTATAACGCAGGTGCTGCTGTTCCATGTGGTGCCGGGCGTTGTGAAGTCGGCTGATGTGGTGGCCGCCCTAGAGGAGAGCGGCGGTATGTTCACAGCGCGCACGTTGCAGGGTCAGTTCATTGATATCGAGCAGGCTGAGGCGGGCATCACGATCAATGGCGCGAACCTGAAGCTCGATATGGTGGATATTGAAGCGAGCAACGGTGTGATCCATATCATTGACGCTGTCATCCTACCTGAGACGCGCACGCTGGCTGAGATCGTGGTCGCTGCAGCAGGCGCTGAAGAAGGCGCGCAGTTCACCACGCTGCTTGCTGCTGTGCAGGCCGCTGATGAGGCCGTCTTGAAGGCGCTGAGCGATCCTGAGGCGAAGCTGACCGTTTTCGCGCCGACTGACGCTGCTTTCGCTGCACTGCGCGAGGCGCTGGGCGAGGAAGCTTTCAACGGCATCCTGGCGGATACGCCTGCCCTGACCAACATCCTGCTCTACCATGTGGTGGAAGGCATCGTTGGCTCGGATGACGTGGCGAAGCTACTTGCCGACAATAACGGCGAGGTGCAGGTGACCATGCTCAACGGCAAGAGCGCAACGGTCAAGCTGATGGATGGCGCCATCATGATCGATAATGCCAAGATCGTCATGACCGATATCGACGCTGCTAACGGCATCATCCACGTCATTGACGCAGTGATTGTGCCAGGCGAGTAAACAGCTGCTCAGAAACATAGTGGCGAGGGCGAGTGCAGCACTCGCCCTCGTTTTTTGTCAAGCGGGCGTGTGTTCGCGCCGCATTAACGGCAGCAGCTCCAACGTCCAAGTGCGAATGGCTGCCCAGTCGATCCAATCGCCCTCAGGGATTCCTTCCTTGCTCTTGGAGAGGAAAAAGCGCAGCAGCCAGCCTAGTTTTGCGTAATCCATCCGACCGGCGAAGGCGCCTACGCGCACTGGCTCACAGATGGCGCGCAGTGGGTTGAAGTAGGAATCCACGATGGCGCGGCTCTCTGGTGTGTCATCCATCAAAGTCATATTGACGTTGAAATAGGCGATTGGCATTTGGCAGAGTGCTGCCGCATGCAGGCGTACAAAATTCACCAACTCTGGAAGTACCTTGCCCATGCGAATGGCGCTCCCCAAAATCGCGCCTGAGTAGCCTGACAGGTCGCGCACTTGCCTGAGAGGTAGCACATCAGCCTGGGCGCCTGCCTCACGCAGCGCGTTGCCCATGAACTCAGCAATCTCGGCTGTTGAGCCTGCTTTCGTGGCATAGGCAACCAGTAGTTTCTGCATGGCATCTTGTCCTTTCACAGCACATGCATTTCCCCTACGTTCGATCCTGCCACATCAACTGCAATCGGGGAAGTGCTTTTCATCACGAGGGCGGCGTGTTGAATGTCAGATGCGCCATGCGCTTGCTCCCCAACATGTACAGACCGATCTCTTCCTCGCCCAGAGCACTTGGATCGTCAAAATGGGCGACAATTTGCCCATTGTGCAGCACAATTAGCCGATCAGAGAGCTGCAGCACTTCGCTCAAATCGGCGCTGATGAGCAGAATTGCCATGCCTTGTGCGCGCGCTGCAATTAGCTGCGCGTGAATGAACTCGATCGCGCCGACGTCCACGCCGCGTGTTGGCTGGGCCGCGATCAGCAGGCGCGGCGCAGCGGAGAGCTCACGTGCCAAGACCACTTTCTGCATATTGCCGCCCGAGAGCGCGCCGAGCGGCGTCTCAGGCGCTTTAGCGGCGATGTTGAAGCGCTCGATTAGCTGCTGTGCATTGCGGCGGATGGCGCGTAGGCTCAATCTGCTGCGTGCTGTGTACGGCGGCTTGTAATAGCGATCGACAATCAGATTCTCAGCGACGCTCAGCCCGCTAGCAACACCATTTTTCAGCCGATCCTCAGGGATGTGTGCCACGCCCGCCTCACGAACGGCGCGTGGATCGCCCTTTGGTAGCGGCTGATCGCATAGTATGACGCTGCCCTTGTATTCTCGCAGACCTGCCAGCGCCTCAGCCAACTCGGTCTGACCATTGCCTTCCACGCCCGCCACGCCTAGAATCTCGCCGCTGTACAGCACAAAGCTGGCTCGATCAAGCGCCACTTTGCCGCTTGGGGCGCGTACCGTCAGGTTCTCTACCCGCAAGATCGGTGCACCGCGCTGAGGCGGCGGCTTGTGAATGTTCATAAACACTTCCCGCCCAACCATCAGCCTGGCCAATTGACGCTCGGTGCATTGGCTGGTCGGCAAGCTGTCGATCAGGCGGCCATCGCGCAGGACTGAGACCTGATCGCTGACTGCCAGCACTTCGCGCAGTTTGTGTGAAATGAACAGGACAGTCTTGCCGCTGGCGGCTAGCTCGCGCATAGCGGCGAATAGTTCGCGCGTCTCGCTAGGCGTCAGGACAGCGGTCGGTTCGTCGAGGATCAAGATATCTGCGCCGCGATAGAGCGCCTTGAGAATCTCGACGCGCTGCTTCATACCGACAGGTATCTCAGAAACGCGCAGCTGCGGGGCAACTTGTAAGCCGTAGCGCTCAGCCAACTTGCGCACTTGCTCATTTGCCGCGCGATAATCCAGGATGCCGTGTTGGGTCGGCTCGGCGTTCAACACTACGTTCTGTGCCACCGTGAAAGACGGCACCAGCATGAAGTTCTGATGCACCATGCCAATGCCGCGCTGAATAGCATCCTGCGGCGAGTGGAAATGAACGATCTCGCCGTCAAGGGCGAGCTCACCTGCCGTCGGGCGCTCCATGCCGTAGATGATCTTCATCAGTGTGGACTTGCCGGCGCCGTTCTCACCGACGATTGCATGGACTTGCCCAGCGCTGACAGTGAGCGAGATGTGGTCGTTGGCGCGCACCCCGTTCGGATATATCTTGGTGATGTCCCGCGCCTCCAGCCGCCTTGCCATGCGCTACGAGACCGATTTGAGCGCTTCGACCTGCTTGGTAACCTGCTCGGCACGGCGCGCCTGCCGCTGCAGCCGCCAGCGCGTGAAAGTGCCGACGATCCCGTACGGGAAGACTAACACAACCAAGATGAAGACCGCTCCCAAGATGATTGGCAAGGTGCGTCCAATATCCAACACAGCATCGCCGATTGCGATCTGCACATTGCGCAGCTGCAGCTCCAAGATGCGCAGGCCCATCGCGCCGATCACAGGCCCTGTTAGCGTGCCGGCGCCACCAATGATCGTCATCAGCAGCGGATTGACGGTGTAAGCCGTGCCGAGCATCTCTGGGCCAACTTTCTTGTTCAGCAGGGTGAACAAAATGCCTGCCACGCCTGCTAAAACACCCGCCAACACAATCGCAAGCAGCTTGTAGGTGAGTGTGTTGAAGCCGACCGTGCGCGCACGATTCTCATTCTCGCGGATGGCAAGCAACACTGCGCCTGTCGGCGACTCCATCAGGCGGCGGATCAGGATGAAGGTCAGGACGAAGATCGCCGTGACGATGTAGTAAAACGTCAGGCGGCTGCGCGTCGGATCGAACCATTCGGGCAGGGCGCCCAGCGTGAAGCCATCCTCGCTGCCCGTCGGCTCGTAGCGGCTGAGGAAAATGTACGCCACTTCCGCAATAGCAAGCGTGAAAATGGCGAAGTACACCCCTTTCAAGCGCAAAGTTGCCATGCCGCTCAACAGACCAATCGCCGCGCAAACGCCTAGCGCTACCACAATTCCAATCAGCAAGCCATTGCCCGCCAGTTCAGGTGCCCGTTGAAAGCCACCCAGCAAATAGCCTGCTAATCCGAAAAACAGCGCATGCCCGAATGAGATCACGCCCGTGAAGCCGAACAACAAGTTGTAGCTCATGGTCAGGATGCCGTAGATCAGCAGCTCGATCATCACGCCCTGCCAATACACCGCTAAGCCGCGCCGTGCGGTCGGGTCTGTGTTGGTGAGGGCGCCGATCAGGAAGGGGAAGGCGATCAGTACAACCAATGCGCCGATCAGCAACCAATTCTTCTGCACAGCGCGCCACGAGAAGCCTCGACTCTGCTGCATGACTCACTCCTTACCAAACAAGCCGCTCGGACGCAGCAATAGCACCAGCGCAAGCAAGATCATCGGCGAGAGGCTCTCCCAAACGGGCTGATTCAGGTACTGCACGCCGAACTTGGCCACGACCGCCTGCGTAATGCCGACAAGCAGACTGGCGATGGCAGTGCCCTCGTAGCTGCCTAAGCCGCCCAAGACGACTGCCGCCACCGCGCCCAGCAGGAACTCCGTGCTTAAGCCCAGCGAGGCGCCCAAAAACGGCGCTGCTACCGCACCACCGAGCGCTGCCACCGCACAACCGAGCGTGAACACGCCTGTGAAGACAGCCCGCACATTGATACCTAGCGCCTCTACCATTTGGCTATCTTGCACGCCAGCGCGGATAATGATGCCGATGCGCGTCCGCTGCAGCAGCAGCGCCACTGCAATGATCAGCCCAAAGCCAACCGCAATCACAAACAGCCGATAGACGCTGAATTGCTGCCCAAACAGCTGAAAGGAGCCCTCGTTCAAGCTGAAGAGGGTCGTCCAGCTGCGTGGCGAGACGCCCCAAATCAGTTTCGTCGCCTCTAGCAGCAAAATTGAGACGCCGAAAGTGATCACCAGCTGAAAAAGGGGGCGTGCATACAGCGGGCGCAACAAGCCGCGTTCCAGCATGGCGCCCAGCCCGCCACCGATCGCCATCGCCACCAGTACGCCCAACAAAAAGCGCAAGTTGCCATCGGGCAGGGCGGCAATGACGGCAGGCGTATGATGCAGCTCATAGGCGATGTACGCCCCGATCATGAAGAAGCTGCCCTGTGCAAAATTCAGCACATCCATCAAACCGAAGACGATCGAAAGGCCTGCTGCCACCAAGAACAGTAACATCCCGCGCAGCAAGCCTGAGAGCAGTGTGATGCTAAAATCGCCAAGATTGATCGTGCTGGCGTAGGCGCCGAAGCCCTCTGCCCCGATCAGGTTCAGGTTGCCCGTTGTGAGGAAGCTGAAGAGCAATAAGCTTGCCAAAATGACGCCAACGGCGATCAGGGAGCCACGTTTATCGCGTGAGAGAAGTCCTGTCATGAAGCATTCCTTTGCAGTACTGCCGCCGCTGCTAGGCTGCGCCTAAGTAGCGCTGAATAGCTGCTTCGTCGTTGACCAAGTCTGCCATCATGCCGCTCTGCACGCTGACTCCGTCATCAATGATGACATAGCGATCGGCCAGGCGGCTTGCCATGCGGAAGTTCTGCTCTACCAGCAGCACAGTGGCCGACTCAGACAGCCGCCGAATGGCATGCATCAGCGCCTCGATGATCACAGGTGCCAAGCCCTCGCTCGGCTCATCGATCAGCAACAGGCGATTTTCAGGTACCAGAGCGCGTGCAATGGCGAGCATCTGCTGCTGCCCGCCGCTCAGATTGCCGCCCGGCAAGCGATAGAGCTTTTTTAGATCGGGGAACAGCTCGAAGATGAAGTCCTGGCGGGCTGCCAGATCGCCTTTGTGCCGCTCTGCGATTTGCAGATTCTCAGCGACGGTCAGCTCGCGGAAGATGGCGCGATGCTCTGGCACATAGCCAATGCCCAATCTAGCGATCTGGAAAGAGCGCTTGCCGGCTAGGTCTTGCCCATCGAAGATGACTTTGCCCTCGCGTGGCGGCGTCAGCCCTAAGATGCTCTTGAGCGTGGTCGTTTTGCCAGCGCCGTTACGTCCAAGCAGCACAGTGATGCTGCCCTTCGGCACGCTGAACGAGACGCCCTCTAGGATGTGGAACTGTCCGATGTAGGTGTGGATGCTGCGCACCTCGAGCACGCTCTCACTCATGGGCGCCTCCGGCGGCTTTGTCTAGCACATCGCTGTAGAGCTCGCCCAGATAGGCCTTCTGCACTGTCTCATTAGCGGCGATCTCAGCAGGCGTGCCTTCTGCTAAGACGGTGCCTAAGTGCATCACTGTAATGTAATCTGAGACGTTCATCACCAGATTCATGTTGTGCTCCACGACGATGATGGTACGGTCGCCCTGTGCCCTGAGCTGAGCAATGCTGCCGATCATCTCACGCACCTGCTCAGAGGCGACCCCGGCAGTTGGCTCGTCGAGGATCAGCAGCTCAGGGGCACCCGCTAGCAAAATAGCTAGCTCAAGCTTGCGCTTGCCGCCGTGTGGCAGCGCGCTAGCAAGCATAGAGGCGACGGGCGTCAGGCCGACTTCTTGAATGGCGCGCATTGCCTTTGTGATGAAGTCGGCGTAGCTGTAGGCGCGGCGCAGCACGTTAAAGTTGACCTTGCTGCGCGCCTGAACAGCTAGCCGCACGTTTTCGAGGACGGTCAGGTTTGGAAAGATATTAGTGATCTGGAAGGAGCGTCCAATGCCCAAGTGCGCGCGTCGATGCAGCGGCATATGGGTGATCGGCTGCCCTTTGAAGAGCACTTCGCCGCGCGTTGGCTTGTAGATACCGCTGATCAAGTTCATCAGCGTGGTTTTGCCGGCGCCGTTCGGGCCGATGATCGAGTGAACGCGTCCGCGCTCCACGCGCAAGCTGACGTCATTGACAGCCACCAAACTGCCGAACTCTTTGCGCAGATGGCGGCACTCCAAAATAGGCTCTGCCATAAGCGTTCTTTCAAGCGAGAATTGAGTGATGCGGGTGCGGCGTAAGCCCACACTGAGCCGCACCCGCAACTATATTTTCAAACGATAGCGCCCTACTGCTTGCAGCGCTCTGCGTACTGCTCTGGCAAGGCACAGGGTGGCGCCACAAACTCAGCTGGCACCTCACGCACCAGCTCGTAGAACCTGAACTCAGGGTCAGTCAGGTTGACCAAGCGCACGATGTAGATTGGCAGCATCACTTGATGGTCGGAAGCGCGCATCACATATGTGCCGCGCGGGCCCTCCCACTCCAAGCCTTCCAGCGCCGCAATCATCGCCTCAGTGCTGGTATCGCCGTTGGTCGACTTTAGGGCTGCAACGAGCGCCTGCGCTGTGGCAAAGCCGCACTCAGTGAACAGATCTGGGAACTCGCCGTTGTATTCAGCCTTGTGATTCTCGACCAGCCAGTCGTTAATCTCGTTGTTGGGCAGTGTGTAGTGATAGACCATCGAGCCGATGCCACCTACCTCGCCTTCCGTCGAGGCTGCCTTCGTGATCGGGTTGGAGTTGAACGAAGTGATCAGGGTCATTTTATCTAGCACACCCAACTCGCTGATCTGCTTGAAGAGCGCCACGCTGGTATCGCCTGCCCAGATCGGCTGCAGCGCATCAGCGCCACTGGCCAGCACCTGCTGCAAGACGGCGGTGAAATCAGTTGTGTTCAGCGGGGCATAGATGGTCTGGGCGATCTCCAAGCCAATCCCCTTGTAAGCTGCCTCAGCCGCCACAGCCGAGCTGCGCCCAAAGTCATAGTCAGCCGCTAGAATCACCACCTTCTTCACGCCCGTGTCCTTTAGAACGGTCGTCAGAGCCAGGAAGTCCTGCGTGGTATTGCGGCAAGCGCGGAAGGTGTTTGGATGGAAGTTAGCGCCTGTGATAGCTGGCGAAGCGGCGGGGCCTGCCATCAAGATGACGTCTAGGTCGGCTGCGACCTGCTGCAGCTGCAGCGCCACGCCAGAGCTGGGTGCGCCAACTAGCACTTCAGCGCCATCTTTCTCGATCAGCTCGCGGGCTTGGCTGGCGCCGGTGGCAGGATTGCTCTGCGTGTCGCGCACCAGCACCTCTAGCGCCCGGCCTGCTACTTGCATGGTGCCCTCAGTGGCGTACTTCAAGCCGAGCATGAAGCCCTGTTCAAGCTCCTTGCCGTACTGCTGCAAGGCGCCCGTCTGATCGCTGAGCAAGCCGATGACCAACTTATCTTGGGCTCGGGCATTGCCTACCACACCCGAAAGTGCCATCAGCGCCAGCACAAAAACCATTGAAAAAACAGCCACATAACGAAACATTTTGGGAGTCCTCCACGTATTTTGGTCTAAGCACTCTTTTGGTAAGAATACCAGTTCAAATATACCACTTTTGAGTGTGGCGCAAAATTTCGCAAGCCTTTCTAATTGCTTATGGATAAGCATCTCGCGTAGCGAAGATTAGCAGACTGTGCCTCACATGTTATACAATGTAAGTGCGGCTGTTATGCGGATAAGCGCTGCGGAGTAAAAGTACATGAACTCGACCAATCGGCGTATGACAACTGCCAGCATTGTGCTGCTGGGCGTGCTGGTGACCCTGATCGCTTTTGCGAGCGTCTCCAGCGCGGCAATGAGCCCAGTTGTTGGTTTCGGGATAGTGGCTGCCTACCTTGCTCTAGCGTTTCTGCTCTACCGTCGGGCTGAGTTGAGTGCGCTAGCAGGCAATGTGCTGCGGCACCAGGCAACGTTGAGCGCCGCAGCGCGCATGAGTGGCGCAGCGCGCCGTGCTGCTGAACGCGCTAGAGTGCATCCAGAGGCGGGCTACGAGACGGATGTAACTTTGTTGGACGTTGGCATGTTGGTGAACGAGCGGCGCCACGATGGCAGTTGGAGCCGGCGTATCACGCAGCGTTCGGCGGCACTGGATGATGAGTTTTTGCAGCCGTATATCAAGCTCTTTGTGCCAGCGGGCAGTGGTGAGCGCCACGCCACGCTCACCTTCGAGTTCTACGACCGTTCGGGCCGTCTCCAGTTCAGCCACAGCATGGAAGATTACTTGCGCACGGGCGAGAACTTAATCCTGTGCGAGCGACAGTTGGCACTGCGCAACGCCCAGCAACAAATGCGCGTTGGTACGTGGGATCTGCGCGTTAAGCTGGATGGCATGCTCATCGCGCTGCACGACTTCAGCATGGCCTCTACGAGCGGTGCGCCGCGCTCCGCGCCTGCCGATCGCGTGAGCGCCTCTGATGATGCGGATCGCTATGAGGATGCGCCGCCCGTCAGCCTTGAAGAGCTGCTGCGCGAGCAAGCGCGCCGCCGCATTGATTAGGTGGCGCCCTATGACCGAAAAACCAGGCTCAGAGGAGCAGTTGAAACAAATTGGGCGCCTTTTGCTGATGGGGGGTGTTATCGGAACTGCCGTGCTGCTGGGCATCATCTTCTTGCGCAACGAGCTAACTCTCGAGACGCTTTTTTTCGTCGGTATATGGCTAGTCTGGGCAGTTTTTATGCTCACGCGCTCCGATATGCTCAGGCGAGGCTGAGGACGGAGGCCTCAAACAATGTGGAATAGTCGCGGTTCGCCGCTAGTGTGGTTTTTCGTGTTGATGATGGTCGGGGCTTTCCTGAGCGGCAACTTCAGCGCTATATGGTTCATAATCTTCTTCAGCGTCTTTCTGAGCGTCATACTCAGTCTTGGCGGGATGGCTTGGCGCATGTTCAATAGCGTATTTGGCGCCAGCAACGTCGTCCAAACGCCCACATCAGGCTTCGAGCGCGAAAGACGCGGTTCACCAGCGATCGACCGCCCCGTTGACGGTGATGTAGATTTACGTCCGCGCGTTGCGCCTAAGGAAGTGGCTCAGCGCGCCATGCGCCGCGCCAACAACCGCCCTGACGACTGGCTGCTCTCGCTGCAGGATATCGGCGTGCTTGCCTATCACGGTGACGATACGCCTGATGTGGTGCGTTTGAATCCTGTGACAGCCGATACTACGCATCTGCGCCCCTTCGCTGTGATTCACATCCCTTACAAGCAGGGCAAAGGCACCATCCGCTTTGAGCTGTTCGATGAGCTGGGGACGCGCCGCTTCATCTCCAGTGAGCAGTATTTGCTCAAAGAGGGCGATAATTTCATTACGCCGCGCACCTACTTACCGCTGCCCAATGAGCGCACCAGCGGCATGTGGACGCTCCGCCTGAGCATCGGTGATAGGCGCCTTGCCGAGCACGAATTCCCTGTGCGCACGTGGACAACCACGCCCGTGCGTGCCTTGATCGCTGAAGATGGCGAGGTCGATGCGTGGATGGCGCACGCCATCATAGAGCAGGGTAAGCAGAGCAGCGGTATGTCTCTGGACGAGCTGCTAGCAGATCAATCTAGTGAGCAACAGAGCAGTCGTCTGCGCTAGTTATCGCCAACATGCGAACGGTTGGATACCCATGCACAATGTAGCTGTTTTGCTCTTTGATGAAGTCGAAGTCTTAGACTTTTGTGGCCCCTTCGAAGTTTTCTCGGTCGTGGACGCTTACAACCCTGTGCGTCCGTTCAACGTGTACACAGTAGCGGAAAGAACACCGATCGCAGCGCGCAATGGGCTGAGTATTAACCCGGCTTACTTGCTCGACGATCCGAATTGCCCCATACCTGACCTGATCGTGGTGCCCGGCGGACGTGGCACACGCCAAGCCATGTACAACGAGCGCCTGCTCGAATGGATTCGCGCCCACGCCCAACGTGCGCAGCTGACGCTTTCAGTTTGCACGGGCGCGTTGATGCTGGCTCGGGCAGGCTTGCTCGAAGGCCTATCAGCAACTACGCATCACAGCGCCCTTGAGGAATTGCGTGCCGTAGCCCCTGACACAACCATCCTGCCAGAAGCGCGCGTTGTGGATAACGGCACAGTGATCGTCTCAGCAGGCATCTCGGCGGGTATCGATATGGCTTTACACGTAGTAGCGCGCCTACACGGCATGGAGATGGCGCGCCAGACTGCTGCCTACATGGAGTACGACTGGCGGGCCTAAGGGCGGCCTATCAGGCCGCGTACCCGCTCGGCGAGGTCGCGCAGGGAGAATGGTTTGATCAAGTAATCATCAGCGCCAACATCTTCAGCTGCCTCCACGTCGGAGTCCTGACCATTGGTAGAGATGATCAGAATCGGCGGCGACTGCACGCCATAATGCCTCTTGACAGCGCGGCACACCTCGAAGCCTGTGGTGCCAGGCAGCCCAATATCCAGGACTAGCAGCGCTGGCCGTTCCCTGAGCGCTAGCGTTAGCGCCTCTGTGCCGTTTTCGAGGCTGCGCACAGCATAACCTTCCTGTTCCAGCTTGCGCTGGACTAAATACTGCAGACTGCGGTCGTCCTCAGCCAGCAAGATATAGCCGTTCATCGCGTTACTGTCCTTCCACAATTGGTAGCGTGAAAAAGAACGCACTGCCGCGCATCGGCGCAGAGCGCAACCAGACTTTGCCGCCATGCAACGTCACAAAAGACTGAACAATGGTCAGCCCCAAGCCGCTGCCCTGAATACGCCGTTGGCGCGCATCCTCTGTGCGGTAGAAACGATCGAAGATGCGGGTTTGCTCTTCAAGTGAAATGCCGATGCCTGTATCTTGCACCATGACCAGCACAGCCGGTAGGCGCACTTCAGTGGGGCTACCTTCAGGCAATTCCCAGAGCTGATCCACACGCGCTGCACGCACCAGCAGTGTACCTTCCTCATAGGTGTATTTGCTGGCGTTAGTCAGCAAGTTGGTGAAGACCTGTGCGATGCGGTTGCGGTCTATCCATACTAAAGGCAGATCGTCGGGGATTTCAATGTGAAGGGTCTGTCGGCGCGAGGCAATTAGGGATTGCACGCTGTTGAGCGCCTCGTTCAGAGCGGCTTTGAGCGAGTGGTATGCACAGCGCAGCTCGATTCGACCTGCCTCAATGCGTGTCAGAGCGATGATATCTTTGACAAGCGTCTCAAGCAGCTCGACGCGTTGCTCAACGATCTGTACATACTGGCGTCCTTCTTCGCTCAGGGCGCTCTGCGTGTCGTCGAGCAGCATCTCTACGGCATTTTTGATGGCTGAGAGCGGCGTGCCCAGCTCATGCGTCACTAACGAGAGGAATTCCGTCTTAGTGCGGTCGAGAGCCAACTCTTGCGTGGCATCGCGAAAGACGAAGAGGCGACCGAGCGAATCGCCACTGTAGGCATAGACAGGTTCGCTATACCAACGGATGACGCGGCGCGGCGTCCCGCTGATTTCGAATTCGTAGCTGGCGCTTTGGGCGCGGTCGCTGCTGAAGTTCAGCAGAATGTTGGCGAGATCGGGCGGCAGATCGGGATGCGTGCGCAGCTGAGCGACCAATTCGGCGAGCGAGTGATCGAGCACATCGTAGCGCTGCAAGCTGAACAAGCGTTCAAATTGTAGGTTGGCAGCCACCACCGTGCCATGGGTATCTATCATGAAGATGGCGTCGTTAACGCTCTCCAGGATGGCCTCAAGGCGATCCGCCTCCCGCTGCAAAATACGCTGGATGCTGATCACTTCGCTCAAATCGAACACATAGCACAGCACTTGGCACGTCTGCGCGTGCTTGCGCGTCACGGGCGTGAGGTATAGGCGCACAGTGCGCAAGGCGCCTTCGCGGCTGACGTGATCGATCAGGCCATTCCAGCCTTGTTGGGCTTGCACAGCGCGCTGTAGGGCCCGCTCTTGCTGCAGGCGGCTTTCCATCGCAGTGAGGGCAGCTATGGACATCCCGACCAACTCCTCTGACGTGTAGCCGTAAAAATCTTGTGCAGCGGCGTTGGCACACTGGATGTTGCCCTCTGCATCGAGGATCAAGATAGGGATAGGTGCATTGTTGAACAGCGTATTATCATCCATGCGTGTGTGCAATTATCTAGCGCGACGGGCAGCTTCTTCCTCTGTAATGAAACAGTAGCCCACGCCGCGTTCGTTGCGAATGTATTGAAAGCCACTTGCGTCGGGCTGCAGCTTGCGGCGCAGACGATGCATATGTACGCGTAACGTTTCCTCGAAGACTTCCTCGTTGTGCCAGGCGCGCGCCATCAGTGCTTCGGCACTGACGACCCTCCCGCGATTGCCGAGCAGTAAATACAGCAAATTCGCTTCGATCGGTGTTAGCGCAATGCGCTCATTCTCGCGCAGCAAGACACCATTGGCAAAATCGATGGTCAGGTGGTTATCAATGGCGATCAAAGGCTCTTGGGTGTAGGATTGATCAAGGAAACGGCTCAAAATGCGCGCAACACGTGCTAAGACTTCGCGGTGGTCGAAAGGTTTGGTGATGTAGTCTTCAGCGTACTTTTCAATGCCCATCACTCTGGACTCGACCGAGCTATCGCCTGTGAGGATGACGATCGGCACGTCGCCCATTTGCTTGATGCGGCGGCATAGCTCGAAGCCGCTATAGCTTGGCAGGCCCAAGTCCACAATGATGAGGTGCGGCAAGCCGTGCTGCCGCATGTGATTGAGTGCCTCAGGAGCATCGCCGAAGCTCGTGACCTTATAACCCGCCTCTTCTAGGATGTCGTGCAGCATTGTGCGCATAATCGGATCGTCCTCGACGATCAACAAACGCTTTGCGTTTGCCATAATCTGTTAGCGCGTCAGAGGGCGCGCCCCTCCTTTCATGTTTAACTTCCTGCCGCACACGATGTTGGATGGCCAGATTGTACCATCAAACATGTTTCACACAGATCACAAGCCAATTACGGGAAAGCTTCTCGAGGCGGCATCGCCATTTTCAGGACGATACCGCTGCGCTGAAAGTTGCGAAGCAGGGCTAGACTTTGGGCGCGTTGAGCGCTTGGACGTGGTGGGATGTCTGTGCAGTGACGTGGCAAGCCGCAAGGCTGCTCCCTTCAGTTGGCGCGAGCTCTGGGAGCGCTGCATCGCACACGTTTGGCACATGCCACGGGCAGCGCGGATGAAAGGCACAACCGCTGGGAATGCGCAGCAAGCTGGGGATGTCCTCACTGCGCAAGCTAAGACGCTGTTTATGGCGAGTTAGCTCGGGATCGGGTTCGGGCAGCGAGGTGATCAGAGCACGCGTGTAAGGATGCTGCGGGTGAGCCGTCACTTCAGGGGCACTGCCGATCTCCACAATGCGTCCCAAGTACATCACTGCAATGCGCCCTTCCCAGGCAAAGTAGCGCGCCACGGCTAGGTCGTGTGTGATGAAGACGAAAGTCAGCCTCAGCCGACGCTGCAAATCCGAGAGCGTATTGAGCAAGCTGACCCGGATCGAGACGTCAACCATCGAGACGGGCTCGTCAGCTACGATCAGGCGCGGATTGACCGTCAGTGCGCGCGCGATCGAGGCGCGTTGGCGTTGCCCCCCGCTTAGCTGATGTGGGAATTTGTCGATGAAGTCTTCAGGAGGCGTCAAATCGACTAGCTGCAGCAGCTCTAGGACGCGTGCGCGCGCCTCAGCTTTGTTGTGCACTATGCGGTGCCGAAAGAGCGGGAAGCTCAGCATGCGATAGAGCGTGTGTGTTGGGTTGAGCGAGGCGTATGGGTCTTGGTGGACAATCTGCACGGCGCGGCGGTAGGCTCTAAAGGCTTCGCCGCGCAGTCTGCTCACATCCTGCCCTTCGAAGAAGACTTTACCAGCTGTTGGCGCGGCCAATCCAGCGATGATCTTGCCAGTTGTCGTCTTGCCACAACCGCTCTCGCCAACCAAGCAGACGATCTCGCCCTGTGCCACATCCAGCCAGATGTCTTGCAGCACACGGATTACATTCCTGCCTGCTTTGAAATACTTATGCACACCTTCTAGGCGCAGTATCGGTGCTGTATCAGCCATCCAAGTGACTCCTGCTTGAAAACTTGGCTGCATGCTTGTGTGCTATGCTCACGGGCTGACCTCTTGGGAGGAAGGCAGCTGACGCAGCATGGGCAGCCGGTCCCAGAAGTGGCAGGCGCTGGCGTGATCGGTGGCGCGCATCTCGAGTGGCGGCGGCTGCTCGTGGCAAATAGGCTGGGCAAAAGCGCAGCGCGGCGCAAAGGGACACCCCTGCGGTGGATCGATCAGATCGGGCGGTGAGCCTGGAATCGAGACCAGATCAGCGCGCCCGCCGCTCAAATTCGGCACAGCGCGCATCAAGCCCAGCGTGTAGGGATGCTTAGGGCGATAGAACACCTGGTTGACTTGTCCGATCTCCACCACTTGACCGGCGTACATCGTCACGATGCGATGGGCCAGCTCTGCTGCCATTGAGAGGTCGTGTGAGATGAAGATCAGCGCAAAGCCCATCTCTTCGCGCAGCCGCTTCAACACCTCGATAATCGTGCGCTGCGTCAGGACGTCGAGCGCAGTTGTTGGCTCATCCAGAATAACCACCTCAGGATCGAGCAGCAAGCCGAGCGCCAAGAGCACGCGCTGGCGCATCCCGCCACTCAGCTCGTGCGGATAGGCGTTGTAGACACGCTGCGGATCGAGGCGCACCTGCTGAAAGAGCCACAAAGCGCGTTCCTGAATGGTCTTGGCGTCGTGCTCACCGTGCGCGCGCGCTGTTTCCTGCACTTGCGCACTGACTTTCAAAACTGGATTCAGCGCATTCAACGCACTTTGAAAGACCATCGCGCAATTGCGCCATCGGAAGGCGCGCAGCTGGCGCTGACTCAGGCGCAGGACATCGATGGGTGCAGTGTAGTTGCTGCCTTGAAACAGCACCTTGCCGCCCGTGATCTTCGCGGAGCGCGAGAGCAGCCGTACTAGCGCAAGCGCCAGCGTCGTCTTGCCACAGCCGCTCTCGCCGATCACGGCTACCGTCTCGCCCGGAAAGACGTCAAAGCTCACGTCGCGTACGGCTTTCACCTTGCCGCGCCGCGCTGCGTACTCGACGCTTAAGTGCTGGATGCTCAGTACAGGTTGATAAGACACGTCTCATGCTCCTGAGCGCAGGCGCGGATTGAACACTTCTTCGATCGAGCGCGCTAGGGTCACTAGCGACCATTGGAAAAGCGCGATCGCCAGCACAGGCGAGAGGATGAACCAAACTGTCTCAGCCAAGTAGATGGCGCCAGTGGTGCGCGCGATGAAGATCATCCTGCCCCAGTTCAAATCCGAGAGCGGCACTAAACCGAGCGTGATCAGCGCAATCTGGGCGTAGATGGCACTGGTCATCGCCAAAATCATGCTGATGGCGATATAGCTCGCCATGTTGGGCAGAATCTCGCGGAAGATGATGTGCGGCGTGCCAAGATTGAGCGCCACAGCCGCCTCTACATATTCGCGCTCACGCAAGCTCAGCACCTGAGCCCGCACCGTGCGCATCAAGGTTGGC
>JBDNDQ010000033.1:0-36389 GCA_046719055.1 Aggregatilineales bacterium | reverse complement strand
TCGCCCGCTGACGGCGCCCAGCAGTGCCCTAGCAACGGCTGCTCAGCTAGCTGGCGTGCAGACGCTGCGCAAGATCGTTGCGGCACAAGAGGCGATCCTCAAACAGCGCGAGACAGCCGACATTAGTGCACCTGCCCATCTCAAGCCGCGCGCCCGTCTTAAGTTCGACCGTCTGCTGCTGACCATCTTCCTGGCAGCGATCGTTGTGCTGCCCTTTTTCACCAATCTGGCAGAGCTGGCGCCATTGCCGCGCCTTGCCGAGCTAGATACAGCAGCGCAAGCGCGCCTTTCAGCCATCGGCGATGCGATAGAGCGCCTGCCAAGCGGCGGGAGCGCGTTAGTCGCCTTTGAGTATGCGCCCAATGCCGCTGGCGAAATGGACGACCTCGCCCGTGCCTTGTTGCGCGATTTGTTCAAGCGCGGCGTACGCCCCATCATCCTAAGCACCAATCCTGCTACGGTGAGGCATGCCTACAATCTGCTCTATCGGCTCAGCCGCGACTCAGCCGAGATGAGCTGGCTAGGCAGGCGCGATCCGCTCCAGGCGCGCCGTGATTACACAGTGCTAGGCTATCTGCCTAACGGCTTGAGCGGCGTGCGGGCGCTCGCCAACGCACTCTACGACGACTCGCTCCAGCAGCAAGCGCTCTTCAGCACCGACCTGGAAGGTCTACCGAGCGGCATCGCCCTCGCTCAGCTGCCCGACTTGCGCGCCAACCCGATCTTCATCCTGGCGCAGCGCCAAGAGGATGTGCAGACGTGGGTCGAGCAGTTCCGTCCGCCGCCCAATGCGCCACCAGAGGCTAGGCTGCGCATGGTCATCGCTGCTGCTGCTGCTGCCACAATCACTGTGCAGACCTACGCCGCCGCCGAGCCTCAGCGCATCATCGGGACGCTCAGCGGCATACGCGATGGCTTGCTCTACCGCGAGCTGCGCGCCCAGTACGCCGATCCACAAGCTCAACGCCAAGCTGAGCAGCGCTGGCAGAGTGTTAGTCTGGCTGCTTTCGCTGCTGCTCTGGCGATTTTGATCGGCGCAGCCCTGAGCATGGTTCAATTCCTGGCACAGAGGAGACGCACTCAATGACGCCTGAGATGCTAGAGCAAGTCGGCTTGATTGCCGGCGCCGTGCTGACCTTGTGCATTTTTAGCTACCTGCTCGGCGATAACGCCCTCTACCGCATCGCCATCCACATTTTTATCGGCGCGGCGGCGGGCTTTGTGCTGCTGACCGCCGTGGAGAGCGTCCTAATCCCATGGCTGAGTGTCACAGCCTTGAGCACGCCTTTCGAGCCATCGCGCCTGGTCATTGGGCTGCTGCCTTTCATATTCGGCTTGTTACTGATCTACAAAGGGCGCCGGCGGCTCTCGCGCCTGGGCGATTTGGGCGTGGTGATTGTGTTGGGCGTCGGCACGGCGCTAGCGCTGTTAGGGGCGGTCAATGGCACGCTCTTACCTCTCGCTGGCCAGACTGGACGTGCCTTCCGCCCTGAGAACGCGCTGAATGGGCTCATCGGGCTGATCGGCACGCTCTCGGTCTTGGTCTACTTCACCTACGTCGGGCTGCGGCGGCTCTCGGGCGAGGTGACGCAATTCCTGCCTGTGCGCTTCATCGGCTTGATCGGGCAGGGCTTCATCGCTATCACGCTGGGCGCCACCTACGGCTTGCTGATCCTCTCTGCGCTGACTGCGCTGAGCAGCGTGTTGGCAGAGCGGCTGTTCATCTTAATAGGGAGGTAGGCTGATATGTCTGCACGCACAAAGGCGCCCAAAGGCAAGTCGGGTGCGCAGAAAGCGCCCAGCAGCACGCGTCTGCCGCGTAAAGCCGTTGAGGTTCAGCCGGTCACACCTGCCGTGCGCCGCGTAGTGACAGCTGACATCGGCAGTGTGCACACGCGGGTGGCACTCTACGACCTTGTAGAGGGACGATTTCGGTTAGTGGGGCGTGCGCAGACGCTCACAACAGCGCCGCCGCGCGGCTTCGACGTGGCCGAGGGCTTGCGCCGCGCGCTAGCCGAGTTGGGCGCGATCAGCGGGCTGAATTTCCTCTCGGCTGATCGCGAACAACGCTTCTTGCTGGGTGAGGAATACGGCAGCACCTTCGTGGCGACCGCCAGCGGCGGCAAGCCGATTCGCACGGTGCTGGTAGGGCTGATGCCGAACGTCAGCCTCGAGAGCGGCAAGCGCGCCCTCGAAAGCACCTATGTAGAGCTGGTGGACGCTCTCGATCTGCTGGATGTGCGCACACTGGAACAGCAAGTTAACGCAATTTTGCGCGCCGCACCAGACCTGATCCTGATCGTAGGCGGCACAAATAGCGGCGCTAATGCACCTGTGCGCGCCTTGATCGATACGGTGCGTCTGGCGGCACAACTGGCGCCTGGCGCTAAGCCCGTTGTGCTCTACGCAGGCAATGCTGCGTTGGCTCCCTATGTGCGCGAACAACTCGACGATCACGTCATCCTGTACATCACCGAGAATGTGCGCCCGACCCTCGAGCGGGAGTCCTTCGATCCGATCCGTCTTGAGCTCGCCTTGCTCTACGGCGATTACCGCGCGCGCACCACGCCCGGCTTCAAAGCCATCCAGGATGCCAGCGCGCTTGGCGTGCTGCCCAGCGTGGAGAGCTACGGCAATATCGTGCGCTACCTCGCCGACTCGGGCGCCAAGAAGCAGAATGTGCTGGTGGTGGATGTCGGCAGCTCCACTGTGACGGTCTGTGCGATGGTGCGCGGCGCCCTCAATGTGACTATCCGCTCGGACTTGGGCTTAGGGCACAGCGCGGTGAGCAGCGTCGAGGCAGTTGGCGCGCGCACCATCGCGCGTTGGCTCAGTTTTGAGCCGGCGCCCAACGAGATCATGGATTACGCCTGGAACAAGACCTTGCGCCCTGCCACCCTTCCAGAGCTCAGCCGTGAGCTTGAGATCGAGTATGCACTCGCCCGCGAGCTCATCCGTGCTGCCATGCAGACCTCACGGCAGGGCTGGCAGGGCGTGCCGCCCCATGCCCCACTGCCGCCTATGCAGCCGATCATCGGCGTCGGCTCGGTCTTGGCGCAGCCGATCAATCCTGGCATGGGCGCCTTGCTCCTGCTGGATGCTTTACAGCCGCAAGGTGTTGTCGACTTGCGCCTCGATCCCTACGCTGTGATAGCCTCGATGGGCAGCCTGATCCACTTGGAGCCCTTAGCCGTCGTTCAAGTGCTGGAGACGGGTGGTTTGCTCAACTTGGCGACAGCTATCTGCCCAACTGGCAAGGCGAGCGGCACGGGGCTGGAAGCGCGAGTCACTTACGCAGATGGGCGCACGCGCGAGGTACGTGTGCCGAGCAATACTCTGCGCGTTGTGCCGGTGCCAACTGGTCAGAAAGCGCAGGTCTTCGTTAAACTTGGGCGCGGTTTGCGCTTGAATGGCAAGCGCCGCCTGGCCTTCCAGGTACAGGGCAGCGCAGCTGGGTTGATTTTCGATACACGCGGCCGACCGCTAGTCGTGCCGCGCGACCTGAGCCGCCGCGCCGAGTTGCTGCCCAAATGGTATGCTGCCGTACAGGATATCGATTAGGTGAGTGCGAGATGCCTTACTACCCTGAAACAACAGTTGTGCTTGGCTCAACGCGCATCATCCGCCAGTATAGGCTGCCGCCCAATGCCATCGGGCGCGTCGAGGTGAACGATGGCTCGACGGTTGCGCCGGATACCGTCCTACTGGCAGGCACCATCCCCTCAGAAGTGATTTTCTTAGATGCCGTTAAGCTGCTTGGGCTGCGCAGCGCCGATCAAATCACTGAGGAGATGCTTCAGGTGCCCGTCGGCGAGGTGTACGAGAGTGGCGTACCGCTCCTAGTCAATGGCAGAGGGCGCCGCGCTAAAAAAGTCATCACGCCTAAACGGGCGCGCTTTGCGCACTTTGAGGCGGGGCGTGTCCTGCTCCAGACCGATCCGCAGCCTGTAGCGGTCTATGCCCTGATGGAAGGGCGCGTCAACAGCACCAGTGAGGGACGGGTGGTGCTGGAGACGGGCGGAGCGCTCATTCAAGCGGCTTGGGGCAACGGGGGCGCCAGCTACGGCGCGCTTGCCTTCGCTAAGGAAGAAAGCACGCTGGAGCGCCTTGGGCTGGAAGATGAAGAGGATAGCGGGCAGATTGTGGTGCTGGATGAATCGATTCAGAGCGCTGCCATCTTCAAAGAGGCCGCCCAAAAGCGCTGGCGCGGCCTGATTGCGCCCTCGATGAGCTCAGCGCTGCGCGACCAGGCGCGGCGGCTGGGGATTCCGCTCATCCTGACCGAAGGCTTTGGCAATTTACCCTACTCAGATATCGTCTACAACCTGCTAGAGAACAATCGCGGGCGCTTTACAACCGTTGATGCAGTTGAGCCTTCGGTGTGGCGCTCCGAGCGCCCTGAGATCGTCATCCCAACCGGGCCAAGCTCTCGTTTGCGCCTACCGGAGGTCAATCTGCCGCTGGTGGCGGGCGCAACCATCCGAGTGACGCGCCTGCCGTACATGGGTCGGATCGCTAAAGTGCTAAATTTGCCAGAATCGCCCGTTACGATGGAAAATGGGCTGCGTGTCGCTGCGGCAGAGGTGCAATTCTCCGATAACTCGGAGATCGCCTTTGTGCCGTTGGCAAATGTGGAGTTAATTGGTCGCCCGCTGGATGCACCAAGCCGACCACAATCTTAGGGGGAAACATGGCTAACGATTTTGGTGGTATCTTGCCGCCTGATGACTATGGTCCGATCGCTAGCGCGCCGCCGCCGCCCAACCGGACGTTCTTGTTCCTGGTGGCCCTGCTGGTCTTTTTGACTGCGGTCGGCTTGATCATCATCATCATCACCGCGATCGACGTCGGAGAGCGCAATCGCATCTTGCAGCAGACCCGGGTGGCGATTGAGCAGACCAATGAAGCCGTCTTTGATGCCCTAACACGCACCACCATCGCCCAAACCTGGACGCGCACACCCACCCCAACCAGCACGCCCACCGATACACCCACGCCGACTGGTACACCGACCATCACACCCTCGCCAACAGTAGACTTCGAGGCAACTGCTATCGAGAGCACGCGCATCGCCCTACTGACACAGACTTTCCAGGTCTCGGCGCCAGAAATTACGCAGACGGCTGAAGCATTCGGCACGCTCTTTGCCCAGCAGACGCAAAACGCGGCACTCTTGCTCACGCTGACAGCGCAAGGGCTCAACGTCACGCCCTCACCCACGCTCGAGGGGGCGATCGGCACACCTATCTTTGTCACACCCACACCCATCGGCTTCCTGGCGACTATCTCCCCCTCGCCAACCTTCGGCCTAGTGGAGCTCGGCACACCTGCAACGCCTATTTCCCTAGTCACGATTGCGCCCGGCGTTACGCCCTCGCCTACGCCCAGAGCGCTGCCTGAAGGCGGCTTCTTCGACGATATTGGGCTAAGTGGCAGCTCGCCCAACAGCCTGCCCGCTATCGGCTTGTTGGCGCTCGGCTTGTTGGCGATCATTTTTGTGGCGCGCCGCCTGCGGATGAGGGACTAGGGTATTTGTGCGTTCTGCACAATTGACCTTGCCCTGCGGCGTGTATAATTTTAAGAGTTGAGGAGCTTCTAAGGATGCTTTGCGCTCAGCCCTTCCCGCGCCGCAGCCGCCGTACCACCAGCCATAGGTCTGGATGGATGCTGCGCGCTATCTAGCGGAAGCGCTGCATGCAAGCCCTTCAGACTGAAGAAAGTCTGAAGGGCTTTTTTTGTGTATTGCACCTAGCACGGTAAAAGGAGGTCAGTTGACACACGCGCACTTCGAACCAGCGCCCATCACCACAGCGCAGAAGCTGCGCATCGGGGTGTTTGGCGCCACAGGCTACACAGGTCAGCTTTTGATCGAGCTGCTGCGTAACCATCCGCACGTCAGCTTGGCGTTTGCCACCTCTGAGCGCGAGCGAGCCCTCGAAGATGGGACGCCGCTCATCCCCGCTGACTCGGCGCCGCTCGAGGGCGTCGACGCGGTCTTCTTGTGTTTGCCGAACGGCGTCTCGGGCAGCCTAGCAGCTAGAGCAATTGCCGCTGGCGTCCGCGCCATCGATCTGAGCGCCGACCTGCGCCTGGAGACGGCTGAGCGCTACGAGCAGACCTACAAAATGCCACATCCGGCGCCGCACCTTTTGCCTGCGCCCTACGGCCTGCCTGAGATCACGCGCGGGGCGCTGCGCAATGCGCTTTACATCGCCAATCCGGGCTGCCATGTGACGGCTGTGCTCTTGGCGCTCTATCCGTTAGCGCGGGCAGGCGCGCTCAGCGCCGCGCCGATCATCGCCGACACTAAGACCGGCGTCTCAGGTGCCGGCAAAGAGCCCAAGCTCGAATCAATGTTCTGCGAGGTCTACGGCGATGTGAAGCCGTACAATATCGGGCGCAAGCATCGGCATGTGCCGGAAATGGAGCAGATGTTGCACAAATTGCAGCCCGATTGTGGCGCACTGATCTTTGCGCCGCACCTTGTACCGCTTGAGGTCGGCTTGCTAGCGACGGTGTACGCGACGCTCAAGCCCAGCTGGACGCCTGAGCGCGCCTACGCTGAATATCAGGCTGCCTACGCTGCTGAACCGCTCATCACCTTACATCCGCTGGGCAGGGCGGCGCGCATTCGCGAGGTTGCTTACCGTAACGGCGCGTCGATCGGCGTGAGCGAGGGCGAGGGCAGCACGCTCATCCTGACGTGCGCCATCGATAACTTACGCAAAGGCGCCTCGGCGCAGGCGCTTCAGAACTTCAACATCATGTTCGGCTTGCCTGAGACGACCGGGCTGCTATGAGTGGGGCGACGCTCTACAAAATCGGTGGTGCGCCGCTGGAGGATAGCGCTTATTTGCGCGCGCTCGCCGCTTATCTCAAGGCGCTCCCCAATCCGCCAATTGTGGTGCACGGCGGCGGCAAGGCAATTAGTCGCTTGCAGGCAGCCTTCGGCATCACGCCGCGCACTATCGGCGGCTTGCGCGTGACCGATGAACAGACAATGGCCTTGGTAGCGATGGCGCTGATCGGCGAGGCAAACGTCAACCTGGTGGCAGCGCTCTGGTGCGAGGGCGTGGAAGCGCAGGGCTTCCACGGCGCAGATCGCGGCTTGTTGCGTTCGCGTCCGCTGCAGCACCCTGAAGGCGATCTGGGGCGCGTGGGCGTGATACATACAGTGCGAGTCTCTGTGCTGCATGAGGTGCTCAGGGCGGGGGTGGTACCCGTGATCGCCCCGATCGCCCTGGCCGACGACGGCGGTTTGCACAACGTCAATGCCGATCAGGCAGCGGGCGCCATCGGTGCGGCGATGGGCGTTGCGCAGGTAGTTTTTCTGACGGATGTGCCAGGCGTACTGCATGAGGGCGCAGTCGTGCCACAGCTGAGCCGCAGCCAAGCCGAGGCCCTGGTGGCGGCGGGCGCTGCGAGCGGCGGCATGGCAGTTAAGCTGCGCGCAGCGCTCGACGCGCTCTCAGCGGGCGCAAGTGTTGTGCGCATCACAGATATCTACGGACTTGCCAACGGAGCAGGGACGCTGATCACAGCTTAGAAAGGTGAGGAGATGGAGATCACACGGGATCTAACAGCAGCCGAGATCATCGGGCTCGGCGAGGCGCACATCGTCAAGACCTACAAACGACCGCCGATAGTGCTCTCGCATGGGCGCGGCGTTTATGCATGGGATATCGAAGGGCGTGCATACCTAGATTTTGCGGCTGGCATTGCTGTGAACGCGCTCGGACATGCCGACGCGGGCATGGCGGCCGTCCTGGCGGAGCAGGCGGCAAAGCTGACTCACACGAGCAACTTATACTACACGCTGCCGCAGATCAAACTAGCGCAGCGGCTGACGGCGCACAGTTTCGCCGACCGCGTCTTCTTCACAAACAGCGGCACAGAGGCGAATGAGGCGGCGATCAAATTTGCGCGCAAGTATGCACGTCTGACCTACAACACAGCCGAGAAGACGCAGATCGTCTGTTTTGAGCACGCCTTTCACGGGCGTACGATGGGATCGCTTGCCCTGACACCCAAAGAGGTGTATCAGGCACCCTTTCGCCCGCTGATGCCGGATGTGCTCGTCCTGCCCTTCAACGATGGGACGGCATTGGAGCAGATCACAGAGCGCACTTGCGCCGTCTTCATCGAGCCGATTCAGGGCGAGGGCGGCATTCACGAAGCCGCGCCCGACTTTTTACGCGCGCTGCGGGCCCGCTGCGATCAGGTAGGCGCGCTGCTGGTCTTTGATGAGGTGCAGTGTGGCTTGGGGCGTACGGGCGATCTATGGGCGCATACGGCCAGCGGCGTTCAGCCCGATTTGATGACGCTGGCCAAGCCGCTGGCAGGCGGTCTTCCCATCGGGGCGCTGCTGGCGACTGAGCGCGTCGCTGAGGCGCTGACCTACGGCGATCACGGCAGCACTTTCGCAGGCGGGCCGCTGATCACGGCTGTGGCGAACTACGTCTTCGATCGGATCAGCGCGCCGGATTTCCTAGCGGGCGTGCGACGGGTGGGCAGCTATTTGAAGGCACGCCTGACGGCGATCGACAGCCCGAAGATCAAGGAAGTGCGCGGGCGCGGCTTGATGCTGGGCGTCGAGTTCACAGGCGATCTGGCAAGCAGCGTGGTGGAGGGCGGCTATGCACACGGCCTGCTCTTAGTCAGCTCCGGGACGCGTGTGCTGCGCGTGATCCCACCTCTGATCGTCACGGAACGCGACTGTGACCTGTTTATCGAGCGTCTGACAGCAATTTTGGCGAAGCTCTAGCCTAGAAAGAAGGAAGACAATGGCGCGTCAACATCCGCAGTACAAAAAGGTGGTGCTCGCCTACAGCGGCGGCTTAGATACGTCCGTGATCGTGCCTTGGCTGCGCGAGACGTATAACGTAGAGGTGATCTGCTTCACAGCGGACTTGGGGCAGGGCGAAGAGCTAGACGGCCTAGAAGAGAAAGCGCTCAAGAGCGGTGCCAGTAAGCTGATCGTACGCGATCTGCGCCGCGAGTTCCTGATCGACTTCATCCTGCCGACCATGCGCGCCGGCGCCATCTACGAGCGTGAGTATCTATTGGGCACGTCGTTTGCGCGCCCGCTGATCGCCAAGCACATGGTTGAGATCGCTGAGCAGGAAGGCGCAGATGCCGTGGCGCATGGCGCTACCGGCAAAGGCAACGATCAAGTGCGCTTCGAGGTCAGTGTGATGGCGCTCAACCCGAAGTTAGGCATCATTGCGCCGTGGCGCGATGATAGGTGGTTCATCCGCAGCCGCGAAGATGCCGTCGAGTACGCCGAAGAGCGCGGCATCCCGGTCAGCGCCACGCTTAAGTCCATCTACAGCCGCGATCGCAACTTGTTCCATATGAGTCATGAGGGCGGCCTGCTGGAAAATCCTTGGGCCAAGCCCGAAGAGAGCATGTTCACGCTGACGACGAGCCCGCAAGCAGCGCCTGATTACACTGAGGCGATCGAGATCAGCTTCAAAGAGGGTACGCCCGTAGCGCTAGACGGCGCGCCGATGGATATCCTCGACCTGTTCATGACCCTAAACGATCTGGGGGCGAAGCATGGCATTGGCCGGGTGGATATGGTTGAGAATCGCTTGGTTGGCATGAAGTCGCGGGGCGTCTACGAGACGCCGGGCGGCACGATCCTCTACAAGGCGCACCAAGCGCTCGAGAGCATCTGCCTGGATAAGGCGACGCTGCACATGAAGCTGCAACTGGCGATCAAGTACGCCGAGCTGGTCTACAACGGCCAGTGGTATAGCTCGCTGCGCGAGGCACTGGACGCTTTTGTGAATGTGACTCAGCGCAGCATGACGGGTGACGTGCGCCTTGAGCTCTATAAAGGCAATGTGATCGTCAGCGGGCGGCGCTCGCCCTTCAGCCTGTATCGCGAGGATTACGCCTCGTTTGGGCGCATGGATATCTACGATCAGCAGGATGCTGAGGGCTTCATCAACTTGTTCGGCCTGCCCAATAAGATCGAGGCGCTGATCGCGCTAGAAGGCGGCGGGCGCAGCCGCTATGCCGCGCCCGATTACAGCCGTTTCAAGCGCGACTGACCGATATCGGCGGCCAACCTTGCTGCGTGCAGATCATTCTACACGCGGCAGGGTTACGCCCGTCTGCCCTTGATACTTGCCCTTGCGCTGCGCGTAGTTCACCTCGCAGACCTCATCGCCTTGAAAGAACAGAACCTGTCCGATGCCCTCATTGGCGTAGATCACGGCAGGTAGCGGCGTGGTGTTGGATATCTCTAAGGTCACGTAGCCTTCCCAGGCCGGCTCCAACGGTGTGACGTTCAGCACCAAGCCGCAGCGCGCATAGGTGCTCTTGCCCATCACAATTGCGAGTGTATCGGGTGGCATACGGAAGTACTCGACGGTGCGCCCTAGCGCGAAAGAATTCGGCGGGATGATGCAGCGCTCACCGCGAAAGATGACCATCGAGCGCTCGTCCATTGCCTTCGGATCGACGACTGTGTTATACGGATTCGGGGTGAAGATGCGGAATTCATCGGCAATGCGTATGTCGTAGCCATAGCTGGAGAGTCCATAGCTGATCACACTGCCGCGCACCTGCTCTGGCACAAAGGGCGCGATCATGCCATGTTGTTGTGCCATCTGGCGTATCCAGCGGTCTGCTTTCAGTCCCATGACTTCCTCACAGTGATGTATGCGCACTCAATGGTAGCGCAGAGCATGTCAAGGCGCTAAAATGAAGGAGCTCGCACACTACACAGAGGTTTGAGCATGTTCCCTGATGCTTACGGCATCCACATTGGCCCACTCTACATCAGGTTCTACGCCCTGATCCTGATCGCTGGCATGATGGTAGGCGCTTATCTAGCGGCGCGCCGTGCGCCGAAGTTCGGACTAGACCCCAAATACATCTGGGACGGGCTGACGTGGGCGATCATCCCAGGCTTGATCGGCGCGCGTATCTATCACATCCTGACGCCCTCGCCTGCCAGTGGCCTGACTACACAGTACTACCTTGAAAACCCATTGCAGATGTTCGCCATTTGGAATGGTGGCTTGGGCATCTATGGTGGCATCGTCGGCGGAATAGTTGGCATTTGGCTTTTTGCTCGGCGCTGCAAGCAGCCCTTGCACGCCTGGTTAGATCTGGTAGCGCCGAGCATGGCGATCGGGCAGGCAATTGGACGCTGGGGCAATTTTGTGAATCAAGAGCTTTACGGCGCGCCAAGCGACCTGCCTTGGGCGATCTACATCTTGCCTGAGAATCGACTGCGCGGCTACGAGGCGTTTGAGCGCTTTCACCCGCTGTTCTTGTACGAGTCGATCTGGATGCTTGGGACAGGGCTGATCTTGATGAGCTTGGCGTGGCGTTGGCGCGATCGGACGCCTCGCGGGACGATTACTTTGCTCTACATCATCTCATATGCAGCGATTCGCTTTCTACTAGACTTCCTGCGGCTAGATAGCCACGGTATTCAGGGGATACCTGCCTTGACGACGGCGCAGATTGTCTCGTTAGCGGCGGCAGGTGTGGCGCTGGTACTAATGGTGATCGGGCTCAGGCAGGCTGTTGCAGTTGAAGGTGCGGCACATGAGCACTAAATCAAGCCAGAGCTGGTTGTTATGGTTGAGCGTCGGAGTGTCCAGCCTACCAGTTGCAATTTTTGCCTTCGGCACTGTATACATGCGCTACATTGCCGATGATTTTTGCATAAAAGCGCTTTCCATGCGGCTGGGGTGGTGGGACGCTGTTCTGTATGTCTATCAAGGCTGGACTGGCACCTTTTCTGGGTTGGCTTTTCAAGCATTAGCGCCTGCCCCAGAGCACTTGGCGATTCCGATTTTTCTGACACTCGTGGCGTGGCTATGGCTGCTTTACCTCGCTGTGCATAGGCTGACGTCAGGGCTGATGCTCGATAACCAGTCGCTGATCAGCCTAGCGCTTGCTTGCATATTGTGTGCCGTTTTTTTGTCTAGCCTGCCCAGTATGGGCTTGCACCAATCGTTATATTGGTACACCGGCTTTATACCATACACACTGCCGACTGTCATAGCATTGCTGTATATTTTGCTGCTTGGTCGGTTGAAAGGGGCTTGGAGTGCCCTGTTCTTCTTCGCTCTGAGCTTCGTCTTAGCAGGTTTCAATCCTGGCTTCACAGGTGCCCAGCTCGTGTGGCTGGGGCTGTTCTCGCTGTTCACGCTGCGCCGCAAAGGCATCCGTTGGCAGCTGTTGAGCAGCCTGCTGGGTGCATCACTCGGCTTCGTCATCGTTGCGGTCGCACCGGGCAATGCCTTTCGCATCGCTTTATCGGCAACTAGTTTGGACTGGGTACGAGCGCTTGCCTTGCTGCCCCAGGTACTCGAATTGTTGGTAGGGTACATGTTCTTCAATGCACCTTTAGGGACACTGGCACTTTGCGTTGTGCCAGCCATCTTCGCTTATTACCTGGGCAAGCCGCTTGCTAAAAAGAGGGTGGTCACTAGCTCCATCTTGATCTGCTCACTGGCCACTGGCAGTGCAATTGTGACGTTTTTGCCAAGACTGTACATATTTGGTGATTTTCCGCCTCCGCCGCGCTACTGGACGCTCTCTATTGCAAGCGTAATTTGGGCTTTGCCCATACTGGGCTATCTAATTGGGTTGCTTATCCGCGCCGATCGGCGGCCTGCCGGCTATCTACCGCGCTACGCCCAGATCGCGGTAGTCATCTTGGCGCTGGGCGTTGCCTTGAACGGTGTGCCGACTGCTCTACAGGCCGTCAGCCGCCAGTCAGCATACGCTGCGATGTGGGATCAGCGCGATGCGTACTTGCGCACCTTCAGTGGCAGGGCTGAAATTGGGTTGGTCTATGCGCGCTCGTTTCGGAATGCATTTGAAATGGAGGATCTGACTAATAACCCGGCTGAGTGGACGAATAAGTGTATTGCAGATTACTACGACCTGAGCGCAGTCTTGCCCAACGGCCAGCCGCCTTTTATCCCATAGCGTTATGCATTGACGCACAGGCACAATCATGCTACTCTGTGTTTGTGTGAGGCCAAACGCGAAGGCAACGGCAACCATGACCGACGCTGAACTGACCCTTCTCAGCCTGCTCTACGAGAAGCCGTGCTATGATCATGAGCTCAACAGGATCATCGAGCAGCGCGGCATCCGCCGCTGGAGTGCCATCGGTGTCTCGTCGATGTATTACGTGCTGGATAAGCTGGAACATCAAGGCTTGGTACGCCATCAGACCGATGAGAATGGGCGGCGCCTGTTCTCGATCAGCGAGGCAGGGCAGGGCGTGCTCCAAACAGCCGTTGCCGATCTGATCAGCACAGCTCGCGCCTACGACAAAGGCTTCGAACAGGGCTTAGCAAATCTCTCTGTCCTCAAGAAGCATCAAATCTTAACGGCCCTGCTGGGCAGGCAGCAAGATTTGAGCCTCAAAATTATGCGTCTGCGCGAGACCTACGCCCAAGAGCAGCTCTCGCTGCCCTTCGCCCTCATCGCTATGTACGAGCATCGTCTACACATGCTGGAAGCCGAGCTAGCCTGGCTCAAGGAGTTCATCCCCGCTTGGGAAGCCCAAGCGCCCGATGAGCCCGAGACACCCATCGAGCCGTACATCGCGCCGCGCGAACGCCAAGTTGTACTGCCAAGTGACCCCGACTCCATTCACAAGCTGCAAACTCAACAGGTGCCGCCTGAGCGGAAGCCTACTCCGCCCGCTGCGCGCACAGAGATCAAGCCGCTGTCCGTTCAGCCTGATGACGGCGAGGAAGCCTGAGCTGGTATGACCACCGACGACGGGCGCAAAAAAGCGCTCGATGCAACCCTGCAAGAGCTGACCAAGCGCTTTGGCGAGGGCACTGTGCTGCGCTTAGGCGAGGCGCAGCATCTGCAGGTACAAGTTATCTCTAGCGGCTCGTTGGCGCTGGATATCGCGCTGGGGGTTGGCGGTATCCCGCGCGGGCGCATTACCGAGATTTACGGGCCCGAGAGCAGCGGCAAGACGACCGTCTGCCTGCACGTGATCGCTGAGGCGCAGCGCTTGGGTGGCGCCTGCGCTTTCATCGATATGGAACACGCGCTCGATCCATCTTATGCAGAGCGCATCGGCGTGAATGTGAACAGCCTGTGGATCGCACAGCCCGACTATGCAGAGCAGGCGCTCGAAATCTGCGAGGCACTGATCCGTTCAGCCGCTTTTGATGTGGTCGTGCTGGACAGCGTGGCAGCCCTCGTCCCAAAGGCCGAGATCGAGGGCCAGATGGGCGATTCGTTCGTCGGCGTACAGGCCCGCTTAATGAGCCAGGCGCTGCGCAAGCTCAGCGGCGCCATCAGCAGCTCAAAGACCGTGATGATCTTCACCAACCAGCTGCGCGAGAAGGTCGGTGTGATGTACGGCAGCCCAGAGGTCACGACTGGCGGGCGCGCCCTGAAATTTTACGCCAGCGTGCGCCTGGATATCCGCCGTACGCAAGCTATCAAGGCAGGCGAAGAAGATATCGGCAGCCATGTGCGCGTCCGCGTCACCAAGAACAAGGTGGCGCCGCCTCTCCAGGAGGCAGAGTTCGACATCATGTTCAACGAGGGCATCAGCAAAGTTGGCGATATCCTAGATATTGGCGTGGCGATCGGCGTGGTGGAGAAACGCGGTGCCTTCTTCCGCTACGGCGAGCAGCTGCTTGGGCAAGGGCGCGAGGCCGCTAAAAACTTTCTGAAAGAGAATGCTGGCCTCGCTCAACAAATCGAGCAGGCTATCCGTGCACAGTACGGCTTAGCCCACCTGGCGGGCTAGTTACAAGCGTTCGCGTGCTCAGCCAATGTGCGACTGAATATGTGCCTACCACCGCTGTTCGGGCACGCGCGGAAGTAGGCGAAATCGGTCTGCTCGGGGTGGATCGCCGCTAGAATAGACGCCAAGCCGGGTGAACAGATCGGGGTGGGCGGTAGCCCTTGATAGAGATACGTGTTGTAGGGCGATTGCACACTTCGATAGTCTTCAGGCGTCAGGCGCGGCCACCACGTCTCTGGATTGCGCGTATTGCCGATGGCGTATTGAATGGTCGGATCAGCGTCGAGGGTGAGTGGGACGTTCGGGTTGGGCGGCGTGCGCCGACTGTTAAGCAGCCGATTTAGATAGACGCCAGCGATGCGCGGTCGTTCGTCGTCGAAAATTGCCTCGCGCTGCACGATGCTGGCAAGGGTCACCGCCTCATAAAGCGAGAGCCCGCTCGCTTGGGCCGCATCACGGACTTGTGGCGTGATTCGCGCCTCAAAGTTGGCCAGCATGCGCTCAACTAGGCTTTGGGCAGTATCGCAGGCGGGCAGGCTGTAAGTATCTGGGAAGAGGAAGCCTTCCAGAGAGCGCCCAATCGGCACACCGACCTGTGCAGCGAAGGCGCCGATCGCACCCGCTTGTGAGCGCGCGCCCGCCCCGACTAGCGCCATAAAGTCGGCGCCTGTGAATGCCAAGCCATCTGTGCGATCGATGGCAGCAGCGATCTCTTCCAAGCGCCAGCCCTCTAAGGTGCGGAAGCGGATTGTGTCAGCGTTGGCATTGGTCAGTCGTTCGGCCAGCTGCGGTAGAGTCAGAGAGCGCCTGAGCGAGAAAGTGCCAGCCTGCAGCCGCGAGTCGATGTTGAAGTAGCGCACATAGGCACGAAACAGATCGGGATCAACCGCAAAGCCTTGCGCGGCCAGCTGTTGGGCGATGCTAGCCGCATCCGCACCGCGCGCCACGGTAAAGCACACCAAGCCCGTATCAGCGCCCAGCGGCTGATTAAGCGCGGCGCTGCGCAAGGTCAGGCGGGCGCGCAGCAGGAGCGCCTCAAGCGGGTTGAGGTGCGGCGTGCTAGCCGCAGCGGCAAACACAACTCCGCACAGCGCTAAGGACAGCACGCTGCTCAGGGCTAGCACAGGGATGATCAAGCTGCGCACTGAAAAACGCGGTGAGCTGCCCATGTCAAGCTCCTTTTGAATCTTGCTCACGGCGCACTAAAAGCCGCCCCAGCCCTGCTGCCGCCAGGACGATCGCCACCAGGATGAGCGGTAGATAGTAGCGCTGCCAATTCATTGGCACGGCTGCAGAGGCGAGGATAGCCGCACCCACCCAGACCAGAATCGCCCAAGCGATCAGGTTACGCCGCCGTGCCTCTGCCACTAAAGTTAGCCCACCAAGCAGCGCCAAGCCCGTCAAAACGATCCCAATCGGGACGCCCCAATCCCAGCCGTTGGTCGCCGAGTCCTGATAGGCTGCGATCTGCGCATTCAGCAAGCCCGCCCAAGTCGGTGCCTCGAAGTATTGCGGCGCGCTCAGGAAAGGCTGCGTCAAGATGGCAGCCAGCCGACTGCCCAAGCCCGAGTGGGCGAGGGCCACATCCGATGCCTGCAGATTGAGCAAGTCGCCGCGAGCAGCTAGCATTGCTTTCAGCGCCTCAAGCGGGGCATTCCACAAGTGCGGCGAGAGTACAAACCACGTTGCAGCGCCCACCCCACCTGCAAAGCTGACCCACACCAACGGGCGCAGCGGGCGCGGCGGCGACTCGCGCACAATGCCTGTGATAAACGCAGCAGTCAGGATGGCCCCCGCCACGATAATACCGCTGTGTTTGCTGGCGACCGTCAAGCCGATCAGGGCACCCAGCACGCCATAGCGCGCCCAGAGGGGCAACTTCACCATGAAGCCTCGCGCTGTAGCGCTGTGCTCCGACACAATCAGCGCCACGAGCCAGTACATGCTACACAGTGAGAAGAACATCAAGCTGCCCTCCAGCATAGCGCGCCTGCCGTTCAGCAAAATCACGGGATGCAGCGCATACAAAAGCGCCGCAGGATAAGCCAGCGCCCGCAAACGTAGATGCCAGCCTAACATAAACATCGGCACGACTGCTAACGCCGCCAAAATAGCCGATGCCCAGCGCGCCAGGTTCAGCTCAGCCTGACTCGGCACGTTGCCATTAGCGATGTTCCACGCCAACGGCATCGCCCAGGCGTAAATGTTGGGCAGACTGTCGGGTGAGCGCCCGCTGGCAGCCCAGAGTATCCCGACCAGGTTCTTGTGCACGGTGCCGTTCAACAGCCGCAAATATTGCAGCGTATCCACCTGGACGGGCGGCGTGTAGGCAAGCGCTGCTGGGCCGCCCTCGCGCAGCAGGAAGAAATCGCGCGCCATGGCGATGTGCATGTATTCATCGGCGTGCGGCGGCACCTGTGCCGTGCCGTATAGCATGTACAGCATCAGTGCCAACACAAAAGCAATATCAGCCAAGCGCTTACGGTTATCAGGCACGGCGAATCACCCCTGCGCGGCGGAGCAGCTCGCCCAGCCTTGCCAAGCCAAGTGCCATCACCAGCGCCAGCGGGAAACTCAAAAGCAGGTAGTAGCGCTGCCACATCAGCGTGTTGGTGATCAAAAGCGCCGCGCCTATGCCCGTCAGCGCCGCCCCAATCAAGGCGCCCACCTGTAGACGCATCAACGCCGTCACGCCCAGCACAAGCAAGCCATACACCAGCGGCGCAAAGGCATACCAAGCCACGCCGCTCACGCCGCGTTCGTACGCATCGATTGAGTCGGCTAGCCATGCTGCCCAGTCATTATTGGTATCTTCGAAGTACTGCGGCGCGCCTAGCGGAAAAGCTATCAGCGCCTCCAGGCGCTCAGCCAGGCTCAGCGGGCGCCCGAAAACTGCATTCTGGTGGGCGAGCGTCTCGCTGCGCAAGTGTAGTACTTCACGCGGCACGCTCAGCGGCGCCGACCACCACGACGGATTGAGCGCCAAGAAGGTGACAATTGCGATTAGGGTGGCTAGCAGCAACGAGCGAGCGCTCTGCCAGAGGTGCGCCCTGCCTTGCCAGGCTAATGCCACAAAAATCGGCGCGACCAAAAGCACATTCGTGTGCTTAGCCGCTAAAGCCAGACCGCATGCCACCCCTAAGAACAGCCAGCTGCCCAGCCGTGCCCTGCGCACAACAACTCGCGCTGCTGCATACCACACCAGCGCCGCGCCTAAGAACGCTGCCCCTTCAAACATAGCCCGCCGACCATTCAGCAGCACAGCGGGCGCGAGCCCAACCAACAAGACTGCCCAAAAGGCCAGTTGTGCGCCGATCAGCAGGCGCGCGGATGCAAAGAACAGCGCTAGGGCAAGACACAGGCTCAATGCCGACGTCCAGCGCCCGATGAACAACACCTCAGGGCGCGGGAAGTGCCCATAATACTGATTTTGCCACCAATCGCTGCCCCAATCCCAGCCACCATTGATCGCCTGGTCATCCAAGCCCGCCAAATTCAACACGATGCCGTAGCTGAAGGGCGCCAATGTGCCATTGATCAGGCGCAGGACTTGTGGCATCGGCTCAGTCGGCATCGGCTGGTAGAAGAGAGCGCCTATGCCTGCTTCGCGCAGGCGGAACCAATCCTTTGCCATGTATAAAATGGTAGACTCATCGCCATGAAAAGGGACGCGCGCCACGCCCAGCAACACGTAGAGGATCAACAGACTGATGCCGACGCAGATGAGTCCGCGCGGTGCTTTATAGTTACGGATTGTAGCTGTGCCTTGTTCAGTCATCTGCCGAATTGTAGCCCATGCCTGGCAAACAGCGCAACGCAGATCAGCTGAGGCGCGTATACTTTTGCCAGAGAGCAAAGGTGCCTACATGACTCAAACAATCCATCCTGCAGCCAAAACGCTGGCGCCTGAACGCGTGCGTCTGCTCCTGACCATTCCGACGCTAGCCGGCTCGCTCGATCTGACCATGATCACTGCTTTCATCGCGCAGCTCATCTTCGATCTGGGGATCAGCACGGCTGAGGGCGCAAACATCATTGTAGTCTACCTGATCACTTACACGCTTGGCTTGTTCATTGGCGGGCGCCTCTCAGATTTTCTGGGCCGGCGGGCTACCTTTGGTGCTGCCATGCTGTGCTATGCGGTTGGCTCAGCGCTGATCCTTGTTGCGCCGCCTCTGAGCAGTTTAGGGGCTTCAGAGTACGTGCTTATCTTAGCTGGGCGCGCCATCACAGGCTTGGGAGCAGGTGCCGTGCCCGCCATCGCCATCTCGACCATGTGCGATCTGTTCCCTGACCCCCTCCGCTCCATCGGGATCATCGGTGCGGTGGATGTGATCGGTGTGTTGCTGGGCGGTTTGTACGGCGCCCTGATTGTGCAGGTGCTGCCTTGGCGCGGATTGTTCTTCTTCAGCCTGATCATCGCGCTGGGGGCGCTAGTAGCCACTTTCCGCGCCTTGCCGAATGCACGACAGGGCTCAGCCGGTTTCGATTGGCTCGGTGCGTTGGTCCTAGCGGGCGCGCTGATCAGCTTCAATCTGGGCGTGGCAAACTTGGAGCGTTTGGCGGCCCAGCTTGATGCGCTCAGCGAGGTGCTGGGCTACTTCGGCGTTGCGCTGCTTGCGTTGGGCCTTTTTGCCGTTGTAGAGCGCTTTCAGCGCCGCGCGCCTCTGTTGGAGCTAGCGATCTTCAGCAAGGCGGAGGTCGTCTTCAGTCTGCTGATCAGCGCGCTGACCACTTTCTCGCTTTTTCTGATGTTAGTCGGCTTGCCGTTGCTGGCGAATGTGAATGCGCTTGGCAGCTTAGGCATAGGCGTCTTGCTGCCGCCGCTGCGCGATGAGACTTTGCAGGGCGCTGCTCTGACCGCTGGCGGCTTGCTTTTGCTATACTCAGGGGCGTTAGCGCTGTTTACGGCGCTGGGCGCCCGCCTGCAGGAACGGCTCGGCACGCTGCGTACGATTGTACTCGGGTTGGGCGCTGCGCTGATCGGCTTCATCGGCTTGGGGTTGAGCGTGCGCGGCGAGATTAGCTTGTGGGTGGGGACGTTCAGTGGGCTGGCTGGCGCGGGCATTGGCACACTCTTCTCGCCGATTATGGCAATACCATTGGCGGCTACGCGCGCCTACGGCATGATGGCATCCTTTCTACTCGGCGTGCGCATGGCGGCCGGCTCGCTGGTGATTACGTCGGTCAGTGCACTCTCAGAAGCGCGCGTTCGCTTCCTTGTGCGCAGCTTAGAGGCCGGGCATCTGCCGATCGAGCTGCCGCCGGAAATCACCTATAAGTCGTTTGTACTAGCTTCACAGCAGATGATCAGCGAATTGGCACTCATCGCCGCTGCCATTGTGCTGATTGCGCTCTTGCCGACGCTTGGTCTGTGGCGAATGCGCAGGTAGGGAGCATCTATGAAGAAATATCTGACAGTTTTGCTATGCCTAGCGCTGAGCCTGGTGGGCTTGCCAAGCCTTTCAGCGCAGAGCGGTGGGCTTGACGTCCTGTCGGTTGCGAGGCTCTTCCCGCCGAGCGAAATTTTTATCAGCCTGCGCGCTGATCGAGCCTTCACCGAGCAGCTAGACGCCATCAGCGTTGCCATTGCCTCTGAGCTAACCGCTGAGCGTGTGCAGCTCTCGCAGCTTGTGGATGCGCTGTTCGGGCAGGGCGCCTACAGCCTGGCGCGCCTGGTGAATGCGCGCTTCGTAGCGCTGAGCATCAATGGCCCTGCTTATCTGGTGGATGCCGATACAGCCAACGATACCAACGCCGAGCTGCGCGCCGTGATCGGGCACGGACTGGGACGCTTAGGCAGCGCAATCTTGCCGACTTTACAGCGCTTGGCGGGCTTAGCCTGCCAAAGCGAGGCGCGCCTGACAACTTGTCGCTTTGAGCAGGCGGGCATTTTCAAGGCGCTGAGCATCGATGAGCAACATATCATCCTGCTCAACCGCCTAGATATGCCGTTCTATCCCGCCGAGACGCTCGCCAGCCAACCGGAATTCGAAGCAGCGCTGGCTGCTCTGCCCGAGCGTCACTACGACGGCATCGCCTTTTTCGATACGCCATCCTTTGCCGCCAGCATTCGTTATGAAGGCATCCGTGAAATGCTGACAGCGCTTGGCTTTCCGCCTAGTCAGCTAGCGGGCGCTACGATTGGGCTGCGCCTGAGGGCAGACGGCCTGCAGCTAGATGCCATCCAGCGGCGCTTAATGCGGCCCAGCGCCGTTACCGTCCCGCTTGATCTCAGCCTGGCCCGCTTCATCCCACAGACTGCTGCCATCTACCTGCAGACCCACGACTTGAGCCGTCTGACGGATGTGGCGGCGGGCTTGCTCGGCTCATTGAGCGCCACGCTCAGCAGCCAAGAGGCGTACGCCAGCTTGCGCCAGCTCTTTCGCAGCCTCTTCAGACTAGACCTAGAGGGCGACCTGCTCAGTTGGGCCCAGCAAAGCGACTACGCCATCTTTCTGGGCACGCCGAGCCTGGATGGACAACCTTCCTTCGATCAGCTGGAGATTGGCTTTGTCATCGGTAGGGGCACCCCGGAGCGCATGGCAGCTGTGGCGCAAGGCATCGCTGAAGGACTAGAACGCCAATTACGCGCTCAGACAGGCTTCACTTTTGAGCGTTTGAGGATTCCCGCGTTGAGCGCGCCCATCACGCGGCTCCGCTACAGCGATCCACAGTTGGGGACGCTGACTTTCTTGATCGGTAACACCGACCAATTCGGCTTCTTCGCCACTGAACAAGCCCTCTTGCGCGTTTTAGAGGGCCAAACCCTTGAAAAGCGCCTCGACCTAGCGCGTTTGGAGCGCTACCTCTTGCCGCGCCCCAGCATCTTGCTGCACGCCGATGCCGACAACGCTACGCGCTTCCTATTCGCCCTGACTGAGACGCTTGCTCAGCTGAACAGTGCGCAGTTCGGCAGTCTGCCTCTGCCGCAGGGCCCACTTGAGGAGCGTGACCGCCGCTTTGAGCGCGCCGTGCTAAGTGTAGATGAAGGCGCTGAGGCACAAGTGCGTTTGCGGCTCTTTTTGCTGGTGAGCGAATGAGGCTAGCCACCCCGCCGCTCAAAGACGGCGCTGATCTGATCGCTGTAGGTCTCTTGCCAATCCTCTGAGGCGCGCAAAAGAGCCGCTAGCACGCTCTCGCGCTCGATCACAACCAAGCCGATCGACCAGCGCGCAAAGACCTCGCGCCAGGCAGCGCCAGTGTACGCGCGCAGCCATTCGATCAGCAGCTCGTCGTCGTACAGGTCGGTGCGCCCATCCACAAAGACGCGGAAGTCCGGCGCCGCGAACAACAAGTAGCCGCCCCAGTTGTAGCTGTTGAACAGGATGCCTTGCGGGCGTGCCTCGTTCAGGTAGGCGACGGCGCCCAGCGGCAGCCGCTCGGCTTGGGCGCGTCGAATCGCGCTTGGCGTCAGCTCTGCAAAGACCTTCAGCGCTGCTCCCCCCACAATCAGCGCCAAAAGCAGCCAGTTCAGAGCCAGCCCTGCGCCCTTAGGTGGACGCGCCTTCGGCAGCCGCCAGCCGCGCAGCGCACGAAAGGCGTGGACGTGCCGAGTCAGGATGGGCGTCGCCACTAGCGCAAAAAGCGAGATATTACGCCCGGCATAGAAAGCCATAAACGCCGTACCGCAGAACAGGAACAGGTCAGTCAGATCATGCCGGCGCCCTGAAAAACCGACCATCCCGAACGTCCCGAACAACAGCGCGAGAAATGCCCACGTCTCGCGCCGATGGAAGTCTGGCGAGGCCCATTCCTGGATGTAATGCTGCAGCGCACCGATGCCGAACGTGCGGAACGCGTACGTCCATGCTGCCGCGCCCGACGGATTCAGCACGAGCACACCATAGCCCAGCGCTGCGATTAAGACCAGCTTCCCAATCTGCCGCCAGGCGAGCGAAGGCGGCTCTAGGGCGTTGAAAAGCTTGCCGAGCACCTCGCCGACGATGAAACCGCCTAGCAAGAGGAAGGCGATGAAGTAGCCTGGGTGCGTGTTCACCCAGACGATCAGCAGCGGCACAATCAGCCACAGATTATCCTTGCCTTCGCGCTTGAGGCGATGCAAGAGGTAGAGCAGGAGCGCTGCAAAGACGAAACTGAACATCTGCGGGCGCGCCGACCAAAAAATGGCAGCCGCTGTCGCACTGATCAAGGCGGCAAAGGCGCGTGTAAAGACGTCGCCCTCACACGCCTGCCAGACCAGCCACATCCCCACGACTGCTAGCGCGGCCGTTAGCAGCGCTAAGCCTGCCTCGCCCAGCAGACGGTAGCTAAGCGCCATCGCCACTTGTGCCATCCAGCCAACATAATCCCACGTTTGCCCAGCCCGTGTGTGCGAGAAGGCATCCACACGCGGCGGTTCGCCTGTCTGCAGGATGAGCTCACCAGTGCGCAGGTGCCACCATGTGTCGGTATCAGTTGGGGCGCGCGTGGCGAGGGCGAAGAGCAATGCGAAGAAGATCAGCGGCACGAGCCGCTGTGTGCTGAGCGCTTTGAAAACGCTCGGCGCCGATCGGCGCAGCGCCCTCGATTGCCCTTCAGTTGTACGCAACGCCTGATCGCCCACACGTCACCTTCCTGAAGCAGATCACACAGCTGCTTTTGAGTCTAGGCGAATGCTGGGCGCCCGTCAACCGCCTTGAGTCGCCAAAAAGCGGCGGTATGGGCATAATTAGCGCACACACATACCTACGCTTGCAAAGACGGAGAGTGCTGCTATGCTCGACTTGCTCTATACGCTATCGCTTGTCGTGCCGTTGCCCTTCTGGGCGCTGATGATCCTCTTTCCGCGCCAACGCCTGGCTCAACAGGCAATGGAAAGCTACTTGGGCGTGCTGCTTTTGGGCGGCATGTATGTGCTGACGCTCTTCGGCGCAGTGCTCAGCGGCATCGGGCGCATCCCGCTCGACTTCGGCTCACCAAACAGTCTGGCGGCTATTTTTGCCGACCCTGCGATGGCGCTTGTAGTTTGGATACACATAGTCGCGCTCGATCTAACGGCGGGCTACTGGATTTACACAGACGGGCTACGCCGCAATAAGTCCACGCGCCTCATTCTGGTGCTGACCCTCTTCGTGGCGCCGCTGGGTTTGTTCATATACTTCATGAGCCGTTTGCTCGAGCGGGCTGCTGAGTCGGCTGTACGCGCAGCGGCCGAGTCGTCTTTGATTGCGCAGTGAGCTATCGTGCCGCCCTCTGAACTGGCTGCCCTGCGCGGTGAGCCAAGTTACGTCTGGCGCAGCGGGCAGGAGCGCCGCCTGCAGATGATCGCTGCCGCTGCTAATCTGCACGGCGCAAAGGTGCTGGTAGATGGCTGCGGCGTGGGCAGCTACGCCGCACAGATCGCCCAGCGCTTCGATGCACACGTTGAGGCGCTGGACATCGAGCCAGAGCGCGTCGCTGTGGCGCGCCGCCTGGTGCCGCGTGCGCTGATCGCCGCCGCCGAGCACCTACCCTACGCCAGCGCCACTTTCGATGTTGTGCTCTCGAATGAGGTGCTGGAACACGTCCAAGATGACCGCGCCGCCGCTTGCGAGATGGTACGAGTGACCAAGCCGCAGGGCATGATTGTCGTATTTTGCCCGAATCGCTGGTACCCGTTTGAGACGCACGGGCATTATTGGCGCGGAGAGTATCATTTTGGCAACACGCCGCTGATCAACTACCTACCCGACGTCCTGCGGAATAAATTGGCGCCGCATGTGCGCGCATATACCGCGCGCGGCGTGCGCCGATTGTTTGCGGGCTTGCCCGTGCGCATCGTCAGCCACACGCGCATCTTTGGCGGCTACGATAACATTGCGCAGCGCGCACCCACCCTTGCCAGGCTGATGCGCGCTGCGCTCTACTTTGCCGAACGGACGCCCCTGCGCCTGCTTGGCTTGTCACACTTCCTGGTGCTGCGGAAACTCGGCTAGGCGATCGCCTCGCGCTCGATCGCCTCGAAATCGGTGAACAGGAAGTGATCGTGATAGTAGTGAATCCACAGGAAGCACAAGATCGCGGTGTAGTAGGCTGTGTCGAAGCGTGCGTTCAGGTCGCGCAGCGGGTCGACCAGCCCAACTGTGATGTACACCACGATCCCGAGCACGATCGAGCCGATCAGCATCATCGCGCTGAAGAAGTACAGTCGCCACGGTGTCCGGCTGTTGGCCAGCTTATCAATCTGCGGGTTGGAAGCGGCTAGATCGCCGCTTTGGTGGCGCAGCTGGATGATGTAGAAAGTCAGGGCGAGGTATTGGAAAGAGTGCCAAGTGTTCAAGCCTTGAAAGGCAGTGTCGAGGTTCTCGAGCGCAGGCATGCTGCAAGCGACCGGCACCGTGATCATGATGAAGACGAACTTGGGCAGGTGCAATACGCCGTTACGCCACTCGTAGTAGCTCTTGACCAAGAAGGCGATCAGCGCTGCACCAAAGACCACAGAGGCAGCCACGAAAAACCACGTCTGTTGGAAAAAATCGGGGATAGCGCGCGTCAGGTCGTTGGTGCCAATGGCGAAGTTGCCCTGACTGATCTTCAGCGCTGCGATGGGGAACAGGCAGGTTAGCACGAGGGCGTAGTCAATCAGGCGCGACCACCACTGCAGCGATGTCTTGTAGTTTGCCACCCGCTCGCCGCGCTTGTTGTAGAGCTCTACAATGTAGGTGACCTGATGCAGCACATGAATCGCCGCCCAGAAGAAGAAGATGGTCAGCAGCAGGGTTAGGTTCAGGAAGGCGAGCGAGACCACCACAATTGGGATGATGATCGAAGAGCGGATCAGCATCGGATAGCGCTTGACGAACTGCTTATCAAGCGCTGTGCGCATAAATGTGGCGTACATATGCGGGCCGCCCACCAAAACAGCCACCAGCAGGTTCACTGCATTGCGTGAGACATCCGGGTGCAGGCCGGTTTGTGTGCCGATCAGATACAGGATATAAGGCAGCGGCACAAGGAATACGCTCATGGTCATGAACAGGGTATCCCAGCTGCGATTGCGCAGCCACAACCCCTCTGGCTTGATAACCTCTGAGCGCACTAGGGATGGATTGATCGAGGTAACACCCATAGCGCAGTGGACTCCTATTCCACAGATTTTGAGCAACGCTCTTGCTGATGTAACACGCAGCACACAGGCTAGGTTACGGCAGCTGAGCGCTTCTGATCGAGATACCTCAAAGTATAGCGCCCAATTTCACAATTGCACGCAGCTTTTACGAGTCAGTGGGCGGCTGTTCGCGCAGCTTGGGCAGGGCGGCCGCTTTCGCAGCGGCATTGGCACGGAAATAGCCCGCCGCAGAGACCGTCAACAGGCTAAAAATCGTGCCGATCAGCGTGCCGAAGACCAGCGCCTGCAGCAAGTTGCCGTTCTGCGAGAACATGAACAGCACAAAACACAGCGAGGCGCCAACCACTCCGATGACGGCGCTCGCCGAAAGAGAGAGCCAGCGCCGCCGCACCGCCAGGTAAATAGATAACGTCGTCAGTGCAAATAAGGCCAGGAAAATGATCGCAGCAGGGTTTCGCATCGCTTAAACCGCCTTTCCTCAGGTACGGCGCGCCACAAAAAGCAATATGTCGCTATCGGTGGTCGCTGTTATCGGCGCAAATTCGAGCGTTAAGGTCTGTTCCAAAGCGAAGCCGGCGCCCTCCAGCATACGCTGCACAGCTTGCACAGGATAGCCACGCAGGGTGTGCGTCTCTTCGGCGCGCTGCCAGCCAGCTGTGTAGTGAAAAATGGTATAGCGCGTGCTGAGGCTGAGCGTCTCGTAGCTAAAAGCATTCCGGGTGGCGATGAAGTGATGCTCACCTTCAGAGAGGATGCGCTCAGCGGGCGTGCGCGCCAAGCCACGAATGGTGTGCAAGTCGAAGATGAAGGGCTTGCCCTGCACACAGGCTGCAGCAGCAGCCCGGAAGACGGCCCCCAAGTCATTCAGGCTGGGCAAGTAGTTCAGCGAACCGCCAATGCACAGCACCAGATCAGCCGGCGAATCGGCGCGATAGGTGCGTATGTCAGCTTGCACAAAAGTCGCGGCAAGCTCCTGCGCCGCAGCCTGCTGCCGAGCGTGTTTGAGCATCGCCGCCGAGCTATCCACACCGACGGCGCGCACGCGCTGCGTAGCGAACCAGCACGGCACCTCGCCTGTGCCTGTCGCCAAGTCCAGCATGCGGCTGCCCGTCCAACCGCGATCGTAGAGGAAGTCGAGCAGCTGCGCCGCTAGTTGCAGGCTGTAGGCGGCAAGCCCGCCAATTTTGTAGACCTCTGCCAGGGCAGTGAATGGCTCTTTTTGCGGATTGATGATCATCGTGAAGCCTTTCAAAGGCGTATGGGCAGCCTTTGCCCACACGCCGTGCCACTCAGTTCAGAATTTCGCGCCGAATCACGTCTAGCGCTTGCAGCACCAGCAGATTGCGGACTGTCATGCCATATTGCAAGTTCTCGGGCGAGAAATCGGTGGCCAAGCCGGGCGGCAGCGAGAGATGAATGCCATCCGACTCCAAGCCGCCATTCGGCAGATTTCTCACAGCGTCGGCGAAGTTCATGACGGGCAAGTTCTTCTCGCGCGCCAGCGCCAGCACCATCTGATTGACTTGGCGCGAGAGCTGCGGCACAGATGGATTCTCTGGGAAGGTGCTCAGCAACGGCACAACGCCCGCTGCTAGTGAGTCGTTCACAATGTTGCGCATGAACTGATAGAACTGCTGCGGCGTCATGACTAGCACATCGGCGATGCCGAACATAATCACAGCGACGGCGGGCTTGTTCAAGCGGTACTCGCACGCCAGTGGACGCTCATTAGGCTGGCACAGGGCAGGATTAGCCCACTGCGGCTCGCGCACCGCACTGGAGTTGAACCCGTTGTTAGCTGCCACGCTGTTAGCATCCCACGAGCTGCCTACATCTTCACGCGGCTTGACGTTGAAGTAGTCGATAGTTGCCTGCAGATAGCCGTACTCGCGCAGGTTGTACTGCCCCCAAGCAAAGGGGTTCAAAAATTGCGGATGATCGGTCATACAATCACCCACTTTGGAGAAGACACGCGGATTGTTGCCCAGCGCGCGCCCCTTGGCAACCACAGCGCGCATAGCGGCGCGCACGCCAGGCGTGATGCGAGGCACAAACGGCGCATTCAGCGGCGCAGTCCCACTCACATTTGGCGGCCGTATGTTATCGGGTGGTGCAGCGCCTGCCACCTCAGCCCGATTGAGAATCTCGGTGCTGACAGGCAAGGCGCGCAGCTGAAAGTTGTTTGAGAGGCGGAAGAGGCGCGTCCGGCCCCAGCCGCGCAGACCGCCCTCGCCGCGCAGCAGAATCCAGCTAGTGTCAGCGTTACGCGCCTCAATGACCAGCTGCACGCCGATGCCGAGCGTCGTGATGACCTCGTAGTTGGTGCCGGGCCCGGTGCGAATGTTCGTCTGTGTTTCCGTCCAGGCGTAAGGGGTCTCGCCCTCTTGCGCTGAAGCGCCGTAAGGGGCGATCAGTGCCGCCACCATCAGCGCAGCAACGCTTACCAACAGCCATTTCCGTAACATAGCTCCTTCACTCCTCACAACTTACGGCACATTTAACGCAGCGTAGCATTCACCACATTAACGTGCTGGCATTCGGGATCAGCATCGAGGATGAGGGTCTGGGTCAGTGTATAGGTCGTCGGGCTGGTGAAGGTCAGCACTAGGCTGATGCGCCCGTTGTTCATGCCGTTGCGCCCCTCGTAGACGTACACATTCTCGCGGATGCGCGTCAGATAGTAGGGCGCGATCTCTTGCCCGCGATACATCAAGCCGCTCCCGCTGGGCGAGATGGCGACCATATGTGCGCAGTAGTTCAAGGCGCCCAGCCGGCACACGCCGATCAGCTGATCAGTGCCGACTTCCGCATTCCAAATGGTGCGCGTGCTGGGCGCGAAACCGCCACCGCCTGGGATCCCGCCTGCCGCTTCGCCGCCGCCGGCGCGCATCCCTACCTCAACCTGCTCCAGCCCTTCGCAAGCGCCGATCGTCCGCACAGCATGTTGTGGCACCCAGTTCTCGGCGCGGCTCTCACTGCGCAGCTTCCACCACTTGCTGCCGTCAGCGTCGGCGTTCCAGCCTTCTACGGTGTAGGTCTGGGCGGGACTCATGAAGAAGAGCGAGGTGAAGTCCTTCTCGCTCGGCCCCGAGCGCGCCGCCACGCGTGGATCACTGGGCAGCACGCCTGCCAAGCATGAGAGCGCCTTAGGCATCAGCGTCAGCGGCAGGCCTGCCACAGCCGCAAACGGAGAGCGCATCTTCTCTTTGGGCGCGGCAAGCGCAGTCAGGCCGTTAGCGCCGCCGATGCGCACCTGCAGCATCTCACCATCTGCGAGCGTCGCCTCCACGCCGAAAGAGCGCACGGTCACGACGCCATCGATTGCCATCACGTCTAGGTTATCGTTCGGCGTGGCGCGCAGCGCGAGTGTGGCGCTCAGGAAGCTCAGCTCCACACCGTTGACCATCAGCCGCACGGGATCGTCACCCGCCGCCGCGCTGCGCTGCAGCAGCAAGCCGCTGGCGGTCTCGGTGCAGGCGGGCTTGCCACGCGGTGGCACGTTGCTGAGCGTCATAGCCTGCATCGGCGCTGTGTAGCGGAAATCGGGCAAGATATCTTGATCGTCGCGGATCGGCAGCGCCTCAATATCGCCATCCAGCCGAATTTGATTGACCGACGCCCATCCGACTAGCTCGCCAAGCCGCACACGCACCCAAGTACTCTGTTTATTGCGCCCATCGGCTGCGCCCTCCTGATTGAAGAGCAAGCGCGTGATCTGTGGGAAGTTTTTGCTGGCTCCGGCGCGTAGCAGCACAGGTAAATCGTCGAACGTGCGCACGGGCAGTGTCTGGAGCGCAGCTGCCTCAGGGCGCACAGCCGAAGTCAGGACTGAATCGCCAAAGAGGGCGGCGCGCACGCCGGCAGCGCCCTCAGGCAAGCCCGCCTGAATGTTCAACATGGCAATGCCCCATGCACCACTGGCTAGATCGGCGGCTTGAGTAGTCAGCCCTTGAATTTGGCTGAGCGGCACAACTTGCCCAACATTGCTGAGCGCAGCGCCACTCTCGCTGCTCACCGCTACGCCCGTATGCCCATAACAGGCTGTATCGGCGCCTGCGCTGCCGCAAGCGCGCGCCGCCGCCGCGATGCCTTCCTCTGCCAGAGCACGGCAAGCACTTTGCTCTTGAGCACGGACTGCGCTGCTCCCCAAAAGTGCGCTCATGAACATAACACATAACATCACTACCAATACTCGGCGCATTCAAGCTCTCCTCTCGCCTAATTGCCGTTCGGCCGATGACTATAGCTAGTCGAGGCGCGCTCTGCAACGTAGGTTGCGGCGCAGCTGCATCGAAACGCGCGCATGGCGCCCTGTGCACTATCATACAACAAAAAAGCCTGTGCACGAGCTCGGCACAGGCTTTTTCCAAAGATTGGTGGCCACTAATCGGCTGAGATGTGCTCGCTTTTGTACGCCGCTAGCGCATCCAACATCGCTGGGATGCGGCTGAACTTCAGGCGTGGGCGCCCAACAGCCTGCCCATTAGCGATCTCAAGCCGATCGAGCGTCTGCCAATCGCTGAAGGTGACGTACTGCACGCCGCGCTCAGCCAGCAAGTTCGGGATCGCCTGAGGTTGGGCGTTCTCGGGCGCTATGTCGGGCAAATTGGGCAGGTCGCTGAGCAGCTGATTGACAGTCTCGACCGCATCGGGCTTGTTGGTGCCGATGACGCCCGTCGCCCCGCGCTTGATCCAGCCGGTGCAGTAGACGCCGCGCAAAGTCTGCCCATCGGCGATCACGCGCCCTTCCACGTTAGGGATCACGCCGTTGCGCTCGTCGAAGGGCAGCTCTGGCACCGCCACGCCCTTGTAACCGATGCTGCGGAAGACCAAGCCAACAGGGATTGTGAAGGTCTGGTCGGTTGCCTTTGGGCGCAGCGAGCCATCGCTAGCCGGCTGCAAGACGTTGCGCACCAGCTTGATCGCCTCGACGCGCTCCGACCCGATCAACTCCACAGGCGAGACGAGAAAATGCATATGAATTTGGCGGCTTTTGCCCTGCCTGCCGCGCGCGGCGTACTCTTGCAGCAGACGCACATTCTTTTGCGCCGTGCTATCGCCCGACTTATCCAGCCACTCGGCGCTGAGCGGGTCGAGCATGGCTTCTTCAGGGCTGACGATCACTTCGGCGTCGGCCAGTTCGCCCAGCTCTTTCAACTCAGGGTTGGTGTAGGCAGCCTGAGCCGGGCCGCGCCGCCCTAACATGTAAATATGCTTGACACGGCTGTGACGCAGCGCCTCGAGGGCGTAGTCGGCGATGTCGGTCTCGATCAGCTCTTCGGGCGTCTTGGCCAGGATGCGCACCACATCCATTGCCACGTTGCCGTTGCCAATCACCGCAACACTCTCTTGCGAGAGGTCGAAGTGCAGGTCGCGGTAGTCGGGATGGGCATTGTACCAGCCCACGAATTCGGTGGCGGCGTGGCTGCCCGCCAAATCCTCACCTGGAATGCCCATGCGCCGATCGGACTGCGCGCCCGTCGCATAGATCACGGCATGATAGTGGCGCATCAGGTCGCTGTGCTGCACAACACGCCCGATCTCAACGTGGCCGAAGAAGCGGAAATTCGCATTTGCCGCAATTTTTTCGTAGACCTTGATCACGTTCTTAATCTTCTGGTGATCGGGCGCCACACCGCCGCGCACCAGGCCGTAGGGCGTTGGCAGACGGTCGTACATGTCCACTTGGATGACTAAATTCGCCTGTTTTAACAGATGCTCAGCTGCGTAGAAGCCCGACGGGCCTGAGCCGACAATGGCAACGCGCAGCGGCTGATCTACTGTCCCGATAGCTGGCATACTCAGCAATTCCTCATGCTCTAGGATCTTTTAGGTTGCTTGTAAAAGTGCGGTCTTTCACAAGCTCCACTATATGACAATCTGCGGCAAATGGCAATGCAGAATTGCATCAGAGTTGTGTTACAAAGTCACGTTTGGCGGGCGTGAGCCCCTGCCTGCGATTGTAAGTGTCGTTCGCTGCGCAGCGCCAGCAGCACCCCTAGCACAATCAGCCCTGCTCCGATGACCAACTCCGACGTAATCGGCTGCCCGAGCAACCAATTAGCAAGCAGCGCCCCCACCAGCGGCTGTGCAAAGAAATACAGCGAAGCGAGACTCGCTTCGACCAGCGCAAAGGCACGATTCCACAGGTAGTTGGCGCCGCCCATCACGATCACGCTCAGGAAGAAAATGCCCGCCAAAATTTCAAGCGTTGGCGCAGGTAAGGCAGCATCGCGCAGCTCCAGCGCAGCGATCGGCGCGCAGAAAAGCAAACCACCAATTAGCGCATATGTCGTGATGACCGACGTGCTAAAACGCCTTGAAGCGCGCCGAATCAGCACCGAGTAAGCAGCCCAGCTCACAGCGGCGATGGCAAGGGCGATATCACCTAGCAGACGCCGTCCATCGCTCACGCCAAGCGAGAATTGCGAGAGGTCTAGGATAATCAGCACGCCGAGCGTAGCTGCAGCACTTGAGATCAGCTTAAGCGGCGTGAGTGACTCGCGCAGCAAGAGCCAGGCGAATAATACGATGAAGGCAGGCGCTGCGCTGGTGATGACTGAGCCGTTAATGGCAGAAGAGAGCGCCGTGCCAACGAACTGCATCCCGACGCTAATGCCGAAGCCCAGCACGCCCAACGCCATCAGCTCGATCGCATCGCGGCGCGGTAGGCCTAGACAGCCCTGCGCTGCCAGGATGCCAGCGAACATCAGCGCTGCGATGATCAGACGCAGGCTGAGCAGGGTAATCGGCGGGATGAGCTGCATCATCGCATCGCTCACCACAAACATGGCTCCCCACAGCGACGCTGCCGTGATTCCGTACAGCGCGCTACGCAAAAGGTGCGTCGATAGCACTGCGCTCCTTTGAAAAGTGAAGTGTAGGCATTCAACAGCGCCTGATCATACCTGAGGCGACACTTTTTGCCAAAATCTCAGGCCAGGCCCGCCCGGGCTGCCCCCTCGCGCAGGAAGCGCAGCCCTTCACGCGCCAACACGTCAGAGGGCTGATTCGGCGGGCGCCACAGGCAGGTGGCAGCCTGCAGATCGGGGTTAATGGCGGCAAACGACTCCAGCACCAACTTGCCGCCGAAGCTGATCGCCTCCAGCGCCTGCCAGACCTGATCCCAATTCACCGTGCCGCTGCCCACCAACCCCCGATGACTCTCGCTCATGTGGATGTAATCCAGCACATCCGCGCAGGCAACCAGCGGCTGATAGAAGCCTTCCTCTTCAATGTTCATGTGGTAGGTATCGGCATGCAGCTTGAGATTGGGCGCGCCAACTGCCAGGACGGTCTGGCGGGCATCGGCGAGTGTGTTGTAGAGGTAAGTCTCATAACGGTTGCAGGCCTCTAGAGCCAACTGAATGCCGCGCCGCGCTGCCTCAGCAGCCACATCGCGCAGCACCTCGACCACAACTTGGCGTTCTTCAGGCGTGGGCGGCTGCCCAGTCAGGTGGCCGAGCTCATAGGCGATGCAGCCGCACAGATACTGACTATTCACGGCTTCTACCTTCTCAAGCGCGGCGTAGAGAAACGCCCGGGCTCGTTCAGGATAGCGCGGCATATGTGCACCTTTGGGCAGCACAAGTGAACAAGTCGCGCCGATGCCCGCCCGCGCCAAGGCCTCCCGATGGCTGGCTGCATCAAAACGCTCGGGCGCCAGCAGCGGTATCTCGATGAAGTCGAAGCCGATCGCGCCCGCCTGAGCGATTGCGTAATTGCCCGCCTCAGTTGTCCATTCTCCGATCCAGACGAAAGCGTGAGCGCCAAACTTTGGCATAAGGGAACCTTCTTCCTATGGGGAACTTGCGTCTTCAGCCAATTGATGCATATCGTCTTGCAGGCGCGTGTAGAGCAGCTTAAAATGCGCATAGCGCGCCTCGTAATACGCCTGATTCGTCTGCTCAGGCGGGATTAGCTCGCCCAAGTGTGCTGCTGCCGCACACCCCTCGTCAAGGCTGACGTAGCGCCCAATCCCGACGCCGGCTAGCACTGCCGCACCGACGCAGGCTTGCTCTCGCAACAGACTCGGGCGCAGCGGCAATCCGTAGATATCAGCTTGAATTTGCCGCCAGATGGCGCTGTGTGCGCCGCCGCCCGCCAGCACGATCGACTGCGCAGCGCCCGCCAGAGCAAAACTGACCTCGAGCGCTTGGCGCAGCGCGAAAGCAACGCCTTCCATCACAGCGCGCGCCATGTGCGCCACCGTATGTTGGTAGCTCAGCCCGATGAAGACGCCGCGTGCCTTCGGATCGCGGTGCGGCGTGCGCTCACCGAGCAGATAGGGCAGAAAGACTAGGCCGCCTGCACCGCGCGGCACGGATTGCGCGGCGGCGCTCAGGCGCTCATAGGCGCTCGGATCATCTGCCCAGCCCAACACGTTGCGCAACCACCGCAGCGATAGTCCCGCTGAGAGGATGGCGCCTAACACATACCAGCGTTGCGGCGCAGCGTGGTTAAACACGTGGACGCGCGCGTCAGTTGCGAGTCCGCCCTGTTCGCTCGGGGCATGCGGCACAAAGACCTGCCCGCCGCTGCCAATCGTCACTGAGGCAGTGCCGCGCGCCAGGATGTTGTTGGCAAGCGCTTGTGCAGCTTGGTCGGCGCAGCCGGCGACCACAGGCACGCCTACAGGCAAGCCGAGCTCTTCAGCCGCCTCAGCGCGCAGCCCGCCCACCACCTCTGCCGAGGCGCACAGCGGCGGAAAGAGTCCCGACGGCAAGCCCAGCCCGTTGATCAGGCGCTCAGACCAGCGCAAAGCGCGAATGTCCAGCAAGGCGGTCGAGGCGGCGTCGCTCGGCTCGCTGCTTATCTCGCCCGTCAGCCGCAAGCGGAGGTAGTCCTTCGGCAGCAGGACGTGCCGAGCGCGCTCTAATATCTCAGGCTCGTGCTCAGCCAGCCAGGCCAATGTAGCAGCCATGAAGCCTGTGGCGGGCAGTGTGCCAGCGATCTCAAGCCACTCCGCCTGGCTGAAGCGCGCGAGAAAATGCTCAACCTGAGCGCTGCTGCGCCCATCAGCCCAGATGATGGCAGGGCGCAGCGGACGCCCAGCTGCATCGAGCAGGACGGTGCCATGCATCTGCCCGCTCAGCCCGATGGCGCCCACACGCGCTCGATCGACGCCCTCCAGCAAGCGCCTAACACTCTTGCGCGCTGCTTCCCACCACTGATCGGGCTGCTGCTCGGCAGCGTCTGGCGCGGGATGCTGAACAGGGTACTCTTCTGACGCCACAGCGACGATCTGAGCGTGTTCTGCGTCAAAGAGAACCGCCTTCAGACTGCTCGTGCCGACGTCAATGCCAAGCAGATAGCTCATACATTGGCTCTTAAAGCATTCTTGCAGAGCGGCATGCGGGCAGCAAGCTCACACACCGCTCAAGTAGCGCTTATTGTGGCAGATTGGCTTGCGTGATCAGCTTGACGGGCGACTCGATGAACGGCGCCACCGGCCTGCCCTCGATCGCCTTGATAAGCGCCTCGATGGCGAGGTACGCCATTTCATCGGGATACTGGGCCACCGTGCCTGCCAGACGCCCCGCCTTCACCGCTTCCAGCGCCTCAGGGATGGCATCCACGCTCAGCACGATCACTTGCCCGCTCAAGCCAGCTGCTTCGACCGCCTCGATCGCGCCCAGCCCCATCCCGTCGTTCGCCGCGAAGATCGCCTTCACGTTCGGGTTGCCCTGCAGGATGTTGCTGGCTACCTCAAAGGCACGGGCGCGATCCCAGTTCGCCGGCTGGCTGGCAACCACCTTGTAGCCCGCTGCAGTTGCTGCCTGCGTGAAGCCTGTGACGCGGTCGATGCTGGAGGTGGTGCCCGGCGCACCTTCGATCACGGCCACCTCAGCGCCCGATGGCACGTTGGCTGCCACATAGCGAGCCGCTTCCTGCCCGGCGCGCACATTATTCGAGGCGATCTGCGCCGCCAGCGTAATGCCCTGCTGCGCATCGGCTGGGATCAGCTCGTCGATGTTGATGATCGGGATGCCCTGCTGGGTGGCGCGCTCAAGCGCGGAGTTCAGGCTGGTGGCGCGGAAGGGCGTCACACTGAAGCCGTCGAAGCCGCCCTCGTTCAGCCAGCCCTCGAGGATGGCCAGCTGCTGCTCAGCCGTGCCTTCCGTCGGCGTGCTGCCGATCACAACATCCAAGCCGAAATCGGCGGCTGCTTTCTCGTAGCCCTTGATCATGGTCAGGAAGAACTCGTTGTCAAGGTTCTTGGTCAGGGCGCCGATGCGTAACTTGGGCAGCGCTGGATCGCCAAGTCGGCTGCCGGCCGTCTCGACGTTCTCTTTGGTGATCAGCTTGACAGGCGACTCGATGAACGGCGCGATCGGGCGCCCTTGCAGCACTTTGAGCATGGCCTCGACAGCGAGGATCGCCATTTCATCGGGATACTGGGCCACCGTGCCCGCCAGACGCCCTGCCTTCACCGCTTCCAGCGCCTCAGGGATGGCATCCACGCTCAGCACGATCACTTGCCCGCTCAGGCCAGCCGCCTCGACCGCCTCGATCGCGCCCAGCCCCATCCCGTCGTTCGCCGCGAAGATCGCCTTCACGTTCGGGTTGCCCTGCAGG
>JBDNDQ010000032.1:0-39388 GCA_046719055.1 Aggregatilineales bacterium | reverse complement strand
CCCATTGCGCAGGCGCACGGGCAGCTCATAGGCTAGCAGCTGATCAGTGCTGACGAATAACACCAATGTCTTGCCTTGCGGGCGATAGCTATCGAGGTAGTTCTCAAGGCGCAAGCGCGTCCGTGCCCATTCCGTCTTCTCAGAGGTATCCGAGAGGCGTACGGTTTTCCACTGCTTAACTTGTTCAGGATCGAGCTGATTTTCGATCTCAGTCAGGGCGTTGCGCAGGTAGATTTGCCAGGCCGGTGTATCGGCTTGGTTGGCGGGATCGGCGGGGTCTACCACTAGGTAGAGCGATAGCACGTTAGGGCGCTTTTCGGCGTCCTCCACATAGGCAACGAATTCTCTGAGCAGATGTTCTGCTTCGTGCAGCATATTTACCTCCTTTGACGGGCGCAGCACAACGTAGGCTGCGCTAGGCAGGCTTCACGCTGCCTATTTCAGCATAAAGTGCGGCAGAGTCAAGACTCAGCCGTCAGACGTCATGCGGCGCCTAGAGTTGTGGCATAGCAAGCTCTAGCTCTTTAGCGGTCGCCAGCGCTTGTGGAGTACGCTGCTCCGAGAGCCTGATCAGGCGGTTAGCTATGCGCATGGTCGTGCGCTGCATGTAGTGCAGCTGCGCCTTCGGATCGCGCTTGCGCTCGCCTAGCGGACGCGCATCTACTAGGCTGCTCAGCCACTCTTGCACAATGCTCACGATGCGCTCATCGAACGACCATACACCTTTGAACACGCGCTTCTCATCCGGATCGTCCCAACTGGTCAGCTCTTCGGTAGCAAGGATGCTGGCGTAGTCGGGTGCATCGGCCACCAGGAACCACTCTCTGGCGAGCTGATCGCGCGGGTTGATCGCGACGTAGGTGATGTTGGGGATGTCCGGCAAGGGTACATCCGGCACACCGAAAACATAGATCGACTCAGCGCGCTCTGCTAGTTGCTGATAGCGCTTCAGCTGCGGCACGAAGAAGCTCATCTTCTGAAAACCTGAGAAAATGCGCGCTTTGGCGCCGTCGTGCAGTACCGCATTCTCAATCTCATAGCTGATGAGCGTCATGGTGCGGCGATGGTTGATCATCATGGAGCTATCTGCAACACGGGCAGCTAGAGCATAGACAGATAGCGCTGGATCAATGGCAATCGGCATAGGGTTCTCTCGTGCTTGTCTAATGTGCGTTACTTTTAGTCTAGCCAAATTTAGCAAAGACGCAACGACATGCCAAGTCAACTCTCAGGTTTCTGAATTGGCACCAGTGCTGCAGAATGGACACTTTGTTCCTTCTAGAGCAAATTATTTTTCAGCTAATTTTTAGAAATAGCAAAGCGACAACAGCGCTGAATAGTCCTTAGATAGTTTTTGTGCGAAGGTTTTGCAATGCGCTGTTAAATGAGCGGTAGATGGGTGAAATTTGTGCCTTCGATCAGCCATGCTGCGAGTAATGGTTGCACAGCAGCATAGCCGACAATCACGTAGGGCGTAGCGTGCCATGTGCATTCGGCCAGATCGGCTGGGGAAGGTACGGGCGCACTGTGCGGATGCGAGTGATAGATGCCGATTAGGTCGTATCGAGCGCGGCGCAGCGCCATAGCCGCAGCGACCATCGCACTGTGTTCCATCACAAAGTGGCTGTGCGGCGCTGAGGAACAGTTAGGCACGGCTATATAGCATTTGGCATAGCCGACCCAGCCGTGCCAAGTGCCGCCCAGCACCCCACATACCTCGTTGGGGGTGCCATGCTGCGCTTCCGCCTTCAGAAGCGTGCGCAACACAAGTGGCATGTGCAGCGCTACAGGAAGCGGAACTGCAGCTCAACCTCGCCGATGACTAGGCAATCGCCGTCGTTCAGGGGATAGGCTCCGTTGACAGGGATGCGCACACCATTGACGAGCACGCCCCGCTGGCTGTAAAGATCGCGGATGGTGAAGCGCCCTTCGCTGTAGATAATCAGGGCGTGTGGGCGCGAGACCGTCCGATTGGGATCGATGGCCGTCAGATCGGCATCGAAGACGTCGGGCGGGTAGCCGAGCGTTGCGTCAGCACGCCCGATCAGGGCGCGTGTGTGGTGCAGCTGAAAGGAGCGCCCATCCCGCGCGATCAGCTGCGCTACCATCGGCAGCGGTTCGTTGCTGCCCTTACCGCCCAACCGGCTCAGCACATTGGCAGAAAGCGCCATGCCGCTGCGCGTTGCATTCGGATTGACTGCCACAAGCTGCAAAATGGCATTCTCCTGCACGCCAACCTCAAACAGGCGCGCATCGCTGCTGAGCGCCTGGCGTTGATAGGTTAGTTCGTAAGTGCAGGGTGCTCCGTCAGCATCTGTGCTGGGCAGCTGCAGATCGCGCACCAGATCAGCGATGACTTGGCGCACCGTAGCATCTAGCGAAAGCTTCAAACGCACATTTTGCTTTGCGCCTTCGCGCATATACTGCAAGGTAACGTTAGCAGGTAGCATAGCAGTCTTCGAGTCCCTAGTCATTGAAAATCTTGCCCGGATTCAGGATGCCGTTCGGGTCGAAGAGCGTCTTGATTTGGCGCATCAGGTCGTAGGCGGCGCCGTACTGCGCGGCCATGAACTTGCGCTTACCAATGCCGACGCCGTGCTCACCGGTGGCCGTCCCCCCCAGCATGATGGCGCGGCGCACAATTTGATCGTTGGCAGCTTCCACACGGGCGAGCTCAGCCTCATCGCCAGGCGTGTGGATGACGTTGATGTGCAGATTGCCATCGCCAGCGTGCCCGAACTTGTAGCCAACTAGGTTGTGCTCGCGCAGCGCCGCCTCTGAGTAGAGGACAATCTCTGGATAGCGCGAGATCGGCACGGCCACATCGATAATCTTCTGCGCTTTGTTAGGGTGCACTCGTACAAGCGACTCATAGGTGTGATGGCGCACCTCCCAGAGCTTGTTGCGCGCCTCTGTGCCTTGTGCAGCCTCAAAGTGTGTGGCGCCGTTCTCACGGCACAGCTCAAGGGCAAGTTGTAGCTGCTCACCTTCGCCAGCCCCAATGAATTCCATGATCACGGTGGGCGCCACAACAAAATGCGTGCCTTTGTCTTGGTTCAAGGCGTGGACAGTCTCTTTATCCACGAACTCCAGCGCCGTTGGCTCAAGCCCAGCGCCGACGATCTCAACGACGGCGCGGATGGCGCTCTCGACGTTTGAGAAGGCAGCAAGTACGGCGCTGTATTCGCTGGGGATGGGCGCAAGTTTGAGCGTGGCGCGCGTGATGATGCCCAGTGTGCCTTCCGAGCCGATAAACAGGTGCAACAGGCTGTAGCCCGCCGAATTTTTGCGCGCCCGAGTGCCAACTTGCAATACCTCGCCATCCGCCTTGACGACTTCTAGCGCAAGCACGTTTTCGCGGGTGGCGCCGTACTTGATCGTTTTGATGCCAGCAGCATTAGTGGCGATCATGCCGCCGATAGTGGCATTGGCGCCTGGCTCGGGCGTGAAGAAGAGCCCATAGCGGGCTAGAGCCTTGTTCAGCTCGATACGGGTCAGGCCGGGCTGGACATCAGCTTGGAAGTCTTCGGGGCGCACTTCCAGCAGCTGGGCCATGCGTGCGAAGTCCAGCATGATGCCGCCGCGCACAGCAATCGAGTTGCCCTCCAAGCTAGTGCCGACGCCCCAAGCCGTCACAGGCAGGCGATTGGCGTTGGCGTAGCGCAAAATCGCGCTGACTTCATCGGTTGTCTCGGGCAGCAAGATGACATCTGGCGGGCGTGGTGTATGGAAAGACTGATCGCGCGCGTGCAGTTCGAGATCGGCGTGGCGCGTCGAGAGCCGCTCAGCGCCCAGTAAATTCTCAAAGAACGTCAGATGCTCTGCTGAGAGTGTGTTGAACGTAATCGGTGCAGTCATAAGCATAATCCTTACAGTGCGCAATGGATTAAGTTGCTAATTCTTGTGCGATGCGCATCACATCGCTGATGGCAATCGGCTTGACGAGGAAACGATCTGCCCTAGCGCCAATGCGTTCGCGGTACCGTTCGTTAGCAGTGATGACAATGATCTTGAGGTGCGCTAGGCGAGGCTGACTGCGGATGTAATCTATGGCGCGTAGGCCGGGCGCCTCCGGCATCTCAATATCCAGGAGTAGAACATCTGCGTGGAAATCAGGCGAGTGCAGCAAATCCATCAGGGCTGCCCCATCACAGGCCTCTAGCACGTGGAAGCCTTGATGCTCCATTGCAGCACGGTAAAGCAGCTGTAAATCCCTATCATCCTCAGCTATCAGGATAGTGATCGGCATATAACTTTCTCAGTTTACCAGCGCGATATGTGATAAAAAGTTTAGCATAAAATCGAATGGTGTAGACTGGCTATCCAGCTAGGAAAAAGTTTGAATCTCAACCTAGCCTGTTAGACAGCTAATCGGCAGTGCGGTATAGTAAGCGCATGTCTATACGCGAGAAACTTTCTGCCCGTCCGCCGCGCCTGAGGCGCCTCCCGCTCGACGATCTGCCTGAGGGCAGCCGCGCTGTGCCGCCTCGTACGGCGCGGCGCTTGCGGCGCAAGGTGCCTGCGGCTGTACCACGCACTGCTCAGCTGCAGGTTTACCTCAGCACGCGCTGGCTGAGCGCCTTCATGGCGCTCATTTTGATGATTGTGCTGTATCTGTTTTTAACGCACGAGGCGTTCTTCGTGCAGACGATCTACGTCGGCGGCACGCGCTACTTGAGCGGCGGCGAGATTTTCACGCGCACAGGGCTGATCGACCCCGAAAATCCGACGCGTCTGACGCATCTTTTCTGGGTTGATCCAGCTGCCATCGAGCGCCGCCTGGAAGCTGATCCATCCATTGTCGATGCAACAGTCGAGCTGGGCTGGCCTCCGATGATGGTGCAAGTGACGGTGACCGAGCGCGAGCCTGCACTAATCTGGGAGCAGGCAAACCTGCGCGTCTGGGTTGATGCGCGTGGGCGGGTGATGCAGCTGCGCCAAGATTTGCCCAATTTGCCGCGCGTCATCGTCGAGAAGCCTTCACGGACGTTGAACATCGGCGAGTGCCCGCTGCAAGGCACTGAAGAGCTGCTTGGGCCTGGCAGCTGCATTGATCTGAACACTGTTATAGGCGTACAGCAGTTCAAGGCGCTCTATCCAAACGTGGATGAGTTGGTGTATGATTCAGCCAAAGGGCTGGGCTATCGAGATGGGCGTGGCTGGATGTTCTGGTTTGGCGATGGGCGAGACATGCTGACTAAAATTGCCGTGTATAATCAGATCGTGCGGCAAGTTTACGAGCGGCGTGGTAGACGCTTCCTAGAGGTGAATGTGAGTAACCCTGACGCGCCATACTACAGTCTAGCGCGCTGAGGAATGTACAGAGCGAGGTATGGGCGAACTAGTCGTCGGCATTGATGTCGGCACAACCAAGATTTGCACATTGGTCGGCGAGGTGCGCGCTGACGACATTCATGTGATCGGCTTAGGCGTCGAGCCTTCGCGCGGCATGAAGAAGGGCGTGGTGAACGACGTCAACGAGCTGACGGCGCGCATTTCTGCCGCCATCCACAAGGCAGAACGCAGCAGTGGCTACGAGATCGGGCGCGCCTTCGTCAGTGTGGCAGGCGCACATATCGACTCGCGTAATTCGCGCGGCGTCGTTGGCATCAGCAGCTCACGTGGCGTGCAGATCGCCGATCTGGAGCGCGCTATGGAGGCAGCGCGCGCCATCGCCCTGCCTCACAACCGCGAGGTGCTGCACATCATCCCGCGCAATTACACGCTCGACGGGCAAGATGGCATTCGCAGCCCGCTAGGGATGCACGGCTTTCGCCTTGAAGTCGAAGCGCACATCGTGACAGCAGCCAGCAGCAGCCTGCAAAATTTGCAGAAGTGCGTTGAGGGCGCGGGCGTTTACGTCGATCGCTTCATCTTAAATCCGCTCGCCTCAGGTGAGGTGGTGTTGACCGATGCCGAGCGCGAGATGGGCGTCTTGGTGATCGATATCGGCGGTGGCACAACTGATCTCGCAGTCTTCATTGAGGGCACCGTCTGGCATACAGCAGTGATCAGCGTAGGCGGCTGGCACGTGACGAATGATATTGCGCAGGGCTTGCATCTATCGCACGAGATCGCTGAGGCGGTCAAGGTGGAGTACGGGCATGCTGATCCGAGCGAGGTCGATCCCTCAGATGTCTTCATTGTGCAACCGTTCGGCGAGGAGCACATGAGCCGTGTGCTGCGCGCTGACCTGGCCGCAATCATTCAGCCGCGCATTGAGGAGCTCTTTCAGCTGGTGCTGCGCGAGATAAAGTACAGCGCCTATGATGGCTTGCTCTCGGCGGGCGCCGTCCTGACGGGTGGAAGTGCTCAACTGCCAGGCATCAAGAAAATCGCTGCCGAGGTGCTGAAGATGCCAGTACGCATCGCCCGTCCGGAGCGCATCAGCGGCATGGCTGATCAGCTGCGGCACCCGTCCTACAGCACGAGCGTGGGCTTGCTGCGGCTGGGCCTGATCATGGAGCGCGAAGACGAGCGGCGCGGACGCGCAACGCGCAGCAGTGGCTTCCGTGTGCGCAGCGAAGGCGCCAATGGCAGTACGGGCAGGCGTCGTGCGCGGAGCATAGGCAAGCTCTTGGGCGGCATGATGAAACGTCTGCTGCCTGAGGATGATAACTAGCATGAGCAAATATCGCATCATAGCGCTAGGGATGCTGTGCGCGCTAGTTTTAGCTGTGCTGCTCGCAGCCTGGTCGCCCAGCGCGCTTGCGCAGGATGGCGCCACGCCAACCGCCCCTGCCACCTCGATCGCGCCCGAAGAGGTGCTCAAGCGCGCTGAAGCCGCGTTGCAGCGCACTGATGAGATCGCCCAGGCGACCGACCGCTCGTTGGAAACAGTCTCGCGCATGCTCAGCTTCCTCGAGGTGGCAGGCGCCATCGCGGCTATCGTGCTGACCATTGCTACCACAGTTGGCGCTGGAGCCTTTTTGTTCGTTTCTAGGCGTCTGACAAAGACTTTGAAGCAGGCAGAGCAGCTGCATGAGAAAGCTGAACAGATGCTGCAGGATATCGAGCAGCGGGGTGAAGCTGCTGCGCGCGCTGGGATGTTGCTGCAAATTGGTGTGCAACAGATGATGGTGCACAATCACAGTGCCGCTCTGCTGACTCTCGAGGAAGCCCGTACGCTCGACCCGAGCAATCGGGCTGTGAACTACTACTTGGGTGAGCTGTACAGTCAGATGGGCGACCCGGAGCGCGCTATCCCGCTATTGCAAGCTAGCGCCGATGCCTTTCCGCCCGCACAGGCAGCCTTAGGCTACGCCTTGCGCCTGAAGGCTGGGCGCCAGAGCGATCCACACCTACGCAATCAGCTCTATGCGCAGGCTGAGCAGCACTTTTTGAGTGCGCTAGAGCGCGATCCGCAAGCGCGCGATATCAACGGCGCCTCATTCTACGCCACGCTAGGCGGCTTGTATCGGCGGCAAGGGCGCCTCGACGATGCTATCCGCGCTTACCAGGCTGCCTCGCACGTCACGCCACACAGTTCCTATCCGCTCAACAATCTCGCCATGCTGCATCTGATGAAAGGCGATCGTGGCACAGCTGAAGAGATATTCAGAAAATCAGCGCGCATCGCAGCACAGCTGGTAGATGGCGATCCATTTGATCACTGGGCGCGCTTCGATCTGATTACGGCATTTATCGCTGTAGGTGAGCACAACAAGGCCCACGAGCAGCTTGAGCTCCTGGCAGAAAGTCCACCTGGTGTCAACGCGCTGGAGTCGTTCCTGAGCGGCATAGAAGCGCTGCAGCAATCAGGTGTGCCGGTTGATGCGCAGCTGCTCGAGCGGCTCAGGGCGATCATCGCCAAGCAGAAGGCGGCTCAGCCTGCCTAAGACCACTCATACAGTAGAGCGGCTGCTGCAGCTAGACTGGCAGTCTCGGCGCGCATGATACGCTCGCCGAGCGTGACGATCTTACAGCCTGCCCTCCGCGCTGCTTCGGACTCTTCAGGCGTGAAGCCGCCTTCCGGGCCGATGAAAAGTGCCAAACGTGGCACAGCATCGCCGTGCGTAGCGCGATAATCACGCACGGCGTCGCGCAGAGTGTAGCCCGACGCCTCTTCCCAAGCGAAAATAGCAAGATCAAAGGCGCCCAGCCGCGCTAGCGCTTGTGGCAGGCTATGAATCTCATCGATGGGCGGCAAGATGCCCCGTCCAGCCAGCTCCGCTGCCTCAATCACGACGCGTTGCCAGCGCGTCCGTTTGATTTCGCTCGCGCCATCGGCGATCACGCGCGCCGTGTGCAACGGCACAAAATGGCTGACGCCCAACTCAGTGCCCTTTTCCAGCGCCCACTCAAGGCGATCCTTTTTGAGCAGGCTGTGGAAGAGCGTCAGGTGCACGCGTGGCTCCCCGACGCACGGACGCGGGTCGCCAAGGCGCACTGTCACACCGTCGCGGCGCACATCGGTGATCTCGGCCTCATATTCCATGCCCTCGCCATCGAAGAGCGTGACAGATTCCCCAACGCGCATCCGCAGCACATTGCGCACTTGATGGGCTAGCTGCTCGGGCAAGCTGATGTATTCGCTGTGTAACTGTTGTGGTGGTAGGTAAAAGCGATGCATGAGCTATTCTTCCTCAAACAGTGAGCGCGGCTGAGCGCTTGGTTGTAACGGCTCAGGTGGGTAGGGCAGGCACTGCAAAGTCTCAAGGAAGGCATCTGGCGATTGAGGCAGCGGACGTGCATAGTCAGCAAGGAGCGCAAGGTTTCCTGCGCTGTTCGGCAGCGCAAAGACGGGCACGCCCTGCCTGTGTGCAAAACGCGCCGTATGCAGTGCACCGCTCTCAGCAGGCGCCTCCACCACAAGCACGGCGCGACACAGCGCAGCAATCAAACGGTTGCGGAGCACCAACCAGTCGGGTCGCACCAACTGATCAGGCGCGTACTCAGAGAGCAAAAAGCCGTTCTGCTGCAGCTGAGCGGCAAGCACAGCATGTTCCGGCGGATAGATGCTTAGAATGCCGCTGCCCAGCACAGCGCCGCTGTAACTGCGTGCGTTTACAGCCGCTCGGTGCGCCACGACGTCCACGCCGCGCGCCAGGCCACTGATAATTCCCCAGCCACGCTCGGCAAGGTAGGCAGACCACTTAGCCGTCTGGTGCAAGGTGGATTGGCTTGGCTGGCGCGTGCCGACGATGGCGATACAGCGCGCCGGCTCCGGGAGAGCACTACCACTCCAAAAGACGATCAGCGGCCGACTCTCGAGGCGTGCAAAAGAGGGCGGATAGTCCGCCTCATACCAGAGCGAATAGCGGATACCCTGTGCCTGCCAGTGCGCCAGCTTCTCGAGGAGGCGCGGCACCTCAAGGTTGGCTAGATTGTGCTTCACCTGCACGCTCACGCCGCGCAGCGGCGCCAGCTGCTCAGGCGCTGCAGTTAAAACGTCTTGCGGCGTGCCGAAGACCGACAACAGGCGTGAGGCAGTCTGCCAGCCAACGCCTTCGGTCAGGGCGAGCGCCACTGCGGCTAGTCGTTCTGTGATCACGCCGCCTAGCCCTCAAGGGCATTACGTCGCGCGCCAAAGCCGATCGAGCGGCGTGGTTGCAAGTCGGCGCCCGTAGAAAGTTGGCTGGAAAGGCTGCTGACCGACTGGCGCAGCACTTCTAGCGAGACAGCTGTCTCACGATTGTGGGCGGCCAACATCCGCGCGTAGAGCGCAACCTCACGCACGAAGGCGCCCGTCTGCCCAACCAGCTGTGGCAGTACGGCGCGATGATCATCCTGCCACTGATGCCCCATATAGCGGATAAGCATCTGCTCTGCCTGCGCCATATCTTGGATCAGCGGTACGTGAATGATGCGATCGACCCTGCCCGGCCGCTTGGCAATGCGCTCGTCGATCACTTCTGGGTAGTTCGTGGTGGCTAGGAGCATGGCGCCGCGCGGATTGTTGGGCGACTCCAAGCCATCCAGCACATTCAGGATTTGCGCTTTGTCGTCTTTGCGCAGGTAGACGTCAATTTCCTCGACGATCAGCAGCACAGGATGCTGTGCCTCTGCCACAATGTTCAAGGCATGATGCACCTTACGGAACGAGGCGCCGTCGTCATCCGCACCAGAGACGTACACCACCACTCGCCGTTGCGCCAGCGCAAGTTTAGCGACGGCAGCGCAGAGTGTCGTTTTGCCGGTGCCGGGCGGCCCGACTAAAAGCAGCTTACGGAAGGGCGCTAAGCCCAGCTGCTTGTAGATGTTCACGCCCTCGCTGAAGAAGGCTTCCATATCAGCGCGTAGGTCATTTTTCAGACTCTCTGGCAGGATTACGTCTTTCCAGTCGACGGTTGGCTTGAAGGACTCGTGTGCGCCGCCGATGATGTAGACGTTTTGGCTGCGCTCCAGGTGGCGTGCAGCGTTGGAGCAAGCTTGCTCAAAGGCGGCCCATGCCTCAAGGCGATCCATCGGCAAGACGACTACTGCCACAATGCCCTTGTCGTCATCTTCGTAGTAGGATGAGACATAGACTGCCTCGAACAGTTCGCCGTTTTGCTCGAAGCGGAAACGGAAAGCGCCCACTGACTCATCTAGCACAGGACGGCGGTTGGGCAAGCGATAATCGCTGATCGGCACGACATACGGGCATTCCACACGCTGATAGCCCAAGTAGCGCGTCTTAGCGCGCAGTTTGCGCCCTTCAGCCAATCGCTTTAGGGCACGGTGATTGCTGCAGTTTTCAGTTGCCCACAGCGCCATACAGGGTGCCTCACCGAAGTGTTGGCGCCAGTACTCCGTTGCCCAACGCACCAAGACCTCGTAGCGCAGCTTGCGCAGCCAGCCTCCTTCGGGTTCATCCGCGCGCGAGCCGCCCAACAAACGCCGCAGGTCGCTCAGTTCACTCTTTGCCATGCTCAGCTAAGCCATCCCGACGCCTAGTCTTGAAGCTCAGGGCGTCTACTTGAATTTTGGAATATATAGCAATTTTAGCTGAAAGTTTGGCATTACAGTAGTGCCTCCAGGTGATGCGTCTTGCCGCACAAGGCTGAATCGGCTATAGTCATGGCATCCAGAATGCGCTTGCGCTGGCAAGACAACTTTAGTGTGGCGTTTGAGATGAACGGCATGGAAACTTGGCATCCCCCCTATGACGAGCAGCGCTATGGGCGCCCTGTACGGCGCTTGGCGCTGCTCGCGTGGCTGATCCGCCTTCCGCTGCTCGGGGCAACGGCAGTGATCTTGCTCTTTCTGCTGGCGGCGCTTTACTTGGCGCTGCATCAGTTGCAGTTCACCCAGCTGATCTACCCCGGTGTCTCTGCCTTTGGCGTAGACCTCTCCGGTATGACTCATCAGCAGGCAGCGGCAGCATTGGCAGCCCGCTTCACCTATGGCGAGAGGGCCATCTTCACCTTCCGCGATGGCGATCGCTTCTGGCAGCGCACCGCGGCTGAGCTAGGCGTCAGCTACGACCCGCTGCAGACCGTCGAAGAGGCATTCAAGATCGGACGTGGCAGCACGCTGCTCGAGAATCTGCTTGAACAGGCTGATGCATGGCTGAACGGCGCCTCTGTGCAGCCGCGCGTCATCTTCGATCAGTCGCAGGCGGCGGCCTGGCTTAAGCAAATTGCCGCTCAGATCGACCGCCCCGTGCTGGATGCAACCCTCAGCCTCAATGGGACACAAGTCATCGCCACGACTAGCCAAGTCGGCAGGCAAGTGGATATAGAGGCGACGCTCGGCTTGCTGCGGCAGGTCATCCTGACGCTGACGACTGGCGCCGAAATTCCCCTCGTCGTCCGCGAGACGCAACCAGCCGTCCGCGATGTAGAAGAGGCAGCTGCCAAAGTCCGCACTGCGCTTGCCAGCCCGATTCAGCTCTACTTACCTGTGACTCGCCAGAACGACCCTGGCCCTTGGCAGGCCAGCCCAGAGTTCATTAGCGGCTTGTTAAACATCCAGCGCGTGGAGAACGGGGATGGCACTGCGCGCTATACGGTCAGCGCTAACGCCGAGCCGCTGCGCGCCTTCCTGACTGAATTGGCGCCGCAGCTGCGCATTGAGCCGCGCAATGCCCGCTTCGTCTTCAATGAGGCGCGCCGCGAGCTTTTGCCGATTCAAGATAGCATTGAGGGGCGCGAGTTGGACATTGAGACCAGCTTGAAAGCCTTCGAGGCTGCTATCTTCTCCGATAATCGGCGCGTGCCGCTCAGCTTTATCACCGTCAAGCCAATGGCGCACAGCCAAGCCAGCGCTGCTGAGCTCGGCATCACTGAGAAGATTGTAGAGGCAACGACCTTCTTCTACGGCTCCTCAGCCGAGCGGCGCACCAACATTCAAGTGGCGGCTCAGCGCTTTCACGGCTTGGTGATCGAGCCTGGCGAGGTCTTCTCATTCAACAAGTACATCGGCGATATCTCGCCTGAGACGGGCTACGAGACGGGTCTGGTCATCTACGGCGATCGCACCATCGAAGGTGTGGGCGGCGGCGTATGCCAGGTCAGCACGACGATCTTCCAAGCGGCATTCTTCGGCGCCTTCCCAATCGTCGAGCGCTATCCACACGGCTATCGTGTTGGCTACTACGAAAGCGGCACCGCGATCGCTAACGGACGGCGTTACGCGGCGGGCGTTGGCATGGATGCCACTGTCTACGCGCCGATCATCGACCTGAAGTTCCGCAACGATACCCCCTATCACATCCTGATTGCAGTGAACTTTGTGCCGTCTAAGCAGTCGCTGACCATCACTTTCTACAGCACGAACAGCGGGCGAGTCGTCGAGATGAGCGGCCCGCGCCTGAGCAACGTTGTGCCACACGGCAAGCCGAAGTACACCGAAAGTCCGAGCATGCGCCCAGGTCAGGTGCGCCAAATAGACTACGCCGTCGATGGCGTGGATGCGCGCGTCTGGCGGACGATTCGCAACCTGGATGGGCAAGTTCTCGTCGATAACGAGGAGTTTTTCAGCCGTTATGTGCCGTGGTCAGCGCAATTTTTGGTGGCGCCCGGCTACGCACCTAAGCAGCGCTAGGCGATGCCGAGTCCGCCGATCGTCTTTGGCTTTTTACTGGCAACGCTCTATGGCGCGCTCTTCCATTTGATCTTTGGTGGCAGTGCGCGCCAATTGGCACTCTATTTGCTGGCTAGCTGGCTCGGTTTTGCTGTTGGGCAGGCTTTTGGGGCTATCTTTGAGGTAAATGCCCTGCGGATCGGTATCTTGAACACCCTCACAGCGACTTTAGGCGCCTGGCTGGCGATGCTCATCGCGCGCTTTCTATCGAGTCGAGAGGCAAAGAGGCAGGAATGACCGACAATCAAGCACTGGCGGAGCAAACTGCTGAGGCGGCGCGTGGCGGCATGTCGCGCTGGCTGTTCATCGGAGTTGGTGGCTTCATCGGCGTGACTATCGTGCTGTTCGCCATCGCGATCATCGGCGGGATCGCCGATTCAGAGGGCGTGGCGAACTTCTTCCGCATCCTGCGCGATCTCTTCATCGTGATCCTGGCGCTGCAGAGTATTTTGATCGCCATCGCCCTAGTCATCCTGATCACACAGATCAGCGCGCTGATCAACATTCTCAGCAGCGAGGTCAAGCCGATTATCGAGGAGGCTCAGGAGACGGTCAGTACGGCGCGCGATACGACCGAGTTCATCAGCCGCAATGTAGCAACACCAGTCATCCGTGTGACCTCGACAGCAGTTGGAATCGGCGTCTTCCTACGTGAGCTGCTCGCCATTCGGCGCAATCTGAGCGGCAAGGCGCGCAAGTGAGATGTCTGAGCGCGGCACGGGACGTTCATTCATCTTTGGCGCGTTGATCGGCGGTATGATCGGCGCGCTGTTGGCCCTGTGGAATGCACCACGCAGCGGCGCTGAGACACGTCGCAACCTTCAACGCGCCCTCGACAAGCGCCTGAAGCGCGTGGAACGGCATGTCACAGGTGAACGTCTTGAAGAATCGTTGGCTGAGGGCAAGGCGATCGCCCGCCAGCTCAATCAACGATAGACCTGCTCTTCGCGGGCTGCCAGGTGGCGCACCAGCTGGCTCCGCGCCATGAAGACTGCCAACGCCACAAACGGACTCAACGGGCCCGGCACAAAGATGATCAGGGCGAACTCGCCGAGCAGCAGCGCCATCACAATTGTCAGTGCGGCGCCCACTAATGCTGCGTTGCTCGGCAAAACATCGGCAAGGCGGACGATCGCCGCACTCAGCGCCCCTAGCCCCGCTGCTTCGCCCCCTAGAAACAGCGCCGCGACTGGCAAAGCCAGGCGCAAGGTCAGCCCGACCATCATCCCAAGCACGAAGGCGCCGCGTGGTGCGATGTAGCTCAGCCGCCTGCCGATCAATAGGCTCAGCGCTGCCTCTTGGAGGCGGGCGTAGATCGGCAGTGCGCACAGCACAAGCAGGAGTGCTGCCCATAACCACTCGCTGCGCAGCACCAGGCCAAGCACCCCTATCATCGCTGCACCAAAACTGAATAGGCCATTCAGCAGCAGGCTGCCCAGTATAGCGCGCCACTGCGGGCGTGCTGCGGCAGCCGTCACGGCTGTGATGACCTCGTACGTCTCAGCAGGCGCCAGCAGGAACATATCCCACGTTTGAGTGAGCCGCAAGCGCGCGATGCCTGCCGCCGTCAAGGCTGAGAGTAAGCCATAGGGCATCAGGCTGATTAGCGCTGCGCCGAACACACCGACCACCACAAGCGCCTGATCGCGGTAGACGAAAAATGGCACACCGCTGCCGATCTCCAGCAGGCGCAGCAGCGGAATGCTCAGCAAAAGCAACAAGTAGATCCAGCCAATTGGCATTTGGAAGCGGCTGGGGCGCCAGACGGCTCGGTAGACTGGGCTCCGTTCGCTCTGGATATGCCACAGCACAGCGCGTAACAGGCGTAGGGCGATCAGGTCTTTCACGGGCTCAGTTCTCGAATAGATTGAGAATATACTCAGGTGCCATGCCCTGCGCTTCAAGGTGCTGGCGCAATTTGCGGCGTGCGTCGAAGATCAGTTTGTAAAGAGCATTACGATTGGTGTTGAGCTGCTCCGCCACGATGTCGAGCGGCACCCCTTCAAGGATCAACGCCTCGAAGGCGGCGCGCTGCCGGGCAGTGAGCGCCTGGTTCAGAGCCTGCTCGATGCGCAGCCAGGCGTCACGCTTTTCAGCGCTGCGCTCAGGGCTATCGCCTTCATCAATGATCAGCGCGTTGGCGTCAACAGCGTGATTTTCGTCGTTATCCACCAGCGAGTCGAGCGAGAAATCGCGGTAGCGCAGGCGGCGCAACTCGCTGATGACGAGTCGCACAGCGATGCGCGTTGCCCACGTCGTGAACTGGCTATCGCCGCGAAACGAGTCGAGATTGGCCAAGATGCGCAGCAAAGCCTCTTGGGCGAAGTCCTCTGCCATCTGCTGAAGTTCTTCAGGCGGATGATCAGCCAGATCGCTGCGCTCACGGCTGAGGTAGTAGAACAGGCCGCGCCTCAAGCGTTGGCGCAATGCCTCGAGCGCGGCTTCACGGTTGGGCGAGCCTTCTGCTAGATCGCGCTGCCATTCCTCGTTAGTGCGTTCAGGCACAGATACGCTGATCTCCACCCCTAGATGCCCTGCAGACGGAAGCTAAAGGTGCTGCCTTGTCCGGGTGCAGTCTGCACTTCCAGCTGGCTCTCCATCAGCGCCAGCAAGCCCTTGACAACTGGAATGCCTAGTCCATAGCCCTTGCTGTTAGTGACCAGCTCGTGATCAGCACGGAAAAACAGCTCGCCCAGCCGCACTACATCTTTGTGGGCCATCCCAATCCCGTTATCGCGCACACTGATGCGCAGCTCACCTGCTTTTTCGGTTGGCTCTGCCTGCAGAGCTAGCTGACCCGTGCCCCGAGGCGTGTAGAAGATCGCATTGCGCAAGAGCAGCACAATCACTTTGCTCAGCTGCTTGGGATCAGCATTGAGGGCTGGTAAGTTGGGCGCGATCTCGATCGTAAGCGTGTGCCCATACTCGCTCAGCAAGCTTGCCACCGCTGATTCAATCTCTTCACGCAGCGATTCGAAAGTCAACATCTTGCGCTCTAGGCGCAAGCGCCCTGCCTGTAACTTATTGATATCGCTGATATCGCTGAGCAGCCAGTCCATGCGGATCACGTTGTTGCGGATTGTCTCGATGAAGTTCTGCTGCATCGGATTGAGCGTGCCGACCATATTCGGCTTGGCGAGCATATCAGCGTAGCCGCGAATGCTGGTCATGGGCTTGCGCAGCTCATGAACAATGGTCGAGACCAGCTTAACGTGTTGATCGCTCTGGGCAGTGCGCTGCGCCTCTGCCTGTTCGAGCAGCGCCTGGAGCTCCTCGAGCGCTTGTTGAGCCCCAGACAGCTGAGCGCGCAACTCGTCAAGGGCGTTGCGGGCAGCCGCCAGCGGATTTTCGGCGTGATCGGTCATTGGCATTCCTCACATGGTGCAGATCGCTTCTACGATTGTAGCGCGCTTGCCACATTTGTGCATTTTGAGCCGACGCATCACAACTTTCTCAAAATTTTGCGAAAAAGGCGGGCCGCACACCACACCCACCCTTATAATGCAAGTGTAATGCATTTATGCTTGTATGCTCTGGATACCCAAATGCACCCTGCCGAGCCGATTTCACCGCCTGAAACAGCACAGCTTCCGAGCAGGTGGCAGCTGCGCCTCTCGGAGCGCCGTCTGCTCTTACTCGTCGGTGATACACTGGCCTGCCTGTTAGCGACGCTCGTAGCAATGGGCGCTTGGTCGTTGACGGCGCCTGAGCCGTTCGATGCGGAGTTCATCCGACAGCGGGCGCACTGGTTCATTATCATGCCGCTGCTGTGGCTGACCGTGGCGCGCCTGAACGGTTTTAATGACTTGCGCTTTGCCCATCGCCAGGCTGCCATGTTCGCGCGCTTGCTGTTCATCAGCGCTCAAGTGGTGCTCATCTACGTGCTTGCGTTCTTTCTGGTCGTGCCCAGCGGCTTCGATCTGCCTCGCCTTTTCACACTCTACTATGCGGTCGCTGCTTTTTCATTAGTTGGTATGTGGCGGGTTGCCCGTCCGCGCTTGTTCAGCTGGACTCAGCAGCCGCGCCGTGCCGTGTTGATCGGCGGCGGGCGAGGTGCGGCGGCTCTCGCCCAGATGCTCGCCCAAGAGGCGCCCAACGACTACGAGATCGTTGGCTATGTGCAAGGTCAGGCTGATGTCGCGCCGACGATATCGAGCTTACGCCCGCTGGGCACGGGCGGTGACCTGCCTCGCATCGTGCAGGGGTATGGTGTCTCAGAGCTGATTCTAGCTCACGATGGCGTGCTGCCCGCCGATCTATTTCAAGGTGTGATGGCGTGCTACGAGCAGGGCGTTGCCATCACGCCGATGGCGTTGCTCTACGAGCAGATCACGGGACGGGTGCCGATCGAGCATGTCGGGCAGTTCGATTGGCAGCTGGTCTTGCCGTTGGAGGGGGACACGCTCAGTTTTCGGCTGTATCTGCTGATCAAGCGCCTGCTGGATGTCATATTGGCGCTAGTTGGCTTAGTCTGCTTCGCGGCGATCTTGCCCCCTCTGGCGCTGCTCATCCGACTCGATTCGCGCGGGCCGATCTTTTACCGTCAGGAACGGCTTGGGCGCGGCGGCAAGCCCTTCCAAATTGTCAAGCTGCGCACAATGGTGCAAGACGCTGAGAAGCTGAGCGGGCCACAATGGGCACGCAAAGGCGATCCACGCATTACACGAGTTGGGCGCATTCTGCGTAAGACACGTCTAGATGAAGTGCCACAGCTGTGGAATGTGCTGCGCGGCGAGATGAGCATCGTCGGGCCGCGCCCGGAGCGCCCCATCTTCGTAGATCGGCTGACCCAGACAATTCCGTTCTACCGCACACGCCTGCTTGTGGCACCCGGCCTAACGGGCTGGGCGCAAGTCTGCTACAAGTACGGCAACACCGAAGAAGACGCGCTCATCAAGCTGCAATACGACCTGTACTACATCCGCCATCAGAGCATCGCGCTTGACTTGCTGATCATGGTGCGCACGCTGGGCAAGATAATCGCTCTGAGCGGCACATAAAGTTCAGGATCAGTCTGAAAAGCGGCGTCCGGCCTGCGCAAAGCCTACACCAACACTGCGAGCCAGCTGGACGTGCTATAATGTGCTGTGTCTTAGTCACACTGTGAGAGTACTGGCACTTATGGCAACCTATCCTGAGCTAGCAGGCAAAGTGGCTGTGATCAGCGGCGCTGGGGGCAACTTGGGCATCGCTGTGACGCGGCTATTTCACGCGGCAGGCATCCGTCTGGCGTTGGTGGACTTGCGAGAAGATACTTTGCGGCAACGGCTGCGTGAAGCAGACTTCGATCCAGAGCAAGCCCTGATCGGTGCGCTCGATCTGACACAGAAGCGCGCCGCTCTCGACGAGTTCATCAACCGCGTGGTAGCCCAATACGGCAAGGTGGATATCCTGGTGAATATAGCTGGCGGCTTCCGCGCTGGCGGCCCCGTCCATGAGATGGACGAGGAAATCTGGGACTTCATGATGAACATCAACGCCAAGACCGCCTTCCTGCTCAGTGCGGCGGCGGCGCGCAGCATGGTAGCACGCGGCGGGGGCGGGCGCATTGTGAACATCGGGGCGCGCGCTGCGCTCAGCGGTGTGCCGACCATCTCGGGCTACAGCGCCAGCAAGTCGGCTGTGCTGCGCCTAACCGAGAGCATGGCCGGCGAGCTGATGCAATACAGCATCACAGTCAACGCCGTCCTGCCGAGCGTGATTGATACACCGCAAAATCGCAAGAGCGATCCAAATGCCGACCACAGCAAATGGGTGAGGCCGGAGTCGATTGCCGAAGTCATCCTTTTCCTGGTCTCGGATAGCGCGCGCGATATCAGCGGCGCGGCGATCCCAGTCTATGGCAAAGCATAAGCAGTTCGCAGTGTTTCTGTGCGCGATCATCCTCAGCGCGTGTGGCAGTGCGCCAATGCCGACTGCAACGCCCTTCCGACCGCCCACCGTCATTGTGACCTTGCCGCCGCGCACGCCCACACCTGATCGCGGCAGCGCCGACCACGATCTAGGCAAGGCGGATGCCTACCTGCACATTGTCCACTACGGCGATCTACAGTGTGAGCCATGCCTGATTGTTGCCCGTGCTCTGCTGCGGCTGTACGCCGAATATCCCGATCAAATCCGCCTGACGTGGCGGCATTTCCCACAGCCGCAACACGATAAAGCCTTTCTAGCAGCACAGGCGCTCGAGGCGGCGGCGGCTCAGGGCGCTTTCTGGCCGCTGCACGATCTGCTCTTCGCTGATCAGGCTGCCTGGAGGGGGCTGGCGCCAGAACAATTCCGCGCCCAGCTGCCTGAGTATGCACGGCGAGCGGGCATCCCAGACCTGGCTGCCTTCAGCGCTGCGCTCCAAGCTCAGACCTACGCGCCCATTGTTGAGCGGGCGGCCGAGGAAGCGCGCAAACGTGGCCTGCGCGGTGCACCGGCTGTGATTATGCAGGGGCAGGCGTATAGCGGTCTGCTGGATGAGCGCGCCATCAGCGATGTAGCGCGCCTGATCCTGCTGCGGCAGCGCCAGTTCGAGAAGCAGCCGCCCTTGCAGATCAACCTTGATGCACAGTACATTGCCACGCTCTACACTGAGAAGGGGGAGGTCGAGATTGAGCTGTTCACGCGGGCGGCGCCTGTTGCAGTGAACAATTTCGTCTTTTTGGCGCGGCAGGGCTGGTATGACAACATCACATTCCACCTGGTGACCGATGATATTGTGCAGACGGGCGATCCGAGCGGGAGCGGCGGTGGTACAGCTGGTTACTTCATCGCTGATGAGCATGAGAATGGCCTGCTCTTTGACCGTGAAGGCTTAGTGGCGATGGCCAATCAGCGCGGCGTGCCGAATAGCGCTAGCTCACAATTCTTCATCACCTTAGCACCGCAGCCACAGGAAGGTTTCAACCGTCAGTACACTATTTTCGGCGTTGTGCGGCGGGGCATGGATGTGCTGCGCAGCCTGACCAAACGCGATCCAGCTGACGCGCTGCGCTACTCGAACCTCCCGCCCGCCGATAAGCTGCTTCGCGTCGTCATCACAGAGATACCGCCGTCGAAGTAGGCGCCTTTGAGCTGGTTCTGCCTGCTGCCTGGTCTGCTCCTGCTCAGCTTTTTCCTGTGTGCCTATCTCATGGCGCGCGCGCTCATCCGTCCTGTGCCGCCCAGCCCACCCGACTCGCCCGAGCGCTACGGCTTATCCTTCGAGGAGGTCTCGTTCCTCAGCCGAGATCAGTTACGCCTGGCTGGTTGGTGGATTCCCGCCGCACAACCTACCCAGCGAACAGTTGTTATCTGTCACGGGCGCGAGGGCAGCCGCGAGCGCGAGCTGCCACACGCAAAGACTCTGCATCAGGCCGGCTTTAACGTGCTGATGTTCGATTTTCGCGCGCATGGGCGCTCCGAAGGGCAGCACATTACCTTTGGCATGTATGAGAAAGACGATCTGCTGGGGGCTCTAGACTTTCTAGCTGGGCGTGGCATCAAGCGAGTCGGGGTGCTGGGCTTCAGTCTAGGCGCGACAACGGCGATCATCACAGCAGCAGTCACCGATCGGATCGCGGCGATCGTTGCAGAGGGGCCTGTGGCGCGCCTAAAGCCGACTCTGGCGCGTCGGCTGTGGCGCTATGGCATACCCGTGCCGCTCGGTTGGCTACTCGCAGCATGGGCGCTAGTATTTGCCACGGCGCTGACGCGCGGCAGGATCGACCAAGTGGATGCGATACGCTGGATTCCGCATATCCGTGCACCAATCTTGCTGATTCATGGCGCGCAGGATGACTTGATCAGTGCGGCTGAAGTAGCAGAGCTCTTGGCGCGCTGCGGATCGCGAGCAGTGGTCTGGCGGGTGGCGGGCGCGGGGCATCATGAAGCCTCGCAGGCAGCACCAGAGGCATTCAAGCAGCACATGCTAGAATGGTTTATCAAGCACTTATCGGCAAGTCATGCAGGTTACTAGTAGGACTGTACTGCCTGGCAGTTTTGGGCTATCATAGGGATGCGTGACAGTCTAAACTGTGCTTATTTGAAGCGCACTGTTCAAGTTTGAGGGACATCCAATCATGCATCGTCATCTTGTGTCGCTTGGCTTGGCATTCCTGTCTGCCCTAGCCGCGAGTGCTTGCAAAAATACTTTAGCTACTCCCAGCCCTGTCCCGACCCAGCCTTTCCTGGTCCTTGCCGTAACGATCACTGCGACTAACACGCTCACGCCTACAGCTACGTTCACTCCAACATCAACGCCTACAGCCACGTTCACTGCGACCTCGACGCCTACAGCTACGTTCACTCCAACATCAACGTTCACTTCTACTCCCACACCGACGGCTACGCCCACTCCAACTCCGACTGCTACCTTCACGCCCTTGCCCGTCATCGGCAGCGCAGACGGCGGCATATTTCAAGTCCACGTTTTGCGTGCGCGTGAAGCTGAGCAAGTCGGTCAGGAACGTCCGCGCCCGCCTGCGCGCTCGTTTTTGATCCTCGACATTGCCATCACCAATCGCAGTAATCAGCGTCACTGCCTGTATGACGACAACATCCAGCTGATCTACGCGGCTGGAGAAAACGTGCCCGAGACGAATATCCCAAATCGGGATGGCATAGTAGACAAGCTGCGAAACGTCGATCCTGCCTACCAAGATACCGATTTTGTGAAGCCCAACAGGTTCTGGCTGCCTGCTTTCTGTCTGGAGCCAGATCAAAGCCGCCTGAGCGTGCTAGTTTATGGCGTGCCTGAGGACTGGGCGGGCAGTGTGCTGCGCATTGGCAGCCAGAAGAAAGCGGATATCAAACTGTGCCTACTGCGCTATGAAGATGTACAGGATGGTTTCCGTAAAGTCGAGCTGCTGACACAATGCCACTTCGTCTTCAGCTGGGAGCAGCTTGATGAGACACTCTTGCCGCCCGATCAAGGCTTTTTCTACGCCGAGGAGGTGCCCGTCAACAACTGCGACTCGCGCTTCCCCGTGACCATTGAGCGCGGCACAAACGTAGCTTTGCTGCCCAAAGTTCAGATCAGCCCACTGGCTTTTATGGCTGGTCTGCCACTCATCGGCATCTCTCCATCTGGACTTCTACGAGCACCGATTGGGATTGCTAGCTACATCGAGTACATTCAGCATCGTAAACAAATTCGCGTCGGCCAGCCCTGGATTACGATCACCAACAACATCGCCAAAGAAATACCCAGCGGGGTAGAAGCGCGCTATCGCTTCATCTGGCAGGAGATGGAAGTGCGTGGCAATGTGGTTGTGAAAGTGAACGCCGATGAAGGTTACACAATCCATGAGCTGAGAGAGCCGTACGTTATTCGCGGACAGATCAGCACCCGCGTGGAGACGATCTTTGAGCGTCCGTGCACTAATTAACGGCTGCAAGCTCACCAGGCGCTCTCGAGGGCGGGGGCATCCCCGCCCTGTGTATTTCGTATCGCTGTAGTGCTACAATTGAAAGCAGTATCAAACAAATGCTCGTTAGTTTGGCAGGAGCTGCACCCGATGTTTGACCCTAAAAAGTTAGAGGAGCTGGCACAAGAGCGCGACCGTTGGGAAGAGACCACCCTTCATAAGACGCTTGCCCGAATGCCCGAGCGCCGCAATGAGTTTATCACCACCTCTGGCAGGCCGATTGCGCGCCTCTACACCCCGCTCGATCTGCCTAACTTCGACTACATGACTGATCTTGGCTTTCCAGGTGAGTATCCTTTCACGCGCGGCATTCATGCCACCGGGCATCGCGGCAAGCTGTGGACGATGCGCATGTTCGCTGGCTTCGGCACCGCCGAAGAGACCAATGCACGCTTCAAGTATCTACTGGAGCAGGGCAATATGGGCCTATCGGTCGCCTTCGACCTGCCTACCCTGATGGGCTACGATACCGACGCGCCTGAAGCGCTGGGCGAGTTCGGTAAATGCGGCGTGGCAGTCAGCTCGCTGCGCGATATGGAAATCCTTTTCGAGGGCATCCCGCTGGGCGAGGTGACCACCAGTATGACCATTAACAGCCCCGCTGCGGTGATCTGGGCGTTTTACATCGCAGCAGCTGAAAAGCAAGGCGTGCCGATGGAACAGCTGCGCGGCACCCTTCAAAACGATATTTTGAAGGAATACACCGCTCAGAAGGAGTACATCTTCCCGCCTGAGCCATCGATGCGCCTGGTGACCGACACTATCGAGTTTGGCACGCGCCACATGCCGCTGTGGAACACCATTAGCATTAGCGGCTATCACATCCGGGAGGCAGGCAGCACCGCCGTGCAAGAGCTCGCCTTCACGCTCGCCGACGGCCTAGAGTACGTCCGCTGGGCACTCGATCGCGGCTTGCACATCGACGAATTCGCGCCGCGCCTCTCGTTTTTCTTCAACGTCCATAACGATTTCTTTGAGGAGATCGCTAAGCTGCGCGCAGCGCGACGCATCTGGGCGCGTGAGATGCGCGAGACCTTCGGCGCCAAAGACCCGCGCTCCTGGCTGATGCGCTTCCATTGCCAGACTGCTGGCGTCAGCCTGACGGCGCAACAGCCTGAGATCAACATCATCCGTGTAGCGATTCAAGCGTTGGCAGCAGTGCTGGGCGGCGCACAATCGCTGCACACCAACAGCATGGATGAGGCACTGGCGCTGCCTAGCGAGAAAGCGGTCACCATTGCGCTGCGCACTCAGCAGATCATTGCCCATGAGAGCGGCGTCGCCAACACGATTGATCCGCTCGGCGGCAGCTACTTCCTTGAAAAGCTGACCGAAGAGACCGAGAAAGCAGTCTACGCCTATTTTCGTCGCATCGAGGAACTAGGCGGCGTATTGCCAGCCATTCGGCGCGGCTTCTTCCAGCAAGAGATTGCCGATGCAGCCTTTGCCTTCCAGCGCCAAGTCGAGCGTGATGAGCAGATCATCGTCGGTGTGAACCGATATGCCGATCCGAACGCTAAAATCGAGATTCCAATCCTAGAGATGGACCCGAGCGGCTACGATCGGCAAGTGGCGCGCCTGCAGCAGCTGCGCATGGAACGCGATAATGAGCGAGTTGGTAGCGCGCTTGCAGCCCTACGCCAGGCAGCGCGTGGTACCCAGAACTTAATGCCCTTCATCCTAGAGGCAGCGCGCAGCTACGCAACCTTGCAAGAGATTATGGACGTCTTCCGCGCTGAGTTCGGCATCTATCACGAGGATAACACAATCTAGCGCCAAGCAGGCAGGCTAACGCGGCGCTGTGACGATCTGAACCGTCACAGCGCTGCAGCAGTGCGCTAGCGAATACCCAGATCGACGATGCGCACCGAGATCAGCACGTCACCCTCGCTGGTGGCGCTGCTGGGATCGCGTGGCGTGATCTGCTCGACGACCCCCATACCCTCAACTACCTGCCCAAAGATGGTATAGCCCGCGCTCTGTGGGCTTGGATCGAGGCTTGGCAGTGGCGCATAGGTGATGAAGAACTGGCTGCCCGCCGAATTCGGATCGTTAGTCCGTGCCATGCCCAGCACGCCGATGCGATCGTACTTCACAGCAGGATTAACCTCAAGTGGCAGGCGATAGCCAGGCCCACCGGTGCCAGTCCCTGTCGGATCGCCGCCCTGCGCCACGAAGCCGGGAATCACACGGTGGAAGGTTGTACCATCGTAGAAGCCGCGCTGTGCCAGGAAGACGAACGAGTTGACATGTTGCGGTGCCACCTGTGGATAGAGCTGGATCACGATGCGCCCCTTAGCAGTGGTTAGGATGGCACAGTAGGTGTGCGCAGGATTGATGACCTGCTCAACAGCGCTGTACTGTTTGCTTCTGCCATCGGCAGGCACATCGACGTCCTCAGGGTCTTTCACGCCGACGCATGGGCCTTCACCAACCGAGACGGGCGCAAAGCCAGCGATAGTCGGGACGGGAGTGGGCGTGGTTGGCGGGGCGTTCAGGCGCGCCTCGACGAGCGCTACGCTCAGCGCCGTATCCAAGACGAGCGTCTCTATCAAGCGTTCAAAGGTTGTGTTGACTTGAATGCGTTGCGTTGGCGCACTGACCGCTTGAATTAGCAAGACGTAGCCTGGTGCTACATCCAGCAGCCACAGGCGGCGCTCTAGGTCTATGTAGCCGCCGTTGACGCGATCCGCCACCGACTGATACTGCACCACGCTCGCGCCTTTTAGCGGGCCTGCTGTCACGGGCTCGATCGTCAGGTTCGGCTCACGCCCGAAGACGGCGTTCATCAATGCCAGGGCATCTGCGTTTTCGCCAGCCCCAGGCACGCCAAGCGAGCTGACGCTGCGCACGCTCAGGCTGATGTTATTGCTGCTTGGATCGCTTGGCGGCAGCACGTTGTAAGCGACTGCGCTCGAGCTCGGATTTGGCTCTACGCGCCAGCTCTGCGGCGCCTCAAAGCTGATGGTGCCATCCGCGCTGCGGAAAGGGATGAATTGTAGGGCGGTGGCTGTGCCGCGATCGATGAAGTCTGCTGTTGCGTTGAAGGTGGGCGTGAAGGTGGGTGTCGGGTTGAAGACGCGATCTAAGGCGATCAGGGCGCCCTCGCGTTCTACTCGGATGGTCTTAGTAGCCTGCTCGAAGACCTTCTGCATGTTCTCCCAAGACTCAGTCGGGCTAACGCCTTGCATAATGATTAGCGTGACGGGGTCGAGGGCGAGAATCCAGATGTCGCGCTCAATGGTCAGGCGCTGCCCAGTGCGGGAGTTAACGTCTTCCTGAGTTTGGCGTACGCCCACGCCGCGATATTCGCCATTGCGCCCAGCCGCCACCTCGCGGATTTGGACGCCCTCTTGCGTCCCGAAAACTAACTGTGCTATTTCGGCGGGCGTGGTGCTAGGCGCAAGTTCTGGGATGCCCAGATGCTGAGTCGGTGTGACCAGGACGCCAACGCCCAGCGATTCATCGTCTGCAGGCGTGAAGATGTACGAAATTGGGCTGAACGACTGCGGATTGACCTGCGCGCGCCAGCCACGCGGGAACTCGAGTGACAAGATGCTGTCGCTGCTGCGCCACTGTTCGTAGGTCAGGTTGGCGAAGGGATCGCTCTTGGTTGGGGCGGCAGTCGGCGTGATTTGAGCGAAGGCGGTACCAGTCGCTTGGATGGCGGCAGCCAACTCGCCGCTGGCGGCGCGTGCTACCAACCGATCGACTTCTTCAAAGGGCACACCGCTCTCGTAGCGCAGGCCATTCGCCTGCGTAAACCATTGCAGCGTGCGCCCATCGTCAATCGACCACATCAAGGTCGGTGTGAACTGTATGCCTGTCTGTTCGGCAAAGCGCGCTGCACTCAGGATGACTTCAGTCGTCTTACCAGCTTCAACGCAGGCAATCAGTGCATCAGCATCCAGCGCGAGTTTTTCAGCAGCTGTGCGCAGCGTCGTCAGGTTAAAACTCTGAGGGCCTTGCGCGTTATGTTGCTCGAAGAGGGCGTCGTGCATCTCCCAGAAGGCATTCTGCTGCCCTGCGCACAGCGCAGCCTGTGCCGCCAGAAAAGACGGGTGATCGCCCAAGCCGAAGACCATCGGCAAGAACATGAAACGCGCCTTACCTGTGCGCACATGTGCCTCGATGATCTGCTTGATCGTCGGGCGGTAGAGCGCACAGCCAGGGCACGAGAAATTCGAGAATTCAGCGATGATCAAGGCTGCTTCAGGATCGCCCAAGACCGGAAAGCCTGCTACAGTGGTAACTTGTTTGAGATCGCCATAGGGGCGCCGCGCAGCTGGCGTTGCAGTCGGATCGCCTTGTGCAAAACTCGGCGCCGCTAAGCTAACCAATCCAAGCACAGCCACTGCCACCAGCGCCAACACACTAAAACGCCGCATAGAGATACCTCTCTGAACTTATCGGTATAGGCTTATTGTGGCAGATTTCCGCCGAGCCTGCCACTTTTGTTGGCCAAAGCTCAGCCTTTCGCGCTACAATAGCGCTAAATCCACTGTAGCGAAGCCTGGAGAGCGACAGACCCATGAACCTCTTGCAGAAAATCGGCGTTCTGATCTCAGCGACGCTGCACAGCATCGTCGATCGTGCCTTGCAGACGAACTCAGTCGCTGTGTTTGATGAGTACATCCGCCAAGCTGAGAACAGCATGAAGCTGATCCAGAGCGCGCTGGTGGACTTAAAGACGACCGTCAGGACGTTACACGCCAAATACAACCAAGCCGCCGATGAAGCGGCACGCCTCGACCTGCAAATTGATCAAGCCTTGCGGGCAGGCAGAGAGGCGTTGGCGAAGGCACACATGGTGCGCCTCAACAGCCTGATGGAGATCGCCCAGACCTACAAAACCCAGTATGATCGGCAGAGCCGCGCCTATAACTTGCTGACCGAAACCGTCCAAATTTTGCAGAGCAAGGTGGATGTGCTGCATGCCCAGCGCGATCAAGTGGCAACTATGCTGGAGCTGATCCGCAGCAAGAACATCGTGGCGCGCTCGATCAAGGATATTGATAAAGTCTCAGATACGCGCACGCGCCAAATCATGGAAGACGTGCGCTCTCAGATGGATATGGCCGACGCACGCCTTGAGATGGCAACCAGCCGCCTCTCAGCTGAGATTGAGGCACAAGCTGGCGATCTAACGCTTGAGGCACAGCTTGAAGAGCGCCGCCAACGCTTAGGCTTGACCTGATCCCTCAAGAGCCACCTTGACGCAGCAAATGGCGCGTGCTAAGCTACTCGGCATGGCTTGTTGGATTGTGCAGAGCGCGCGTTTCGCCCGGACATGGGGCAAATGGCTGAGGCCAGGCATTGGCATCAAGCGATGGTTCGCATTGTCTGCCACCGGATTATTGGCGCTCAGCCTTGCCTTTGCCCTTGCGCTGATCGTAATTGTCTCGCAAACAGCCGATCTGCTGGCTCTAGGCACCGCGCCGTTGCTGCTGATCAGTCTAGGGTTGGGTGGGTTTGGCAGCCTGACGCTCTATGTGGGCTGTGTGCGCCTCAGCCAGCTGATTCTCGCCCCATTGCTGCAAGGGCGGCGCGAGCGCTTCATCGATCTAATGGCTGATCATGTGCGGCAGGCCAACGGACTGCGTTTAGTGGCGCTGGGCGGCGGGACGGGTTTACCGTCGGTGCTGCGCGCCTTCAAGGGGCAGACTAGTAACATCACAGCCGTTGTGACTGTTGCAGATGATGGTGGCAGCACAGGTATCCTGCGGGAGGAGTTCGGTGTGCTGGCGCCTGGCGATCTGCGGCAGAATCTTGCTGCGCTGGCTGATGACGAGTCTCTCATCACACAGCTTTTTCAGTACCGTTTTACCAACGGCGGCTTGCAGGGGCACAGCTTCGGGAATCTATTCCTGACGGCGCTTGCTGATATCACTGGCAGCATGGATCGCGCTGTAATCGAGGCAAGTAAGGTCTTGGCGATTCGCGGGCGCGTCTTGCCGGCGACAGTCCAGGATGTACAGTTAGGCGCTGAGATACGCACAGCAGAGCACCATCTGAAGCGCGTGATCGGCGAATCGCAAATTCCCAAGGCAGGCGGAGCAATCGAGCGCGTCTTCCTCTTGCCGGAGCGCGTCCGTGCCTATCCTGACTCTATCCGCGCCATCTTGAACGCTGAGCTGATCGTGATTGGGCCAGGCAGTCTCTTCACCAGCATCCTGCCAACCTTGCTGGTGGATGGCATCGTGCAAGCAGTGCACGCCAGCAATGCGTTAGTCATTTATGTGTGCAATATTGCTACCCAAAAAGGCGAGACTGAAGGCTTCAGCGTGGCGGATCACGTCCTAGCATTGGAGCGGCATATCGGGCGCGGCGTGTTTGACGTGATCCTGGCGAACAATGTGTACCCGACCCAAAACGCTGGCGAGAACACGCGCTACGTAGCGCCGATACCGCCCGACCACGAGCTGCGCTATCGCTACGATCTGATCGAGGTCGATCTGGCCGATCCTCAGCGCCCCTGGCGGCACAGCCCAGAAAAATTGCAGCGCGCCATACACAACGTGTTGGCTGAGCGCAAATTGCACGCCGAAGCCATACAGGAAGTCTAACCTGTGCGCAACCGCTCGATCAGCGCTAGTGGCGGCTTCAAGCACACTCCGCCCACCATCTGACGCAGCACAGGGATATCCCACTCAGCCTTGAAGCCATCCTCCTCGTAGAAGCGACCGAGTCCTGCCGCCTCAGGCGCCTCAGACTGGACAGCTGTGCGCAACGCCTCGAGGTAACAGGCAACCGCTTGTGTAGCATCCTCAAAAGTCCGCGCCGACCACGCTGCCGTCAGCAGATCGATCAGCGCCTGTTCGTCGAAGTCGAGCGGAGTTGCTTCAGCATGGCGCGCGCAAATTTCAGCGGCGTGTGCACATAATGCTGCCTCTAGCGGTGGCTGCTCAGCACCAACTGCTTGAAAAGCTACCGCTAGGGCTGTCCAGCTCAGGTTCATGGGATGCCCCAGATGGTGACGCGCTCGAGGCCGTCCACAGTGGCGAGGAGCGTGCCATCAGCGCTGAAGGTCAGGCTGTTCACCGGTTGCTGTGAGGGCGCCTGGGGCTGCCTAAGGGAGGTGATCAAGCTCTGCGTGGCAACATTCCATAGCTCAATGCTGCCGTTGCCGCCACCTACTGCCAACACACCGCCATCCGCGCTGAAAGCGAGACTCCCCAGCTGCCCTTGAATGCCCCTAAGCGTGGCGATGCGCTCGCCAGTGTGCACATTCCACAAATGAACGGCACTGTGCGGTGTGCCACGCTCCCCAGCGGCGAGCGTCAGTCGATCTGGGCTGTAGGCAAGCGCCAGCAGCTGATTTGCTGCCCCGCGCAACGCACTGATCTGCCGGCGGCTTTCCACATCCCATAGATAGATGACTCTGTCGGCGCCCGTCGAAGCGAAAGTGCGGCTATCCGTGCTAAAGGCGACGCTCACCACACCGCCGCTGTGCCCTTTGAAGACCTTTTCGCGATCGCCGTGTGGTAACGTCCACAAACTGACCAACTCATCAATCGCGCCGCTGACCAGCCAGCGGCCATTGGGGCTGACAGCCAAACTAATGACAGGTGCGCGCGCAGGCCCAAGCTGCTTCTCTTCTGTGCCGTTGACAGTGCGCCAAAAACGGATAGTGCGGTCGTTGCTGGCTGAGATAACGCGCTGCCCATCTGGGCTGAAAGCGACGGCATTTACAGCGCTCTCATGCGCCTGCATGATGTACAGCTCTCGTGGCGGCTGAAGTTGCCACAAACGCACTGTGCCATCCCGCATGGCAAGCGCCAACAGACGATTATCAGGGCTGAGCGCAACACCCGCAATACCGCGCGGGCCGCTGCTCTGCAGTGTGACGGCAGCAAGTGGCTGGACTTGTGCTGCATTTTGCGGTGTAATCATCAGCCGCGCTGAGAGCTGCGCCTGAGCGAGGGTCGGGGCAGCCAAGCACACAGCAGCCAGGCTGAGGATGAGTAGACGAAAACAGTATTTCATGGGATGATCGCTCCAAACCAGGCTTCGGCCAGCCAAACATGCTGACTTGGCAATCGGTTTACTTCAATTGTAAAGGGATCGGTGTGCGGGCAGCGTGCTGAACGGATAACAAAATGCGCTTTCTCAGTCACTTCTCAGGCTATCTGCTGATCGGCGTGCTCGGTGCACTGCTGCTGGGCAACCTGTACGAGCCAGAGGCGAATTATGCCCTTTATCGCTTCGCCGTCAACCTGGCTGAAGGGCGTGGTTTGCTGTATGGGGCACCAGTGGGCAACGTGACCACTTTCCCGCTCTCGCCCGTGTTACTTGCTGGGCTGGTGCGGCTCGGCGTAGAGCCATCGCTAGGCAGCTTCCTGATCAATGCCCTAGCAAGCGCCATCGGAGCGCTGTGCCTGGCTCTGTGGCTGAACAAGCCGCACTATGGGGCGCTCTATGCCCTGCTGATGCTGATCCAGCCCTCGCCTATGCTGACTGTGATGCTCGCCCTCTGTCTGCTTGGCGCGCTGATGCTGGGGCGCGGCAGAGCGCTTATATCCGGTGCGAGTTTGGGCGTTGCAATGCTCAGCGCACCTTATGCCGCTCTGGTGGCCCTGATACTTGCCTTCGTTGCAGCTGCCCAGAGCTGGTCAGCGTGGCGGCGCTTTACGTTATCCGCGCTCACGCCGCCATTATGCGTCGGTATCGCCCTATTGATCGCCTACGCACCGATGCACATCGTCCTGCCTGTGCCGGATTGGGCGCGCCTGGCTGCCTATGCCGACCTGGACGAGCCGCCTGAGGCAGCCCAAGTAGGCCTGTGGTTAGCCGAGCATACAGCGCCCGACGCGCTGATTGCTGCCAATGAAGCCCTCTTAGTCGGCTATTACGCGCTGCCACGCCCGATCCTCGACCTTGACGGGCGCTTGATGCCTGTGGCGCGCGATAATTTCCTGATGATTCGCCACGCGCCGGATATCGTGGTGCTGCGCGAGGGCACATCCGTTGGTTGGGCGAACTTTGCCACAACCTACGCACAAGTGCATCAAGTTGGTGGGTTAACTGTCTATCAGCGCGTGGTGAACTGGTCAGGCTTCGATGATCATGGTGTGGATGTGAACTTGAGCGCGCGTTTCAACCGTCAGGATATGCGTTTAGTGAATGTAGGTATTAGTCGAGTGCTGCGCCGTGGCGATCTAGTGCGTGTGCGCCTCGACTGGCAGCTGCAATACACGCCGCGCCAGACTGTCGAGATCAAGTTGAACTTGCTGGGCGCCGATGGCATCCCTGTGGCAGGCATCACTGAGCGTCTAGCGCCTGAGCTGTGGCAGGCTGGGGCATTCAGCACCTATCACGCCATGCTGTTACCCTCAAACACAGCTGAGGGCACCTTGCGGCTGTTTTTGGGCGTGGATATCAATGCAGCCAGCCTAGCTGATGTGCAGGTAGCCAGCGTGGACTGCCTGCCATGAGCTGTACGCCAGGCTGTCATAGAATAGTTTGGTGAAAAAAGTAAAATTTGCGCTTGGATTCAAACTGATTTGCCGTTACAATGTCAGTTAAGCGCACCTTGCGATGGCGTATCAACGTAGCGTGAGCCTTCATAGCCGCCGCACAGTTCGCAGGTATCTGGCAGCGCATCACACTAAGGAATTGCGAGAACATGGTAGACATAATCAAGGTTTCGGCTCGTTCGCGGTCAACTGCTGTGGCAGGCGCAATCGCTGGCGTCGTGCGAGAACACAATCGTGCCGAGATTCAAGCGATTGGTGCTGGCGCAGTCAATCAAGCTATCAAGGCAGCTGCCATTGCACGTGGCTACCTCGCCGATGATGGCATTGATGTCATCTGCATCCCATACTTTACCGAAGTGACCATCGAAGATCAGGAGCGGACGGCACTGCGGCTGATTGTCGAGCCACGCATCATTGCGAACTCATAAATGCGTGTCGATCTCCATCTGCACAGCACTGCCTCAGATGGTGCGCTGACGCCCACTGAGGTAGTGCAGGCTGCGCTCAAGCAGCGTCTGCAGGCTATTGCCCTGACCGATCATGATACGACAGAAGGCGTCCTGCCTGCGCAAGAAGCAGCGCGCGGTACAGGGCTGCGCGTGCTCTCGGGCATTGAGTTGAGCGCGGAAGAGAATGGGCTTGAGCGGCACATGCTCGGCTATGCCTTCGATCCGGCTGATAGTGGGCTCAAAGCGCTGCTAGATCGCTTAAAGGCAGCACGTGTAGCGCGTGTTCACGCCATTCTGGAGAAGCTGGCGCGGTTGGGCGTCTCGCTGGCGCCTGAACGGGTTTTTGCGCTAGCGCAGGGCGATTCGATCGGCAGACCGCACATTGCGCGCGCGCTGGTGGCGCAGGGCACGGTTAGCACGATCAGCGAGGCGTTTCAGCGCTACCTTGCCAACGGAGCGGCTGCTTTTGTGCCGAACGCCCGACTCAGCCTTGAAGAGGCGATTCAGACAATCCATCAAGCTGGCGGTGTAGCAGTCTTGGCGCATCCGGGCAAGCAGGCAGACTATCGCGCGTTGCTGCAGCGCCTCTTGCCGCTCGGCTTGGATGGCGTAGAGGTCTACTACCCTGAGCATTCGCAGCGGCTAGTTCACGAGCTATTTGCCTTCGCCAGGTACCACAAGCTGCTCATCACGGGCGGCTCCGATTTTCATCGGCGCGACTCAAGTGGCAGTGTTCAGTTAGGGGCGCCGCACTTCCCTAAGTACCTCGATCCTGTGTCCGCCATCGAGGCGCGCGCACTGCGCTACCGCTGATTGGGCATTTTGCCCGCCCTTCGCTAAGATTTTTCGGTAGCGTCAATGAGCAAACTGTGTGTAACCATGCAGAAAATTCCAACAGAAATACTCGAGGCGCCTGTGGAGGGGCTAAATCTGACGGGCGCAACGTTGCGCGATCAACTCCATCCGAATGGGCAGACCTTGCTCGTCTTTCTGCGGCACTTTGGGTGCATCTTCTGCCGTGAGATGGTGGCAGACCTGCGCAAGATCAGCCAAGCCATGCCCGACTACCCGCCGATTCTGTTTTTCTATCAGGGCACGCTCGAGGAAGGCCGGGCGTTCATGCGCAAGCTGTGGGCAGAAGCGCGCGCAGTCGCCGATTTGCCTAAGCGCTTCTACAACGCCTTCGGCTTGGAGCGTGGGAGCGTTGGGCAGATGTTCGGCGCACAGGTCTGGGCGTGTGGAGTGCGGGCTGCTGCTAAGGGACACTTCATCTGACGACCTGTCGGCGATCCGTGGACAATGCCCGGTCTGTTCCTGGTTGAGCGGGATACGATCACCTGGCAGCACGACTTCAAGCACGCCGGCGATCATCCTGACTGGCGGATCATCCCCAAAATGGCAATAGAGCGGCATCTGCAGCCTGCCTGATGAGCGCCGCGCCGCTAACTTTGATCGCGCTGCACGGCAACGGCGGCGGAGCTTTCCGTTTTGCGCGCTGTACGCCGTACATGCCGCCGGCGATACGCTTCATCGCGCCGACGCTGGATGGCTTCGCTGAAAAGCCGCCTGATCCAACTTTGCGGACGCTGCGCGACTACGCCGAGCGACTGGCCAGCATGATCGCTGATGTGCCGCGCCCACGTGTGTTGCTCGGACACGGCATCGGCGGCGCCTTTGTGCTAGAGCTGCTCCAGCACCGGCCTGAGGCGCTGGACGGGGTAATCCTGCATGCGCCTGTGGGGGCGCGCCTGGAATCGCGCCGCTTCCCCAAGCTGATGAAGCACCCGCTGGTGAGGACGTTGGGAAAGCGGTTGTTAGGTGCGCCGTTTATGCGCCCTGTCTGGCGACGCCTGTTCTTCCGCAAGCCTGTCCCGGCAGACTATCTGCGGAAGTTTTTCGCTGGATATCGGCGCTGTGCCGTCTTCGGGCAGATGTTCGACCTGATCACGGCGGAATGGTTCAAGGGGCTAAGACCGAGCGAGATGCGGGCAGGTTTGTTGTGGGGCGCGCGCGAGCGTGTGCTGAAAGTCGAGCACGTGGCCGATTACAAAGTGCTCTTGCCGCGCCACGTTGTGCGCATTGTGCCTGAGTGGGATCACTTCCCGATGATCGAGCAGCCAGAGGAGTACGCGGCGGAAGTTTCGGCATTGGCGCGCCAAGTTTTGGCGCTGTGATTGCGGAGAAGGCGTGAAGGGATGGCTTACGGTACTCTGACGGGTAAAAAAGAGCGCTTGTGGCTGCCGCTGGGCTATGGCAGCGCAGCGAAGTACGGCATCGGCCCAAAGGCGGCATTGCTGGATGTGGCGCGGCGCTACGGCTTGCCCGTCCCAACGGGGATCATCCTCGTGGATGAGGCATGGCGGCGCGCGCTGGGGATCGGGCTGGTGCGCCGCCATGACGATGGCTCGGTTAGCGTGCCCGATCCCTCTCGGCTGGTCTTTGCCATCGGCTTCCCAAATTTCGAGTGGGAGCTGCCCGGCCCATTTGCCGTGCGCTCGGCTTTCTCTGCGGAAGATGGCGTCACGCACAGCCTAGCTGGCTATTTCACCTCGCGCTTGAACGTAGATGGGCGCGATCCCGTTCAAATGGCAGAGGCGCTGCGGGCTGTGTGGGAGTCGGCGGAGCGGGCTGTGACGCAGCTTGGCGAGCTGCGCCATGATGTGCTGATCATGCGCATGGTAGCGGCAAAACACAGCGGCGTCGCCTTCACCGAGCATGCCTACGCTGACGACCTGGTTAACTTCACCGAAGGTCTGGCTGATAAGCTGGTCAGTGGCGCGGTGGCAGGCGAGTCCCTGAGTCTGCCCAAGCTGCGGGCCGGCGAGAAGCCTCATACCGACCTGCCTGACTGGGCGCAGCGCCTGCAGGTCTTGCTGCGGGATGTGCGCCGAGTCTTCAGCCATAAGCGCAGCGGGCGCGATTGGGATATCGAATGGGCGGATGACGGCACGCAGTGCTGGTTGATCCAAGTGCGCCCGGTCACGCACCCAACGCGCCGCAACGAGGCCTTCACTATCGCCAATCACAAGGAAATCCTGCCGCCCTTGCCATCCATCTTCATGACCAGCTTGATTGCTTCGTGCGCCGATCGGCTCTTCGCCTACTACCGAGATTTCGATGGCACCCTACCTGAAAACCGGCCCTTCATAGAGGTCTTCAACGGACGCCCATACATCAACCTCTCGCTAATGGTTGAGATGATGCGGACGCTCGGCTTGCCCTCCAAGCTGGTGACCGACTCCATCGGCGGCAAGACCGAACGAGACTATCCGGCTAACTTTCGTCAGATGGCGCGCAAAGTTGTGCCGTTGATGCGCTTCGGGATGGCGCAGTTGTTCGCTGTGGGATCGGCGCAGCGGCGTCAGCGCGCCTTGCTTAGGGAGGCTGAGCAAACCCACGCCACCTTCGCAGAGGCAGTTCAGGCGGCGCAGCGCGTCTATACGGCACTTGTGACGGGTATGTTCTCGCTCACGGCGGCGATTAGCCTGCCAATGCTGCTGCTGCGGCGGCTCGGTGTGCTAGAGGAACACACAGCACGCAGTCGCAGCATCGCCACTGAGCTGCACACCGACCTAGCGCCGTTGCGTCGGCTGGCTGCGCAAAATGAGGCGATACGCGAGGCGATCCAGCGCGGTGCGCTGCCCGATGAACCAACTTTCCGCGCTGCATGGCAGAAATACCTGACTAAGCACGGACACCGCGGCATCTACGAGAGCGATCTGGCGCGCCCACGCTTCCACGAGCAGCCGGCACCGCTGCTGAGCATGCTCCTGGCTCCACAAGCCGAGCACAAGCTGCCGCGCCGCACCCTCAAAGGGGTGCTGAGCTTGCCACTCGCCTGGCAGGCGAACCGCACCGTGCGCGCTCGTGAGCAGCTGCGCTATCACGCTATGCGCGCCTTCGACGGGCTGCGCGCCAATTTGCTGCGCCTGGCTGCGCAAGCTGTGGCTAACGGGCAGTTACCTGCGCCTGAGTCGCTCTGGGAACTAACTATCGATGAAGTGGTGCGCTTGGATCAGGGCTGGAAGCCTGACGCAGTCTTTTTTGCCGAGCGCGCCGCTGAGATCGCCCGCCTGAAGACGCTGCCCGTGCCTGATCTGCTCCATCGCTTCGACAATCTGGAGCGCGCTTCAGCGCCTGAGACGAACGGACCACAGCTGCGCGGCATCAGCCTGACAACTGGCCAGGTGTGTGGGCGGGCTTGGGTGCTGCAAGAGCCCAGCCACGCGCCGCCGCCTTTTGCGCCACCCGTGATCCTTGTGGCGCGCTCAGTCGACGCTGGCTGGATTCCAGCCTTCGCGCAAGTGCAAGGCGTGGTGGTGGAAACGGGTGGCGATCTTTCGCACGGCTCAATTATCCTTAGAGAAATCGGCCTGCCCTCAGTGACGAACGTACACGGGGCGACTCGCCGCATTCAAACGGGCGATTGGCTGCGTCTGGAGGCAGGGCGAGGTTTGATTCACCTTGAGGCAGCGCCCGCCGCGGATGTGTAAAGCTGAGGCTACTTTAATGCCAGCTCACACAGCCACAGACCAAAAACACACACCCAGCCTGACGTGCGCCCTGTGTGGCAGGCAGGTCAGCCGTTTAAGTCGCCATCATCTTGTGCCAAAATCTGAAGGCGGCACCGAGACGGTCGGGCTGTGCAGCCCTTGCCACGCCACGCTGCACAAATTTTTCACTAACCGCACACTAGCGCGCCAGAAATACACGCTTGAGGCTTTGCAACAAGACCCTGACATCCAGCGCTACCTAGCCTGGGTGCGCAAACAGCCCGATCGCCTGATCAGAGTCAGGCGCAAACGTGACCGTACCTAGCCAGGCTCTCCTGCCCGAGAATGTGCGCACAAATGTGCAAGGCAGCCCTGCTGAGACTACCTTGCACGATTTCAAACGCCTACATGCCCTTGAAAGCGTCGGGATCGCTGGCAGGCAGCACGGGCTTCAACGCGCTCATGCCGACCGCTTCCATGATCTTTTCGCGGCCAGGATAGACCGTCGCCATGCTCTCAAAGCCCTCTGTCTTGCCTTCGAGGAACGGCGTCAACGTTGGCACAGCGTCCGAGACGTTGAAGAAGAGTGGCTCCAGGAGGGCAACGTTGTTGGGCGGCACCTGCCCACCCAAGCTGCGCATGAAAGAGAGGTGCTGTGCTTCTACGCCGGCAACCTGGGCGGCCACCATCGCCAGCAGCGGCTGCTCAGCAGCGGCGAAGATGCGTGTGGCAGCTAGATAGGCGCCAATGAAGGCATTTTCCGCGATCTCGGTCACAGCTGCCAGTGTTGCCTTATCCTCGAAGACGCCCATTGGGAAGTAGAACTCGCCCACCAGCGCCTGACCACCGTTGGCATTCAGGTAGTCCAGGTGGACCTGCTCGGCTTCCAATGCAGCGCGCATGTAGGCCTTCTCAAAATCGCTGAAGGCGATTGCGCCTTTGGTCAGGGCGGTGTAGTAGTGAGTGGCAGCCAGTGTTTCGGCGGTGGCGGCCAGATTCAAGACGGTCTGCAGATCGTCGTCCTTCATCTGTGCCAGCGAGCGGCGCACACCGAATACACCATGAAAACCGGCAGCAGCAGCCGCTGCGATCACAGCGCTGCCCTTCAAAAAGTTGCGACGCGAAATATGAGACATCTTAGCTCTCCCTTCAGAGGTGCAAAATAGCTTGTTGCGCGTACCACGAGGCTGCTCTTTGCCCGCAACTATTAATCTATACGCCGCCCAGTTGCCGTATGGATTGGTAGCGCAGGCTGAATTTGCTAAAGTCACTTTGAGCAAGTATCTTTCAAAGGGTTATAAAAGGCGCTGTACGGCAGGTTCAGCTCATGGATGATAAGCAGCTCATCAGCGCGATCAAACGGCGTGACCAGGCAGCGATGCTGCAGCTGTATCAGCGCTACGCTGACTATGTCTACAGTATTGCCTACCGCGTGCTAGATGATCAGGCGAGCGCTGAAGAATGCTTGCAAGACGTCTTCCTACGCGTGTGGCAACGTATTGATCAGTATGATGCCGAGCGCGGTGTTTTTGCCACATGGCTTGCCAGCATCACGCGGAATATGGCGATCGATCGGCTGCGGCAGATAGCGCGGCGCGTCAAAATCTCAGAGGCGCTCTTGAGCGATGAGGCACAACCAAGCATGACTTTTCTAGAGAACTGGGCCGATCGGGAGCGCGCCGAGAGCCTGCGTGCTATGATTGAGCGCCTGCCTGCTGAGCAAGTGCAGGTCATCGCGCTGAGCTATTATGGAGGCATGTCGCAGGCAGAAATTGCCGAGTACTTGGGCATTCCACTTGGCACGGTCAAGACGCGCATGCGCGCCGCACTGCAAAAACTACGCGAGGCATGGGAACGCGAGTGAGTGTTAGTAAACGGGCAAATAGCGATGGATGAGCAGACACTTGACGAGCAGATCGCCGCTTATGCGTTGGATACACTGCCGCCAGAGGAACGCGCCGAAGTTGAGGCACTTTTAGGGCGCTCAACCGAAGCACGTGCGCTCTTGGGGCGCTATCAGGCGCTTTTGGGCGGCTTGGGCGCTCTAGCGCCGTACCGCCGTGCGCCCGAAGGTGCCGCTGAGCGCTTCCGTATGCGCCTTGCCGCCGAAGTGGCGCGCTCACAGCCCAGAGCCCGCCCATTCTTGCGCTTTGCGTTGGCAGCCGCAGCCATGTTGGCTGTTGTGGTGGGCATTGTGCTGCTGCTGGCCCCGCCCCAAGATGAGCTGGCCGACCTACTCAACGATCCGAGCGCCGTGCGGGTAGACCTAGCTCCACAAGGTGCTCTGACAGGCACAGTGCGCCTTATTGCCCGCCCAAACACGGATCGGGGCCTGCTTGTGGCAGAGCTGCCGCCTCCTGCCGCTGATCAGCAGTATCAATTCTGGCTGATTCTCTCTGAGACGGACATACGCAGTGGTGGTGTGCTAGAGGGCACACAACCCTTGCGCGTGCGCCTACCCGATCCTAGCCGTGCCTACACGCTTGGCATCACGCTGGAGCCGCGCGGCGGCAGCTCACAGCCAACCAGTGCGCCGCTCTTCATCGGCACGCTGCCGCCCCTGAGATCGG
>JBDNDQ010000031.1:0-40749 GCA_046719055.1 Aggregatilineales bacterium | reverse complement strand
TACGCGGCCCGCCACAGATCTCAACAGCTTCACTGGCGAAGAGCGACGCCAAGCTGAGCGTGCACAGCGCGATCAGGCTGTGTGAAGCGATTATGGTCAGGCGCCGATCCCAACGGTCTATCAACGTGCCAACCAGCGCGCTCAACAGCACTTGCGGCAGGATTGCCACAAGCGTCGCTATCGTCAACACAGTAGCAGAGCCAGTGGTCACCGTCAGCCACCAGATCAGCGCAAACTGGACCACAGTACTGCCTAGCAGCGAAAAAGCCTGCCCCGTCCAAATTGTGAAAAAGCGCCGCTGCCAGCGACTGCCGTGTAGGGAAACTGTATTGTGGGCCATGAAACCTCTCCTGAAAAAGCACTTCATCAATCGATACGCGCTTTTCAAGTAAAGGTTTCGTTTTTTTAATGTCTAGATCAATTTTCTCAAGAATTAGATTCAATTCTTGGGGGTGGGCATCCCAGCGCAGCCAGGAACATCTCTGCCATGTGCGCAGCGATCTGCCTACCATCTAGCTTGCCACCTTCTCGGTACCAGACGCTAATCCAGTTCTGTGCGCCCAGCAGCGCTTTTGTGAACAAGCCTGCATCCACACAGCGGAAGACGCCTGCCTGAATGCCACGCTCGACGATTGTGCGGAAGTAGCGCTCAAACGTGTCGCGGCGCGCCAGGAAAGCATCGCGCTCTGCTGCGCTCGGATCGTCAGATGGCAGGGCGATCAGTGTGCGTATCTCGAAGACCATCGCCGCCCCCACTGAGACGTTCTGCGTGACTGCTAGGGCATGTGCCTCGATCATTTGACGTAGGGTCTGATCGGGCGGTAAATTTCGGTCAAGAATCGCCTCGAGCTGCGCCAGCACGATATCCATGCCAGCGTTCAGCACGGCGATGAGGAGGTCTTGCTTGCCCGCGGGGAAGTGATGGTATAAACTGCCCGCCGTCAAGCGGACGCGGCGCGCAATCTGTGCCATCGTGGCACCGGCGTAACCACGCTCTCGGAAGACAGCCGCAGCAGCTTGCAGAATATCTTCACGATGGACAGTTTGATCGGCTGGCTTGCGCGGCATGATGGATTCTTATCAGCAGCAATCAAATACCGTTTGGTTCGCATTATAGAGGGCGAGCCGCTGGCAGTCAACCCTGCCGTAGAGGGAGATGCTCTCGCACTTGGTAGGCGCCCTTGCTCAGCGCTCTATGGCGAGGTTACGCCCTGTGCCCGCTTGGGCATAACTGATGCCGCCCCTATAGACCTCAACGCCGCGCAAGGTGACCGCCTCAACGCGCCCGCGCAACGTCCAGCCTTCGAAGGGCGTCCAGGCGGCGCGGGAGAACATCTGATCGCCGCGCGGCTGCCAGACGGCGTCAGTATCCACCTCGATCCACGTCTGTTCAGGTTCGCGGATGCCAAACAAGCAGCGCGGCGTATGTGCCATGCGCGCCAGGACATCATCTAGCGTCAGACGCTCCTCGTGGACGGCGGTCAGCATCAGCGCAAAAGAGACCTCTAGCAGCGGAAAGCCTGGTGGCGGCGAGTCGCTATCTTTCTCGCGCAGCAGATGTGGCGCGTGATCAGTGGCGATGCAGTCAATGTAGGCCATGTTCTCCCACAGCGCAGCCTGATCGGCGGGCGTTGCCAGGCGAGGGCGTACTTCAGCTCGCCCTCTGCCGAGGCGCGGCACATCAGCCAGGCTGAGGAACAGATGCTGCGGACAGACCTCACACGTCACGGCGATGCCGCGCTCTTTTGCCTGTCGGATTAGTGCGATCTCATCAGCTCGGCTGACGTGCGCGATATGCACGCTCCGATTGGCCAAATGGGCGCACAAGATCGCGCTTGCCGCCATCTGCCCTTCGGCGTGACAGACGATCGGACGATCTTTGGGAAAGCGCTCGAAGTGCTCCCGCACTGTGCGCAGATCGTCGGCATCGATGCGCAGGGTGCCGAATGTATCGTTGAGATAGCACTTCAAGCCGCACACGCGCGGCGCCAGCTCGGCGGCAAAGGCAATGTTCTGCGCACACGCGCCCAAGTAGATGCCATAATCGCAGCAGGCGCGTTGCTGGGCGGCCCGCTCAGCCAGGGCGAGGCTTTCGGAGTCGATCAGGGGCGGCTGTGTGTTGGGCATCGCTAGAACAGCTGTGATGCCGCCCGCTAGCGCAGCGCGCGTGCCGCTTTCGAAATCTTCTTTGTGTTCGCCGCCCGGCTCGCGCAGGTGCACATGGATATCTATCAGGCTGGGCAGACGCAGGCGTGCCATATGCCGTGCTTCCGCAATCAAGAGCGCGCCGGGCGGAAAGCTGCCAGCGGATCGCGTTCGCCCTGCTCGGCCAGGCGGCGCGCCTCACGCGCCCGTGCGATGGCAGCGTCGATCTCAAGCTTCAAGGACTCGGGGCGCGGCACAATCAGCACTAAGCCGTGTTGTGATCGGGCGCTGAAGAAAAACCTATTTAAGCGCCTGCGCAACTGTCGTTCGGGCAGTGGAAAATCGGATAAGACTACTTCTATCACGCGCTCTTTGTGCAGCTTGCTGAGCTGCTTGACCAGCACCTGATCGCGCCCACGCACTTTTTTCGTCTCTAGCACGTTGTGGGGGATATCCAACTTGGTCTCGATGATGCGCAAATAACCGACGGCGACGCGCCCGCTCGATGTATTGATCAGTAGGTAGTCGGGCTCACATTGTGCATAGGCTAAACGCCCCTCCAGCAGCGCAGTGATGAACAACCCCAGCCCAGCCAGCAGCGCTGCCAAGCCGATCAGCGAGAGCTGCTCATAAGTCAGGATCGCTTCTGCGAAGCGCAGCTCTGGAATGTAGCGCGGTAGCTGTGCTAAGGCACCAATTGCAATCAACAATACGCCCACTGGGCGGTAGCGCCGCGCCAAAAGCCGATAGACAACTAGCGGATACTTGTTGCCCGCCTTCGTTTGAGTGCTTGTCTCTGCCATACCTGCGCATCCTTCCGTAAAGCTTGCGGCAGTAGCGCTATTCTATCACGCGGCAGACTTTTGAGCGATCCAGGAACTTTTTTCATCCGCATTACATCTCTAACTTAGAATGTGGTCGAGGCATCTGCCTGCACAGGGAGAATTTCCGTATGTCGTTGCTCAGAACTGCCCGTCGTGCGCTCTTGACGGCGCTCATCCTTAGCTTGATACTCACCAGCATGAATACCTCAAGCGCACAAACTGATCTCGGCGCGCCGCGCGTCCTTGCTAGCATGCCCGCTCAGCGCGAGATCGCCCCGCCGACTAGCTTAGTACAGCTCGTCTTCGATCAGCCGATGGATCGTACCAGCGTCGAGACCGCTTTCCTGATCGATCCGCCTGTGGACGGCGCCCTCCGCTGGACAGATGATCAGACGCTTGTCTTTGTGCCTGCCGCGCCGCTGCCGCGTGGCACAGCTTATCTCGTGCAGCTTGATACAACAGCGCGCTCAGCACAGGGCCTGCCGCTTGAGACGCGCTTCCGCTTGAACTTCCAGGTGGCGCCGAACCTGAGCGTCAATCAGGTCATCCCCGCGCCAAACGCCGAGAGTATCGCCACAAATGCCACCATCACAGTCATCTTCGACCGGCCTGTCGTGCCGTTAGCGGTCACGGGTGCCCAAGCCGACCTGCCACAGCCGCTCAGCTTCACGCCACCATTAGAGGGCAGCGGTGAGTGGATCGGCACGGCGATCTATCAATTCACGCCGAAGAATGGCTTAGCCGGCGGCACACTCTACACAGCTACCATCAGCGCCGACCTATCTGATGTGGATGGCAGCACGCTCAGCGCGCCCTACACATGGCAGTTTCGCACGATCGCGCCGCAAATTTTGAGCGTCTCGCCAGAGGGTGACCAAGTCCGCCTCGAGAGCGAGGTCGCCGTCCGCTTCAATCAGGCAATGGACGAAAACAGCCTGCGCGAGGCTTTCACGCTGCGCAACACAGCCAACGGTGCGGACGTCGTCGGCGTGCTGACCCTAGAGATGGATGGCACGTTGCTGCGCTTCAAACCTGCCTCGCCGCTCGCTTTAGAGACGCTTTACCAGGCCAGTATCAGCGCGGCAGCGCGGAGCGCTAACGGTGAGGCGATCCTCAGTAATCCGCAGACTTTCACCTTCCGTACGTTGCCCCTGCCCCGCGTTGTGAGCACCAATCCGACCGATGGCGCACGCGACGTGCCGCTCTATCGCGGAGTCAGCATCGTCTACAGCACGCTGATGGATCAGCAAAGCTTCGCTGAGCGCGTCAGCGTTGAGCCAAAGCCCGACGAACTCAGCTTGAGCGTGAGCGGCAACACACTCTACCTTAATTTCCCGCCCCTTCCAGAGACGGACTATACCATCACTGTTGCAGCAGGCGTGGCAGATATCTATGGCAACACGGTCAGCCAGCCATTTGTATTACGCTTCCGCACAGCGCCGACTGATCCCCAGCTGAGCCTACCCTTCCGCGATTGGATCAGCCTGACCAGCGCTTACCGCCCGCAGACCGGCTTCCCTGCCGTCACACTGAACCTGAGCGCGCTCGAGTTGCAGTTAGGGAAACTGACGTCAGACGAGCTGATTGTGCTCAGCAGCGATACATATTACCCGAATCTGCGTAATTACCGTCCGTCGCGCCTGCTGCGCCAATGGACTCAGCCGATTGAGGCGGTGCGCAATCGTTTCGTGCGCACGGACATACAGCTGGTTGAAGATGGCGGCAAGCTGCCGGCAGGGCTCTACTATATCGAGCTATTCGCGCCAGAGTTCCGCCGCCTTCTGATCCCCCAAGAGCCGCGTAGGCATGTGCTGGCGGTTGTTACAGCGAATCTGACCGTCAAGCAAACGCCGAAAGCGCTGTACGTCTGGGCGCACGACCTCGCGACGGGCGCGCCGCTCGTCGATCAACCGATTAGCCTGTATCATCTTGGGCGCCGAGTCGCTGCAGCGCGCACTGACGCTCAAGGCAACACAAGATTCGACCTGCCAAGCGCACCTGACAGCTATCAGGGCTACTGGTTGATCCTCGAAGGCGAAGGTGTCTTCGGCATCGCGCAGACCAACTGGCGCGATAGCAGTTTCGAGCCGTACGCCTTCGATGCACCGCTAGACCTTCAGCCAGTCAAGACGGTCACCTATCTGTACACCGATCAGCCGATCTATCGGCCTGGTCGCCCGGTCTACTTGCGCGGAATCGTGCGTTTTCAAGACGACGTGACCTTCGCCGTGCCGCAAAACAGGCCAATTCAGCTCACCATCTTCGATCCGAGCGGGCGTGAGGTCTACAGCCAAGCGCTGATGCTGAACGAGTACGGGGCGTTTAGTGCCCAGTACGACCTGCCCCAAGATGCGATGCTCGGCGGCTATAGCGTCCGAACGCAGTTTGGCGCTGATGGCGGCTACCTCAGCTTCAGCGTTGCCGAGTTCCGCCCGCCCGAGTTCCTCACAACAGTCAGCGCGGCGGAAAAGCGCTACGCCGATAGCGATCTGATCACAGCAACCATCGAGGCAAAATTCCTGTTCGGTGGCGGCGTGGGCGGCGCGGCGGTGGAATGGAAAGTTGTGGCTGACGCCGGCTTTTTCGGCATCCAGCGCAATCCGCGCTTGATCTTCGGCGATGAGTTCGTCGGGGGGCGCGGCGCCTACCAGCGCGTGGTCGCTCAAGGGCGAGGCACGCTCGATCCGCTAGGTAGACTGGAGATTCGCTTCCCCGCCGATCTCGGCGAACACAAGATCACCCAACAGTTCACCATCGAGGCCACCGTCACCGATATCTCAAACCAGAGCATTAGCGGGCGGACTAGTGTAACTGTCTTCCCTGCCACAGTGCTGATCGGCCTGGAGCCGGAGGGATACGTTGGCACAGCGGGGCGCCCGCAGCGCATTGAGAGCATCACAACGGATTGGGATGGCGCGCCCGTGCCCAATCAGACGGTCACGGTCAGGGTCACTGAAATTGCATGGCGCCAGAATCCCAGCACCCTCGAGTGGACGCAGCAGCGCATACTCGTCACAGAGGCGCGCCTGGTCACGGATGCCGAAGGCAAGGCGACCTTTGAGTTCACGCCCGAGCGCGGCGGCCTGTTCGAGATCAGCGCTGAGACCCGCGATCCGCGCGAACGAATCGCTAGCAGCCGCTTCACGGTATGGGTGCAGGGGAAGGACGTCATTCGGTGGCAGCCTGACGATCAACGGCTCCAGCTGATCGCAGACCGTAAAGATACCTACCAGCCTGGCGAGACGGCGCGCATCCTGATCACTTCGCCCTTTGAGGAGCCCGTCACTGCCCTAATTGCGGTTGAGCGCGCTGATATCCTGCAACATACGACCCTCACTTTCGAGGGCAGCTACGCCTACGAACTGCCGATCCAGGTGATTCATGCGCCGAACGTGTATATCTCGGTTGTGCTGTTGCGCCCGAGCGGCACAGCAGGTGAATTGGTGCCGGCCGTGCGCTATGGCTTGCTCAACTTGAGCGTGGCTGTACAACAACAGCTCAAGATCTCGGCCACGCCCTCGGAGACGCTCGCAGAGCCGAACAAGACCATCAGCTTTGACTTCAAAGTGACCGATCTGCGCGGTCAGCCTGTACAAGCCGAGCTGGGTGTCGCCCTGACTGACCTTGCCACGCTTAGCGTCGGCGCGCCCAACAGCCTACCAATCTTCGCCGCCTTCTGGAGCTCGCGCGGCCTATCTGTCATCACAATTGCAGCGCTCAACCGCCTGATCGACGGTATCGTGCCGCAGGGCGATCTGGGCGCTCAGGCTGAGATGATGATGATGCGTGGCGGCGTCGGCGAGCCACCTGCAGCTGCGCCGCCCGGCGCGGCTGAGGCGCTGCCAGAGGGTGATGCTGCCAAAGCCGATGCAGCGCAGCCCGATGTGCGCACGAACTTCATCGATACACCACTATGGCTGCCAAGCCTGATCACAGCCCCCGATGGCACAGCCCGCGCCACCTTGACTCTGCCCGATAACCTGACCACCTGGCGGCTGGATGTGCGCGCTATCTCTGCCCAGACCTTCGTCGGCGATGCCACGCTGGATATCCTCTCGACTAAGCCGCTCTTAGTGCGTCCTGCCACACCGCGCTTCTTTGTGGTCGGCGATGAGGCGGAATTGGCGGTTGTGGTGAACAACAATACTGATCGAGACCTAGAGACGACTGTCAGGCTGATCGCCGAAGGCGTCACGCTGCGTGCTGAGCCGCAGCAAGCCCTGACTGTGCCCGCTAATGGGCGTGTCCGTGTGACGTGGCTAGCCGTAGTGAACGACGTTACAGCAGTCGACCTGACATTCAGCGCAGTCAGCGGGCCGTTCGGCGATGCCAGCAAGCCGAGTGTCGGCATAGGCGATGAGCGTCTACTGCCTGTCTATAACTACCTAGCGCCCGATTTCAATGCGACAGCAGGGATGCTGCGCCAGCCGGGCAGCCGCACAGAGGGTATCCTGGTGCCAAGCGCGACGCTGGCGCCCACAGGCACACTGACCGTGCGCCTAAGCCCATCTCTGGCAGCTGCAGCACTCGATACGTTGCGCGCCCTTGAGAATTTCCCACACGATTGCCTTGAGCAGGTCGTCTCGCGCTTCTTGCCGAATGCCGTGACCTATCGGACTTTGCAGCGGCTTGGCCTGGCTGATGAAAAGCTGCGCGCCGACCTTGAAAAGGCGCTGCGCCAGGCACTAGATAAACTCAGCCGCGAGCAGAAGCCTGACGGCGGCTGGGGCTGGTACTACAACGAAGAAGCTAGCACGCTGGTGACCGCCTATGCGCTACTCGGCTTGATCGAGGCGCGTGAGGCAGACCTGAACGTGCCAGCCGAGATGATCAACCGCGCTATCGCATTCCTGCAGGCGCGCCTACCGAACATCTCTCAACAGACGCCCGAGTGGGAGCTGAACCGCAGCGCCTTCGTGCTGTATGTGCTGGCGCGCTCTGGCAACCTGAATGTGCAGGCGCTGGAGTCGCTCTTCACCTGGCGCGAGAAGCTCGCGCTCTATGCGCGTGGCTTCCTGGCGCAGGCGTACGGTCTCTCGCGGAGTGCGCCTGGCTTCCAGGCTCGAATCGAGGCGCTGCTGAGCGATATCCAATCGGCAGCGATCGTCAGTGCAACAGGCATCCACTGGGAAGAGCGATATCGGGATTGGTGGAACTGGAGTAGCGATACGCGCACGACGGCGATCCTGTTGCAGACCCTGGTCACCTTCACGCCTGAGAGCGCGCTGATCCCGAACATCATCCGTTGGCTGATGGTGGCGCGCCGCGCCGACGCATGGGAGACGACGCAAGAATCGGCGTGGGCTGTGCTAGCGCTGACTAGCTGGATGATAGCCAGCGGCGAGCTGAAGGCAGATTATACCTACACGGTCAGCCTGAATGGCGAGCAGCGCTTCGAGGGCGTCGGCAAGGCTGAGACGCTCAAGCAGACCGAGACGCTGGCGATCGCGGTCGAAGCGCTGCAGCGCGATCAAGTCAATCGCCTGACCTTCCAGCGCGCGGCGGGCGAGGGCGCGTTCTACTACACAGCAACGCTAGATGTCAGGCAGCCTGTTGAAGCAATTCAGCCGACTGATCGCGGCATCCGCCTCGTGCGCACCTACTACGATGCTGACGGCAAGCCGATCACTGAGGCGAGAGTGGGCGATGTGATCACGGTGGCGCTCGAGATCACGGCAGCACATGACCTGTACTACATCGTCATCAACGATCCCATCCCAGCGGGTACTGAGGCGATCGACCGCTCGCTGCAGACGACGGCGCAAATCGGTCAGCGACCAGAGCTGATGCCCGACGAGGCGCCCTACCGCTTTATGTGGGGCTGGTGGTACTTCAGCCACACGCAGCTGCGCACGGATCGCGTCGTGCTCTCTGCCAGCTACTTGCCACGCGGCAGCTATCGCTACGTCTACCAGATTCAGGCGACGTCGGCGGGCACCTATCGGGTCATCCCGCCGCACGGCAACGAATTCTACTTCCCAGAGGTCTTCGGGCGTGGCGCAGGCAGCCTGTTCACGGTTAGGCCGTGAGCTTCAGCTGATGTGAGGCTTATAATCCCCCCACTGTGCTTCTGCGCAGTGCGGGGGAGCGTTTTTTTGGCCAGCGGCGCTTGTCTTCAAGCACACTAGCGCTAATCGCGCTACAATGGTGGGCACCTTGCACAAGTTGAGTTGAAGACGAGTCGCTTGAATGGTCGCAGAAGCTGCACTTCTAACCGTTGCTGAGATTTGCAGGCTTGCCCTGCCGCTGAACGCCCAAGTGCTAGCTGCCCATAATGCGCTCGAGCGCCCTGTGCGCTGGGCACTCACAGTCAGTGGCGATGCGCCATTGCCCTATCTTGAGGGCGATGAGCTGCTCCTCGTCGCGCCGACTAAGCAACCCTGTGAGCCAAGCGAGCTCATCGCGGCTTGTCGGCGCGCTAATGTAGCAGCGCTAGCGCTGCTGACGCCTGTCGACCCGCTCTTGATCGCACTGGCGGAGGCAGAAAACCTGCCCGTGATCGCCTTGCCGCAGGGCAGCCGTCTGCGCGATATCGAACGGCTAATCGTCGGCTTGCTGATAGACCGCCAAGGCCATTTTGAGCGGCGCAGCGCGCAAATTTACGAGCAGTTGATCGAGATCGCCACAGCTAACGTCGGCCTGGAAGGCATTGTGCAGGCGCTGAGTAACTTCTTGCGTAAAGGCATTGTGGTACAGGATAAACATCTGCGCATTCAGGCGTGCCTAGCTGTGCCTGAGCTCGCCAGCGATTGGGATAGCGTGCTGAGCCTGCTCAAAGACCGCAACAAGCTGCCGCAGGCGCTCAGCGATCGGCACCGCCTGCCGCGACACACTGCCATTAGCTACTCACAGACGCTGCGCAACGACGGCCTCAGCCGTCTTATCACGCCCATCGTGGCACAGGGCGTCGGGCGCGGCTACCTCTCAGCAGTAACGCGCCACACACCTTTCACTGAGCTCGATCGGCTTGTGCTGCAACACGGCGCCACAATCTGTGCGCTCGAGATGGCGCGCCAAAAGACGATCAGCGATGCAGAAAAGCGTCTGCGTGGCGATTTTCTGCACAACTTGCTGATCGGCACGTTCACAGAAGCAGAGGCGCTAGCCGAAGGTGACCGCTTCCGCCACGACATGAGCGCGCCGCATGTGGCAATCGTCATGGCCTGGCAAGGCGAACAGCATCCTTCTATCCGCCGTTTGGAGACGCTGGTCAATACGGTTCTGCAAAATCGAAATGCGCAGGCGCTCGTCTATGTACGTGAGGAAGAGCTGCGCCTGTTCCTGGCTGCCGATCCGCGCAGCGCGGGCACGCTGGTAGCTCAGGCACGTGCTTTCACCAGCGCTGTAATCGATGCCGCTGTCCGTGAGCATCGGTACGCGCGGCTTGCCATTGGCATCGGCAGTGTGGCAGAGCGGCTGGCTGATTGGATTGTCAGCTACCGCGATGCGGCGCACGCCGCGCAGATTGCGCGCCGTCTGCGCGCTGAGCAGCCGCTTTACGCCGCCGATCTGGGCATTTATACCCTCCTAGCCCGCCCGGACTTGCGCAACGACCTGCTCGCCCTGCGCGACAAGATGATCGGTAACCTGCTCAGCCACGATGAACGCCAACGCGCCGATCTGCTTCAGACGCTCGAGGCGTTTTTTGAGTCACACGGCAACGCCACGCAGACTGCTGAGAAACTCAGCGTGCATCGCAACACGCTCTTCTACCGCATGAACCGCATTCAAGAGATCCTGAATCTCGATCTGAATCAGACCGATGTGCGTCTAGCCGTCCATCTCTCGCTCAAAATCCATCGCTTGCTAGGTAATCAGGACTAGGCGCCTGGGCGAGGCGCCGCAGCGCCTAGAATGAGCACCTCTAGCATCTGCTCGTGGATGCGTCCGTTGCTGGCGACGACCTGCACGCCGTCATACACGCCTGCCTGCCTGCCGCGATAGTTGCTCAGCTTGCCGCCGCCCTCCTCGACCATCAACAAGCCCGCCAGGATATCCCAAGTGTTCGTGCGTGCTTCCCAGTAGCCATCCAGACGGCCAGCCGCCACGTAACACAGCTCCAGCGCAGCTGAGCCGAGCCGCCGCACTGACTGCGTGCGCGGCACGAAGCAAGCCCACTCCTCTGTGTTGTTATCGGGGTTAACGCGCTTATCGCGCGGGAAACCTGAGGCTAACAACGCATCAGCGAGCTTGCGCGTCTTGCTGACGCGCAGCTTCTTGCGCCCTAGCCAGGCACCACCGCCGCGCAGCGCCCTGAAGCACTCCGCATGGATCGGATCGTAGACCACGCCGACCAACGGCATGTTCTTCGCATCGCTCAGAGCGATGCTCACTGCGAAATAGGGGATGCCGTGCGCAAAATTGGTCGTGCCATCGAGCGGATCGACGTGCCAGCGATAGGGCGCCTCAGCCCTGCCTTGTCCGCCGCTTTCCTCGCCGATCAGCGTGTGATCGGGATAAGCGTTGAGCAATATCTCAGCGATGAGCGCCTCCGAGCGCTGATCTGCCTCAGTGACGAGGTCGGTGGTGTTTTTGTGCCGTACTTTCAGCCTTGGGCCGCGGAAGTAGGTGAGCAGCAGCTCGGCGGCGCGCCGAGCTGCGCTCTCGGCGAGTCTCAGCGCGGCGGGAAGGTCTAACGGTTCAGGCACTTTGCAGACTCCATTTAGTGCCAAAGTTTGATTACAATCTCTACAAACTATCATAGCGGATGAAAAGCATCTATGGCGAAGGCGCGCAACATCATTTTGTGTGGCTTCATGGGAACAGGCAAGACGACCGTCGGGAAGCTGGTGGCGGCGCGGCTGGGCTGGCAGTTTGCTGATACCGATCAGGTGATTGAGGAACGCTGTGGCAAGCCTGTCAGCGCCATCTTCGCTGAAGATGGTGAGGCGGCTTTCCGAGCGATGGAGCGCGAGCTATGCAACCAGATCGCAGCAAGTTGGCGCGGCTACGTGATCGCCACGGGCGGCGGTATGGTGCTGGATGCTGCGAATCGCCAACAGCTGATGCGCGCTGGCTGCCTGATCTGTCTCGACTTGCCCGCTGAGCATCTGGCGCGCCGCTTGGCAGGCAAGACCGATCGGCCGCTTCTGGCGGATCCGCCCAACGGCGATTTGACTGCTCACATTCAGGCGCTCTTGGCAGCGCGTGCCGAGTCCTATCGCGCCGTGCCACATCACATCAATACAACAGGTCTCTCGCCCTACAGCGTCTCAGAGGCCATCCTTGAAATTTGGCGGCGCTAGGGTGAGGCAGCCTAAGCCGCTCCCATGCTATGCCGAGCTTTCTTCTACGGAGCTAAAGCGGACGGTCATGGTTAGTTTGCCAAGTGTGAGCTCATCGCCATCGCTAAGCAAGCAAGCCTGGTTGGGCTGCAGGCGCCCGCGATTGACAAATGTGCCATTGGCGCTGTTGAGGTCGGTGACGAAGAATTGGCCATTGCGGTAGCTGATCACACAGTGCTCACGGGAGACGCCGCGCTCATGCCCACCAAAGCGTGTGAGATCGAAGCGCGCCATATCTGGGCTGTTCAAGTCTATGCGCCCTAGTACCACCGATGTACCTTCTTCAAAAATAATGCGTTCGCTCAGCCCACGAATCTGAATTTGCAGGGTGTTCTCACCGAGCGTGAGCAGTTCGTGAGTATCGCCAGGGCGTCGGCGTAGACGGATCAGCTCTGGGTTGATACGCATATGGACAGTGCTTGTGCGAGGGTCGAAAAGGATCATGCCACACTTATGGCAGACCATCTCCCCGCTGCGATAGGGTGTTTGGCAGTTTGGGCATTTAGAGTCAGACATATAACACACGCCTTACTCAGGCTTGGCTGATGCATGGTAGACCTTTACAATCTAGTGTACAACAGATTCTGAGGGGATGTGGAAATTTTCATGACGATTGCCGTAGTGGGAGCTGGCATTGCAGGCCTGACAGCTGCTTATCGTCTAGGCGAGTCGGTGGTTGTTTACGAGAAGAGCCGTGGCTTGGGCGGGCGCGCTGCCACGCGCTGGTATGACCGCCTGGGCGGCCGCATTTACGTCGATCACGGTGCGCAATACTTGAAAGCCGAGGGGAGTGCCTTGCCGCGCTTGATGCTGCAGGAGCTTAGTGCAGCCGATCTCTCAGATATCGGGCGCCCGGTCTGGACGTTTGATGCCGATCATGTTATCCACGAAGGTGATCCTGAACAAAATGCTGCGCCCAAATGGTCGTATCGGCACGGCGTCTCGACGTTAGGCAAGCTGCTGGCGAATGCAGGACGCTTTAGCGTGCATCTACGTGTGCGCGTTGGCAAGCTACAGCTGCGCGCCGATCGCCGTTACGCGCTCTACGATACTGAAAATAGTCTGCTGGGCGAGTACGAGCATGTCCTGCTAGCTATCCCGGCTGGCCAGGCTGCCGATCTGCTGGAGGCAAGCGACTTACCGCACGCTGAAAAGGTCACCTTGCAAACGGCGCTGCAGATGGCTGTGTACCGGCGTTGTCTCTCGATTGTGCTAGGTTATGAGCGCAACTTGGCACCACGCCCATTTTATGCGCTGGTCAACAGCGATAAGCGCGACCCATTGGCATGGCTTGCCTACGAACACGATAAAGTTGGTCATGTCCAGCGCGGGCACTCTGTCCTTGTAGCGCAGATGGGTGGCTCTTACAGCCTTGAACGCTGGGACGACGAAAACGATACTCTCGTCAACGAGGTGGCCATGCACATTTCCAATCTCTTGGGCGAACGCCTAGTTGACTTTGACTGGGCGGATATTCAGCGTTGGCGCTACTCGCAGCCAGATGCGCTGATCGAGCCGGGCCAGCTGAACGGTGTGTTACAAGGTCTGTGGTTCGCCGGCGACTATCTGCGCGGCGGCAGGGTGCATTTAGCTGCCGAGAGCGGCGAAGCAGCCGCGATGGCAATCCGTGAGGTGTCTGCTAGCCTCTAGCGCAGCAAAGCCTGTGTGCCAACAAAGTTTATCTCCAATGAAACAGGCGGAGCTTAAGCTCCGCCTGTGTGCTGTTTAGCGGTAAGGCGGCGCGTAGAGCAAGCCACCATCCGTCCAGAGCTTGTTCGGGCCGCGTTCCACGCCGAGTGCGCCCAAGTTTCGCTCGTAGATTTCAGCGTAGTTGCCCACCGCTTTGATCACATTGATCGCCCAATCCTTATCCAGGCCCAAGAACGTGTGCAGCTCGCCTTCCACGCCCAACAGACGCTTCGCCTCGGGTGCAAGTTTGGGATCAGCTGCCATCATCTCAACGTTCTCGCTGGTCAAGCCGTACTCCTCGGCAATCATCGTAGCGAAGGTCACCCAGCGCACTAGGTCGCCCCACTGAACATCGCCCCCCTTGTAGACTGGCGCCAACGGCTCCCTGGAGAAATTCTCATCGAAGAGCACCCACTCACTACCCTGCGGGGAAGTGGCCTGGCGCGAAGCTAGCTGTGAGCGGTCTGAGGTCACGGCTTGGCAGCTGCCGGCAATGAATGCCTCAAAGACTAGGTTGACGTCATCATAGGGCGTGACGGTAGCATTGATGCCACTTGCTGAGATGATATCTGAGAGGTTCGCCTCAGTCGTGGTGCCCTTGATCACGCAGATAGTCGCGCCGTCAAGGTCTTTGATAGTGCTGAGGTTATCGGCACGGCGCACTAGGAAAGTCTGGCCATCGTAGAAAATGACTGGGCCGAAGTCAGCGCCCTGACGGGTATCCCGCTCGAGGGTGATGGTCGTGTTGCGGATCAGCACGTCGATCTGCTCAGCTTGGATGGCTGGGAAGCGGTCAGCAGCGCTGATTGGTTTGAACTCGACCTTGTTTGGATCGCCGAAGATGGCGGCTGCTATGGCGCGGCAGAAATCGACGTCAAAGCCGCTGACCGTGCCATCGGGCGTGATCAAGCCGAAGCCGGCTAGGCTGCCATTTACGCCACAGATCAAGTTGCCGCGTTGACGCACGCGTGCCAACAGACCGCCCTCTTGGGCATCAGCTGCATTGGGCAGCGCCATTGCCACTGCCAGGCAGGCAACTAGCACTACCATCACAAACTTTGTGCCACGAAAGTTCATCGCTAACGCTCCTTGTTCAATTTTCCTTTTGGAAAAGCACTACCAAGTTTAGCAAAGCTTGCAGAGCAGCGCAAAGGACTTGGGCAACTGCATAAAGAGCGCCTGCACTTCGGTGCAGGCGCTGTGTAGGTTAGGGCGCTTGTGTGGGTGGGAAGATTGAGATGGGTGGCGTTGGCGTCGGCGGCGCATCGGGCGTGAATGGCGGCGGAATGTTATCAATCGGCTGCGGCGTTGACGTCGGTGGGAAGATGAACTCTGGCGTGCTGGTCGGGAATAAGCTGGGCGTCTCCGTTACGAAGAAAGGCGGCTGTGTGACGAAAAATGGCGGCGCAGTTGGCTGTATGGCCGCATTTTGTACGAAGACCGGCACACTCGCCTCGAGACGGCGCCCTTGCTGATCGAGCACGACCAAGCGCAGCGTGTACGGGCCGTCAGGGCGGCTGCGCGAATCCCAGCCGCCTAGAATGGTGTTCGGCATGCTGGGCAGCTGATTGTACGGGCCGTCGATACGCGTGAAGCCCTGCGGCGAGTGCCCAACCCCCAGCTCAATCTCGTAGCGCGCAAAGTTAGGCATACTGATTGTGCCGACGAACTGCACCACGCCATTCACGATGCTCTGCGGCAGCGGGCTAGCCAGGCTGACGTTCGGCCGCTCCATGCCAGGTCGGCAGGCTTCGGTCGGGGGCGGCGCCAGCGGCAGCTGCAAGTTACGCTGCCGCGCCCATGCCTGACCAGCTGGCGTGTTGTTCAGCCATGCAAAGGCGCTCGGATCGTCAATGTTCAGGAAGAGCCTATCTTCGATATACTCCGGGCAGAATTCGTTAGCGATCAGGTTGGAGAAGCTATCCACACGCAAAACGCGGAAGATCGAGTCGGGGGGTGGCGGCGGATTCGGTGCAAAGACTAGCTCCGGGCGCCGCGTGACGCAGCCCTCAAAGTCCTGCGTGCCGAAATCGGCGCATACAATTGTCTCGCCGACACTGGGCGGCGTCGGGAAGCCCTGTGGCGGCACATTGGCGAGGATCGCTGTCATCACCTCATTCCAAATTGGCGCTGCGCCAACGATGCCGCTCGTGCCGATCATCGGCTCGCCGCGCGTGTTGCCAACCCACACACCAACTACAACCTGCGGCGTATAGCCAACCGTCCAGTTATCGCGGTTGTTATCGGTCGTGCCCGTTTTGACGGCGGCAGTATGCCCGTTGCGCAGCAGCAGCGGGCTATTGGCGCCGAAGGCGGGCGTGCGGGCTGCGTTATCGGACAGGATGTGGGTGATCAGGTATGCCAAGCCTGGCTCGACCACCTGCGTGGGCGTTGGGGGTGTGTACTGGAAGACGACCTCCTCTACGCCGCCGCGCTTGCGCGTGATGCGGCTGATGGCGTGGAGCGGTACGGCGCTGCCGTTGTTGGCGAGCACGCTGTAGCCGCGCACCAGATCGAGCATGGTCACTTCAGCAGCACCCAGCGCCGCTGCTAGGCCGGCTTGCTCAGGCTGGGTGAGCGGGAAATTGATGCCGACGCGCGCCGCTAGCGCCCTGAAACGCTCGATACCTGTGTAGGCTAGTGCCTTGACAGCTGGCACATTGTACGAGTTGGCCAGCGCTGAGCGCATAGATTGCGGCCCATGGAAAGTGTTATCGTAGTTGCGCGGGCAGTATGGCTGCGCCTGCGTACCGAAACAAGTCTGTACGTCCCAGATGACTGTAGCAGGGGTCCAGTAGCGGTTTTGGGCATCGCGCTCCATCGCTGTCAGGTAGATGAAGGGCTTGAGCGCGGAACCGGGCTGGCGTGGCGAGAGCGTCACATTGACTTGCCCGTCGATCTCAGCGTTGTTGAAATCTGCGCTGCCCACCATCGCCAGGATGGCCCCATCGCTTGGGCGTACAGCCAACAACGCGCCATTGCGCACGTTCTGCCTAGCCAGTGCGGCGATTTGGCGGCTGAGGGCAGCTTGAGCGGCATCCTGGATGCGCGGGTCGATCGTCGTGTAGACGCTGAAGCCCGACGTGTAGAGCGCATCCTGCCCGAACTGGGCTTCCAGCAGCTGGCGCACATAGACCACGAAGTGCGGATAGGTCATCTCGCCATAGGTGGGGCGGAAGGCGAACATGTTGGCGATGACGAGAGCAGTCTGCGCCACATTGCCCGAGATGGACGAGGCAACAGCGTTTGGGCTCTGATCGGTCGGATTTTGTGTGATGCAGAAGGGAGCAGCATTATAGGGCGGGTGCTCCATACGGATGCAGCCTGCCTCTGCCATTAGCCGCTGCACCTCGCGCATACGAACGAGCCAGGCGGGGTCTTGCCCTTGTGGTGGGCGGATAGCCGGGTCATAAGTGGCAGGTGCCTGTACTAAACCTGCCAGGAAAGAAGCTTCGGCAAGATTCAAGTCCCTAGCCGGCTTCCTGAAGTAGGTCTGGGCGGCGGCCTCCACGCCGTAGGCAAGGTTGCCATAATAGACAGTGTTCAAGTAGAACTCGAGAATCTGGCTCTTGCTGTAGCGGCGGTAAATCTCAGAGGCAACGATCACCTCATCGATCTTGCGCCCAACTGAGCGATCGAGTGCAGCGCCGGCGTCTAGCACTTTGGCGCGCGCCAGCTGCTGTGTGATCGAGCTAGCGCCGCTGATCGTCTCGCCGCTGGCGAAGTTCTGCAAGATGGCGCGGAACATCGCGATCAGATCGAAGCCGGGATTCTCGTAAAAGCGCTTGTCCTCAGTCGCGACCGTTGCATGGATCATGTAGGGTGAAATCTCGCCCAGCGTGACGTACAGCCGCGCGCCCAAGTTGGGGTCGTTCATCTGATGGATCAGCCGCCCAGAAGCATCGAAAATCTGTACGGATTGCGATTCAGCATCGATCGCCTGCCCAAGCGCAGCGATGCGCCCTTCGTAGCGCCCGATGATGTTCATATAGAAGATGATCGTGCCGATCACAACCAGCAGCAGACCACTCAGCGTGGCGAAGAACGCCACCAACGCAAAGCGGATAATTAAACCGCCTAGTCGCTCTGGACTATCTTGCAGCTTGGGCTGAATACCGTAGTCGGGTTGTATACTGATCGATGGTACAGGGGCAGGTATACCCGTCGCGGTGCGCTGTTGCAGCGACGCTGGCGAACCTGCCGGGATAGTCTGCCCGGAAACAGCGGGATTCGGGATGGTGACGCCCGCGCCGACGTGCGGCTGAGTCACATCCAGCAGACGATTGGGCACTGTCGGCCCGGAGCCACTCGCCTCAGCCTCCAAGCGCGATGCCCACCGACCAACAACGGTGCCTTGCTCGTCCACCAGAGATGGTTGCTTGGGCAAGGGCGAGGCGGGCTTTTCGACCGGTCGAGAGCCCGCAGACATCTCAGAGGGCGTCTGGGTAGATTGTTCAGGCACAGCTACAACTTTCTGCTCACCAGTGGTAACTTTCGGGGCGCGGAGTTGATCAGGCGCATCAGGCACTAACACCTCTCCAGAGCGCGGCACCAGGCCTGGTGGCGTATCTTGAACCCACTTTTCGCCGTCATAACGGAACCAAGCATCGGTCTCAAAGCCGACCATCCACCATGCGCCGTCCAGCTCGATCATCATGCTGCGCAGAAGTTCTTTGGCTTCAGCACGGCTCAGGCGGATAGTCTTGTACTTGCGGCGCAGCATCCCAACTTCGCGCTCCACCTTGCGAAAGCGCTGGGCAGGATCAGCCTCGCTAGGCGCTTGAATGGGCTCAGCTGTAAGGGAGAACGCCTCAGCCGCTGATGGCTCGGCTTGTGGCTCATCGGGAGCAGCTTGTGCCTTGGGAAGGTCGGCTGCTGCTTCAACAGGCGCTTGCGAGGTTGCTGCAGCAACTGGCTCGATAGTCGGTTCGGTGGGGGGCTCTGAAACTTGCGAGAAGCCGCGTCCTGGCACGTAGAGCGAATAATCCGCCTCAGTGGCAAGGGCAGCATTCGGCGGCAGATCGCGAGCCGGCGTACTATTCACCTCAGCTTGCCCAGCGTTGGCTGCTTCTATCTGCTGAATAAGCGCCGAAGCGCGTTCTATGGCCTCACGTGGCACAAACCAGCCGCCCTGACGCTCAGGCTGGGCGTCCATTGGCGGCAAAATAGGTGGTGAGGCAGCGCGCTCGGCTTGGCGGCGGCGTGCAGCCTCGCCCACAGACGGATCATCAGGTGGCAACCAACCAGCCCTGCGCCAGCGCTCAGGCGAGTGTTCCATCGGGTCAGACATCGCAACACCTACACTTCACATAACCAATCAGCGGGCGATCTTTGGCAGACGCTCCCAGTGAGCCCTAACCGACTTTAGGCGCATTCTAACCTTGATCCGACAGATGTGTCAAGCAAGCCCAGCGCTAGGCAAGCGTAGGCTTCGCATGCTTGCCGCTCCCAAAGATTGATGGTACATTCAGCCCTATGCAGCCATCTGGACTGCTGATCGATCTTTTATGTTTTTTTGACGAGCTGGTGAGGTAACTGAATACGTTTTCGTGTAAAACTTATAGTGTGAGTGAAATACAGTTTGGGCAGCCAAGCAGCTTTTACGAGGTAGCTTTTGCAAAGATCGTCCGATTAAGCACGAGATGGTAGCCTAGCTATGCTCACATTTCTCTCTGGTTGGCGCAGCGCCGACCGCGACGCCGCGCTTCTGAAACACCGCGATCCAACTCGGCATGCTGTCTTCTTCATCGATAACCTCTCTAGCTTGCCACATCTACTAGCTGATCTGCCCATCATCGATGTATGGCGGAATGGCACGCTAGATTTCCAGGTCGATGATAATGTAGACATGCTGATCCGCGTCAACTATGATACCGACCATGACTTAATCGTCCGCTCTGTGGCGCATGTGCTACTCAGCGGCAGCAAGTCGCAACCGATTGTCGCCTATGATGCGACACAGTATCTGTACCGCCTGTTTCCGGCACTACGGGCTGCCGGGGCCTTGCTGGCAGCCGATGAGCGCCTTGATGCTCCCAGTGGCGACCGCGTCTTGTTCACGCGCGGCGGCTCGTTCGCCTGGCGTGACTACCTACTTGAGTCGCAAACAGCACAGCTGATGAATTCCGAAGTGCTGGACGGTGGCGTGGTACCCGATCCTGAAGAGATCCCCGACTAGCCTCAGCCTGTGGAATGCGTGCGCTGAGTGTCCGACTCAGCGCACGGGCGTTTTATCTCACTGTTCCGTGATGATGCGGCGCACTTCAGAGACGGGCGGTGTATTGCTGACCGCCGCCCTGTGAGTGCTGCTCGCCATCGTGCTGAGGAGTTGCTGCGCCAGCGTCGTCAGCTCTAAGGGCAGGACGAACTTGGTTGCCTCGCCGGCGCCAAGCGCCTTGAGCACTTCCATGTATTGCAGTGCCATTGTGTTAGCATCCACGTTTTGCGCCTGCTGGTAGATGGCGTGCAGCGCCATAGCGAAGCCCTCAGCGCGCAGCATCTGCGCTTCGCGCTCGCCTTGCGCCTTCAGGATGGCTGCCTGCTTCTCGCCTTCCGCCTTCAGAATTTCAGCCTGTTTTTCACCTTCTGCCACCATCACTGCTGACTCGCGCTCGCCGCTGGCTTGCGTCACCATTGCACGGCGGGTGCGCTCAGCCGTCATCTGGCGGTTCATGGCTTCTTGCACATCGCGCGGTGGCTCGATCTCACGGATTTCTACGCTGGTGACCTTCAAGCCCCAACGCTCAGTGATCTCATCCAGCTTGACGCGCAGCTTGTCGTTGATCTCTTCACGCTTCGCCAGCACATCGTCCAGCGTGATATCGCCGATCACGGCGCGCAGCGTAGTCGTTGCAATGTTCAGCGAGGCACTCACCACATTGTCCACCTGCAAGACCGCGCGCTGCGGGTTGATCACGCGATAGTAGACCAGGAAGTCGATCGAAATTGGCGCGTTATCCTTAGTGATGGCCGTCTGGCGCGGAATCTCTAGGAAGCGCTCACGCAAATCCACGCGGGTAGCGCTTTCCCAAGGCAGCACCAGCACAATGCCAGGCCCGCGCACACCCACGAAGCGCCCCAGCGAGAGGATCACTAAGCGCTCGAACTCGGATACGATGCGCACTGAGCGCAAAACTATGCCCAGCAGCGTCAAGAACACAAATACGACGACAATAACGGATACTTCGTTCATCTTTGTTCTCCTCCCAAGCTAGCGGAGCGACTCATCTTTCTCTTGCAACGTCTGAAGCGGCTCATCAGGTGGCGATTCGTCGGTAACTTCGGCTAGGCGTGGCTTGTGCTTCGGCTTAGTGCGCTCTACAAACAGGCGCAAACCCTCTTTAGAGACGACGCGTACAGGGGTACCGCTCGGCAGCGCTTCGTTGCTGTAAGCCGTCCACAGTTCGCTGTTGACGTTGACCGTGCCGACGGGTTCGAGCGCCTTGACAACGTAGCCTTGTGCACCTTCCAACAGCTCATCCTCGCCTACAGTGGGCTGACTGATCTGCTTGCGATGGAACGGCACTAACACCAGCTGATACAGCCCAAACGAGATCCCTACCGTCAGCGCGATCAGGACGGGCGAGGTGAGCGTATCTGCGAACAGGAATAACCCTCCTATCGCCTGCCCAACAAGCCCCAGCAGCGCTGCGCGCGCCCACTCTCGCCGATAGAGCGGTAGCAGCATATAGCTCAGCACGCCTGCGCCCAGCAAGACCACAAACAGCCAGTTAGTGGCAGGATTCGCCGCCAGCGCCAGAAACGCACCGATCATTGCCACACCTGCCAGCAGCTCGACGAAGCCTGTGCCAGGAACGTACAGCCCGAAAACGCTCGCCCACAGCCCTAAAACAAGCAGTAGATAGGTCAGGTTTGGGTCAATCACAATGCACTTGCCGTCCTCTATGGCGCTTTGCGCACCTGATTAGTTATACTAGTGTACATTATACAGCCTTAGGGCATGATTTGACACCCAAAAAACTGAGTGTTCATTATCTGCTAAGATGAAGTGCGGGCGCCGCTGAAAAGTAGCTTTATGCTATAATGGCCACATAGCACTCATGTAGAAAGGTATTCTCCTATGACGACGAAACCGCCCAAACCCACTTTCATCTACACAACCAGCGGCGACTGGCAAGCTACCTTGATTGAGGGGCGCCTCTTCGATACGCGCGGCGAGTATATCGGCTTCACAGAGGGCACCAGCGTCTACACGCGCGATGGCGAGTGGATCGGCGATCTTTCTAAAGACGGGCGCATTCTGCGCAAGCGCGCCGCCAAAGGGCGCCCGCTGCACCCCAATCCGCCGCCTAAGCCCAGCGTCCGCCCCGCTAATTTGCCTGCCCGCGCACCGTTGCCGCCCCAAAACGGCGACATCACTTATGACATTGTGGATGTGCTGGAAGAAGACCCCGACATCTTCAAGCGCGTTAGCGATCGTCGCAAGGATATTGGTGGATGAGCGATCCAACAGAGACGGGACGCACTGTTGCCGAGTCGCGGGTGCAGCTTGTGCAGTTCATGCGCCCTGAACATGCCAACGCACTCGGCAACGTGCACGGTGGCGAGATTATGAAGCTAGTCGATGAGGCAGGCGCCCTAGCCGCCATGCGCCATGCGCGCACGGTCGTGGTTACGGTGGCAATGGACTCGATGACTTTCACCGAGCCAATTCGCATCGGCGCTGTACTGACTGTCTCAGCCGAGCTGACTTACGTCGGCAGCACCTCAATGGAAGCGCAAGTTGAGGTGATCGCTGAGAACCCGATCACCGGCGAACGTAAGCACACCAACACTGCCTATCTGGTGTACGTCGCGCTGGACGAGGTAGGTCGCCCTAAGCGGGTGCCGCCGCTGATTGCCACTACCGAGGAAGAGCGCGCTAAGCTCGCTGCTGGCGCCGCCCGCCAGGCCGAGCGCAAGCGCCGCCGCGCTGCTGAGGTAGCCCATAACCACAGTCAGGGAGCTACTGAGCCTGCCCATGAGCGATAGGCCACTGAACATCGACCCAAATCGGGTACCTGAGGGTCACCTGCCTTCTGCGCTGCTGCGCATCTTAAGCGCTGCCAGCACACCAGCGTTGCTCGCCAAGTCGGCTGAGATCGATCTGGGTCTAGCAGAGCATATGCCCTTCCCATTTTTGGCGCTCGTCGGGCAGACGGAGATGCGCATTGCGCTGCTTCTAGCCGTCATCAATCCGAATGTGGGTGGCGTGCTGCTAATCGGCCCGCGTGGCACAGGTAAAACGACTGCCGTGCGCAGCCTGAGCAACATCCTGCCCGAAGTTGAGGTCAGCGCCTGTGAGGAAGGTTGCCTGCCCGAAGACTACGCGCGCGGTGGCGAGTCAGCCGTCTGCCCGAGCTGTGCGGCAAAACTCAAGCGCGGCGAGCCAATCACGCGCTGGACAGCCGTCAAAATGATCGAACTGCCACTCAATGCACGCCTTGAGGACGTGGTCGGCGGCATTAACGAGCGTATTGCTTTGCAACAACAGCGCGTCCGCCTGGAGCGAGGCATCCTAGCGCGCGCCGATCAAAATATCCTATATGTGGATGAGGTCAACCTGCTAGACGACGCGATTGTAGATGCAATCTTGGATGCGGCTGCCGCCGGCAGCTATACGGTGCGGCGCGGCGTGATGGTGGGCACTTATCGCTCGCGCTTTGTGCTGATCGGCTCGATGAACCCTGAGGAGGGCAATCTACGCCCGCAGCTGATGGATCGTTTTGGCTTACGCGTGGTGGTGCGCGGCTTGATGGAGCGCGACGAACGGCTAGAAATCTATCGCCGTGTCAGCGCCTATCGCGCCAATCCGAAAGCGTTCTTGCGCGAGTGGGCAGGCCCGATGGCAGAGGCGCGTGCTGAGATTGAACATGCGCGTATGCTGCTCAAACAGGTCAGGCTGAGTGAGCAAGCCCTTGATCTGGGCTTGATGCTGGTGCGCGAGCTGGATATCGACTCACACCGCGCTGAGTTCACGCTTTTCGAGGCGGCGCGCGCCCACGCTGCAGCTGATGGTCGGCTGCAGGCTGATGTGCAAGACGTACAAGCAGTTGCGCCGCTGGCATTGCGGCAGCGCCGCAGCGAGTTCATGGTACGCTTTTCACAGCAGCAAAAGGCAGAAGATGAGATGATCCGTCAGCGCGCAGACGCCATTCTCAAAAAGCAACAAGATCGGCAGGGCGCATGAGCGCATGGCTGCTCAACGGAGCGCTCTTCATTGGGTTGGCTGGCTATTACGCCACATGGATCAACAATCGTGCGGCGGCGCTGAGCGCTAACGCCGTTGACCTAGCCGAATGGGTCGGCATCATCCCTGCAGTGCGCTATGCCGAGCCGCCCATGAGCGCACCATTTGCTCTGCGTATTGCGCTGGTATGCTTAGCTTGGCTGTTCGCGCTGCGCAGCGCCGCTGCCGAGCGGCTAAGCCTGCGCATTGGGCTGGGCGTGCTCAGCTTTGGGCTGGCGCTCAGCTTGCGCCCGCCGATCGCTTTCTTTCGCGGCGAGACGGCTGATCCAAACTATCAACAGCTGGCAGCCTTGTGCCTTACGGCGCTAATCGGTGCTATCTTGATCAGCCTGTTCGGCAGGCAAAACGCGAGGCGGCCAGTCTGGCTGTGGCTGGCGCCGCCACTGGCTGTGCTGGGCGCTGTGAGCGCGCTTTTAGGCTTGCACGGCGCGCTAGAGCCATTGGCGCGTTTGCAAATTCCAACACCGCTCGGCGCGGGCAGCTTCCTGTATGTGCTCGGCGTCGGCACACATGCTGTAGCGTGCCTTGCGCTTATTTGGCGCGCTCGGCGCTCTGTGTTGGGCATGTGAGCGCCGTTTTGCGATAACTTGCTCATAGGGTATGGCTTGCCGCCGCTCGGGTGTGCAAGTTGGTAAGCGCTAGGCGATGGATAGATGATTGGAAGACCGCCTGTGAGCAACACGCGTGAGATGCCACTTTTCCCGCTGAATACAGTCTTGTTTCCGGGTATGCCGCTCTATCTGCACATTTTCGAGCCACGCTACAAGCTGATGATTGGCGAGTGCATCCGTGAGCAGCGCCCCTTCGGCGTAGTGCTGATCAGCGAGGGCACTGAGGTCAGCCCGAATGTCTCGATCTACAACGTCGGCACGACAGCCTACATCACACAAGTTAAGCCGTTGGCTCATGGCGAGATGAACATCGCCTCAGTTGGGCACTCCCGCTTTCGCATCCTCAGCACACACAACCGCTATCCGTATTTGAGCGGGGTCGTTGAGGATTTTCCGATTGCTGATCAGCATGACGCGCGCATCCCGACGCTAGTCAATCGCCTAACGCCCCTGATCAAACGCTACCTGAACATTTTCGCAGCGCTCGGCCAGGTCGAATTCAAGATGGATCGCCTGCCAGACGATCCTGAAATGCTCGCCTACCTGACCGCTATCGTGCTAAACGTGCCACCGCTCGATAAGCAGCGCATCCTGGAAATCCCCTCACTCCCTGAGATGCTTACCGCCGAGTACCACCTCATCCGCCGCGAGGCGCTCTTCCTCAAGCACATCGTCGAGAAAGGGCAGCGCTGGCGGGACGACTCCAACCCTTTCTCGCCCAACTGACCGCCCCTCTCAGCCCGCCAATTGTGATAAACATCACTTGCTGTACTGCATGGAAGGTGATACATTCAAGCCGCTTTGAGTGCATAACTTGAGTGGAGGAATCAACCCACATGAGCAAAATTCGCGTTGGCATCAACGGGTTTGGACGTATCGGACGGCAGGTGGTGCGCGCTATCCGTGAGAAGTATCCCGATCAAATCGACGTGGTTGCCTTTAACGACTTGGGCGACCTGCACACAATGGCGCACCTGTTCCGCTACGATAGCAACTATGGGACATATCGCGGCACAGTTGAAGTGAAAGACGGCGCGCTCATCATCGACGGCGATGGAATCAAGGCGTTCGCTGAAAAAGACCCCGCCGCCATCCCGTGGGGTGACTTGGGCGTGAGCATTGTGCTGGAGAGCACTGGCCGCTTCACTGAGGCAGAGAAAGCCCGCGCACATCTGAACGGCGGCGCCAAGAAGGTTATTATCAGCGCGCCGGCAAAGGGCGAGGATATCACCATCTGCTTAGGCGTGAACGAGGATAAGTACGATCCCGCCAATCATCACATTGTCTCGAACGCCTCTTGTACCACGAACTGCCTGGCGCCGGCTGCGAAGGTCGTGCACGAGACGTACGGCATCCGCCGCGCCTTGATGACGACCGTCCACAGCTACACTAACGACCAGCAAATCCTCGACCTGCCTCACAAAGATCTGCGCCGCGCCCGTGCCGCCGCTTTGAGCATCATCCCAACAACCACTGGCGCAGCCAAAGCTGTTGCCCTGGTCATCCCAGAGCTGAAGGGCAAGTTTGACGGCATGGCGCTGCGCGTCCCGACGCCGACGGTCTCGCTGGTAGACTTCGTGGCGGAAGTCGAGCGGCCTGCCACGCGCGAAGGCTTGATCGCCGCCTTTGAGGAAGCCGCTAACGGGCGCATGAAAGGCGTTCTGACCGTCTCGCACGCGCCGCTGGTCTCGACCGACTACAAGGGCAGCCCATACAGCAGCATCGTCGACGCTGACCTGACGCAGGTCATGGGCGATACAATGGTCAAGGTCATGACGTGGTACGACAATGAGTGGGGCTACTCCGTCCGCTGCGCTGACCTGATGATGCTGATGGGCAGCAAACTTTAAAATCTGCGCCGATCCTCGCAGGCGGGAGAGCATCCCGCCTGTTTTCGAGCATGGAGCATTCGCCTATGAACAAGAAGACAATCCGTGATATTGATCTGAGCGGCAAGCGCGTGCTAGTGCGTGTAGACTTCAACGTGCCGATCGAGAATGGAGCGATCACGGATGAGACGCGCATCACGGCTGCCCTGCCAACCTTGCGCGCCATCCTGGAACAGCAGCCTAAGACGCTTGTGCTGATGTCTCACTTGGGCAGGCCGAAAGATGGCGTGCCAGACCCAAAATACTCGCTGCGCCCGGTCGCTGCCGCGTTAGAGACGCACTTGAGCCGCCCTGTGGCATTCATCGAGAATCCGTTGAGCGATGAGGCTGTAGCACACGTCAACGACTTACCAGCTGGCAGCGTCGTGCTGCTAGAGAACACCCGCTTTTACATCGGCGAGACGCAGAACAGCCCAGAATTGGCTGCACAATTCGCCAAATTCGGCGATGTGTACGTCAACGACGCATTTGGCTCAGCGCATCGCGCGCACAGCAGCACGGAAGCAGTCGCCAAGCTGATGCCAGCTGTGGCAGGCTTGCTGATGGAAAAAGAGCTGACTTATCTCTCCGGCGCTCTTGAGGCGCCCGTCCGCCCCCTGATCGCCATTCTAGGCGGCGCGAAGGTGAGCGATAAGATCAAGGTGATCGAGGCGCTCTTAGCTAAGGCAGATAAGGTGCTGATCGGCGGTGGCATGGCGAACACTTTCCTGCGCGCGCAGGGGCGTGCTACAGGCGCCTCGCTGGTTGAGGAGAACGCGCTGGACATGGCGCGTGATCTACTCGCCAAAGGCAGTGGGAAGCTCGTCTTGCCTGTTGATTTCGTGATCGCGGACGCCTTCAAGGATGACGCTAACACCCAGATCATCCGCGCTGAGCAGGACGTGCCAGAGGGCTGGCAAATCCTCGATATCGGGGCGGCGACTGTCGATCACTATAAGGGGCTGCTGAGCGAGGCACGCACAGTCGTCTGGAATGGGCCGATGGGCGTCTTTGAGATGCCAAATTTCGCCAAAGGTACAGATGCAATCGCGCAAATCTTGGCTGAGCTGACCGAGCAAGGCGTGATCACCATTATCGGCGGCGGCGACTCGGCAGCAGCAGTAGAGAAGGCGGGCTTAGCGGCGCGCATGACGCATATCAGCACCGGCGGCGGCGCAAGCCTAGAGCTGCTGGAGGGGCGCGTCCTACCGGGCGTGGCTGCCTTGAACGACAAGTAATCTTCAAGCTGGGGCAGGCCTTCATGACCTGCCCCACAAGCCTGCTTGCGGCGATCTGATCGGCTGCTCTGCAAAGGAAGTTCGCAAAACTTTCGGCAGTTTTGCGTGTTTCTTACGTTAAATTGCTTGTCTGGGGATGCGGTCTAGGCTATAATAAGACTTAGTCCAAAGTGGAGCATACCTAAGCGCAGACTTAGATACGAGAAAACGGAGGTTTGTATGGGCTTCTTCTCAAACGCAGGAATCGAGAGCCGTTCGCTGCCGCTGGGCTTGAGCATGAGCAGCGTCATGCGCCAGGTCTACCTGTGGCTGATGGCTGGTTTGTTGGTGGCATTCGGCATTGCTTTCATTCTAGGGGCGCCAGTTCGCGATCAGCTCAATCTGGTGCTCTCAGGCGAGGCAACTGCAGCGCAGCTCATTCAGCTTGAGCGCACGCTTGCCAGCTCGCCGCTGCTGAACCCGATACTCTCGATCGGCGCGCTGATCGCCTACTTCATTCTGGCATTTGCGCTGCAGCCGATCATCATGCGGGCCAATGTGACGGTTGGTGCGACCTTCTATTTCCTGTTCACTGCAGTGTTCGGCTACATGCTGGCTGGCATCCTGCTGACCTTCCAGATCGGCGACATCATGGCGGCGCTGATTGCGACGGCAGGTATGTTCGGTGTGATGAGCTTCCTAGGCTACACGACCAAGATCGATCTCTCGCGCTTCGGCAGCATTTTCCTGATGGCCTTGATCGGCTTGATCATTGCTAGCCTGGTGAACATCTTCCTACGCAGCCCTGCCATCACGTGGGTCATCACCTACGCAGGCGTGTTGATCTTCGCAGGTCTGACGGCTTACGACACGCAGTGGATCAAGAACAATGCAGCGGCGATCGTGGAGACGGGCGATCAGACTGGAGCGCAGCGTCTTGCTCTGATCGGCGCCTTCCATCTGTTCATGGATTTTGTCAACCTGTTCCTGTTCCTGCTGCGCATTTTCGCCAACCGCGAGTAGAGAGGACGGGTAAGCTCCTATGCAGGCGGGATATCATCCCGCCTTTTTGTTGCGCACGACTGTGCGCGCCTCCTCAACTGCGCTCAGGCAAGTAAACACTTGCTACAGATTGCCGCGCCGCGCCTGCTCTAGCTCGATCGCCTCGAAGAGCGCCTTGAAGTTACCAACACCGAAGCCACGTGAACCATGCCGCTCGATCACCTCGATGAATGCTGTTGGGCGATCTTGCAGCGGGCGCGAGAAAATCTGCAGCAGGTAGCCTTCATCATCGCGATCGACCAGGATGCCCAGCTCTTTGATCTGCGCGAGGTCTTGTTTAATCGGCCCGACGCGCTCCGGCAAGACGTCATAGTACGCATCCGGCACACGCAGAAACTCGACGCCACGCTCGCGCAGCATCCGCACTGTGCCAAGGATATCCCCAGTTGCCATCGCGATGTGCTGCACACCCGGCGTCATGTAGTACTCAAGGTACTCCTCGATCTGGCTCTTTTTCTTGCCCTCAGCGGGCTCGTTGATCGGGAATTTGACGCGCCCGTTGCCGTTCTGCATCACTTTGGACATCAGCGCCGAGTATTCCGTGCTGATCTGCTCATCTGTGAAGCCCTGCAGCAAGCGGAAGCCCATGACCTGGTGATAGAAATTGACCCAGTAGTTCATCTTGCCAAGCTCGACGTTGCCTACGATGTGATCGATAGCCACTAGGCCCGTCGAGTCGGTGTTGAGCGAGAGCGGCTGGTAGCCGGGTGCGAAAGCGCCGCGATAGTCATGCCGATCCACAAAGACGTGCAGCACCTCACCGTAGGTGTGGATGGCTGCTGTGCGGTAGACGCCATGTGAATCCGACTCCTCGCGTGGCGCCCAAGCAGCGCGTGCACCACGCTCAGTCGTGACGCGGAAGGCCTGCTCGACATCCTCAACGCCCAGGGCAATTGCCTTGACGCCATCGCCGTGCAGCAGGTGATGCGCCGCCATCTCATCCGTTGGATGGTAGGGCGCCGAGACGACAAAGCGTATCGTGCCGCTCTCTAGCACGTAGGAAGCAAAGCGGCGATTGCCGGTCTCTAAGCCGCTGTAGGCAACCGGTTTGAAGCCGAACCCCTTCCACCAGTAGTACATGGCTTGTTTGGCATTGCCGACCCACCAATGCACATGATCGATGCTCTTGATCTGTAAAAAATCAGCCTCTTCGGTCAGCGGACGTGCCGTAGGCGTCTGAATGCTCATAAAAGTCTCTCCTTCAAAGCGCTTTGTGTGCATTATAACATCAGGCAAGCCCTTTTGTCTTTGCGGCATTCCTCTCAGGTACACCATCCGAGCTGCGCAGCGCAAAAGGCTGAATCGCGGTTATACTCTATGAAATCGAGACGCCGAAAGAAGCGCACTATGAACGCCCTTGAGCTGCTGCATAATCGTATCGACTTGAGCGCGATCCCGTTCACCGATCGCGGATCGCGCCTGCTGATTTTTCGTGAGGGCAATCGGATTGCCATCCGCCTTGCCGAGCGCTGGGAACGCTGGCAGGGCGAGGTTGGGCACTACCGCCAGCGCCCGCCGATCCTCGATCAACTGACGCTTTTGAACGAAGACGGCGTGCCGCAGCCCTTTGAGGTAGATTCGTACCCACACTGTGTGACGCTCCGCACCCCGCTGGGCGATTTCGCCTGGACATTCATCGAGCCTGAGGCTGTGCTGATTCGCCTGCCCGAAGGCAGCTACGGTATGACTTTTGAAGCACACGCGACACACGGCGCCACCGATCGGCGCGGCGGTACATTGCACGGCAAACGCAACATCGCCTACACCACAAACGCGCAGATCGCCGAAAATCAGCTGATTGCGCTCACCGGCGACCGCTTCCGCATCAATCTGCGTTTGAACGCCAGAGAAGGCGATGCTTTTCTGCTCAACATCACCCCGCGCTTGGGCTACAATCGCGCCTTGCTGCCGCCCGATGAGGCAATTGCCGCCTCGCGCGCCACATGGCAGGCCTGGTTCGACGCCGTGCCGCAAGTCTTGCCTGAATATGAGTGGCAGTATGCCCACGCCTGGTGGATTATGCGCGCCGGCTTGCTCAACACACGCTACTACTTCACACGCGAGGCGTTGGTGCCCTCTAAGATTCATTACATCGGCGTCTGGCAGTGGGATCAGTACTTCCACGCACTCGCCTACCGTCATGTGGATACGCGCCTTGCTGAGGATCAAATCCGGATTGTGTTAGATCATCAGCGCGAAAACGGCATGCTGCCTGATGCCATCCACGATGAGGGTCTGGTCACACGCCTGACGCGCCCGGTCGATGCCGATGTGACAAAGCCGCCGCTCACAGCATGGGCAGCCCTGAAAGTCTTCGAAAAGTGCGGCCGGCTCGACTTCCTGAGCGAGGTCTATGAGCCGATCACGCGCTGGCACGCTTGGTGGCTGCGTGATAATCTGAGTGAGAGCGGCCTGTGTCACTATCAACATCCCTTCTCCAGCGGCTTGGACGATAGCCCGCTCTGGGATGAGGGGATGCCCGTCGTTGCGCCCGATCTGAACACCTACATTGTGATTCAGGCCGAGAGCCTAGCCCGCATTGCTGCCCTGCTGGGTCTGACGGCTGAGGCAGCGCACTATCGAGAACAAGCGCATCATCACACTGCCTGCATGCTCGAGACGCTCTGGGATGAGCGGCGCGGCTATTTTCACGCGCTCCATCGGGGCAAGCCTGTAGAGGTCTTCACGCCGTTCCAACTGCTACCGCTGTGGACGGGCAGCTTGCCAGAGCGCATCAACGCGCGCCTAATTGCTCAGCTGACCAATCCACAGACTTTCTGGGGCAAGTGGGCACTGGCGACTGTCTCGCTCAGCGATCCGAAATTCGATCCTGAGCAAATGTGGCGTGGGCCGGTCTGGGCGAACATCAACTATCTGTTCATCGAGGCGCTCAATCGGGTCGGGCGACCCGAGCTCGCCGATGCGCTGCGCCGCAACACCCTTGAGCTCGTCATGCAGAACCGCGATATTTACGAGTACTACAACCCGCTCACAGCGGCGCGCCCGCCTAAAGCTGCCCCGATCTTCGGCTGGACATCCGCCGTGTTCATCGATCTCGCCATCCAGGAGACGGCTTACGTGCAACATGGCGGATGACTCGGCTCACTCTGTGCGGAAAGTGGCTGCAGCCGGGCGCAGCACAGCCTTTGTGTAGTAGTCGGCCCGCTGCGCCGGCGTGACTAACTCCAGCACGCGCAGCGTATCGCCCACCACCGAGACGGCAATGGTTTCCGTGCCGCTCTCGGCGATGAAACGATAGAACGTCCATTGAACACCGCCTAGCCGCGCTGTCTCTAGCTCCTCAATCCGACCGTCTCTGGCTGTGCGCTGTAGGCTCTCTAGCAAGCGGCTGACTGTGACATTGCGGAAGCTGTACAGGTTCAGGCGCGCCTCGCCGCCGCCCGAGCGGGCGCCCAACGACGTAGTGCGCCAGCTGCGCGGCACGCTCAGGCGGAAGGTGCCGCTCTGCGTGGTGATACGGCGCTCTTCACTTGGTAAGGGTTGTGCATCCAGATAAGCTACAGCGGCTTCTAGGAGCGGATCGCCCTTGCTGAGCACATTTTCCGCCGTGATCGGCACGCGGATGGTCGGCTGGATGCCCTTGCCCTCGATGTGGATCTGCCCATCAGCATCAAGGGCGCGCCCGCGCGTATAGACGAATTGGACGCCATCCGGTAAGACAACCTCAAAACGCGAGCCACCCAGCCCCGCAGTGCCATAATAGCCGACGACCTGCGCGCGCTCTTGTAGAGTCAGGTAGTAGGTGAAAAACTCGCAGGCACTGGCACAATCCGGGCTGACAATAACGACGACACTGCCATCATAACGTTCGCCTTTATCGGGCGGCAAGAGCAGGTTGCGCTCACGCGGATTGATCGTGAAGGCGCCTGCCTCGTCGTCGTACTCGGCGCTGTTGCCGACCTCTAGAGGCACCTCGAAGAAGGTTGAGGCCGTCAGCAGGGTTAGGTAGGCGCTGCCGCCGCCGTTGTTACGCATGTCGATGATCAAGCCGTCTTTGCCATCACGGCTGGGCGCATTACGCGCTTGTTGAATAGCACGCTGCCACAGGCGCACCGTGAGCGGTAGATCATCAGCGAAGCTGTAGAATTGCAGCACGGTGTAGCCATCTACCTGGCGCGTCTCGATCGGCAGCCAACGATCGGGGTTCTTAGCTCGATAGAACGGCTCAAAGTCGATCAGACCGTCCACATCTTGCACAAAGGTAAGCGAGACAGTCTGTGAAGTGTGTGCGTTGGGGTTGCGGAAGGTGACCTCGATCGACTTGCCGATCTCGCCGCGAAAGAGATCGCGCTGCTGCAAAATCAAGCGGCTGTACGGCGTGGCAATGCCTGTATTGCTGAACGGCTGCACCTTGGCGAGTGCTTCTGCAACGGGGACGCCGTTCACAGCAACGATCTCAGCGCCGATCTGCATGCTAGAGCGCGCGGCTGGTAGCCCGTCGGGCAGGCGGTAGACGATCAGCCGTCCATCATCCAGGAGCTGCGCCCAGATGCCGACGCCGCCAAGCGCCGCGCGGATGGCGCTATCGGGCACGTTATTCATGCCGATGTGACCGTCGGGGAAGTAGCGCACTAGGTCGTAGAGCAGCTGCAGGAATGCTTCACGACTAGCGACGCGCTGAGCACGGGGGCGCAGTTGGTCGCGAATCGCTTGATAATCGATGCCATAGTACTCGCTGAAGGCATATTTCTGCTCCAAGAGCGCGATCAGGCTATCGAAAGCCTCTAGGTAGCTCTGGTCGGAGAAGTCGTCCTGCACAGCCGAAGGCGCTTCCAGCAAGTCTACAGTAGCGTGGCGCGGTCGGCTGAAGACGAATGGCTCGTCGCTGATATCCACCAAAGTATAGCCATCGGGCAGGCGCACCAGCGGATCGTCTTCAGTGAACAGGATGCCATCGGCACCGCGCCCAGACGGAAAGACGCCGCGCCCATCCTCAGCGAAAAGCAAGAGCTTGCCGCTTCTCAGGCGCTCGGTCGTGATGATGGCGGAACGATAGGCGCCGAAGTATTCGCGCTGACTTAAAAAGGGATCGCCGAACAGGTTTGAGATCAGCGCGATCAAGTAAATGCGCACCTCGCCCGATTCGAAAGCTGTTGGGGCGCCAGGCGCCGCTTTGGGCAAGAGCAGCTCGTAGGTGAAGGGCGAGACGCTCGGATCGCTTGTGACGCGCCCGAGCACTTGTGCATCGCTTGGCACGTTGGTGCGCTCCGCCACGAAGCCGCCGTTGCGCACAAACTCAGAGAGGTTGAACATAATCACATAGGGATCGGGCGAGAACAAGCCGAAGCGCAGCGATGTGTAGGTGACCTGGCCATGCAGACGCTGCACACCGCCCTCATCCTCTTGAATGAGCGCAGTAGGTAGAGCGCCATCTTGGGCGTTCACCGGGAGCGGCAAGCCGAAGCACACGAGCGCAGTCAGCAGCAGGAGCACCTTCGGAATGAGTCGGTTCATGGTCAAAAAGCCTTTTACAAGCCTCGTTTAACGGATTATACGCTTGAAAAGGCGCAGCGCTATAGTGCGCTATCTAAAACAGGTGTGCCTCAGTGGGCTGAGGCACCCGCATTGCTGTATTGATCGAGATTGAGGTAACGGCTGAGGACTTCGCGCGTGATTGGCTTCTGCAGGTACTCATTGGCGCCGATCTGCATGGCGTAGGCGCGCTCATTATCGCGCAGCAGCGCACTGAACATTAAAATTGGGCGATCATAGCCAGCGGCGCGCAAACGGATGCACGTCTCATAGCCATCTTGATTGGGCATCATAATATCCATCAGCACTATGTCGGGCTGTAGTTCCAGCGCGATCGCCTCGCCCTCGACACCGTCCTTCGCCTCGTATACATCGCACTTCAGCAGGCGCAGCAGCCGCTTCGTCACCAGGCGGATTGCAGGGTCATCGTCAACAACCAAAACTTTCAGCACGATCGTTATCCTTCAGTGTTAGATGCACTGTGTTGCATATTCAAGCATGTTTTGCTTTTGAGCGTAGTTTAACGGCAGTCGAAAGGCTTGTATATACTAGAAACATAACACTATTTACCACTGAGTTTTTAAAACGACAATTTATCTAGGAGATTTTATACGCGTGCTTGCACACTCTTGACAAACATGATAACACTACGTGCAAAAATCCGTCAAGTGCACTGAGAGCATCAACCTGAACAGGCGTGGGAAGTCCTGAGTGGCGCGTCAGCATGCCAAAGCCGAGAAATTTCGTGAGCCTGTCGTGCAATTTGCCAAAGGCGCGCTAAAATATCAAGGTATTCTGCAAGCAAGACCATCAATTGTGCCAAAAGCACCTTTGCGTGTGTGGCAAAAAGGATTTAGTCGCCATGAAAGTTTGGCTCGATACAGCAGTCTTGGATGAAATTCGCGAGGCAGTCTCTTGGGGCGTGGTGCGTGGCGTGACCACCAATCCGACGCATATTGCCAATGCTGGCGTCACAGATTTCCGTGCGCACATCCTGGAGATTATCGACATTGTGCAAGGACCGGTGAGTGTGGAAGTGGTCAGTACGGATTGGGCGGGCATGGTACGCGAGGCGGAGGAAATCGCGCGCTGGTCGCCGCATGTCGTAGTGAAGATTCCGACGATCATCGAGGGCTTGAAGGCAATGAAGATCGTCAAGGAATTTGCCACGATCAACGCTACGCTGATTTTCTCGCCCAACCAGGCGTATATGGCAGCAGCGGCAGGGGCGCATTACGTCTCACCGTTCGTCAATCGGCTGGATGCAATCGGCCACGACGGGATGCAGCTAGTGCGTGACTGCGTTACCATCTTCAAGAATTACGCCTGGGATCGCGAGGTGGTGGCTGCTAGCATTCGCACATCGTTGCAGGTCTATGAGTGCTTGTTGGCGGGGGCACACATCGTGACTATGCCCTTCAGCGTGCTGAAAGGCCTGATGGATCATCCGATGACCGAGATCGGCCTGAAGATGTTCCTAGACGACTGGGCACGCGTCTCAGCAGCGCTCGGGAGCGCGTTGCAAGGGCGCTAGTGCTCGTCCGCGCGTTCGGCTGCTTCGTCATCGACCGTACCTAGCTGCGCTTGGAGCACAGGCAAGGTGTTCGGCTCTGGCGCAAGGCTCGGATCGTACTCGTAGACGCTCTTGAAGTGCAGATTTGTCACATCTACGCGCACGATCGACTTGACCGAGAGCAGCTGCTCGACCAGACGGGGTGCATCAGTTAGCGAGAGCGGGTGGTTCAGCTCAACCAGGAGCACAGCTGTCTCGCCGCTGGCGGGCTGCATCACAGCCCGACGGATCGGCACACCAAGTCGGGTTAGAGCATCTAGCGCTTTGCCAACAGCGCGGCTATCGTTTGCCAAGTACAGGCTGAGTGTGTTGGTCGCGCCGCGCTGATGCAGACGGGTCTCGATGCGCTCAAGGACGGTCAGCGTCAGCAAGATTAGCAGCATGGTGGTGGTCGCCAGCCAGCCCATGCCAACGCCGGTAGCAATACCGATGCCTGCTGCTCCCCAAATGCTGGCGGCAGTGGTCAGGCCGCGCACAGTGGCGCCGTGCCGTAAGATGGCGCCTGCGCCTAGGAAGCCAATCCCAGAGACGACATAGCTGGCGACGCGCATTGGATCGCGCCCGACAGCTTGCGGGAAGGCGTAAGCGCCCGCCATCGTCATCAGGCAGGCGCCCAAGCCAACTAAAATGTGCGGTCGGAAGCCACTTGCCCGCTCATGTTGCGAGCGTTCCAACCCGATCAACCCGCATAGCACCAGTACCAAGAGCAGTCTGCCGAACAAAACGCCGTCAAATGTGCCGAAAATCGGCGCTAGCGCCTGCCCGATCTGGTCCACGAGTGGCTTAAGCTCTGCCCAGAGCGCCTGCAAAAATCTCTCAAAGTCCATGATGAGCGCCCCTTAATTTAATAGTTTTGTGCGCACAAAGTGCCATCCATTTGCGCTGAACCCGTGAGTGCGCTACGCTTATCCTATCAGAAAAGCCAGCCGTTGTATAGCGCGATTCGCAGCGCGGGAAAGGGAGAATTCAATGGACTTCAACGTCTTCATCTTGATTGGGATTGTAGTCAGCTTGTTTGTGCTGATCGGCGTGGCAGTCGTTACCTACTGGGCAACGACGAATGCGATACAGGAGCAAGACGAATGAGCAATGCGCTGGCGAAGCTGCGCCGTCACGATTTGCGCACTCCTATTCGCCCTGAGGATACGGCAAAGCTAGAGATGGGCGATGTTGTGTACTTGAACGGCACGCTCTTCACAGGGCGAGAGGGCTTCTACCGCCGCCTGCTCGATGAAGGGCATCCCTTGCCGCAGGGCGTAGATATCTCGCACATCAACGTCAATTTTCACTCGTCGCCGGCTGTCGAGGAGATTCGCCCACCCTCAGCTGATGGCAGCGATCCGGGCGAGTATCGCATCAGCGCCACAACTGGCACCGCCTCGTTTCGCTTCGCCAAGTGGATGCCGCGCCTGCTGGGCGAGTTCGGCGTCAGGTGCATCATCGGCAAAAGTGGGCTATCCTCTGAAATTTACAAAGCGCACTTCGTGCCAAACGGCGCCACATATCTACTTTTGATGGGCTACGGCTTAGGCGCGATGTACGGGCAAGCTATTCGGCGAGTACAACAGGTGGTCTGGCGCGAGGAGCTTGGATTGGCGCAGGCGATGTGGATACTGGAGATCGAAAACTTCGGCCCGCTGATCGTAGACTGCGATCATCAGGGTAACTCGCTCTTCGAGAAGCTGAATAAGCAAGTGGATGAGCGTCTGGCGGCAGCTTACGAGGGTCTGCCTGAGCTGACACTGAAGCGCTTGGGCGAAGTGACACGTTATGAGGACGAAGTCCTGAGCTGATAGCATCAATCGAGGTGTGGTTTGGCAGCTGATGACTTCCTGAAGGAGCTCAATGAGGCAATCCGCCTGATCCAGATGGGCGATCCTCAACAAGCGCGCCTAATCCTCTACGAGCTGAGCCGCACACACCCTCAACAAGAGATAGTCTGGCTGTGGCTGGCAGCTGCCGCCTACAACGATGCTGAACGCGTTGCGGCACTGGAGCGCGTGCTGGCGATAAATCCGCGCAACCCGAAAGCGCGCACCGCCCTTGAACGGCTGACGGGCACATCTCCGCTGCCACCGCCACCGCGCGTCGATCTGGCCCAAGTCAAGCTACCAGAGCTGCGGGTGCCTGCTTTCAAGCTGCCGCCCGGCTTTTGGCAAGGCTTGCAAACAGCGCTCATCATTATCCTGACCGGGCTGGCTGCCTTCGTGATCATCTTCTTAGCGGGCGCGGTAGTCGTGCCGGCGCTGACGCCGCCCTCTGCCACGCCCACAGCCACTGCCACCCGCACCCCAAGCCCCACCGTGCCAAGCCCAACGCCATTGCCAACCCTGACCCTGCCGCCCACCTGGACGCCGGAGCCAACTGATACACCGCGCCCTGCCAACACGCTCCGCCCCACCCTGACCCCGCGCCCAACCTTGACCCGCGTACCATCACGTACACCCACGCCCACTTTCACGCGCCCGCCGACCCTCACGCCAACGCCCAGCCTAACCGTGCCCAGCGCCACCCCTACCCAGACTTCTACGCCCATCTAGGGCGTTGGCGTCCCGTAGTAGGCTTGCAGGCGCTCCAGCAGCGGATCGCCTGCCTCAGCCTGCACAGCCAAGAGTGCACGCACATTCACGTTGTGCGCCTCTGCCAGCTCCCAGAGCTTACGCGCCGCCTCGATCGCGCTAGTGGGCACGTAGTCAAAGTCGTTGGTCAGTGCCAGCAGACCGTAGGGATTTAGACGCCCCGCCATGACCAACACCAAGTATTCGCTGTGCAGCCCCATGCGCACGCGGTGCAAGTCCACCACCTCTGCCAGCGCGTAAATACCCTCAAAAATGCCGCGATCGTCGTCAGCCGCCTCAAGGCGCTCCAGCATGAAGACCAGCATCGGATCGGCATCAGGTTTCAGCCGCTTGCGGACAGCACTCGCCACAGCGTCGCGGGCACATAATACGCGCCAATCGTCAAAAGGCTTCTGTACCGCCTCAGGCAGTAGACCCGAGTCGGCAAGAGCGAGGATGCGCAGGTCAGGGCGCGCAGGATCAGGCATGGCGATTTACAGCTGTGGTGTGCGGTTGATCAGCTCGGCAAACTCATCGAACAGACCGAGCGCATCGTGCGGGCCGGGCGCTGCCTCAGGATGATACTGCACGCTGAAAGCGCGCAGCCGCGCGCAGCGCAAGCCTTCGATGCAGTTATCGTTCAGGTTCAAGCGTGTCACTTCCACATCTTCGGGCAGGCTGCCTGGCGTGACCGCAAAACCGTGATTGTGCACAGTGATGCTCACAGCGCCATTTGGATCGGCGGTTGGCTGGTTACCGCCGCGGTGCCCGAAGAGCATCTTGTGTGTGCTGCCGCCCAGCGCAAGCGCCAGAATCTGATGTCCCAAGCAGATGCCGAAGATCGGCACGCGCCCGAGCAGCGCCCGCGTATTCTCGATAGCGTAAGTCACAGCAGCTGGGTCGCCCGGCCCGTTGGAGAGGAAAACGCCGTCAGGCTGCATGGCGAGCACCTCTTGGGCGGGCGTGCGCGCGGGCACTACTGTCACGCGAAAGCCGCGCGTCGTGAACAGCCGCAGCTGGTTGTGCTTGATGCCGAAGTCGTATGCAACGATGTGACCGCGCGGCGCGCCCGGCGGCGGCGCCATGCCGATGTACCATTGCGGATCGACCGCCTCTTCCCAGATATAAGGCGCGTGGCAAGTCACCTCGTCTGTCAAGTCCAGATTCTCCATGCCCTGCCACGCCTGCGCCTGCGCGATCAGTGCTTGGCCTTCCTCAGCAGCGGAGCCGTGTGCGATCACGCCGCGCATCACGCCGTGCGTGCGCAAACGGCGCACCAGCGAGCGCGTCTCCACGCCGCTGATGCCGATTACGCCCTGCTCGCGCAAGTACTCGTCCAGCGTGCGTACGGCGCGCCAATTGCTGACGATTGGGCTGAGCGCGCGCACAGCAAAGCCAGCCACCCACACACGTGCCGATTCGCTGTCTTCAGCGTTAATGCCGACGTTGCCCACGTGCGGCACAGTGCACACCACAATTTGGCGGTGGTAAGATGGATCGGTCAGCAGCTCTTGGTAGCCCGTCATTGAGGTGTTGAAGACCACCTCGCCAACCTGAGCTCCTTCCGCGCCGAAGCCCTCTCCTTCGTACAGACTGCCATCTTCAAGAGCGATCAGAGCTTTGCCCAATGCCTCAGCCTCTCCTCAGTGCAATTAATTCACCTTGATCTTAACCTGCTTGACCGTACGGGCATATTCACCACGCAAGATCGCCGCATACTCCTCACTGTGCGACCACTCGTCCAGCAGGCGGGCGCGCTCAACGGCAAAGGGATGATTACCCTGACTGAAATCTGCCAGAACACGGTAGAAATTGTCCAAGTTATCGCCCTCGCCGCCCTCGCGATAATCGCGCGCCTGTGCCACAAAGACATCTACATTCAGCTCGCTCAATAGGCGGCTGCTGCCACCTGCCAGCTTCGCTAAGAGTGAGAGCATCACACGTGGCTCTTGCACCACCAGCAACGCAGCGCGATCCGCGCTCAGCTCGGAGCGCCGCCGCCATTCCATCAGGCCTAACTCAATGCTGGCGCCAACCAAGCGTCCCACGCCCAGCGTGAACTGACCGACCAGCGCGATCACATCTCGAATCAGCGCTGCCATTGTGTTGTACAGCACATGTCCGCACTTGATGTGCCCCAGCTCGTGCCCGATCACTGCAAACGCATTTTTACGCG
>JBDNDQ010000030.1:0-40920 GCA_046719055.1 Aggregatilineales bacterium | reverse complement strand
CCCAGGCCCATCAAGTGCAGAATGGTTGGCGAGACGTTGCACAGATCGCCTTCGCGCAAGGGCGGCTTGCTGCCATCGGGCGTGATCAGGATGAACGGCACGCGATTCATGGTGTGGGCTGTATGTGGCTGCCCCGTCTCGGGATCGACCATCAGCTCGCAGTTGCCGTGATCGGCTGTCACGATCACAGTTGCGCCGACCTGCCTTGCCGCCTCGAGCAAGCGCGCTAGTTGGGAGTCAACAGTCTCGACCGCCTTAATCGCCGCCTCGAGCACGCCGGTGTGCCCAACCATGTCAGGATTAGCATAGTTGAGCAGGATGAAGTCATACTGGCGGCTCAGAATGGCCTCGACGGCTTTATCGGTCAGCGGGATGGCGCTCATCTCTGGCTTCAGATCGTAAGTGGGCACATCTTTAGGCGAAGGCTCCAGGTAGCGATCCTCGCCTTCGAACGGCTCATCGCGCTGCCCGTTGAAGAAGAAGGTCACATGGCGGAACTTTTCGGTCTCGGCTGTGTGATATTGGCGCTTGCCGTGCTTGCTCAGCACCTCAGCAAGGCAGATTGCCTGTGGCGGCCGTACAAAGGCGCGCGGCGCCGTCACGTCATCGCCCCAAACGCCCATCGTGACGAAGTGCAGATCGGGCAGCCTCTGGCGGACGAAGCCATGAAAATTTTCGTCCATCAGCGCGCTGTAGAGCTGACGCATGCGGTCGCCACGGAAGTTGAAGCCAATGATCGTATCGCCGCCCTTGATTGTGGCGCGTGGGGCGCCGCCCTCATCGGTGATCACGTACGGCAAGATGAATTCGTCGGTCTCGCCGCAGCGGTAGGCATCCGCCACCGCCTCAAGTGCGCTGGGCGCTGTACGGTCAGCCACGCCTTCTACCATCGCGCGGTAGGCAAGCTGCGTGCGCTCCCAGCGTTTATCGCGATCCATCGCGTAGTAGCGCCCAATGACTGTGGCGATCTGCCCAACTCCGAGTCCATCTAGCTTGGCTTGCAGCTCGCGGATGTAGCCCAAGCCCGACTGCGGTGGCGTATCGCGCCCATCGGTGAAGGCGTGCACAGCAAGCCGGCTGAGACCGTTACGCTTTGCCATCTCGATCAGCGCGTAGATGTGCGTGTTGTAGCTGTGAATGCCGCCATCGCTGACCAGGCCCATCAAGTGCAGCGTCCCGCCGCTCGATTCGCGGGCTGCAGCGCGTTCCATTGCCTCTAGCAAGGCAGGGCTGCGGAAGAATTCGCCTGTCTCAATCTGTCTATCGATGAAAGTCAGGTCGGTGTAGATGACCGTGCCGGCGCCCAAGTTCAGATGCCCCACCTCAGAACCGCCGATCTGCCCCTTCGGCAGCCCGACTGCCTCGCCAGAAGCACCGAGCGTGGTTGTGCTGTAGAGCCCGCTCTCCCACAGATGATTGAAAGTCGGCACGTTGCCCAGCTTGACGGCATTGGCCTCGCGCGCCTCGCGCAGCCCCCAGCCGTCGAGGATGATTAAGATCACTGTCATGCGCGGAAAGTCCTTTCTGCTAGCCCGCACAGAGTATAGCGCGCTCCGATCGCAACTGCCGCTCACAAAGGCGTTGCATAAGTGCGTCTTTTAAGCGAAAATAGCGCTCAGCGGCACTCAGAGAGGTAAGGGCATGGCAGTCAAGAAGATTTTGACAATCAATAGGCACGAGAAGCTCCTGCGCACCAAATCCGAGCCTGTGCGGAAGATCACTAAGCAGGTGAAGCAGTTGGCCGAAGATATCCGCGATACGATCATGGCAAATCCGGCTGTTGGGCTGGCAGCGGTACAGATCGGCGTGCTGCAGCGCGTCTTCGGGGCACGCATTGGCTATTACACATCTGAAGGCGAAGTCTCTGAAGGCGCTGAGCATGCCCTGCCTCAGATTTTCATCAATCCCGAGATCGTCGCCGTGAGCGAAGAGACCGTCCGCGATTTCGACGCTTGCATGAGCATCCCTGGCATGATGGGCTACACGCAGCGCGCTCAACGCGTGACACTGCGCTGGGTAGATGAGCAGGGCACTCGCCACGAGCGTGAGTTCAGCGGCTGGGACGCCCGAATGCTCTTGCATGAATACGACCATCTGGAGGGCGTGCTATTCCTCGATCGGCTGTCGCCAGAAGACTTGTATGTGTATGTGCGCGGCCAAGATGGCAAGACACGCCCAGTCCCCTACCTTGAAGTGATGCGCCAGGCTGAGGCAACAGTCACGCCCAAACTCAGCGGCGATGTGTAAGGTCTGCTACCCTGCACGCCTCTATGCTCATAAGGGATTGATGAGAGGCGCACGGTGAGCCCACCATGAATATAAATCCGCTCTCGCGCTATGAGCGTACGCGCAGATTGCTTAAGCTGTGGCTGAACGTGCCAGAAGTGCCGCTCAGTTGCGATGACTGCGCCGACCATATGGACTGCTTAGTGGAGCTGCTGCTGGCTGATGCCTCGCCGATCGGCCTTTTGGCAGCCGTCAAGCAGCACATTGAGCACTGCCATTGCTGCCGAACCGAGTTCGAAGCACTGATGAGCATCTTGCGCATGGAGCGTGCTGATTCACCTTAGCTGCGATGGGTGACGATCCAATTCCCTTACAGCCCACCCGCCCAAGCCGCGCTGATGCACTTCGCAACCGCGAACTACTCCTAGAGACGGCGCAGCGCCTGTTCGCCGCGCATGGCGTCGAGGCGGTCAGCATGTCTGCCATTGCAGAAGCAGCCGATGTGGGCAAGGGCACGCTCTACCGTCACTTCGCCAACAAAACAGACCTCTGCCTCGCTTTGCTCGATCAGCAGCAACGCAGCCTGCAAGAGCGCACCCTACAGCGCTTGCGCCATAACGACGATCCTGAGGCAAATTTGCGCTGGTTCCTGCGCGAGGCGCTCACGTACGTCTGGCAGAACTTGCCGCTTTTGCTTGTCGGCGCGCCTGAGGCACACCTGAGGCACACGGCAGCGCACACCTGGTGGCGGCAGACCTTGCGCGGTCTGTTAGCGCGGCTGGGCGTTAAGCAGCACCTCGACTACGCTGCAGATGCACTCTACATCATGTTGGATGCGTACACCGTCCACTTTCAGTGCCAAGTGCGCCCTTGTACGCTCGATGAGCTGGTCGCGGGCATCCACGCCCTGCTGAACGGCATCCTCAAGGCACGTTAGCCTCTTTCTCATCAAGCTTTAAGGTGAGCATCGCGCTCGCTGTGCTATCTTCTTTCATGTTAAACGGACTGTAGTCCGCTTATTCTGTAGATGAAAGGAACGTCCAACGAATGGCTACTTGGCAAGTGGATACCGCGCACAGCAGCGCAACTTTCGCTGTCCGCCACATGATGATCACGACTGTGCGCGGCACTTTCAACATCACCAGCGGCCGGATCGTCTTCGATCCCGCTAATCCCGCCGCAGCCGCTGTCGAGGCAACGTTAGATGCTGCCAGCGTGAATACAGGAGTCACCGATCGTGATAATCACTTGCGCAGCGCTGACTTCTTCGATGCCGTTAACCACCCAGCCATCATTTTCAAGAGCACGTCGGTTAAGCCGACAGGCGAGAATACAGCTGAGATCACAGGCGACCTGACTATGCGCGGCACAACACGCCCGGTCATCCTGAAAGCTGAATTTTTGGGGCAGGGCAAAGGCATGGATGGCAAACCCCGTGCCGGCTTCGTTGCGAGCACGAAAATCAATCGCGAAGACTGGGGTTTGACGTGGAATGTGCTGCTCGAGGCTGGTGGTGTGCTGGTTAGCAAAGAGGTCAACATCGAGCTAGATATCCAAGCCGTCCTGGCCGACTAACAGCATCTCCCACGCTACGCAGAATGCTTTTCAAGGGCAGGCGCGCTATAATCGAGCCTGCCCGAACCTTATTCTGCGGAGAAGTTCGTGATCGAGAGCTGTTCATCCTCACGCCTGAGCCGCCGCACCTTCCTGAAGAGACTGGGTATACTGGCATTGGGCGTTGCCTTACCGCAAATCTCAATTGGTGGGGCTGAGCAACCTTTCCGCGTGCCGCCCACCTTGATGTTCCACACCAAAGATCGCTGGAAGCTGCCGCGCATCCTAGATTGGCTGCGTGAGCACGACTACGAGAGCGTTGGCTATAGGGATTTGCTCAAGGCGCTGCACGGCGAGCGCGCCCTCCCCGAAAAACCGATCATCCTGACCATCGACGATATCGCGCCCGGCTACATTCAGCCGTACTTCCTGGCGATGGCAGAGGAAGTGGAAAAAGTCGGTTATCGTGGTGTGTTCGCTGTAGTAGCCGATCAGCCGCCGTACCGCGCGCAAAGCGGCTGGGCAACTTTACGCGCGTTAGCTGAGCGCGGCTGGGAACTCGATACGCACACCAGCTATCACAGCTACCTACCCGCCCTCAAGCTGCCCGACTTACGCGATGAGATCATCCGCTCGGCGCAGTGGATCGCCGAAGGGACGGGCTGCAGGCCGCTCAGCTTGATTGTACCCTACGGTGGCGTCTATCGGCGCGAGCGCGAGTTCGATCAGCGCATCTTCGAGGTCTCAGTCGAGGCGCATCTCTCGTTTGTGGTCGGCATCGTGGGTGGGCGCTTCATCAGCCCAGAGGCGCAGCCCCCGTACTACGTTGGGCGCATCGGCATTGGGAGCGATCATCTGCAGACGGGGCGCTGGATTCAAAACTTTCATCAAGGGTCGTAGCGCTAATGCAGCAATTCATCATCGAGGGCGGCTATCCGCTGAATGGTGCACTTGAGGTTGGCGGCAACAAAAACGCTGTGCTTAAGCTGATGGCGGCATGCTTGCTGACCGATCAGCCCGTCAGGCTGACCAATGTGCCGGGTATCCTTGATGTGCGCGTGATGGCAGAAATTCTGCGCAGGTTGGGCGCAGCGGTCGCCTATGATGAGGCGGCGCGGTGCATGACCATCCACGCTGAGTCGTTACAGACTCACAGCGTGGATGCATCGCTCTCGACGCGGCTGCGCGCGAGTATCGTGCTGGCGGGCGCGCTATTGGGGCGGCTTGGCGCAGCCGTCTTGCCTTTTCCGGGCGGCGATGTGATCGGGCGCCGGCGCGTGGATACACATTTGCTAGCCTTACACAAACTTGGGGCGCAGATCGAGGTCTCGCGTGGCTTCCACATGCGCGCGGAGGAGCTGCATGGCGCTGATATCCTGCTGGACGAGGCAAGTGTAACAGCGACCGAGAACGCACTCCTAGCGGCAGCGCGCGCCAAAGGCACCACGATCATCCGTAATGCTGCTTGTGAGCCGCATGTGCAGGATTTGTGCCGCTTTTTGGAGATGCTGGGCGTCTCGATAGAGGGGATCGGATCAAATCAGTTGAGGGTGCACGGCGCAGAGCGGCTGGGTGGCGGGACGTTCCGTGTGGGCGCTGATTACGTCGAAGTAGCAAGTTACATCGGCGCGGCAGCGATCACGGGCGGCGAGGTGCTGATCAAAAACGCTGATCCGCAGCACCTGGCCATGATTGAGCTGGTCTATAACAAGCTGGGCGTGCACTGGGAAGTGCGCGGCGAGGATATTTTCGTGCCGCGCGGCCAGGCAATGCGCGTGCAGAACGATCTAGGCAATCGCATCCCAACGATCAAGGCACAGCCGTGGCCGGCTTTCCCATCAGACTTGCTCAGCATTGCACTGGTGATTGCCACACAATCCTCAGGCGCAGTCATGTTCCATGAGTGGATGTACGACGGTCGATTATTCTTCACCGATAAACTCGTGAGCATGGGTGCGCGCATTGTGCTATGCGATCCGCATCGGGCGCTGGTGCAGGGGCACACGCCACTGCGCGGCGATCTGACCATCAGCAGCCCGGATATTCGGGCGGGCATCGCGCTGCTTTTGGCAGCGCTGTGCGCACGCGGCACCACGATCATCGGTAATGTGCATCACATCGATCGCGGTTACGAGCGCGTGGAAGAGAAATTGAGCGCGTTAGGCGCCAGAATTCAGCGAGTGACAACTTCACAGGGCTAAAATAGCGACTCTCTTGCTATAATTCGGTTGAGGCTGCCCAGCGCAATTAGGATTAGGAAGCTATGACCCGACAAAAACGAACAGCTGATGAACTACGCAAGCGCGTGCTTGGTGCCCTGCTGGTAGATTCTTTTTTCACGTGGCCTAGCGCCCTCGTAATCGGCTTGACGATGATCGCCTTCTTCTCCGGCCTGACGCTCTTTCAGGGCTTTCAGCCGTGGATGTGGCTGGTGATCGGCGCAATTTTAGAGGCGATCTACCTGGTGATCACAGTCACCGATCCGACAGCGCGTCGCGAGGCGGTCAATCGCATGTTGCAAGAGCGCTTCGATCCGCGCGATATTAAGAACCTGCCAGCGCGGCAACGTCTGCAGAAGGCGCTAGAGTACAAGCGCAGCATCGATGAGTTCATCGGCAAGCAGAGCGGCGCAATGCAAGTGGCCTTGCAGGATACCGCCCGCGAAATTGAGAATTGGATCGAGCAGATTTACATGCTGGGCAAGAGCATCGACAACTTCGAGTCGAACACGATCGTCGAGCGCGACCGGCGCGAGGTGCCGACTCAGCTGCGCAGCCTGGAGACGCGCCTGAAAATGGAAACTGATCCAGCCGTCCGCGCCGAGCTAGAAGAGGCAATTGCTATCCGTCAGCGCCTGCTCAACGATTTGCAGAAGGTTGCCAGCCTGATCAAGCGCACTGAAATCCGCATGGATAACACGGTGGCACAGCTCAGCTCAGTTCACACCAAGTTACAGCAGATGGCGCACACGCGCGAGATGGATAGCACACGCGCCCGCCGCCTTGCCCAGGAAATCCACAAGGAAGTTGAGGCGCTGGCTGATATCGTCGAGGCGATGGAAGACGTCTACAGTGGCAGCAGCGGCTATGCTGCCGCTGCCGATCGGCTGAGCGCCCGCGTCGACTCTGTGCCGATGGTAGCTGAGCAGGCTGAAGAGAGCGAGCTCAACCGCTTCTTGGCTGAAGATCAAACGCGGCGGCGTGCCTCGCGGGAGGAGTAGCGCTCAGAGGCTTGCCAGCGCTGAGGCAGCCTCTGCGTCGATCAGCCAATCTGCATCCCGGATTAGTTGGGCAGGGTAACGCTGCGGATCGTGTGCGCCATGCAGCACGTCGCGCAGCACAGCTGCCTTGCTTGAGCCACTGACCATGAAAAGCTTATGCCGCGCCGCATTGATGTAAGGTGCGCTCAGCGTCAGGCGCCACGCCGAGAGCTGCGGCACATAGTTTGCCACACAGGCGCGCTCCGCTTCATCTAGCGCTGCCGTCGCCGGGAAAAGCGAGGCAGTGTGCCCGTCTTCGCCCATGCCCAAAAGCATCACATCCATCTGCACGCCCCGCAAGAGTGTGTTGTATGACTCAGCAGCTTGGCGCGGCTCGGCTTCGCCCTGCATACGGTGGATATTCGCCTCTGGCGCTTGGATCGGCTCGAGCAGGGTCCGCTTGACCATGCCATAGTTGCTCTCAGCGTGATCGGGTGGCACGCAGCGCTCATCGGTGAAGTAAATGTGTGTACGTGCCCAATCCAGCTGAGCACGCCACTCTGGCAGCGCCAACAGCGCGTAGAGCGGCACGGGCGTGCTGCCGCCTGAAAGCGCCAGGCGGTACGTATCGCGCTCGGCAAGTGCTTGCCTGCCCAGCTTGACGATCAGCGCCGCCACGCCCCACGTCAGGTCAGCCAGATCCCGGTAAACTTTTACAGACCCCATGCATTTCCCCTGTGTGCATCCCTCTTGCCCTGCGATCATAGCCAGCTTTGCCCGATCTACGAAATTTCACCCCTTGACAAAACTTTCAAGTTAGGTATTCTTAGAAACACTTTTAGTCTAATCTAAACTAGGGGAGGGCTCTCAAAATGAAGCGATCGGTGTGCTGCCTGCCGTTGTTACTGCTGCTGATGCTGCCGTTAAGTGCACCGCAAGCTGACAATCAGCTGCGCGTGGTGGCCACTACAACGCAAGCGGCAGATTTAGCGCGCATCATCGGCGGTGAGCGCATCGCGCTGACGGGGCTGATGGGCGGCGGCGTCGATCCGCATCTCTACAAGCCGACCGAATCCGACATTGCGGCGATGAATGCAGCCCAACTGGTCATCTATAACGGCTTGAACCTGGAAGGGCAGTTCGAGGCAGTTTTCGAGGCGCTCGGCCAGCGGATGGTGCGCGTTTATGCGCTCAGCGCGCCCGTGCAGCAAGCGGGCTTCATCCTTGAGGAAGACGTTGGCACGCCCGACCCGCATTTTTGGTTCGATCCGCGCAATTGGGCGCTCGCAGCGGAAGGGCTAGCTAAAGTGCTGGCTGAGATGGACGCCGCCCACGCCGACTTTTACCGTGCTAACGCAGCGGCGTATACTGCGCAACTTGAAGCACTCTACGCATGGGCGCTTGCCGCCCTGACCGACCCGGCTATCCCTGAGGCGAAGCGCGTGCTGATCACCTCGCACGATGCCTTCCGATACTTCGGGGATGCCTTCGGTTGGGCAGTGCATGGCATTCAGGGCATCAGCACAGCGGCTGAGGCAAGCGTGAGCGATATTCAGGCGATCGCTGACTTGGTAGTGGACAAGGGCATCGAGGTGATCTTTATCGAGAGCAGCGTCTCGCCTGCCACGATTGAGGCAGTGGCCGCAGCGGCCCAAGCGCGCGGCGCAGCCGTGCGAGCCGGCCTGCGCGAGCTGTTCTCCGATGCGATGGGCGCGCCTGATGAGTTCGGCGGCACTTACATTGAGATGATTGTCTACAATGTGGTGACTATTTTGCAGTCATTCGGCTATGCGGTGCCGCCGCTGCCCGAGTCGCTTGCGCTTGAGTTGCCCGAGGGCTTCTGAGTGCGCTGGATCTTTTTGTTGAAAGGATATTTACATGGCGGACGAGCTCTATGCGCTTGAAATTAACGACCTGACTGTCGCCTACCATCAAAAGCCTGTGCTGTGGGATGTAGACCTGCGCGTGCCGAGAGGCGCCCTGATGACAGTTATCGGGCCGAACGGCGCTGGCAAAAGCACGCTGATCAAGGCTGCGCTCGGCTTAATCCCGCGTGACTCGGGCGATGTACGCTTCTTCGGTATGCCGCTGCACCGCGCCCGCGCACGGATCGGCTATGTGCCGCAGCGCAGCAGCGTAGATTGGGACTTCCCGACGACAGCGCTCGACGTTGTGACGATGGGGCTCTACGGCAGGCTGGGCTGGCTGCGCCGCCCTGATCGCCTGACGCGCCAAACGGCACTTGAGGCGCTCGAGCAGGTGGGCATGGCGGCGTTCGCAGCGCGTCAGATCAGTCAGCTGAGCGGTGGGCAGCAGCAGCGCATCTTCCTGGCGCGCGCCTTAGCCCAGAACGCCGATCTGTATTTCATGGATGAGCCCTTCGCTGCCGTAGATGCCGTCACTGAGCGCGCCATCGTAGACGTGTTGCGCACCTTGCGCGATCGAGGCAAGACGCTCATCGTCGTCCATCATGATCTGCAGACGGTGCCCGAGTACTTCGACTGGGTGACCTTGTTGAACGTCGAGGTGATCGCCAGCGGGCCTGTGGAGAGCGCGTTCACTCAAGAGAACATACGCCGCACCTATGGCGCCCGGCTCGGGGTGCTGCCACCGATCTTGAGCAGCTCGCATGAGACAGGCGCCTATGTTACCTGAGGATCGGCGTGTGTGGCAGCGGATCGGCGGGCTAGCGTTTCTGATGGCGCTGGGCCTTCCGCTGAGTGTGGCGCTGGGCGTCCAGTATGACTACACGTTGACGAATGTAGCGCTCGGCGGCGTGCTTTTGGGCGTCTTGTGCGGCATGGCAGGGACGTTCGCTGTGCTGCGCCGACAAAGCCTGATTGGCGACACGCTGTCGCATGCGGCCCTGCCGGGTGTAGTGATTGCCTTCCTGCTTTTTGGGCGCGAATCCCTTGTGCTGCTGCTGGGCGCGGCGTTGAGCGGTGGCTTGGGCGTGCTGATGGTCAATTGGCTGGTGAGCACGACGCGCCTAAAGCAAGACGGTGCGATGGGGATTGTGCTGGCGGCCTTTTTCGCGATCGGCGTGGCGCTGCTCTCCTACATTCAAGGGCGCAGCGGCGCCAGCCAAGCCGGCCTGGACAAATTCATCTTCGGGCAGGCAGCGGCGATGGTTGAGCGCGATGTGGCAATGCTAGGTGTGGCGTGTCTGCTGATTGGCGGCTTGCTGTACGCGTTTTGGAAGGAATTCAAGCTGCTGACCTTCGATCCCGACTTTGCGCGTGCTGTTGGCTTGCCAATGGCGCGCCTGAACGGGCTGCTCTCGAGCCTCATCGTGGTGGCGATTGTGCTCGGCTTGCAGCTGGCGGGCGCGATCCTGATGGTTGGCCTGCTGATCGCCCCTGCAGTTGCAGCGCGGCAGTGGACGCGCCGCCTAGAGCAGATGATCGTCCTGGCGATGCTCTTCGGGGCATTTAGCGGCGGAGCAGGCGCTGTGCTGAGCGCCATCGAGCGCGGCTTGCCGACTGGGCCGATGATGATCGTAGTGGCGTGCAGCCTTGTGCTAGTGAGTGTGCTGTTCGCGCCGCAGCGCGGCGTGTTGTGGCAGCTGTGGCGGCAGCCTCACAGGACGGGCGAGGGCTATGAGCGGCCTTGAGCGCCTACTGGTCGAGTTTCTGCTCAACTTCACCACAGCAGAGGCGCTGAATGCCTTTTTCGGCGATCCACGCGCTGTGGCGCTGTTGATCGGCATCCTCGTGGCGATTGCGACAGCCTTGTGTGGTGTCTTCTTAGTGCTGCGCAAGATGGCGATGACAGCGGATGCGATCAGTCACTCTGTGCTGTTTGGGATCGTGGCGGCCTTCCTGATAATGTTGGGGCTTGGGCAGGTGCCCGACCTCAGCACGCCGTTTTTGCTGCTTGGTGCGGCGGCAGCAGGAATCGGCACGGTAATGCTCACCGAGCTGATCGAGCGTTCGAGGTTGGTCAAGGGCGATGCAGCGCTCGGCTTAGTTTTTCCGTTTCTGTTTGGGCTGGCAGTGATCTTGGTCACGCGCTACATCCCCAATGTACACATCGATACGGACTCAGTCTTAGTGGGCGAGATCGGCATGGCGTGGGCGAATGCCAACAGCCATTGCTTCGCCAACTGCGAGCCGATCACCATCACAGCGGACGATCCGCGCGCTGAGATGGCACGCCGCTGCCTGAATTGCGCGGCAGAGGGCATCTCGCCGCGCAGTCCACATGCCATCTTTGAGGAATATTGCGGCAATTGTGGCACCTTCAGCGCGGCTGAGGCGTGGCAACGGCGCCTGATCAGCGCACCACCGGAATTGGTGTTTGTGCCGCGCGCCCTGATGCCACTCGCCATCGTGACCTTGCTCAGCTTGCTATTTGTGGTGCTCTTTTACAAGGAGCTGAAGCTGGCAAGCTTCGATCCCGATCTTGCGGCTGCTCTGGGCTTCAAACCTGGCTTGCTGAGCTGCGCGCTGCTGATCTTGGTCAGTTTGACGGCTGTTGCGGCGTTTGACGCGGTGGGCGCAATCTTGGTAGTAGCCTTCTTCGTGATCCCGGCTGCAGCTGCTTATCTGCTGACGGATCGGCTGTGGCAGATGTTTGTCATCGCGCCTGTCTTGAGCATCCTGGCTGCGATCAGCGGCTACGAGGTAGCGCGCGCGCTGGATATCTCGATCTCAGCGGCAATGGTGAGCGTATTATTCGCCCTCTTCGTGCTGATCTGGCTGCTTGCGCCGCGCTGCGGTTTGCTCTCGGCGCTGATCAGGCGTTGGCAGCAGCGGCGCACCTTTGCGGAGCAGCTCCTGCTTGGGCATTTGTACAATCATCAGCACACGGCTGAGGCGGAATCTGAGAGCGCGCAGCTCACTTTGCACGAACACCTCAACTGGACGAGCCGTAAGACGGCACGCTGCCTGGTGCGCTTGCGCGCTAAGGGCTTAGTGACTTTTGAGGCTGGTCAGGTGCGCCTGACTGAGCGCGGCCAGGCGCTGGTGCGCGCCTTCCGAGAAGGATTGGCAAGTTAGCCGCCTACAGCACGCCGATAGACTGCTAATGTGCTGTGGGCGGCGCTCTGCCAGGAAAAACGCGCCAGGTTGGTGCGCCCTTTGGCGCGCAGTGCTTGGCGCAGCGCCGCATCGCGCAGGCAAGTCCGCAGCGCCTCTGCAATGCTTTCGACGCTGTACGGATCGAAATAGTGAGCGCCTTCACCGGCGATCTCTGGGAGCGAGGCAGCGTTTGAGCAAACTAATGGCACATCGGCTGCTTGCGCCTCAAGAGCGGGCAGCCCGAAGCCCTCATAGAGCGATGGCAAGACGAACAGCTCGGCACTGTTGAGCAAGGTTGGCAGGTGAGCGTGCGGCACATAGCCAATCGGGCGGACGCGCTCGGCCAGGTGCTCAGGCGCCACATTCGGCGGCAGCTTGCCAATTAATACCAGGTCATGCGGAAAATCAGCTTGCAGCTGTGCAAAGGCGCTCAGCAGGCGCGGGATATTCTTGTGCGGGTAGCCACCGCCAATGGCTGCGATATACGGCTGGCGTATGCCATACTGCGCACGGATGGCTGCCGCCTCTTCGCCGCAGCGGATCGGCGCCGTGTTGCCCGCACCTGAGTGGATCACGTCAATTTTTTCGGCTGGGAGCGCTAAGTGCTTGATCATCTCGCGTTTGGCGAACTTAGAGACGGCGATGATCCGTACTGCGCGACGGCTGCTGCTAGCTGTGAAGGTGATCACGATGCGCCGCCGCAGCGCCGACATGTCCTCGCTCAGCACCACGAAGCGCGTGTCGTGGAGCGTGACCACGCTTGGGCAAGGCAAGATCAGCGGCGCAATTGTATTGAGCGAGTGGAGCAGGTCGAGGCGGTGGCGGCGCGCCAAATGCGGGAGGATCGCTTGCTCATAGGCGTAGCGGGCAACCCGATTCTTGGGCGAGATTGGGCAGATGATTCGGCGCAAATTGGGCGCATCTGGCACTGGGAAATCCGCCAGATCGCGGTTGAGGTACAGATAATACAACTTATCGGCGCTTAGCTCTAAAATCGCCTTGATCAGCTGTTCGGCGTAGACGGATGTGCCGTTGATCACACCTTTGCGCAGGTAGAGCGCATTCCAGCCGATACGCATCAGTGCCCCGCCACTTTTCGATAGACTTCCAGCGTCTGGCGCGCCGTCTGCTCCCACGAGAAGCGCGCCAAGTTAGCCCGTCCTTTAGCACGTAGGGCTGCGCGCAGCTCTGGGTCGCACAGGCAGGCTTGCAGCGCTGCTACGAGGTCGGCTGTATCGTATGGGTCGAAATAGTAGGCGCCCTCGCCCGCCACCTCGGGCAACGACGCCGCCTTAGAGCAGATCAGGGCTACATCGGCCGCTTGCGCCTCGAGCGCTGGCAAGCCGAAGCCTTCGTAGAGCGAGGCAACCACAAAAACATCGGCGCCGCCCATCAAGATGGGCAAATGATCGTCAGGCACGTAACCGGTGCTTTGCACGCGCTTGCCCAAGCGCTCAGGCGAGACATCGCGCGGCAGCTTGCCGATCAGCACCAGCCTGTGCGGAAACTTGTCCTGAATGTGCGCAAAAGCTTCCAGCAGGCGCGGGACGTTCTTATGCACATAGCTCCCACCGATCGCCGCAATGTAAGGCTGCTGCACGCCATAGCGCGCACGGATGGCCGCCGCCTCTTCCGAGCTAGGCGAGCGTGGCTGGCTCGGGCTGATGCTCAGGTAGACCACATCGATCTTCTGGGCGCGCAAGCCGAAGTGCGCGATCATCTCGCGCTTGGCGAACTCAGAGTCGGTGATGACTCGTGCTGCGCGGCGTGCTCCGTTGCCTGCGAAAAAGCGGATTACCTGCCGCCGAAAGCCGTAGATATCGCCTGCTAGCGCAGGGATCATGAAGCGTGTATCGTGTAGGGTCATCACGCCTCGGCACGGCAGGAAGAACGGGTGCGTCATGTGCAGCGAGTGCACAACATCCAGCTTATGGCGCAGCGCGTGCAGCGGGATGCGCACTTGCTCGTGAAGGTAGCGCGGCAGGCGCTGCTGCGGCAAGAAATTGTAGATCACCGGCTGAAAGTTTGGGGCCGGCATAGCAAATGCAGCTGCCTCACGGTTCAGGTAGACGTAGTAAGTGTTCTCAGTGTCAAGCAGCGCCAGCGAGTCCAGCAGGCGGCGCGCATAGATATAGGCGCCATCCACGCAGCTGGGACGCAGATATAAAATGTTGATGCCGACGCGCATAGATGCCTACCTTCACGGCGGTTATGGCTTATAATAGCAGGCAGCTGCATCGATCAGCAAGCGATCAGGGCGATAGAGAATGGCGCCGAACGTTAAGCGCAATGTGATATATAACGTCTTGGGCGGCGCCTGGTCGATCGGGCTGAACTTGGTCTTGGTGCGCGTTCAACTGCAGACGCTTGGCGCAGAGGCGTATGGGCTGATCAGCTTTGGGCAAACCCTGATGCTGATGAACACGCTCTTCGACTTCGGGCTCTCCACCACGCTCGTCCGCAGCATCGCCGCCGAGCGCGAGAGAGCGCTAGCCTTTGTGCGGAGCGCTGCCGCGCTTTACTGGCTATGCGCAGTGGGCATTGGCGTGCTGATCTTCCTGGTGGCAGAGCCGTTGGCACTGTCTTGGCTGCAGCTGGAGCAGGTCGCGCCAGATGAGGCGATCGCTGCGCTGCGCTTGTGGGGCGTCGCCATCGCCTTCAACCATCTGATGTACCTATATGTGGCTTTGCTCAGCGGGGCACAGCGCCTAGATTTGCTCAACGCTGTCAAGGCACTGTACATCAGTCTATATCAGGGTGGCGGGGCGCTCTGGCTGGTAGCGACGGGCAATCTGCTCGGCTTCATGTTCTGGAACGCGCTAACATCAATTTTAGGCGCTGCGTTCTATGCGATGGCGGTGCGCAGGGCATGGCGTGCCTTGCTCAGCTTGCCGCGTATGGCATGGTCGGCTGTGCGGCCGCTGTTAGGGCAGATGGGCAGCCTTTACGGCACAGTTATCCTATCGCTGATCCTGATCCAAGCCGATCGGCTTTTCATCAGCCGCTTGCTGCCCCTGACCCAGCTGGGCTTCTACAACACGGCGTTCATTGTCATTCAAGGCATCGGGACGCTGCAAGGGTTCTTGAGCACGGCGCTCATGCCGGCGTTGGCCAGCGATCACGGCGCTGGAGACCATGAGGCGTTTGTTCGGCATATGCGGCGTCTGCTGCAGGTCATGCTCTATCTGATCGCCCCGCTCGTCTTCGCCTGCGTCGTCTTTGGGCGCGAGATATTGCTCCTCTGGACAACTGCCGAGGCGGCTGAGGGCGCTTTCCGCGCTATGGCGCTCCTTGCGCTTGGATCGCTGTTGAACACCATTTCATCGGCAGACTACACAGCTGCGACTGCCACTGCCAATGCCGATGTGATCGTGCACGTGAACTTATGGCTGATCGCGCCGTACCTGACGCTGATGTACATGTTGATTATGACGCTAGGCATCGAGGGCGCTGGGCTAGCCTGGCTCGGGCTGAATTTCGTCTATTTGTTCACACAGCAGCCAGCTGTGCATCGCCGTTTGTTCGGCGCATATACCGTCAGCTGGATGGCGCGCAATGCGGCGCCTTTCCTACTGCTCAACGCGCTGATCTTTGGTGCGCTGCGCCTGCTGCACGATGCGTTGCCCAGCGCCACGCTTGCTGCCAGCCTAGCTTTTATCGCCGCAGCCTTCGTCCTCAGCCTGAGTGCTAGTGCTGGGCTGCTAGACGTTGAGCTGCGCCAAGCTGGCACGCGCATATTGCGGCGCGCTGTGCCAGGCCTTCGGAGGAGCACTCTATGACCGTGCTCTGCCCGTACTGCGGCGCGCAAGCAGCTTTCTTGCTCTACGCGCAAGATGAGAATCGCCACAGCACAGCCGAGACCTTCACTTACTACCGGTGCCCTCGCTGCAAACTAATCTTTCTGTATCCGCTGCCCGTCGATTTGAGCGCATACTACACTGGCGATTACCACGCGCAGCCCACCACTGCGTCGGAGCGGGCTTTTCACGCTCGGTTAGAGGCGATCAAGCTGGCCTATGTACAGCGCTATGCACACGGCAAGTCGCTTTTAGAGATTGGGCCATCTCACGGTGCCTTTTTGCGGCTTGCCAAGCAGGCGGGCTTCACTACACAGGCGATCGAGCTGGATACGGAGTGCGTGGCAGCGCTGAATCGGGCAGGTATCCCGACTGTTCAAAGCGCCGAGCCGGCGCAGGCGCTCAGAGCGCTCGGTCGGTACGATGTAATCGGTATGTGGCATGTGATTGAGCATCTGCCCGCTGCGTGGGACGTCATCGCAGAGGCGGCGCAGCATCTGGCTCCCAACGGGATGCTGGTCATCGCTGCGCCCAACCCGCGCGCACTGACCTTTCAACTGTTCAAGGCGCGCTGGAACTATCTAGACGCACCACGCCACGTCTGCCTGCTGCCGATAAGCTTAGTAGAGGGCGTGGCGCGCCAAAATGGACTAGTACCCCTTTGGCGCAGCACAAACAACCCTGAGGTGCGTTGGCACAATTTTGCGGCGTGGCGCGGCAGCCTGATCAGCCTGATCGGCAAGGGTCGGGTGCAGGCAGCGCTCAGCTTGCCACAAAGTGCCGATCAGCCGCGCTCGCCTAGCTCACGGCTGAAAGCGCGCCTGTTCAGACTCGGCTTACGCGCCTTGATGCTCGCTGCAGCGCCCCTAGAGCTGACGGGCGAGCGCAGCAGCGCCTACACGCTGATCTTCAGGAAACCAACATGAGCGCGCCTGAGTTCTCGATCGTCATCCCAACGCGCAACGGGGAGCGCTACCTGGCCACTGCTGTCGAGAGCGTCCTAGCCCAAAGCTATCCGCATTGGCGCTTGCACATCCTTGAAAGCGGCTCAGCTGACGGCACAGCTGCGCTTGTGCAGCGCTATCTGAGCGATCAGCGGGTTAGGCTGCACAGCACGCCCGCTCATGCACCACCTCTAGATATCGTTGGCAACTGGGCGCGCATCCTCAGGCTTGATTTGAGCGAGTATCTGACGATTCTCGGCCATGATGACTGGCTGGGCACTGACTTTCTGGCGGAGATCGCTGCGCTGATCGCAGCTGAGCCAAGCGCCTCGCTCTGGCTGACGCACTTCGATTTAATAGACAGCGACGGCGCACTGATCCGACCTTGCAAGCCGTTTCCGCCGCGCTTAGACGCCGACGAATACCTGCTCGGCTTGCACACGCGCCGTTTCGAGAGCTACGCCACCGGCTACGTCATGCGCAGCGCCGACTACATACGTCTGGGCGGCATTCCGCCCCTGCGCAACCTGCTCTACGCCGATTTGCTGCTGTGGTACCGCCTGACGTCCCTGAGCTACTTGGCGTGCAGTCCACGCTGTGCGTTCAGCTATCGCGTGCACGGGCAGAGTATGTCCTACGCTATGGCGCTGAGCGATTGGTACACTGCCTCAGAGGAATACCTGAGAGCGCTGGCAGAGAGCGATCACTTCAAGGAGACTGCTCACAAGCGCGCTGCCTACGCCTGCGTTGCTCATGAGCTCAAGCGCGCTTTCTACCGCAGCCTGCTGACGCTAATCCTGAATGGCACGGCTGAAGATTGGCGCGCCTTCCGCCGCATCGAGGCGGAGATAGCACAACGGGCGAGACGAACAGGCCTCACAGGCTACCAGGATTGGCGCAGCCGTCTGTTGTGGCTGATCGCCGCCCTACCCAGCCGAAGATTGCGCCGTGCGCTGGCTGCGCCAATCCAGCTGTGGCGCGCTAACCGTGCCAGACGCTCAGCGGCACGCGCTCAAGCAGATCGAAGCCGCCTTGCAGCTGCAAATCGCCCGTGATGTGCCGTGCGTGCCACAGCTGGAATGCCAGAATCAGCCAGAGTGCGCGCGTCTCATTGGTGGCGCCGCTCTGATGTGCCGCGATCAGCTCAGCGACTGCTTCAGAGGCAAAAATACCCGTTGCAGCTAGGCGTCGCGGGCTCAAGTAATGCTCAAGCAGGGGCATCAGTGGGCCGCGCAGCCACACCGCAGCTGCCGCAAACGGATCGCGTTTGGGGCGGTGCAACAAAACTGGCGGCACAAGATCTGCGACGGCCTGCCGCAAGACCATCTTGTAGCCGTTGCCGCGCAATTTGTGGCACAGCGGCATATGCAGGGCCAGGTTGACTAGGTGATGATCCTCAAAAGGCGCTAGAATCGGCATATCGAAGGCCGTGCCGACCTGATCGAAGCGCGCATTGGCAGATTCAGCTAGCCACAGGTTCAAGTTGGCGAAGGCGATGCGATCAGCGAAGTGATGGGTGCGTGGCGCGCTGAGAATCGGCTGCAGGGTCTGTGCGAGCTTGCTGTAGGCACGCCTGGCCAGCGCCGAGTCGACCAGCAAGCTCGGCAGGCGCTCCAGCGCCGTCAGACGCATCCAAGACAGATAGCGGCGCACAGGATCGGTCTCACGGGCGTGAGCAGCCAAGCGCCTGAACTTGGCGGGCAAGCGGGCCAGGAATGGCGTCACAACTTGGCGCAGCCAATGTGGAAGCTGCAGGTAGAACTCCAACAGGCGGTCGGCGCGGTAGACGCGTTGCCCAGCAAAGAGCTCATCGCTGCCCTCGCCGCTCAACAAGCGCTGGGTGCCGTGTTCGCAGGCAAGCGCCACGGCATAGGCTAGCAGCACGATTGAAGGCTGGCTGCTCGGCTCATCGAGGCCAGCTAAAATGTGTGGCAAACCATCAGCAAGCCGCTCGTCGTTGGGCACAGTGATGGTGTAGTGCTGCCCGCCGATCTTGCGCGCTGTGAGTGCTGCAAAATACGCATCTGTGTGCAGCGAGGTGCCAGAGACCGGCGCATAGCAGGCTGTGAAAGTTGCAACCTGCCCTTTATGTTGGGCGATCAGGGCCGCTACGGCGGCTGAATCTACGCCGCTGCCGAGCAGCGCACCAACCGACTCAACGCCCTGCACGCGCACCTTGATAGCCTCATCCAGCGTTTGGCGCAAGCGCTGCACAGCGTCCTCGAAGGCGATGCGTCCGTTGCTGATGGTATCCATGCGAGGGCGCCAGAAGCGATCAATCCGGTAGCCGTGCTCGTTGACCAGCATGTACTCGGCAGCGCCCAGCTTATGCACGCCTTCGAAAAGCGTGTGCGGTGGCGGCACATAGCCGATGCTCAAGTAGTATGGCAGCGCCTCAGTGTTGACGGCGCGCTGCAGGCGCCCTGTGGCTAAGATGCGCTGCGCCTGCGTTGCGAACAGGAAATCTGTGCCGCACTGCGCGTAGTAAAGCGCCTTCTCGCCCATGCGGTCGCGGGCCAGGATCAGCCACTGGCGCTGGGCATCCCAGATGGCTAGCGCAAAGGCGCCATACAAGCGCTCCAGCACCTCAACGCCCCAGATCAGGTATCCATGCGCCACAAGGGCTGCGTCACGCCCAGACTCAGGCGGTTGTGAGCAGCCACTCGCCTCGAGCAGGCGCCAGAGCACGGCTGTGTTGTATAGGGCACCGCTGAAGGCAACCTGCACACTTTGCTCATCGTGATAGGCTTCAGCAGGGGCACTCATAATCAGCTTGCCATGCGCATAGCGCGGCAGCTCTTTTGCCATATGCGTCACAAGACTGAAATCAGCGCCCGTCGTGTTGAAATGGCCCAGTATAACGCTCATCACACGCCAAACAGACAGTACAACGGCTTGATAGTCTCAATTCTATCAAGCTGTCTGCGGCCGATTGGATTCTTTCATGATGTGCTAAGCGCGTTTTTAACTGAGCCTAGCAGCTGCTCAGGCAGAGCGCAGAGTCGGCACGCGATGGCGCACAGCCAGCGCCCCATACTGCAAAAAGGCCCGCCACGACCACAAACCGCCTCTCGCCCACGTCTGACGGGCCCGGATTGCGCTCAGCAGATCGGCAGCCGTGCGCCCATGAAAGTGCGTACAAGCGCTGCCAATCGCATTGAGCGTATGTGCATCGCTGCCGCCGCAAGCCGCCATGCCATACTGCGCCTGGTTCAGCGCCACCAGGCGCAGATTGGTTGGGATGCCTGCAAAACTGCCATTGATGACCTCTAAGCCGTCTAGGGCGCCGTGCAGCGCATCTAGGGTGGCGCGTGAGGCAGACGGACACCACCAGCTCAGCGGATGCGCCGCCACTGCTACCCCGCCTTGCTCATGCACAGCGGCGACGGTCTCTGCCATACTCAGATCGGCGGCGATCAGCTGCTCGATGCCTAGCGCCAGCAAGTGACCGTCCCGTGTGCTAATCTCAGCGCCCACCAGCACAGCAACGCGCATATGCCACGCTGCGGTAAGGTCGCGTGCGCGCAGTGCGCCCTCGATGCAGTCGTGATCGGTGATGGCGATTACGTCTAGGTCGGTGTGGTGCTCTGCATACGCTAGAATTGCCTCAACACTCTGACTTCCATCGCTGTAAATGCTGTGCATGTGCAGATCGGCTTTTCCCACGCTGATACTCCTCTCGAAGGGCGTCCCGCATTAAGGATGCTCGATTTGAATTAAGGGATGGGGAAAGTTCCGTTAAGGTTGCGTGCAGCTGGCCGATCGCTAGCCTAGCGCACCGTGATCCAGCACAGCCCGATCGCCCTTGCCCACTTGCCAGTCCAGCGCAGCCGCGATCGCAGCCTGTACATGAGCCTGCGCCATTTGTACGGCTGTGTGCACATCGCGCCCGTGCGCCAGCTCAGCAGTGATATATGCTGCAAAAGTGCAGCCCACGCCGCGCGGATTATGTGCTGCTAGGCGCGGAGCCTCAAAAATGTGGAGCGCCTCGCCTTCCCAGAGGACGTCTTGAATGGCGGCCGATTCGGCATGGGCGCCCTTGATCAGGACGGCGCAGGCGCCCGACTCGGCCAGGGAGCGCGCCATGTGCGGCAAGTCATCGGCTGTGGCATCCAGAAAGCCCGTCAGCAGGCGCGCTTCATCGAAATTGGGCGTGATCAGGCGCGCGCGTGGGAAGAGCAGGCGCTTATACGCCTCTATCGCCTCAGGTGTGACGATCAGGCAGCCTCGGCCATCTACTAGGACAGGATCGACGACCAAGTTTGGCACATTCAGCGGCAACGCCTCAGCCACTGCCGCGATGATCTCAGCGCTGAGCAGCAGACCGCACTTGATCGCATCTGCGCCGATATCCATCAGCACAGTGCGAATCTGCTGTGCGACAAAGTCAGGTGGCACACAATGGATCGCCGCAATGTGAGTCGAAGCTTGGGCTGTGAGCGCGGTGACCGCCGCCATGCCGTAGACTCGGCGCATTGCGAAGGTCTTCAGGTCGGCTTGGAGCCCAGCTGCACCGCTGGAGTCAGAGGCGGCGATGGCAAGTGCACGCGGAATCATGCCCAGAATGCTGTGCCAAGCGCGTAGTAGCCTTCCGCCGCGCCAAAGAGTTGATCGAGCGCCAGGTACTCATCAGCGATGTGCGCCGTCGTCTCTGAGCCGGCGCCGTAGCCGATCACAGGCAGGCCGATGCTAGCAGCGCAGCTGCCGTTAGTGCAGAAGTTATAGTGCCCCATCTCAGCCGCCTGACCCGCGCGCTTCAAAGCAGCCTGCGCAGCGCGCACAAAGGGATTGCCCGCACCGGTCTGCCACGCCATTTGAAACTTCTTGCCGTGAAGGGTCGTGCCGGTGTAGCAAGTGAAACTGCCTACATCCACGCTCGCCTCAGCGTGGAAAGTTGGGTCGGCAGTGGCAAGCGCAGCGATAGTAGCCTGGATCGGCTCTAGGATGCTCTCGGCCGTCTCGCCTGGCAAGATACGCCGATCGTAGCGCGCACGGCACTGGTACGGCAGCACTGAGATCGACGGAAAAGGCGCGCTGACAATCTCGGTCGGCTCCAGGATGCCCTTACCGAGCTGCACATGCTCTGGCGGCGTCAGCTCATCCAGCGCGCTGACCAACTTCGCCATGTGCTTGAGCGCATTCACGCCCAGCTGCGGCGTGCTGGCGTGCGCCGACTTGCCGTGTGTCAGCAGCGTGATCTCAGCCCGCCCGCGCCCCGCCGTGACCAGACGTAACTCGGTTGACTCGCAAATGACCACTAAATCGGGCGCGTAGCGCTCCAGCACGCGGCTGAACGCTAGGCCCTCGATGACTTCCTCGCCCACCGACGCTGAGACGAGCGCCGTCCCGCGCAAGACGCCATCCTGCTTGGCATAGGCGAGCGCTGCCAACGACGCAGCCAGCGAACCTTTCATATCAGACGCGCCACGCCCGTACAGCCTGCCTTCCGTGACCATCCCGCCGAATGGATCATAACGCCACGCGCTCAGATCGCCGACGGCTACTGTGTCCACGTGCGAGTCGTAGACCACTGTGGCGCCCTCGCCGCCGTAGAGCACACCGACCAAGTTGCCACACTCATCTATATGAAGCGAATCGTAGCCCAATTCGCGCATCCATTGCGCCGTCCGCTCGATGACAGCGCCCTCATCGCCCGAGAGCGAACGAATCTGCACCAGCGACTGCGCAATCGCTAAAATTTGTGCGCGACGTCCCTCAGAGAGCATGCTCAGCCCCTCCACTGCGGCAAGATCATAGCGCGCACTACGCCCTGATGGTAGTCAGCAGCCGCATCAAACGCTTCGGCGGCGCGCCCCAGCGGCATCTGGAAGCTGCCAAGCGCATCCAGGTCGACTAAGCCGCGCTCAGCCAGCGCGATAGACGCTTCATAAGTGTGATTCATGCGCCGCGAGTAGATGATCGTCAACTCCTTGCGGCGCACCACCGAGGCCTTCAGCGTGAACTCATCTTCGGCCGGGATGCCGACGATGATGACCCTGCCGCCATTGCGCGCCGCCAAAGCACATTGGTTAGCGGTATCCGTGACCCACGCCGCCTCGAACGCCACATCCACGCCGCGCTTGCTCGTGATGCGCAGCACCTCTTCAACGGGATCGACTTTCTCGATGTTCAAGCAGTAGTCCGCGCCGAAGTTCGCTGCTATATCCAGGCGCCATCCGTAGCGATCAACAGCAAAGACGCGCCGCGCGCCCGCCAAACGCGCCAGGCGAACGCACAATAGGCCGATCGTGCCGCAGCCGATCACGAGTACATCTTCGCCATGCTGCACTGCACCGAGTCGGGCTGCGTGCAGCGCCACGCCGAGCGGCTCCAGCATAGCAGCCCCGATATCACTGATCGAGTCTGGTATCGGCACAACAGAGCGGGCTGGATGAGTCATGCGCTCTTGCAGGGCGCCATGCTGCGGGAAGTAGCCCATGAACTTCAAGTTCAGGCACAGATGATGCTGTCCGTGCTGGCAGAACTCGCATTGCAGGCACGGCGTAGCAGGATCAATGGCAACACGCTGCCCAACCCGCAGGTGTGGTGGCGCCTGAGAGCCTAGCGCAACGATCACGCCGCCCGCCTCGTGCCCTAGTATAATCGGCTCACGGCTGGAGACACCGCCAATGTTGCCCAGCAGATATGTATGCAGATCGCTGCCGCAAATGCCGACAGCCGTCACCTCCACCAGGACTTCGCCCGGACGCGGCTCAGCCTCAGGGATATCGCGCACGCGGATATCGCGCACGCCGTGAAAAAAGGCGGCTTGCATGGCGCTATTCCGCTGCCGGCTCAGACTTACGCCCCGGCACAGCACATACATCCGGCTGCGCCGTCTTGGCAGGCACGATGCACAAGAAAGTCAGCGGCTCGTCACCGATATTCTCGAACTGATGGCGCTCCCAGCCCGCCACATAGACCACATCGCCTGCACCGACCTCTTCGTAGCGCTCCCCAAGCAGGACGCGCGCCCGCCCATGCATGATCAAGACCCCGTGATCGTGTGCATGATGATCAAGGTTGGAAGACTGTCCAACTGGAATCGTGAAATAGCGCAAAGCAAAATGCGGCGCCCCATCTGCCTCGCCGATCAAGACTTGCTTGGTGGCCGATGTGCCTTCCGCGCCGTAGCGCTCCACAGAAACACCCTCCCACTGCCAAAACGGTGCCTCGCCCTTGCGCCTGTGAACGATGCCCATCTCTCAACACTCCTTTTGAACAAAGTTGCAGCGTTTGCACATTTGCAAGTAACTATAGCGCAGCTGCTAGGCTTAGCGCAATGGGCTGATCACATCCGGGCTGCCGAATACCCCCAGCCTGAGCGCAGCCAGGTGGCGCAAGCCTAACGCTTTACGCCACCCTTTGCAACCTTGTGTAGAGATTTTGGCGCCCTGCGTTTATAATCGAACTAGCGTTTGAATGCCCTAGAAACTTTTAGGAAAGGTCTTTTGCAGATGACAGAGAGACGCGAAGCAGTGATCGTGGCGGCAGCGCGCACAGCTGTGGGCAAGGCGAAGCGTGGCACAACGCAAAATGCGCGCTCGGATGAGCTGGCAGCTGCCGTGATCCGCGAATTAATGCGCCAGACCGAAGGTAAGCTCGATCCCACCCTGATCGACGATGTGATCATCGGCTGTGCCATGCCGGAAGGCTCACAGGGCTTGAATACAGCACGCGTGATCGCCCTGCGCGCCGGCCTGCCCGCTGATGTGCCTGCGCAGACGGTCAACCGCTTCTGTGCTAGCGGCCTGCAGACTATTGCCAGCGCGGCCGAGCGCATCATCGCTGGTGGCGCTGATGCAATCATCGCCGGCGGCGCCGAAAGCATGAGCCTCGTGCCTATGACTGGCTTCCGCATGTCGCCCAACCCGTATATGGCTGAACATCAGCCTGAGGTCTACATGAGCATGGGCTTGACAGCTGAGCGCGTAGCACAAGAGTGGCAGGTCAGCCGTGAGGATCAGGACCAGTTCGCCTACGAGAGCCATCAAAAGGCAGCAGCAGCACAGGACGCCGGCAAGTTCAAAGAGGAAATTGTGCCAGTCGAGATCGAGGAAGTGCTGATCGGCGAGGATGGCAAGCCGCAGCCCGTCAAATACATCCTCGACACTGACGAGCACCTGCGTCGCGATACCACACTGGAGGCGCTCGCCAAGCTGAAGCCTGCCTTCATGCAGGGCGGGACGGTCACAGCAGGCAATTCGTCGCCGCTCAGCGATGGCGCCGCTGGCGTGATTGTGATGGAGCGCGGCATGGCAGAGCGGCTCGGGCTGCAGCCGTTGGCGCGTTTTGTCGGCTTTGCGGTCTCAGGCGTGCGCCCAGAGGTGATGGGCGTTGGGCCGATCAAGGCTGTGCCCAAAGTGCTAGAGCGCACAGGTTTGACCCTTGATCAAGTCGACCTGATCGAGCTGAATGAGGCTTTCGCGGCGCAGGCGCTGGCAGTCATCCGTACCCTAGAGATGGATATGGCTCGCGTGAATGTCAACGGCGGCGCCATCGCGCTTGGCCATCCGCTTGGCTGCACAGGCAGCAAGCTGACCGTACAGGTTATCCACGAGCTGCGGCGGCGCCAAGCGCGCTACGGCATGGTGACCATGTGCGTGGGCGGCGGGCAAGGCGCTGCAGGCATCTTTGAGCGCCTGAACTAGCCACTACCTGAACGTGGGGCGCCCCTCTGCGTGCCTCAAGGGACGCCCCATATCACAATTGTCCGATCATAGGCCCCACTGGCCAGATGGCGTCCATCCGGCGACCACGCCACCGACCAGACCCAATCTGTGTGCTCGGCCAGCGCCCTCAAAGATCGCCCCTCCGCGCCATCCCACAGCCGGATGCTCCCATCAGCCGAGCCCGAGGCGAGGAAACGCCCATCCGGCGACCACGCCAGCGCATAGACCGCGTCGGCATGTCCCTCAAGCGTCTGCAGCAGCGCCCCGCTCTCCGGATTCCACAGGCGAATCGTCTTATCGGCAGCGCCCGCGGCAAGGTGCCCACCCGCCGACCAGGCTAGGGCGAAGACCGCGCCCGTGTGACCGTCCAGTGTCCGCACAAGCCGCCCACTCTCGCGATCCCACAGGCGAATCGTGCCGTCGAAGCCGCTTGAGGCGATAGTGCGCCCATCCGCCGACCAGGCTACAGAACGGATCGGCCCAGTGTGCCCTTCGAGGGTCTGGAGCGATATCCCGCTTTGAGCATCCCACAGCCGAATAGTGCGATCGGCTGAGCCCGACGCCAAGATGTGCCCATCCGGCGACCAAGCCAAAGCATAGATAAGGCTGAGGTGCCCCTTCAGGGTCTGTACAGGCGCTCTGCGCTGGACATCCCATAGGCGGACGGTCATATCCGCCCCGCCCGAAGCCAGCTCCCCTCGCGGCGACCAGGCGGCTGAGAAGACTGCGCCCATGTGCCCTTCTAATGGGCGCGGCTCGCGCTTGAAGTTTTGAGCATCATACAGCCAGACGCCCAAACTGCTCGCCACAGCCAACGTCGTCCCGTCCGGCGAGAAGGCAGCTTGGTTGATCGTGCCGTGCTCCAGCCGTAACAAGGCCACGAAGCGCTCCAGTCGTTCGGGGCTGAGCGTTGGGATGGGCGTCGGCATGGAAGTCCTGACCAGCAAGCTCGATAGGCGCTGCGAATATCGTCCAGAGCAGCACAAGTGCGCTCAGACTCGACAGCGCACAGACCAACGCTTGCCTCAGTCGGTTCGACACAGCCACACTCGCTAAGGGTTAATGACGGTCAGGCGCCGTGAGCTGATTTCGACGGGCTCCTGCCCGGGGTAGGCACGGGTGACCTGTACCAGATAGCGCCCAAGCGCCCAGTCCTCGCCCTGATTGCCGTCCTCGCGCACGCCGTAGCGCAGCGCCAGAGTCTGGTTGCCGCTGCAGCCTAAGGGATTCATGCACGTGATGCTCAGACTTTTCTCAGCCACAGTCTCGCCGCGCTCATTTTGCACCCACGCACGGACGACCGTCGTCGGGAAGCGTGGGCCGATCTGATACGCCCAAACAACCGTCACCGAGAGCTCGCCATCAGGCGATAGCACTAAGACGGGCTCATCCGCGCTGACCTCCGTCTCGGATTCTGCCTCAGCTCTTGCTGCCTGAAGTGCCACGCTGCGCGCTGAGAAAGTCACTTCAATATTGCGCTGCCGCAGGACAGTCAGCCCAATCTCAATAGACAAGATAGCCACGACAAGCAGGGCGATCGGCAGCCCTAAGCGTTTGACGATCATGAGAGATACTCACTTATCCTGGATGAACAAGCTTCAGGGCAGATTGTAGCTTAAAGGCGCACCGATGGCATCTTAGAAGTAGTCTCTGAGAGGGATGTACGCTAGTTGATAGCCATCCGCCTGATAGCCCAAGCGCTTGTAGAGCGGTGCGCCCATGCTAGAGGCCGCCAGCGCTGTGCCGCTATAACCTTCGGCGCGGGCCTGCTCGTGCAGCGCCTGCATCATTGCGGCAGCCACGCCGCGCCGCCGCGCAAAAGGCAGCGTCGTAACGTTGTAGACGCCCGCCACGCCGCCACACAGCGCCAGGCTGCCTGCCCCGCACGGGCGCTCGCCCAGCCACGCCACCACATGCCTGCTCTCCGACATTGCCAGCAGCACATCCAGGAATTCTTCGGCCGAGTCACTGCTCATCTCGAAGCCTTCCAGCACCAGGCGCTTGTAGAGCAGTTGATCATCTGGGCTTTGCACGAAGCGCACATGCACCTCAGGCGCGATGGGCGGCAGATCGAGCTGTGTTTCGCACAGCATCAACGGATCGCGCAGCAGCTCGGTGAAGTGCGCCGCTTGGAAGAGCTCTGCCTGCGCCGGTTGAGGGTTAGACGCGCAAATCTGAACAGAGTAGGGCGCCTTGAGCGCCGCAAACGGCGCTGTATAGCCCCGTAAGGTCTGTGGCGTCAGGCTTTCGGCATGCTCCAGCACAGCGCCATTGAAGACGGCTAGTCCCCAGCCTGTGCGCACCATCAATGCGCCATCTTTGCGCCAGGCGTAAGCGTTAGGCAAGTAGTGGACAATCGCCTCAAGCAAGCCGATCCAGTTGCGATGAAAGGCCATCGTTGGCGCGTGCACAGCAGTCATGGTGCAAATCTCTTAGCTCAACTATAGTACAATCGGGCGCGCTGAGTCAAGGAATGGTCAAAACAGGCGAGGCGTGCTAGAGTTGAAATATTCACTTGCATAGAAAGCCAGTCTTCAGCCACATGGAAGCGCTCTTCTTGTTTGCAGCTGCCTTGCTAGGCGGCGCGCTGAACTCGGTTGCCGGCGGCGGCAGTTTCATCTCGTTCCCAGCGCTTGTGAGCGTGGGCGTGCCGTCTATCAACGCCAACGCGACAAATACGATGGCGCTCTGGCCTGGCTCGATCGCCAGCGTCGGCGCCTATCGGGCTGAGTTGACACGCCAGAATGGCAGACTAGTGCTGCTGCTCTCGCTAACTAGCCTGCTAGGCGGGCTCTTCGGCGCAGAAATCTTGCTGCGCACGCCACAGGCCACTTTCGATCGCCTGCTGCCGTGGTTGATGCTGTTCGCAGTCGGGATTTTTGCCGTTGGCGGCAACATAACCCAAGCCCTGCGCCAGCGCTTTGGCCAACGCCTAGCGGCGGGCGGCATCTTGATCGGGTTGATCGTGGCAATCTTGCAGTTTTTGATCTCGGTCTACGGCGGCTTTTTCGGCGGCGGGATTGGCATTTTGATGTTGGCGGCGCTGGCGCTGGCAGGTATGACCAACATCCATACCATGAACGGCTTGAAAGTGCTGCTAGCGACGCTGATCAACGGCGTGGCAGTCCTGCGTTTCGTGATCGCGGGCACGATCTTCTGGCAATATGCCGTGATCATGATCATCGGCGCGATTCTGGGCGGCTACGGCGGGGCTGCCTATGCACAGCGCCTCGAACCGAGAGTAGTGCGCCGCTTCGTGATCGCCGTCGGCATCGCCATGACCGTCTACTTTTTCATCCGCGAGTACGCCTGAGCAGCATATGCCTGCTCTCAGCTTGGCATGATGCCCCTCTAGCCCACACTCCCCAATCAGACTGCTCGGCGAGCAGCCAGCTCATCAGCTGAGGATGCGGCTGGGCGTCCACCCGCCCTAGAGCCTTACGCTAGGCAGCTCCCTTCGACTTTCGCTTGCGCGGCTGCTTGTTAGCCTTGGGTGCAGGCCTCTTGGCTGGCTCAGGCGATTCTCCTGCTGCCTGGCGCTTCGCCGCTAAAAGTTGAAGCGCCTGCGCTAGCGTCAGCGTCTCAGGGCTGAGCTCAGGCGGCAGCTTGACGTTAGTCTTGCCGTGCTTGATGTACAAGCCGTATGGTCCGTCCATTAACGCCACTGGAGCCTTATCCTCAGGATGGGCGCCTAGCTCCCGAACAGGCGCTGCCTTTCGGCGCTGACGCGATGCGCCCTTCGGCTGGCTGAGCAGCTCCAAGGCGCGCTTCAGCGTGACGGTCAGCACATCATCGTCGGCGCTCAGCGAACGGAAGTCATCGCCGTGGCGCACGTACGCGCCGAAGCGCCCAACCCCAGCGCTGATCATCTTACCCGTCTGGGGATGAGCGCCCAGCTCGCGCGGCAGACTGAGTAAGCCAAGCGCGACCTCTAAAGTTATCTCTTCGGGGCGCATCCCTTTCAAAAGCGAGGCGCGCTTGGGCTTAACGTCCTCGCCAGCCTCGCCTAGCTGCACGTATTTACCGTAGCGCCCTTCTAAGAGGTAAATCGGCTCGCCTGTTTGCGGGTGATGACCAATCAGGTTGCCGCCGCTGGCTTTTTGAGTGAGCAGGCGTTGTGCGGCTGCCTCGTTGAGCTCAGCGGGCGGCAGGTCGGGCGGCAGCGAGGCGCGCAGCGGCTCTGGCTGGGCTAGCTGCTCGAGGTAGGCGCCGTACTTGCCGATGCGCACGTGCGCCTTGAGCGACTCGAGGCTCAGGGCGTAGATTTCGCGCGGATCGATGCTCTGGGTCTTGCGCTCGACCTGCTTTTCCAAGCCTTGCTCACCACAGTAGAAGTTTCTCAGGTAGGGCAGCCAATCGGCGCTGCCTTCGGCAATGTCGTCGAGGGTTTGTTCCATGCGCGCTGTAAACTGCATATCGACGAGGTCTGGGAAGTGCGTCTCGAGCAGACGATTCACGCTGTAGGCGGTGAAAGTCGGGACGAGCTGGCTGCCCTGCTTGATCACATAGCCGCGCTCTTGGATGGTGCTGATGATTGAGGCGTAGGTGCTCGGCCTGCCGATGCCCTCGCGCTCTAGCGTCTGCACAAGAGAGGCTTCAGTGTAGCGCGGCGGGGGTTGCGTCTCATGTTTGAGCGGCTCAAGGTGGCGGCAAGCCAGTCGATCGCCGACGTGCATAGGCGGCAAGAGTGTCTCGCGGTCTTGTAGGGCGGCCTCAGGATCATCAGAGCCCTCTACGTAGGCGCGCAGGAAGCCTGGAAAGTCGATGCGGCGTCCGTTGGCCTGAAAGCGCGCCTCTTCCACTTGAATCTCGGCGGTGAGCGCTGTAATTTGGGCGTCAGCCATCTGGCAGGCGAGCGTGCGCATCCAGATCAGGGTGTAGAGTGCCGCCTCGTTACCGCGCAGACTGAGTTGATCGGCGGTGCGCATCTGTGTGCCGGCTGGGCGGATCGCCTCGTGCGCCTCTTGAGCGTTCTTGCTCTTAGTGGTGTATTTGCGCGGCTTGGGGCTGAGGTACGCCTCGCCGTAGCGGGCGACAATAGCTCGGCGTGTGGCTTGAACGGCCTCAGTCGAGAGATGCACGGAATCCGTGCGCATGTAGGTGATGTAGCCCTCTTCGTAGAGCTTCTGAGCAATCTGCATAGTCTGCTTGGCGGAGAAGCGCAGTTTGCGGTTTGCTTCTTGCTGCAGGGTGGAGGTGGTGAAGGGCGGCGGCGGCGTCTGACGCTGCTGGCGCTCGTTCAATTCTGCCACGCGCCATTCGCCGTTGATCAAGCGCTTGGCGAGCATCTGGGCCGCTTTTTCATCCAGCAGCAGCACTTTTCGCCCTTTCAACAGCTGCCCTGTGCGATCGTCGAAATCTTTGCCCGTCGCGAGGCGCAAGTCGCCCACGCTGTGCAAGGTCGCCTCGAAAGTCAGCTCGGGCTGGGCGGGCGCGCTGAGCATTGCGCGCAAGTCCCAGTAAGTGGCCGATCGGAAGAGACGGCGCGCCTCCTCGCGCTGCACCAATAGGCGCACTGCCACCGATTGCACGCGTCCAGCCGAAAGACCCGGCGCGATTTTCTTCCACAACAACGGCGAGACGGTGTAGCCAACTAGGCGATCGAGGATGCGGCGCGTCTCCTGGGCGCGCACCAGCTGCATATCCACCTGGCGCGGATTGCGCAGCGCCTGTTGAATTGCCTCTTTGGTGATCTCATGAAAGACCATGCGCCGCACAGGCACTTGGGGCTTCAAAACTTCCAACAAGTGCCAGCCGATGCTCTCACCTTCGCGATCTTCGTCGGTGGCGAGGATCAGCTCTTCAGCTTCTTTGAGCGCCTCTTTGAGCGCTTGCACCACTTTACGCTTGCGCGAGGCGATCACGTAGAGCGGGGCGAAGTCATTTGCCACATCCACACCTAGCCGTGCCCAAGCCGTGCCCTTATAGGCGGCTGGAATCTCGCTGGCAGACTCGGGTAAATCGCGGACGTGCCCCATGCTGGCAAGCACTTTGTAGCCTGCAGGCAGAAAGTTGCTAATCGTCTTGGCTTTGGTCGGCGATTCGACGATCACAAGTCGTGTCATGCGTAGCCTCATTTGCTCATAGACGTGGATAAGTTTCGCAGAAGGCGCGGTTTTTGCAAGAGTGATTTGGCAGGCTCTACAAGGCGGCATAGAATTTTGACTATGCGCGCTTTTTACACTGATATTTTCGTCCTGCCGCTGCCTGAAGGACACCGCTTCCCGATGGCCAAATACCGTCTGCTGCGGGAGCGCCTGCTCGAGACGGGCGTGATCACGCCTGAGCGCCTGTGCCTGCCCCACGCCGCCACTGACGCTGAGCTGCTGCGCGCCCACGATGCCGACTATGTGCGCCGTGTTCAGAGCGGCGCGCTCACGGCACAGGAGATACGCCGCATCGGCTTCCCATGGACGCCTGCGATGGTCGAGCGCTCTCGGCGCAGCAGCGGCGCCACCATCGAGGCATGCTGGGCCGCTCTGCAAGACGGAGTGGCTGTCAATTTAGCTGGCGGCACGCACCACGCCTTTCGCGATCGAGGCGGCGGCTATTGTGTCTTCAACGATGCAGCGATCGCTGCACGGACGCTGCAGGCACAAGGCTTGGCGCGCCGCGTAGTGATCCTAGACTGCGATGTGCATCAAGGCGATGGCACGGCCGCGATCCTGCGCCATGACCCAACTATCTTCACCTTCTCGATCCACGCCGAGAGCAACTATCCGTTCCATAAGGAGCAGAGCGACCTCGATATCGGCCTACCAGATGGCACAACCGATGACGCCTACCTGGCTGCGCTGGAATACGGCTTGCACGAATCGCTGCGGCGCGCCAACGCCGATTTCGCCATCTACCTGGCCGGCGCCGACCCCTATGAAAAGGATCAACTCGGCAAGCTGAAGGTCAGTCTGGCGGGGCTGGCTGCGCGCGATCACATGGTGTTGCGGGCTTGCCGCGAGGCAGGCTTGCCTGTTGCCATCGCGATGGCAGGTGGCTACGCCAAGCAGGTCGAGGATATCGTGGCAGTGCACTATCAGACGGTCGCCATTGCTGCACAGTATTGCCACGCCTAGCCGATGCGATAGGCTCAGCGGTTATAGTTCGGCCCGAAAACTTCCACCAGCAAGCTGCCGATCACAGCGCGATTAGGCGAGAGCACCGACATGCCGTTCCACAGTATCGGCTGCACATAGCGCCCGTCTAGCACGCCATAGCGGATGTTCTCGTTCGGCACGTCTTTGGCGTAGAGCACCAGCTGAATCCATTGCTCAAGCGTCAGGCCGCTGCGCACATGTCCGCTCAGGGCTGCCCACAAGTTAGTCGCCTGCAGCAAGAGCGCCGGCAGCATGTCGTAGCGCAGGATGCGCTCACGCACGGCGGCGATCACCTGCTGCTGACGGCGCGCACGGTCAAAATCGCTGCTGCCGTGTCGCGAACGGGCATATTTTAAGGCGAGTTCGCCGTTCATCCACTGCCTGCCAGCACGGATGTAGAGCGGATCGTAGCCAGCCGTATACATATCGGGATACTCACGGTCGATAATATCGCGTGGCACATCAATCTCAATGCCGCCGATGGCATCAATAGCGGCAATGACGGCTTGGAAGTCGAAGACGATGTAGTCGTGGATGCGAACGCCAAGATTATACTGCACAGCCTGCATGGCTAGGGTTGGGCCGTAGCTCTCACGGACAAGTTCGCCGAGATAGTAGGCTGTGTTGATGCGCTGAAAGCCGTAGCTCTGCCCGACGATCGTGTCGCGCGGAATTTCCACGTATAAATCGCGCGGGATGCTCAGCACGCCGATGCTGCGCGTGGCGGGATCGAGGCTGATCAGGATCATCGCGTCGGTGCGGAAGGCAGTGCCGCGCTCATAAGGGCGTTTATCCAAGCCAAGCAGCAAGATGGTGAAGCGCTCTTTGCCATCCCAAGGCTGGATGAGCAGCTCGGGTGGCGTGGTGGGCGGTGGGAAGGTGGCGATGTTCAGCGTGGGCGTAGCCTCTTGCGAGTGGCCTAGCGCAGCCCGATCGTGGGCGCTGCCGCTCAGCAGCTGCCAGCCGACGAACAGCGCGAAGAGGAGCGCAGCGAAAAAGCTGAGCGAGATGCCGATCAGCGGCAAGAGCAAGTGGCGACGGCGCAGCACACTGGGTGCAGTCGGCGGCGGCATGAACGCCACAAAAGATGGTACTTCAGGCGGCGGGATGGAGCGCGATGGCTGCGTGAGCGGCAGCGTCGGGCGGGTTAGCTCGGCTGAGGCAGGCAGCAGTGGCTCCACACACTTGGGGGCAGGCTTCCACTCGGCGATCGGCTTAGGTGTAGGGCGACGACGCGGGACATACTGCTCATATTGCAGCTGCTCGGTCTCTTCGTGGGCGCTGGGGCGAGTATCCATCATGGGTCATCACACCTGATGCAGCAGAATCTGTGTGTATTGTACGGCCAAGCGTCCCTTTTGACCTGTGCGCCTTTTAGACGCTCGGCAGACGCCCTAGCCGACCACAATCCGAAAGCCGACATTGTCATTGGCGTGATAGGGGCGGTAGAGTGCACCGCGATAAGCGCCCCGCGCTTGAAAGGCACGATGATACCACGATCCGCCGCGCACCACGCGGAAGGCATCTGGCAGGCTGGCATCTTCGCGCCCATCTTGGGCGTGGTATGGGTAGGGATGATACAGGCTGCTCGTCCATTCCCAGATGTTGCCACTTAGATCGTGAACACCTTCAGGCGTGGCGCCACACGGGAAGACGCCGATCGGGCTTGTGGCGCCGATGCGCGTTTCGGCGGTGTTGGCGCACTCAGGTTTCGGCTGATCGCCATAGGCATAGCGCCGCATTGCCGCGCCGCGTGTGGCAACTTCACGCTCAGCCTCAGTGGGCAGACGTACCGACGCGCCGCTGTGATAGGCCAGCCACGCGCAATACGCCTGCGCCTCATACCATGTCACGCCCACCACAGGCTGAGTTGGCGCGTTGAAGCGCGTATCTTCCCAGTAGAGCGGCACGGTGCGCCTGCCTCTCGGATACCACGACTCGAGTTCCGCCTCAAATTCAGCCTCAGAGAGCTCTGCCAGGCGTTTGCGGCTCTCGAACTGCGCCTGCGTAATCTCGCCACGCTCTAGCTGCGCCTGCAGACGCCCATCGTGTAACATAGCGCGCCGCTCGGCGATGCGGGCGCGCCATTCGGCTTTGTCCAGTTCGTAGGTCTCGGCGCCGCTGCGCCAACGCTCAGCTGCCTCTGTCCGCCACCAGCGTGTATCCTCATAGCCTCCCGCCTCAATGAAAAGGCGATACTCTGCGTTAGTGACGGGAAACTGCCCGATCTGGAAGTCGGCAATTTGGACGGTATGAATAGGCTGTTCATCGTCAGCCTCTGTGCTGCCGATCTGATAGGCCCCACCACGAATAGCGATGAGCGGTGGCACAACGAAGCGCACACCGCCCTGCCGCACCGTGAAGCGTGGATCGCCCAGATCGCCCAGCGCTTTGGCGGCAGCAATGCGCGCCCTTAGATCGGCTTCAGGGTCGCTGCTGCGGGCGATCAGACGCTCAGCCAGTTCGGCGCGCAGGGCAGGGCTAACCGTCACATCTGGCGCGGCGGCACAATAAGCGGCCAGCGGCAAATTCGGCTCGATCAGGTCGCGCACAAACTGTTCCTGATTTTCGACCATAGCGGCGGCCAGGATCATCGAGACTTCCCAACCCGTGCTGGGCGGCGGCGGTAGAGGCTCGTCGGGCGGTAACTTGCTGAGGACTTGTGTTAGGGAAGGCTGTATGTATTGCGCTTGCCACTCGCTGCGCGCTAAGTGTGGCTGCGGCTTGCGCGCTAGCAGGCGTGCAGCGAAATATTCCTGCAGCAGGTGGTGGAAAAAGTGAACTTTGTACTCAGGACGGTCGAGTTCGAGGGCATTGATGGCAATGCCACCGCGCAGCACACTTTCCCGGTGCTCAGGCGGCGCCTCGTCGACCAGCGAGACGGCATTTTGATATAGCACCCGCACAGCACGCTGACCCGGATGCATCCGTTGTAGGGTGTGGGCAAAACTACACAGCGCAGCAAGCAAGATGGACTCTTCTCTTTGATCGGGCAGGTAGTACGGCTCGTTCAGGCGGGCCTGGAAACGTAGAATTTGGCGCGCCGTCTCGCTGAGCAGGGGGCTGTTGGCGATGATCGGCGTGCCGCTCTCCAGCTCGCGGCACAGCACCTTACGGATCAGGCGCGTGAAGGTATGGGCACGGCCGAGCGGCAGCGTGTCCTGCTCACTGAACAGCTCAACCAGCAGCTTGAGCAAGTAGGGAGTGCGGAACAGCTCGCGCAGCTCAGGTTGCTTATCGAGGGCAGCAAGCAGCGTCTCGGCGCGCTCGGGCGCGTAGATTTCTAGGTAGCGGCGCGTCTGTTCGGCGCTGAGCGGCAGCAGATGAAACTGCTGGACACGGTAATTCGGACGGCTCAGCCCTTCACTGTAGTCTATCGTGCGGCAGGTGAAGATGGCGCGGTTGCCATTCAGCCCGAAGATGTACTGATGCACAAAGGCGCGCCACAGGCTCAGCCGCCGCGCGTAGTCTTCAGCGCTGCTGTGAGGCATTTCGTTCAAGCCGTCTAGCAAGAGCAGCATGCGCCGTTCGCTCAGCAGCGCCCGCAGATCGGGCAAGGCGGGTGTGCGGATGTGCCAGAGCGCGGCAAGCCAATCTATCGGATTAGGCGGCAGCTGACCGGCGGGTGTATCAATGCCATAATCCGCCAGCGAGACGTAGAAAGGAAGCGTGTATTTCGGGCTGTCTTGGCGCAGCGCGCCAAGCGCCGTATCCATCTCGAGGCGGCTGAGCAGCGTGGACTTACCGCTGCCGGGCTGCCCCAGTAGAACAACTGCTGGCGACTCTGCCTGATACAAGGCAGCACGTAGATCGGCGTATTGGCGAGCGCCGCGCGGCACGTAGCGCGGGCGGTCATCGCCCTCATCGACTAGCAAATTCAAGTGGATAAACTGCTCGTGCAGGGCAAAGCGCGGCGCGCACCAATTCGCGTAGCGTGTCAGCAGATACTCCTGCTCGTTGCGCGGCGGCTGTGAACGAATCTCATCAATCTGAGTGGGCGTCAGCGCAATGCTATCGCTGCCAGCGCGGATTGTCTTCAACAGTCTATCTATCGACTCGCGCCATGTGCGCTCAGGCGCGAACGGACTAGAGACGATCACTTGATACTCAGGTGCGACGAATGGCTCGGAGAGCAGCGCCAGCAGCCTCTGATAGCTGCGCTGGCTGGGCGTCTGCCACGGCAGATGGCCAAATGGCTGCAGCTGATGGTGGATGGCGCATTGTTCCAGCAGCAGGCAGTGAATCGGCTTGCGCGCGCGATAGAAGGCGAACCATGTATGGAAAATTGGCTGCGACTGCATCGCAGCAGGCGAGAGCAACAAGACCAAGCGATCGACGGGGCGCAGTGCTTCTTCCAGCTGGTCTAGCCTGTGTTCGCCCTGGCATATGTCTTCGGTGCCCTGCCAGAGCCTGAAACCGTGCTGCAGCAGATGTGTCGAGAGTTCCGCTGCCGCTGCTGCATCGTTAGGATGATGTGCTACGAAAATCTGTTGAGACATCGCCGCGTCCTTAAAGTTTTCGTCTCAGCGCTGCAGATGAGTTGTGTGGTGTGCTCTGAGCCTTGCACAACGACTTATTATGCGCTGAATAAATGCAAAAAAACAAATTTATTTATTTATCAACGAGACACAAAGGCGCTTTTCAGCGATTAGCTACCAGCGGCGTTTGTGCCTCTGAAGTTCGAATGTGTGCAGCCAGACGGCTAAAAAAGCTGTGGCTCAGCGCACTGACTGCCTGCTGGACGATTGACGGCGCGATCAGGCGCAGCGCCCCCGCAAAGGCACCCTCAGCACGCCAAGAGAGCTGCGTTCGCTCATCTTCAAGCGGGCATAAGCGGATGACGCCGCTGCCGCTCAGCAGGCTGTTGCGCCCTTCGCCGCGCACGTTCAGCCGATAGCTGTGCGGCGCATCTACCTCGCTCATCTGCACCAGATAGCTGGACGTGTTGTTCAGGAAGAGCAAGTTGAAGCGAACAGCTGCGCGCCACGTCCGCGCCTGCCCCGTCGGCACTAACTGATGGACGCCCAGCGCCATCCTGATTGCCTCGATATCCATCAGCGCCATCCAGACCGCCACCTGGGGCGCGTTGAAGATAAATGTACCGCCAAGAAGCATCTTGCACCTGCCCACTGCATCTTTTCACAGACTGTAAAGATGCAGCCTACATTTTGCCAAACTCCGTTCAGGAAAGGCTCCGCCCTTGTAGCTGCCTGCATCTCTGCGAATACTACTGTGGTCAGGCTTCACCCTGGCCATGAAGTCAGATAGGTGGCTAGTTTTTTTATACAATCTTCATCAACTATTTACTTTCAGTCATCTTCTCATCATAATGGTGCTTGGGAGTAAACGCGCTTCAAGGCATTGCATCCGCTGTTGATGGAGATCTGCCGTGAAGATGCTCGACCTGATCGTACCTCCTGAGTCATACGCCAAGGATGCAGTCATGATAGGACATAGACGAGTTTACTCATTCATCCGGGTGACCGTGCTTGTGATGCTTGTCTTGTTGGCGTTCTCGCCTGCTGGTGAGGTGCTCCGAACGAAGCGCAGGTCAACAAACAGTTCATCCCTAATATCATCCCGCCTGGGGGCGTAGCCAAGCTGCGCGTCTACATCTACAACCCCAACACTTATCCCCTCTCCGTCACTAGCCTGACCGATAACCTGCCCACAGGCATGACGATCGCCAGCCCACCCAACGCTGCCACAACTTGTTCAAGCGGTACGGTCAGCGCCATACCGGGCGACACCTCATTCACTCTGAACGGCGGCACTGTGCCACCCAAGTCCGGCCCGATTAACGGTGAGTGTTACTTCGAGGTAGACATCACAACAACCGTGCAGGGCAACAGCATCAACACTATCCCTGCCAATGCGCTCAACGCAAGCGGGCCGAACGGGCCTGTCACCAACAGCTCGCCAGCCAGCGCCACCATCCTTGTGGAGAGCATGCCCAACCCCACAGTCACCAAGACTTTCGCGCCGACCACCGTCTACGTTGGGCAAAACTCTACGTTGACGATCACGATCAACAACAACAGCAGCTCCATCAACATGACCAACGTCTCGCTGACGGACGTCTTGCCTAGCGGCTTGGTCATCAGCGGTTCAGCGACGCTCTCTGGCTGCGGCGGTGGCACGGTCACAGCGACTATTGGCGGCGACACCATCACACTGACAGGTGCTACCGTTCAACCATCGCCCAACTGCGTGATTACGGTGCCTGTCACCTCATTGACTTCAGCTGTCTATGTAAATACGATCCCTGGTGGTTCGCTGCAGAGCCGGCAAGGCGTAACCGATCCAAGTAACCGCACCGCCACGTTGAATGTCCAGAATCTGCGGGTGGAGAAAAGCTTCTCGCCCACTTCTGTGCCGCAGAACGGCGTCACGCGCCTGACCATCACGCTGCGCAACCCCACCAGCACACCTTACACGGGCGTCAGCTTTACGGATAACTTGCCCAGCGGCCTGCAGGTGGCCAGCCCGCCCAATCTGAGTAACACCTGCGGCGGCACTATCACTGGTGCAGTGGCCGCCTCAACCTCGTTCAGCTTGAGCGGCGGCACCATCCCCGCTGGCACAATCAGCTCGCCTGGTACATGCACCATTGAAATCGATGTGCAAGTCACTGTCGTCGGCACGCGCACTAACACAATCCCTGCCAGCGGTGTGACCACTAACGAAGGCGCCACCAACATCAACCCTGGCTCTGCCAGCGTGACTGGGACCAGCACCTCGCCTGGTAACATCGGCGGCAGCAAGTCATTCACTTCTAACGTCATCAACCCAGGCGATATTTCGCGCTTGCGCGTCCGCCTCAATCGCAGCGGCGGCGCAGCCACTCCTCTGACGGGCGTCACTTTTGTGGATAACCTGCCCGCCAACGTCGTGATCGCCAACCCGCCGAACATTTCCTTCACAGCCAGCTGCGGCGGCTCAGCCGTGATGACCCGCAACGACCCACCCACCTACACACCTCTCAGCGGCGGCGAGACCTCATTCCTCGTCCGCTTCGCCACCGTACCAGCCAGCGGCAACTGCGATATCGAGGTGGACGTCACCAGCACCGTGCCTGGTGTCTATACGAACACAATCCCAGTGGGCAGCATCACCAACGATCAGGGCACGACCAACACAAGCGCTCTGAGCGCCAGTTTGACCGTCCGCAGCGGCTTGGAGGTGACCAAAGAGTTCCTGCCCAGCACGATCACGGTGGGCGGCTACTCAACTGTGCGCATCACACTGACCAATCGCAACACTTTCCCGCTGACCGGCGTCAACCTGACCGACACCTTGCCTAACACAGGAGTACGGCAGCTGCGTGTGCGCAGTCCTGCTAATGCTAGTACCACCTGCGGCGGCAGCCTGACTGCCACACCCGGCTCGGACAGCGTAACGCTGACAGGCGGTGCGATCTTGGCGCAAGTCGGCTCAGTACCAGGCACCTGCACCATCCTCTTCGATGTTGTGCCGTTCGGCAGCGGCCCCTTCACCAGCGGCAGCACCACGAACGATATCCCGATCAACAGCGTGACCACTAACCAAGGCGTCACTAATGTGCAGCCCGCTAGCGCCACGCTGAACTTCGCCAATCTGACCATGCGCGCCGTTAAACAGTTCGATCCAACGCTGGTCTACGGCGGCGCTGACTCACTCTTGACGATCACACTCACCAATCAGAATGCCGTGCCGCTAACCCAAGTCAGTTTCACCGATAACTTCCCGAGCGGCATGTTCATCTCATCGCCCGTCTTCACCAACACAACTTGCCCTGACGGCGTGGTGACGGCAAACGCAGGCAATAACTTCTTCACCTTTGCTGGCGGCACAATCCCAGCGAACAGCTCCTGCGTAGTGCAAGTGCGCGCCACTATCAACGTCAATGGCAACCTGACCAACGTCATCCCAGCTGGGCAAATTTGCGCGCAGGAAGGCCCGTGCAACCCTGATCCAATCGCCGCCTCGCTGACCAACCTGCCTGGCGTCAGCATCTCGAAGGTCTTTGTGCCCAACACAATTGCCGCAGGCGGCACCTCGACGCTCGTGATCACCATCCGTGACACTGCCGGCCTGACGCTGACCAATGCCAGCGCCACCGATACACTCCCATCAGGCTTGTCGGTCGCTTCGCCAGCCAACGCCAGCACGACCTGCACCTCAGGCAGCGTAACGACGGGGGTGAACTCAGTCACCTTGAGCGGAGCAACCGTGCCTGCTAACGGCAGCTGCACCTTCCAGGTTGATGTGACTGGTACAGTGCCAGGCAGCTACGTTAACACCATCCCAGCGGGCGCCCTGACCAATGATCAAAATGCCAGCAATCCACAGCCCGCCACTGCTACGCTGACCATCACGCCAGCACCGCCCAGCATCGCCAAGTCGTTCACGCCCAGCACGATCGAGGTGGGCGGCG
>JBDNDQ010000003.1:0-117897 GCA_046719055.1 Aggregatilineales bacterium | reverse complement strand
CTCAGCGCCATAGACAGGCCTGCCCTGTGCGCCGCGCTCTGAGATGAAAAACAGGCTTGCGCTGCCTGCCAGCCAGCGCAGGTCGCGGGCGTCCCATAGTCCGTCGGTCAGCGTCTGCACAGCGCCTGTATGAGCATTCACCACCGTCAGGCGCACAATACGCCGATCAGCTTGCCCTGTCGCCCAGACGATTGCCGCGTATTGCCCATCAGGCGACCAGTACGGATCGCCTATGTCGTCAGCTGCCTCTGCCAGCACAACGCGCTGACTCCCATCCAGCCGCATCAACGTTGCATTGCGCTTGCCCGCCTGGGCCCAGATGAAAATAGCCTGCTGCGGATTGGTGCGCGAGAAATACGGGCGCTTTGCGATGTCCTGCACGATGCTGCGGTAACTTCGCTCGGCTGGTCGGTAGGCAACCCAGTGCCAGCGCAACGGACTAGTACCTTCATCTTGCAAGTAGAAAAGGGTCTCGCCGTCATCCGCCCAAAAGACAGGCGGCAAGGAAAGCGCATCACCACGCTGAGCCACCAGCGCCACAGCGTGCCAGTTACCTTCTGTATCCGCCACTCCAATCTGCCAGCGTGGAAAGAGCGATATCCAAAGCGCTAAGTAGCGGTCGTGAGGCGCCCAGATGACCTGTGAGGGCATTGCAGGCAGCGGATAGCTAGCGCGCACATCCTGCAGGTCGGCGATGTGCAGCTGATTACTCAGCTGATTGCCTGCACCGCGATACGTGAAATACGCAAACTGTTTTTCAGCGTTATCAGGCCGCCAGAGATCGAAAGCAAGCGTATCAGCGATCGAGAACGTGCGGGCGCGCTCATCAGTGGCTGACCACAGCTTAAAAGTTTCTTGGGCGCTGCCCTTGATCAGCAGCAGCTTGCCCTTGCGCGACCATATGAACCCACTGCCCACTTCATCGATCTGGATCTGGCGCAGCGGAAGCACGCCGAACTCATCAGACTGCAGCTCGACGAGCGTGAGGGAAGGGGGTCGGTCGGGTGTGGCGAGCCGATTGTAGGCAAGCCAACGTCCATCCGGCGAGAAGATGGCATCCTGCACACTGCCCTCGATCTGAAGCGCGTAGGCTCCCCCATCCGCACGGCGCTCAAGGAGCAGGCCATCTGAAGTGCGATAGAGCTGCCATTGGCTGTTCTGCAGGTAGACAGCCTGCCTCGACGCTGAGACACGCCGCTTGGGAAGCACAAAACCTGTACCAACGTCCAGGATGTAGCTCCCTTGACTCTCGAAGGTCAAGCAGCCGTAGTCATAGCGCGAACGCCCCATCGCAAGCGCTATGAAGATGCTTTGTGTCGTCACAAGCGCCACGATGGCTACCCAAAGCAGAGGGCGCAAACGCCAGAGCCAGTCCTTCATCGAGCAGGCTCACTCGCAGCGCGTCCAGAGTGCCTCGCTGACCGAGCGCAGCGGCACCTGTGGGTAGCTGTGCAGCAACTCGCCAGTTTTGTCGTAGACCTCTATCCCATACATACCGAACATGCCCGAATTATTCACGCTGACAAACGCAGCAAAGCGCTCACCGTCAGCCGACCAGAGCGGCGGCGGCATTGGCTGCTTGCCCGTCCAAATGACGCGCGCTGCGCCAGCATCGCCTTCCTCAGCAATTTGAAGCGTCCAGCCATCCTTTGCACGCACATACATCGCAGCGTGAGTCCCGCTTGGCGAGCGCGATAGGTGCGGCGCTTCGATGCTCCCGCTGGCTGAACGGTAGCGATAGCGCCGCACACCATCCAGCGTGAAGCCATCTACCCCGCCCTCTTGGCGATCCAGCCACCAGAATTGCAAGGTCTGTGTGCTTGCCTCATAAGAGAGCGCCTGCGCTTTGGTTAGATCGCGTGCGAGAGTGCGCCGCACGCCGGTCGTCAGATCGAGCAGCTCAACGCCGTAGCGCGTCAGCGAAGTGTAGGTATAAGCGAGTTTGCCGCTGAACTGCCTACCTTCCCGCAGCCACAGCACCTGATCGAGCGCAAAATCTTGAGCGCTGATAGTCTGTACGTTGCTGCCATCTGTGCGTGCCCACGTAAGGTAGTGTGCCACTTGTAAAAACTCCCGCCGCTGCCACTTGACCAGGGCTAGGGCGCCATCAGGCGACCACAGCACGTTCTCCACGTCGGTTGCGCCACGCACGATGGTGGTGCGCTCTGAGCCGTCTAGATTCATCAGGTCGATGCCGATCTCGCCACGTTCATCCAGGAATGGCACAGCCACGCGCCGCGTTGGACGTGTGCTGTTCTCAATAGCCCATAGAAAGTCGTTCTGTTGGGCTAGCATCACGCGCTCGACCAACACCTCACTCTCGCCTGTGGCAGGCCGAAAAGCTACCAGGTCGCGCCCACCGCGCCGCTCACGGAAATAGGCAAGCGTGGTGCCATCGGCGCTCCAGGCTGCGCTGGCAGGGAAGAGCAAGCGCCCGCCCTGCCTAAACTGCGCGATCTGACGCGGCTGAAAGCTGCGCGGCGCAATAGCATAGATGATCAGCTGCCAGTTCAGATCGGCATCGTTGTAGCGCAGAGCAAGATAGCTGCCATCCGGCGACCAAAACAGGCGCGCATTGCGCAGGAATGGCATCTCAAGGCTGAGTTCCTCGCCGCCGTGAACGGGCGAATCAAGCAAAGCGACCACTAGGCGCGTCCGCCCGACTTGGTCAGTGCGCAGATAGGCATGCCGCTGACCGCTCTCCGCCCAGACTGCATTCTCAACATACGGCAAAATGGAGATGAGCGGGAAGGTCTTGGGGCGCAGCGTACTGGTTTCGTAATAGGTCAGGACGCGCCCGAAAACTTCCGTCGTGCCGATAGCGAAGTAGGCACCATCGGCGCTCCAGCCAAAGAAGGCGATTTCATTGGCGCGCGGCGTATTTAGGCGGGTGGCGGCAGCAGCACTCCCGTCGGCGTTGGCCAGACCGAAGTGTGGGATGTTGTTAGCATCGCGGTATAGATACAGCAGGCGATCGCCACTAGGCGACCAAGAGACAGCGTTGATGATCGCATCACTGACCATCGGGCGCGCAATCTGCGGATCAGCCCTGCCACTGTTCGGCTGCACGTAGAGCGTGAAACGGCGCGTCAGGCTGCGATCGGGTAGGGTGTAGGCGTGGTAACGTCCGTCGGGCGATGTCCAGCTGTTGTGCGGCACGTAGCTGAATGGATCGGTGAGAGGGCGCGCATCAGCGATTAGGATGCTGTTGTTGAAGTCGACCAGCCAATCCCGCGCTTGGACGTTGCCGCCAATCCGCAAACACACAAAACTGCTCGGTGCATTGCGCGCTGCAAAAACCACGCTGCTGAATGCAGCGCTCAAGGTGAAGCACAGCGCTAGCGCAGCGAGCCAAAACGGGCGGAAATTAAAACGGTAAGATGGTTGCATGCTGTTGAGATTATCGCATTTGACGCTATCCTCGATTGTAGCACATTGCAGTTGGCTGGATGATGAACAGGGGCTTAGCCCTGCAAGCGCTGGCGGCGCGCCTCGAACAGGATGACGGCAGCAGCGGCAGCCGCATTCAAGGACTCAGCCGCGTTCGCCATAGGGATGCTGACAGCTTGCAGGGCATGCTTGCGTGCCGCCTGTGAGGCGCCGTGCGCCTCGCCCCCGATGATCAACGCAGCAGGCCGCTGCCAATCGACGGCGTAGTATGGAGCAGCTGCCCTAGCATCTGCTAGGTAGAAGGGCAAGGTGGGAAAGTCTGCTGCCACCTGCTCCCAAGTGCTACGGCTCAGCGGCAATCGAAAATGGGCGCCCATGCCAGCGCGCAGCGCCTTCGGATTGAACGGATCGGCGCAGTGCGGCATCAGCAAGGCGCCCTCAACGCCCGCCGCCGCCGCACTGCGCAATAGCGTGCCTAGATTGCCTGCCTCTGAGACCCCATCTAGCGCTAGGAGTAAGGTCGGCTGAGGCGGAAAAGGGAGAGCAGGCAGCGGAAAAACGGCTAGGATGCCCTGCGGCGTTTGAGTCTGAGCGGCATGCGCCATCACAGCCTCTGTGACAGGAAAGCACGGCACCTCAAGTTCCGCTAGCCAGGCCAAGAGCTGCGAAGCGCCGGTATTCTTTGAGAAAGTCTGGCTGTAGAGTATAAAATCGGGCTGTGCGCCGGCTGCCAGCGCATCTGCAACCAGCCGCACCCCCTCAAGGACGAGCTGCCCTTCAGCGTAGCGCGCCTTGCTGTGTATCTGCAGGGCGCGCACCAGCTTCACGCGCGGATTGTGCAGACTCGTGATTAGCGGGGTGGTCACCAGCCCAATGTTGTTAAATATGTATCCCGGTTCAGGTGGTCTGCGCGGCACGCACGATGGCGCTGAAGGTTGCAGCATCACGCACGGCGATATCTGCCAAAATCTTGCGATCGAGGGCGATATCCGCTTGCTTGAGCGCATGGACGAAACGACTGTACTTAATGCCGTTCAGGCGCGCCGCTGCATTGATGCGCGTAATCCACAATTGGCGCAGCTGACGACGGCGCTGACGGCGGTCGCGATAAGCGTACCACAAGCTCTTCATCATCGCCTCGTTGGCACGGCGGAAGAGCAGATGCTTGCTGCCACGCTGTCCTTTGGTCAGTTTGAGAACTTTCTTGTGACTGCGGCGCGTAACATAGCCGCCTTTGGTGCGAGACATGTCAGGCTCCTTGTTTTAGGGGTCAGCCGCGCGGCGGATTAGCCTTGTGGCGGCTCAGATACGGCGCAAGACGATGCACCTTGCGCACATCAGCCTTCGCTACAGGGAGCATACGCTGGAAGAGGCGCTTGGTGCGCTTAGCTGTGCGGCGGCGTAGATGGCTCTTGCCGCCTTTGGTGCGCACCAACAAGCCCGAGCCCGTCACACGGAAGCGTTTGGCAGTGGCTTTGTGCGTCCTGATTTTGTATTTCCTTGCCACAGTGGTCAGCTCCTGAACAACACAGCACCGCAGGCAAGCGCGGTGCTAATCCCACAACTTCAGTTAGCGGCAAGCAGCGCTGGGCTACTGCTGCGATTGTTGCTTCTTCTTGTCTTTGTTGGTCAGCGGTGCCAGCACCATCAGCATGGCGCGCCCTTCTATCGTCGGTGGCTGCTCAACCTGTGCCACATCTTGTAATGCCTCGACGACAGTGTCCATCATCTTGCGGCCCAGCTCAGGATATGTGATCTCGCGCCCGATGAACTTGACGCGCACACGCACCTTCATACCCTCGCTCAGCCAGCGACGCGCATCCTTGATCTTGAAGCCCAAATGAAATTCGTTGATCTTCAGTTGAAGTTGAATTTCCTTGACTTCAACGGTCTTCTGAGCTTTACGCGCCTCACGTTCCTTCTTGGAGCGCTCATAGAGGAACTTGCTGTAGTCCATGACGCGACAGACAGGCGGGTCTTCGTTCGGCGCGACCTCGACCAAGTCTAAGCTGCGCTCTCGGGCAATTTCAAGCGCCTCGCGGAACGTTTTGACGCCTAAGTTCTCGCTTTTGCCGTTCTCACCTTGCACCACAAGGCGCACACGGCTGACACCGCGAATTTGCTCATTGACGCGATACTCTTCGCTGCTGATACTGAGTACCTTAGCCTTTCCCAAAACACTAACCAATGAACACAGCTTTTTGCTCGACTGTGTGGCGCAATCTTAGCATAGGTTAAGGTTCGAGTCAACGGCAAAAGGGCGCTGGCTTTTATGGGTTGGAAAGGTAAACTATCAGGCTACGCAGCTATCGACCGTTCTGCAGTATTGCACAGGGAAAATTTTGAAAAATGTTTCCTGCCCTGCCGCCGCAAGTCCCAGATATACCTGATCCCTCGCTGTACATCAACCGCGAGCTGAGCTGGCTAGAATTCAATCGCCGCTGCCTGCACGAAGCCTTCAATCCCGATCTGCCTCTGCTGGAGCGGGTGCGCTTCCTAGCTATCTTCAGCAACAATCTGGATGAATTCTTCATGGTGCGCGTCTCTGGGCTACATGACCAAGTCGCACACAATGCCTACGAAATTTCGCCCGACGGGCTGACGCCACAAGAGCAGCTGGCCGCTATTCGAGAGCGCGTCCTGCCGATGCTGCATCAAAAGCGCGAACATTTCCACGCCCAGCTGCTGCCACAGCTGGCTAGGGCGGGCGTACACGTGCTGAATTACAGCGAGCTGACCGACAAGGACCAACAGGCAATCCGCTGCTACTTTGAGGCCGAAATTTTCCCAGTCATCACGCCGCTGGCGGTTGATCCAGGCAGGCCGTTTCCACACATCTCTAATCTGAGCTTGAATCTAGCGGTGCGCCTTGAAGACGTTTGTGGCGTGGAGCGCTTTGCGCGCGTGAAAGTGCCGAACATCTTTCCGCGCCTGCTCGATCTGAATGAGGTACACAGGCGTTGTGGCTCGGCTCACGATCCAAGCGTGTACCGCTTTGTGTGGCTGGAACAGGTGATCGCGGCCAATCTCGAACTGCTTTTTCAGGGGATGCGCGTCCTAGAAGTGAGTGCCTTCCGTGTCACGCGCAACAACGATATCGAAATCGCAGAGGAAGAGGCAAGCGATCTGCTCGAGTCGGTTGAGGAGGTGGTACGTGCCAGGCGCTTCGGCCCTGTTGTGCGCCTGGATGTAGCCGAAAACATGTCGGAGTCGGTGCGGAACTTGCTGATGCAGAACATGGAAATCACGCCAAACGAACTGTATGTGCTGCCTGAGCCGCTCGGCATGCGCGACCTGTTTGAACTAGCGAATATCGACCTCCCTGCCCTAAAATATCCGCCATACACACCTTCGCGGCCTGCCAGCCTGCCCAACGGCTGCGACATTTTCGCTGCGATTCGACGTGGCGACATCTTGTTGCATCACCCGTACGAGTCGTTCGCGCCGATCGTCGAGTTCTTCCAGCAAGCCGCCGAAGACCCCAACGTACTCGCCATCAAATGCACGCTCTACCGGGTTGGCAGCAAGTCACCGATCGTCGAGGCGCTGCTGAATGCCATTGAGAACGGCAAGCAGGTAGCAGCCCTGGTGGAGCTAAAAGCCCGCTTCGATGAGGAAAACAACATTGGTTGGGCGCGTGCCTTAGAGAGTGCTGGTGTCCATGTGGTCTACGGCTTGATCGGGCTGAAGACGCACGCCAAAATCTCTCTTGTCGTCCGCAAGGAGCCGGAAGGCATACGCCGCTATGTGCACCTGAGCACAGGCAACTACAACACGACTACAGCGCGCATCTACACCGATATCGGCTTGCTGACTTGCGATCCGCAAATTGGCGCCGATGCTACGCTGCTCTTCAACCGCCTGACAGGCTTCACTAATGTCGCACACTATCAAAGGCTCCTGGTGGCGCCTGAGCATCTGCGGACAGCCATCTATGGGCTGATCCGCCGCGAGATCGACCATGCGCGGGCGGGGCGCCCAGCCCGTTTGATCTTCAAAATGAACGCGCTAGTCGATAGACGGATGGTCGCCCTGCTGTACGAAGCCAGCCAAGCGGGCGTGCCGATCGATTTGCTGGTGCGCGGCATCTGCTCACTGCGGCCAGGCGTGCCAGGCATCAGTGAGAACATCCGTGTGCGCTGCTTGCTCGGGCGCTACCTTGAGCATGCACGCATCTACTACTTCGCCAACGGCGGGGATGCTGAGATTTACTGCGGCAGCGCTGACTTGATGCCGCGCAACCTCGATCGGCGGGTCGAGACATGGTTTCCGATCCAAGCGCCCGAGCTGCGCCGCCGTCTGCTGGATGAAATCCTTGCCATTGAGATGGCTGATACGGTCAAAGCGCGTCAGTTGTGCCCCGATGGTACCTACGAGCGCGTGCTCCCTCCTGAAGGCGAGCCTCCGCTCGATGCGCAGCGGTGGTTCATGGAACATGCCCGTGATCATTAGGCACTCAGCACATATTGCTTGGCGATGTGTGGCGCAGCGCCCACTCTACGCTACAATCTGAGCGAAGTTAATTGGACGCACTTTGAAAATTGCTTATGGCAGACCTTACAGGCCGATCTTTTGCTGACCGCATAGCCTTTCTGCGCGATGTACGCTTTCTGCGGGCCACTGTGCAGGTTATTGTGTTGTTTGTTGTGGTTGGGCTGGCGATCTGGCTCATCAACAATACTAACGAAGGCTTAGCGCGGGCGCGCATCCCCACCGACTTCAGCTTCCTGACGCAGCCCTCAGGCTTCCAGATTGACGAGGGCTTAGTTGATCAGCCGCATAGCCGCACAGATAGCTACGCCAACGCCTTCGTGGTAGGGCTGATCAATACATTGCGCGCCGTTGCCCTGAGCCTAATCCTTGCCACGCTGCTCGGCTTGTTCGTCGGTATTGCGCGGCTCTCTACCAACTTCCTGGTGCGCGCGCTAGCCATCGGCTACATCGAGCTCTTTCAGAATACGCCGTTGCTGTTGCAGCTCTTTTTCATCTTCACGAGTGTGCTGCTCACCTTGCCGCGCGCCACCGAGCCGATCGTACTGCCAGGCCCGAGCTACCTGAGCTCGAGCGGCCTGGCGATGCCAAACTTGATCGGCACTGAAAACGCTCTACTATGGCTTTTAATTGTCGGCGTAGGAATTGGAACCGGTATCGCGCTATGGCGGCGGCTGCGCACCATCCGCCTAGAAACAGGGCGCACAACTTACGCTGCTGAAATCGGACTCAGCCTGATGATCGGCATTGCCATCATCAGCTGGCTGATTTTGCAGCCGTTCACGGTCGATTTCCCTGAGCTGGGGCGCTTTGGCTACGTGCGCAACAAGGGCGCGATCATCTCGGCGAACTTTGTGGCGATTGTGCTAGGTTTGGTGCTGTACACAGGCGCCTTCATCGCTGAGATTGTGCGATCAGGTATTCAGTCCGTGCCAATAGGGCAGTGGGAGGCGGCGCGCTCGCAGGGCTTCACCTACGGGCAAATTCTGCGCTTGATTGTGATTCCGCAGGCGCTGCGGGTGATGATCCCGCCGCTGACCAACCAGTACCTGAATTTGGCTAAGAACAGCAGTCTGGGCGCGGCGGTTGGCTTTGCGGAGGTCTTTGGGGTGGCGCGCACGATGGCTCAAAGCGTTTCAGTCGTGCCGATCATGGTGATCGTGATGGGTATTTATCTGTCGCTCAGCCTGATCACTGCTGCCGTGATGAATGTGTTGAATGCGCGCTTTCAAATCAAGACGCGCTGAGGAGATTCGCGGCTATGACAACAGCAACGGCACCCGGTCAGGGAACTTCAATAGAGGGTGTGGCACGCCCCGTCGCTCAACGAGGGGCGCTAATTTGGCTGCGCAAAAACTTGTTCCGCACGCCCTTTGATGCGGCCATGACCTTAATTGTATTGGTGATCGGTCTGAGCTTGCTGGTGCAATTCTTGGAGTGGTCGATCGTGCAGGCTGATTGGTCAGTCATCACGGTCAATTTCCGCATCTTGATGCAAGGCACCTATCCTGCCGATCAAGGCAGCAGGCTTGGGCTGGCCGTGGCGCTGATCACACTGATGGCTGGCGTCAGTTGGGGCATTTGGGGCAAGTTATTCCGCGCTACGGCATATGCTTTTGTCGGCGGCGTGTTGATCTTCATCTTTGTGCCGCTAGCGGCAGAGAGCCTGCCAGAGCTCTCGCAGAGTACCTTTGGCGAGTACTTAAGCAATCAGTTAGCGCCGCTGTTTAGCCTGCTGCGCGATCCTGTGCTGTTGTTGATCGGCTGTTTGTTGCTTGGCTACGGGATTGGACGCTTTGCCAAGCAGATCAATCGCAAGCAGGCAGTGCGCTATACCTTGATTGCATGGTTCATCGCTATCCCTGTCTGTTTCATCTTGGTGCGCGGCTTAACGGAGGCGGATGGCGTTCTGCCTTTTGTGCAGACTAATCGCTGGGGGGGCTTGCTGTTGACCTTCATGCTGGCGTTCGTGGCGATTGTGGCGTGCTTCCCGCTGGGCATTCTGCTGGCGCTCGGGCGCATGAGCAGCGGAACACACAAGCTGGAGTTCAGGGCACCGCCGCGCTGGTGGCTGAATCCGCTGCAATGGCTGCATGCGCTCAGCATTTGGTGGCGCAACTTGGGCAACTATCCGATCATCAAGCTGTTGTGCATCATCTACATAGAATTTTTGCGCGGCGTGCCGCTGGTGACGGTCTTTTTCACGGCGAACCTGATCGTGCCGCTTGCACTCGGCGACAACAGCATAGATGCTGTGCTGCGTGCGATGGTCGCGCTCACGCTCTTCGAGGCAGCCTACATCGCCGAGATTGTGCGCGGCGGCTTACAAGCGCTGCCACCTGGTCAGCTGGAGGCAGCCAAGGCGCTCGGACTGAGCCCAGTGCAAGCCACGCTCTTCATCACGCTGCCACAGGCCTTACGCATCGCCATTCCGCCTCTAGTTGGGCAGTTCATCACCATGTTCAAGGATACATCGTTGGTGGCGATCATCGGCCTGACTGACCTGCTGGGCATCTCGCGAGCAGTGCTGGCGCAGAGCGACTTCATCGGCAGGCACCGCGAGATTTACGTGTTCGTGGCGATCGTCTACTTCGTTTTCTCATATGGCATGTCGTATGCGGCGCGCCAACTCGAGCGCAGCGGCAGCGGTGCTATACGCAAAATTGGCTAAGTTGAGGGGGACATGGCAAACAAGAACGAGGCGATCATCATCGTGCGGGATGTGCACAAGTGGTACGGCGATTTTCATGCGCTGCGCGGCATCAACATGCAGGTGGCGCCTGGCGAGGTAGTTGTCATCTGCGGGCCGAGCGGATCAGGCAAATCTACCTTCATTCGCACCATCAACCGCCTTGAGGAGCACGAGCGCGGCGATATTATCGTGGATGGCATTCGCCTGACCAATGATGTGCGCAACATCGCGGCTATTCGCAGCGAGATCGGCATGGTCTTTCAGCAGTTCAACCTATTTCCGCACCTGACCGTGCTGCAGAACATCACACTTGCGCCGATCTGGGTGCGCAAACGTCCGCGCCGCGAGGCTGAAAAGCTCGCCTTTGAGCTGCTGGAGCGCGTCAAAATCCCTGAGCAGGCGCACAAATATCCAGGACAGTTGAGCGGCGGTCAGCAGCAACGCGTGGCGATTGCGCGCGCGCTCGCCATGCAGCCTAAGATTATGCTCTTCGACGAGCCGACCAGCGCGCTCGACCCTGAGATGATCAAAGAGGTGCTAGACGTGATGCGCGAACTGGCGCGCAGCGGTCTGACCATGCTTGTAGTGACTCATGAGATGGGCTTTGCGCGAGAGGTAGCCGATCGGATCGTCTTCTTCGATCAAGGTAAACTTGTGGAAGAAAATACGCCTGAAGGCTTTTTCCACGCGCCTAAAACCGAGCGCGCTAGCCAATTCTTGGCGAACATCCTCTCGCACTGAACCAAAGAAGCCTGCACGGTGCAGGCTTCTTCAGTGTGTGCCGAAGGTGGGAGTCGAACCCACACTCTCGTACGAGAACTACGCCCTGAACGTAGCGCGTCTGCCAATTCCGCCACTTCGGCGTACGTGTCTTAATGATAGGCGAAAGGCGGCGCGCTGTCAAGGCTGGGAAGTGCCCAGTTTTGAACAGCCCAATTTTTCGAATGCTGAGCCGCTGAGCGCCTGTCGTGGCTTAGAAGCCAATGTCGTCACCACCGTTGTCATCGTCCTTGCCACCTGCACCACCGCCAGTGCCAGGCGTAGCCGTCGGACGGACGCCCGGCGGCAGAGGTGTAATCGAGAGCACTAGCTCACAGCCGACAAACACACGCACATCAGCTTGATCGACCCATGCCTCTACATAGCTGCCAAAGACCACTTTCCACCACTTCACGCCGTCAGCCGAAGTGAACTGACCTGTCACCACGTAAGGCACGTTCAGCTGCAGCCGATTTAAAATGCCTGAGCGCTTATTGGGCACCCCATAGACGGCAGCGCCTGTCCGCCCAGTCGACTGCACTAAGCATGGCATAGGTGTTGGTTCGATGGTTTCGGTGGGCGTGGGCGTCTCAGTGGGTGTAGGCGTCTGCGTTGATGTAGCGCTAGGCGTGCTGGTCGGTGTGGAGGTCGGCGTGGGCGTTGGTGTGGAGCTAGGTGTGCTAGTCGGCGTAGAAGTCGGCGTGGGCGTTGATGTGGGGCTAGGTGTGTTAGTCGGCGTTGGGGTGAAGGTCGGTGTGCTGGATGGCGTGAAAGTAAAGGTCGGCGTTGGCGTGTTAGATGGGGTGAGCGTCCAGAGCGTAGCAGTTTGCGTCAAGTTTTGCTCAAAAATAGCGGTCTCTGCCACCACAGTGCTGACAAAGGCTGCAATGAGCGTCTCTGACTGTTGAGTTTGGCGAGCTTGCTCAGCGGCTGTGCCCGTCAGGTTCGGAGTCGGTGTGGCGCTAGGCGTGTTGGTAGCTGTGAAGGTTGCAGAGGGCGACTGGGTGAAAGTGGCGGTACTGGTGCTGGTCAGAGTGAGTGTGTTAGTGGGCGTGTGCGTGAAGGTTGTGCTTGGCGTTGGGCTGAAGGTGAAGCTTGGGCTAGGTGTTGAGGAGGGCTGCGCGCTGGCGGTCTCGGTGAGGGCGAGCAGCGCAATGCGCTCAGCAGTGACGGTTGCTTCCAGCCCAGCAGGGGTACTGCCGGCGCTAGTCAGGATGAGCAATACGCCCAGCAAGCCGACGATCACAGCAGCACCGATGAATAATACTGGCGAGGCGCTGGGCTTCTTGCTTTCAGTCAGAACAGGCTCAGTGACAGTTGCCTCGAGCAGTGATGGCGCGCCTAGTGGCGTGACAACTGGTATAGTGGGCGCTGTGCGCGTCTCTTCAGCAGGTGCAGCCGGCGTGCGCGAAGAAAGCGGTCTGCCCGAGAGCGCAGCGTCCAGGTCTTCAGCAAGCTCTCGAGCGCTGCTGTAACGATCTTCGCGGTTTTTGGCGAGCGCACGGAAAAGGACTGCCTCCACTGGTGGAGGCAGATCGCTGCGCAGTGTCGTAATGCGTGGCGGCAGCTCGGTCAGGTGCTTGAACATCAGGCTGGCCGGCGTATCGCCGATGAATGGCAACCTGCCGCTGAGCATTTCGAAGATCATCAAGCCGAGTGCATAAATATCGATGCGCAGGTCAACAGGTTCGCCGCGCCACTGCTCTGGCGACATATACGAAGGCGTCCCCATTGCAACGCCCGTGCCAGTCACTAGTGTGGAGCTGCTATCGACTTTGGCGATGCCGAAGTCGGTCAGCACGGCATTACCGCTGCTATCGAACAGCACATTTTGCGGCTTGAGATCGCGGTGAATGATGCCGCGACTGTGTGCCAGCGTCAGGGCCGAGGCGATCTGGTGCGTGATGCGGCGCGTCTCCTCGATCGAGAGTGCGCCGTGCTGCTTCAGGCGATCGGCCAGGCTGCCGCCTGGCAACAAGCGCATGGCGAGGTAGACGGTATCGCCATCCTGACCGTACTCGTAGATGGTCATGATGTTAGGATGGTCGAGTTGAGCGATCAGATGTGCCTCGCGGCGGAAGCGCGCCAGGAAATCTTCTGACTCAGCTAGCGAGGCTTTCATGACCTTGATCGCCACCTCGCGCCCTAGATCGGTCTGACGGGCACGGTAGACTGTGGCGAAGCCACCTTTGCCTAACACTGAAAGAATCTCGAATTTGCCGAGTCGCCGCCCCGTCAAGTCTGTCACTATGCAGCCACCCCCCTCGCCTTGTCTAATGCGATCACTATACCATACAACCACACCGCTGGGCGAAAATTGCCAAGCCTACGCTTCGCTGCCGCCTCTTGAGCTATCTCTCGCCAAATGGCAAGCTATGCGCTATCATCCTAGACCGCTATTTTCGGTGTTCAGAGGCGAACTGTGAGATTTTTCAACCGCACTGCGCTTGCCTGCCTGATACTCTCCAGCCTAGCTGCCGCCGCTTTCAGCAGCGCACAGCCTGTTCGTAGTCAGGGCGATATCCTGCCAACCAACACGCGCCGCCCCACCCAAATGGTCATCCCAACCAACACGCGCCGTCCCTCAGCCACCCCAACCTTGACACCAACGCTCACTCCAACCCTGACTCTCACGCCGACGCCGACGGTCGTCGGCCCGTTCAGCTACCCTGAGAACATCAATCCGTTGACTGGCCTGCCCTACCCCAGCCAAGAGGCGCGCAATCGGCGCAACCTGATTGTCAAAATCTCCAACTATCCCTACATTGTGCGCCCTCAGGCGGGCCTGGATAAAGCTGACATCGTCTACGAATACGAGGTGGAAGGCGGTGTCACACGCTTTGCAGCCATCTATCGCTCACAAGGATCAGAGCACGTCGGCTCGGTGCGCTCTGGGCGCCTACTCGACCTTGAGCTAGTCGTGATGTACAATGCGCTGTTCGCCTATAGCGGCGTGAATGATGCCATCAAGGCGATGATCGGCGAGGCTGAGTGGAAATACCAAACACTCACGCCGCAGTTCGGTGATAATTGCCCGCCATTTTGCCGCTTCCCTAAGCCTGGAGTCCCCTTTGAGCACACGCTCTTCGGCAACACCTTCCAAATGTGGGAGCTTGCCGCACGCCGCAATGTGAATCAAGGTTACATCGCGCGCGGCTTCGCTTTTGATGAGCAGCCTGACTCAGGCGGCAGGCCGATCAAGGACATCTACATCAAGTGGTATGGTGACCAGAACGCCCGCTGGCAATACAACCCTGCTGACGGCAAGTACTACCGCTGGAACACAGGCTATCCACATGTAGACGCTATCACAGGCAGACAGCTGACAACTGATAATGTCGTCATTGTGCAGGCTGAGCACATCGATCGCCCAGATATCTATGAGAGCGAGAGCGGCGCTAAAACGGTCGAAATTCAGCTGTGGGGCAGGGAAAAAGCCATCGTCTGCCGTGATGGGCGCTGCTACGAGGGCTTCTGGATTCGTGAGAACCGCGAGCGCTACGGTACGGCGCTGGCGCTTTTCTACGCTGATGGCAGGACGCCGATCAAGCTCAAGCCCGGGCAGACGTGGGTCGAGGTAGTGCGCTGCTGCAATATGTTCGGTGTGGAGCTGCGCGAGGACTACGTAGATGTCAATGCTACCGCCACTTTCGCGGTTGGCACCGCTACTGCACGTGCGCCCATCCTGCCGCCAGAGGCACTCACGCAGCAAGCGCTCATCGGCGCTCAAACTGTGACGGCCAGCGCCGCCACCGCGCGATGGAATCAAAATTCAACAGCAGCCGCCACGCCGACACGCACCAGCGGCACGCTTACCCTGACGCCGACGCCACGCACGGTCGGTCAGCTGCCGTGAGGCCGCTCAGGCTGAGACGGCGGTGAGAAAGCCTTGCCAAGCGCGCTGCTCACTAGCATGATCGCGCTCATCATGACTGACCGAGATGAGATAAAATGCATTCGCAGAGATACGCTATGAAATTCTTCGCGCTGATCGCCTTTGCGCTCTTGTTGGGCGCATGCAGCGGCAGCTCAGAGGCAGCGCGCATTGTTGAGGCAGATAATATCTCGCTGCGCGCCACGCTCAGCTACTACCAATCGCTCGATCCGACCATGACGGCACAGGCGGCAATCTGGACGGAGCAGATAGCCACGCTGCAAGCTGATCTCAACCAATCGCGCGAGCAAGTCACACGCCTGACCGTCCAGATGAATACGGGTGCAGCCAGCGCGCCGCCAGCAGCCGCCCCAACAACCGATCCCAACAGCTTCGCGACCATCAACACGCCCGCGCCTGTAGACTTCAGCTCAGGTGTGGCTGGTGCGCCGACGCCTGCCGGTGGTGCTCCATTGGCAGCAGCGGGGGCACCCCTGCGCTCGTCCAGCGGCTTGACCATCGAACGAGTGGTGACGGCGCGGGGCATGAATAACGCCGATGGCTGCCCTATCGATGAGACAAACGCCTTCAGCACGTCTGATGCGCGAGTGTGGGCGATCGCCATCGTGCGCAACTACAGGCGTGGCACCACCTTCAGTGCTCAGTGGCGGGGCAGCGGTCTTGACGAGAGCTACGACTGGACGATCAATCAGAATGGCTCGCAAATTTGCATCCATTTCTACTATGAGATGGCCTCGCTCACAGCCGGCAGCTACACCGTGACTTTCAGCGCCCGCGAGCCAAACGGTGAGACACTCCAAAGCCCGCCCCTCGCTTTCGTCGTGCGCTAGAGCCCTTGCCGCAGTCAGTAGGGCTGCGGCACACGCGCTTATGGAACGCTCAGCCACTGCTTACGGATCGTTTATAGACTTCAAGCGCCGTTGTTTGCTAAGCTTTACAGTGAGCAGCCTTGATATTTCAGCGGAGCTAAGTCTGTTATGCAAACACAGCAAGACCTTGCACGCCGATTCATCGAACAAGCCTATCGGCAGCAGCTCTCAGGTGCAGTTGAGAGTGCGATCAACCTCTACCGCGCCGCACTTGAGATGCATCCAACAGCACAAGCGCATGTTCAGCTTGCCTCTGCCTACAGCCAGCAGGGGCGTTACGAAGATGCCATCGACGAGTGTATGCTGGCAATCGAGCTTGATCCAGATTATGGCGAGGCTTACAACGACCTGGCTACCTATCTGATGGCGATGGACTGCTACGAAGCGGCGCTTAAATGGCTGGAAAAGGCGATCGCAGCGCCGAACTATCCCAACCGCGCCGCCGCTTACCTGAATCTTGCCCGTGCCTATCAGCATTTCGGGCAGACCTTCAAAGTAGCGCAGGTGCTGCGCCAAGCCTGGCAGTGCGAGAGGCATCTACCTGCGCTGAATGCCTATCAAGCGCTGCTAGGCAGCCTGAACTGAGCTGCGCTGTCCTGCTTCAAGGGTTGGGTCTCACGAGAGGACGGGTAAAGCCCGTCTTCTCTTTTCGCGGGCGCAATCCACTTTGTGGTTGTGTGGCTGCAGATAAGCGTGCTAGGATCAGGCTGTTCACGGCGAAGGAGCAACTTGTGAATCTGCCACGCAGTCTACTCTTCTGGGCGGTTCTGCTCGGGCACTTAACTAACGATATCTTCATGAGTATGGGCCCGGTCATGCTCGCTTTCCTGGGCACACACTTTCTTGGCGCTAATGCTGCTGCCATCGGTTTGGCGATCAGCCTGCGCGAACTGATCAGCGCTCTTGCGCAACCTTTCTTTGGCGCCCTAACCGATCGCACAGGCGGGCGCTTGCTGGCGGCGCTCGGCCTAACTTGGACAGCCTTGAGCATGTCGGCGGCGCTGACCGCAGCCCTCTCGTCAAACGGCACCTTGACGCTGCTCTTTTACTGTTCAGCTGCTTTAGGCAGCGCGGCATTTCATCCTGTTGGCAGCTTGTACGCCGCCATCAGCCAGCAGAGCCGTGCTGCGCGCAACAGTGGGCTGTTCTTCCTGTTCGGACAGATCGGCTTGGGAACTGGGCCAGCGCTGGCGGGCATCTTGTTAGCTGCTCTGACCTTGACAGCGGAAGGGCGCGTACGTCTACAGCCTGCCGCAGCTGATAACCTCGTAGCCCTAATGGCGCTCAGTCTTGCGGCTTTGCCTGCTGTGGCACTGATGGCGCGCTTCATCCCTAGTCAGCGCGCTGTGATCGACCAGCGCGGCGCGCAAAGCGTTTCGCACAAGGCGCACAATACCATCACTGCTGCAATGCTCGGCACATTTGGACTGTTTCTGGTCTTATTGTTCTTGCGCAGCCTTTCGCACATTGGCGTGGTCAACTTTGTGCCGATCCTCTTTGAGCGGCGCGGCTGGTCAGTCGATCAGTACGGCTTTGTGACCAGCTTGTACTGGATTGCTTCAGCCGTCAGTGGTGTGGTGTTGGGCGCGCTGGCTGATCGCTATGATAGGCGGCGGATGATCGCCCTAAGCTTATGGCTGGGTGCGCCGCTGCTATTCTTCATGCCGACAGTAGAAGGCTTAGCAGCGCCGCTGCTAACGTTGGCAGCAGGTGCAGCGCTGGGCGCGGGCTTTCCACTGACTGTGGTCATGGCACAGAGCCTGCTGCCTAATGCCAAAGGTCTTGCTGCGGGTCTGTCGCTCGGCTTGATCTTCGGCGCAGGCGCGATCGGCAACGCGCTGATTGGGCTACTCGCCGATGGCATTGAGCGCATTGCTTTCGGTGGCATCGGCATCCAAGCGACCTTCCAAGTTGTAGCTGTGGCTGCACTTGTGGCAGGCATTTTAGCCTTGCTCCTGCCCAAACGCCTGAGCGGTCGCCCCGAGTCGATGGCATCCACGCCTCAGCCTGCTGCTCAAGCTGCCGATTAGCTGAACAAGCGCAGGATGGCGGGCGTTAGATCGGTGAGGGCGCTAATCTGCTCGGCGAGGGCGTGCCGCGCCGCACCAATGATAACGGTCGGCACGGCATTCTCAGTGTGTTTGCGATGCGAGACATCCTCAAGGTTGCCGTGATCGCTTGTGATCACAATCGTGCCTTCAGAGTCATCCCACGCAGCTAACAAACCTGCCAGCACAGCATCGAAGCGCTCGAGGAAGGCAATGCCGCGCTCCAAGTCGCGGTGATGCCCAATCTGATCGGTGATCCACGTCGAGAATAGGCTGAAGTCGTACTGGCGCGCTAGTGCTGCCAGCAGCGCGCCTGCCTCTTGCGGCGTGAGGACGGGTACATCCGGTAAATTTAGGACGCGCCGCCAGCCATCGCCCAGAAAATCGGCGCTGAGTGCACGCTGCGCTTGCAAGGCATCTAGGGAGGGCAGCGGCACGCCTGCCACGTAGGCTGCGTGTTGCATGGCTGTGTGCAGGCGCTTGCCGCTCTCTAGTTGTGCGAGGTAATGCGGCGGGTGCGCGTCAAGGCGGCTGCAGCGCAGGCCTCGCTCGACTAGGTATGTGTATAAGTTTCCCTCAGCCAGGATCGCTCGAATGCGCTCGTCAGGATACGGCCCATAGTGCGCACCAATTTCCGACGGCACATTCCGCCCTGTGAGGATCGTGGCCTGCCCGGTGGCACTTTGCGGCCTGCCACCGACGCCTAGTTGGGCGTCGGTTGGGATGAAGACAGCGCGCTCAGAGGCAAGGCGTGGCGTACTGGCCAGCCATTTGCAGCCGCCGCTAAGCGCTTCAAGGGTCGGTAGGTGGGCTGCTGCAAACGGATTCAGGCCTGGGTCATCTTGGCCTAGCCCGATTCCGTCTAGAAACAGGAGCAAAACGCGCACTAGTCATGCCCGCCGATGTACAGCCGCACCATCTTGAACCAATACGGCCAATCGTGCGACCAGCCATCCCATTCGCGCAGCGCATTGCCGATGCCCTTGCTCCACAGCAAGCCAGAGAGGGCTCGTGCGCTCTCGATCAGCCGATCGTCTTTGCCGGTCGCCATGATGATATCCATACGGCGCAGCGCATCTAGCCGCCACGGCTCGTGTTCGCCAGCGATGAACTGCATCGGATTGTTGTAGTAGACGTTCTCATCGCTATAGCCGCCCGTCATCATGCGGATATCGTATAAGCCGCTCAGACCGAGCACACGATTGACGGCATCCGGGTGCTTCAAGCCGAAGTTCATGGCGTGATAGGCGCCGAAGCTGGCGCCCAATGTGATCAGGAACGGATTCGGATTGACATAGCGTGTGAAGGGCAGCACCTCGTTGTATAGATAGCCGTCGTACTGCGCATAGCGATACGCTCGCCCGCTGGGATGCGCCCAGAAGGCGTACCAGTGCTCCCAATCCAGCGCCTCAACGCAGAACATCTGCAGCCAGCCGTTCTCGAAATGATCGGCAAGCGCAGCCACCATGCCAAAATCCTCCAGCTCATAGAAGCGCCCTTTGGAGGTGGGAAAGGCGAGGACGCGCGCGCCGCCATGCCCAAAGACCAAGATTTCCATATCGCGGTTGAGCGACGGACTGTACCAACGGACGTATTCGCGCTTCATCTAGAGGAAAAACTCCTTGAGTGCGGCGGCAATCTCGTCGATCAGGGCGTGCCATTCAGCCTCAGGCTCGCGGCGGACGATCAAGCGCGAGCCATACAGCTCCAGCGCGGCCAAGCCCTCAATCTGAAAGAGGAACTGTGCTAGAGGCGAGCCTTCCTCGCCTTCGGCGCGACTGGCGTAGCGCTCTGGGCCGTCAGGCGCTAGATCGAGGTTAGTGTGCAGGATAACTAGGTCGGGATCGAGCGTATGTTCGGGCTCAAGCGAGATATATTCGGACATGTGGCTAATGATAGCACAAATGGCACGATTAGGCAGAGGTTAGTCCAGCCAACCTCTGAAAAAGCGTGTTGTCAGGATGCACTAAGCCATCGGGCCGGTGCCAGGCAGGTAGTAGATGTCGGCCGGTGCGCTGCGTGCTGCTACGTAGTCGAGTGGTACATCGCCGATGTTTTCGGGCGCGTGCACTACGCCGGGCGCAATGTAGACGAAATCGCCGGCCTGGCAGATGACCTCATGCTCAAGGTTGGGCCCGTAGTAGACCTTTGCAATGCCGCTGATGACGTAAATTGCCGTCTCGAACGGATGATAGTGAGGCTCTGCCCTCAAGCCAGGCGCCAGTGTGCCGTGCGTCATGCTGATGGATTGCGCACCAGTTGTCTCCTGAGTGATGCCCCACTGCCGCATGAAGCCGTGATGGGTGTCCTGAACGCCCTCATCGGGATGGATAACCAAGAGTTTAGTTCTGTCGTGTGTCTTGCTCATCACAGCGCTTCCCAAATAGTGTACATGCATTCATCTTAGCACAGCTTGCGATTGCAATGTTGCATAGACTCCGTAAAAACTCATTAAAACTGGGCAGGCAGCGTTTCTGTGCCGCCTTGCGGGCGCGCCACATCGCTGCTGGAGGCCGACTTGGTGCGTTGGCGCATCCGCGCAGCCTTACTTTGCAGCTCTCTGAAGAACTCGCTATCAGTGATTTCAGCTACGGCGCGGCTCCTTTTTGCCTCGTCGATCTCGATGCGCAGCTCTTGCACCTCTTGCTTGAGGCTCTGCTCGCGTTTGAGCACTTGTTCGCCCATTGTCTGGAATGTGCGCGCTAGCTGCCCAAATTCGTCTTCACGCTGCGCGATGGGATCGAGGCTGGCGGGCACAAACGCCTCTGAGTTCTCGCGCAGTGTGCGGGAAGCCTTTGCCAACGCCTCAATGGGCACAATGACGCGCTGCGCCGCGCGCTGACCCATTGCAGAGGCCATGATAACAGCCAGCAGCATCACCGCTAGGGCAATCAGAGCAGTCCAGAATGCGAATTCCAGGGCGTTCAGCACATTGCGCTCTGCTACGATGATAAAAGTCTGGTTGCCGTAATTGCGCGCCACCCAAGTGACCACAACTGTAGGCGCAGATTGCCCGCTGCCCAAGCCGCTGATACTAGGGCGCTGGTAGCGTGTATTCTGAAGCACGATAGAAGGGTTTAAGTGGGCCACGATGCGTCCGGATGCATCTGTGATGAACACATTCTCGCCCGCATCCAGCTGAACAGCCGCCACTAAGTCCCAGATCGGTTTGAAGCGCACGTTGGCAATCAGCACAGCGGCTGCCACACCGTTTTGCGGGTTGATGATCGGCACGCCGATCATTATTGAGGGCTGTCCTGTCGCCTCATCAATCAAGATTGGACTGTAGTGTGTTTTGCGCTCGGCGCGCGCAGCGATGAAGATATCTTCATCTGACCAGTTAACTGAGCGATCGGGATCAAGTACCGCCAGACGTGAGAGGTAGACCAGCTCTCTGCCGTTTGCATCAGCCAGAATCAACTCTTGAAAAATGTGCGGGTAGGAAGGCAGCCGCGCCAGCAAGTTTTGCCGCTGCAAGCTGGTCATGCCGCGCAGCTCTCGAGCTGCAGTTTGCAGCTCTGCCTCTAGCTTGCTCAAGAAAGCATTCAGCTCTGTGGCAACCCGCTTGGCAATCTCATGCTGCTTGCTGAGAGCTTGGTTATACTGAACACTAAAGCTGACTAAGATCAACACCAGTCCAACCAAAAGCAGTGGGCCAACAGCCACTACGATGTAGGAGAGCGGTAGACGTCTGCGGATACTCTGTCGCATGTTTGCTCTCCTAGAAAGCACGCTCGGCAGCTGTGGGGGCTGGGCTGGGCGTCAGGATTGGCAGGGCGGTTGGATGTGGCCTTTGAGCAGGCATTAAGGCGCTTGGACTGCCGTAAAAAATACGATCGGCCTGCTCGATCAGCTCATCGGGCAGCACTAGGCCAATCGCTTGCGCCGTGCCAAGATTAATTGCTAGCTCGAATTCAACTGTTTCGACGGGCAAATCACCTGGCTTCACGCCGCGCAGCACCTGATCGACAAGACGCGCCGATTGCCTGCCTAGCGAGAAAAAATCGAAGGCGAAGGCGATTAAGCCGCCTTGCGCCACTTGTGCGATGATCGGCACAGACATTGGCAGCTTGCGCTCCAGCGAAACGCTCAGAAAGTTTGGCGTGCCGCTCGCCAAGCGCGAGGCGATTAAATTATCCGCCAACACGTGAATTGCGTCTATATCGTCGGGGATTTCAACAAGTGCTGCAGTGATATCTACATCGTCCAGGCACTCTCGCTCAACGATTTGAATGCGGTAAATCTGGGCAACCTTCTTGACGATTTCCAAGTTGATGACGGCAGCCCGATCGTTGGGGTTGAATGGGATGTAGACTTGCTGGATATCAGGCTTCGTGCGCAGCAGCCACTCAAAGCGCTTTGCCTCGTGGACGCCGTGCCGGATACCCGTGATGTTACCACCCGGCTGCCGAATCGACTCGACAATGCCTGCGCCAAGCGGATCGAGAACGCTGGCAAAGACGATGCGCTTGCTCTCGCCTGCCACACGCTTAGCCGCTTGAGCAGCGGGAGTGCTGATAGCTAGGATTAGATCAACATCTGGCGATAGGAATGTTGCAGCCAGGCTATCTAGCTTATCAATCGTGCCCGCCTCCAGATAGGTATACCTTACATTCAGCCCTTCGCGATAGCCGAATTCGGCCATACCCTGCTTGAAGCCCTCGAAGACGGGCGTGAGCAGTGGCGAGAGATTGATAATGCCAATGTGAAGCATCCGTCCTTGTGTTGTGCAGCCCATCAACACCGAGGTAACCGTCAACAAGGCGAAGAGCGCACTCAGAGCGCGCCATGCTCTCCAATCAACCTGTCTGTGCATGCTCATCATCCCTGTGTAATTCGCATGTTGTGATGAGGCCTAATAATAAACGCTTTCACAGTGCATGCCAAATCACATGACGCCTCGCCCTAGCGCAACTTAGGCAGCTACTTCAAGGTTTTTATGTGCTCATCGCGCTCAATATTGTTGTATAATGGCGCTTCAAGCATCCGAAGTGAAACAGGCAGCATGATTTTGGTGACAGGCGGCAGCGGCTTTGTGGGCAAGGCCCTTGTGACACGGCTTGCCCATCAGGGCGAGCGCGTGCGCGTGCTTTCGGCGCGAGACGATAAGGCGCTAAAGCGTCTGGGCCAATTCGTCGAGATTGCGCAAGGCAACCTCTACAACATGGAGAGCCTGTACCGTGCTATGATCGGGGTGCACACTGTCTTTCACCTTGCCAGCGCGCAGTGGTGGGGCCAAAAGCACGACCTAGAGCGCATCGATGTTCGCGGCACGCAAAATGTGATTGCGGCAGGGCGCTCGGCGCGGATCGGGCGGCTTGTAGTGCTCAGCCATCTAGGCGCAGCGAGCTCATCGGCCTTCACGCTGCTGCGCATCAAGGGGCAAGTTGAGGAGATGGTGCGCGCTAGCGGTCTAGCCTACACTATCTTTCGCAGTGGTGTGGTCTTTGGGCAGGGCGATACGTTCATCAATGGCATTGCACAGCTATTGCGCGCTAATCCGCTCATCTTTCTGCAGCCAGGGCGCGGCGAGAGCTTGCTGCATCCGCTGTACATCGGCGACCTCGTCGAGGCGCTTACGCGTAGTATGGAACACCCAGACACCGTCGATCAGACGCTGAGCGTTGGGGGTCCGGAATACATGACCTTCAACGAGATCGTGCGGACCGTCATGCGGGTGACCAACGCACCGCGCTTGATCGTGCCTGTGCCGCCCTGGACGTTGCGCGCCTTTGCGGGCATCATCAGCCGCTTCTTCCCGTACTTCCCGCTCACGGCACAATGGCTCGATCTGCTCGCTAGCAACCGCACAGCGCCGATGAGCACGCTCTACGATTTCTTTGAGATGCAGCCGCGCCGCTTTGAGGATACGATCCTGACTTACATGCGCGGCCGACGCTACAGTGTTGAGCTGCTCCGCGCCATGTTGCGCCGCCGCCCGCGCCGTATCGCTTGATCATGACCCAATTCGCTTGAGAGGCACTATGTCCAACTACCTCATCCGTCCGCTGAAAACTTTGGAAGAATTGCAGGCCGTCGAAGCGCTCCAGCGCTTGGTCTGGGATGATCCGACGACAGTTATCTATCGGCACATGCTGATCTCGCTGGCGCGCAATGGCGGCTCGATCTTGGGCGCGCTGCAGGGCGATCAGCTAATCGGCTTCATCATCAGCTATCTGGGCTTGGAAGCGCCTGAATCAGAGCGCCCAGCCATGGCAAACTTGAAATTGGTCTCGCAGCGCATGGCAGTACGGCCTGAATATCGCGGGATGGGCGTTGGTTACGAGCTGAAGCTGGCACAGCGCAACCTTGCCATCGAGCTAGGTATTCGCCTCATCACATGGACGTTCGACCCCTTACTCAGCCGCAACGCCCACCTGAATATCCGCAAGCTAGGCGCTATTGGGCAGGTTTACTACCGCGATTACTATGGCAGCGACGCATCAGCGCTGGTGAAGTTACACAGCTCAGATCGCTTGCTGGCAGAATGGTGGGTGACCAGCAACCGCGTCGAGCAGCGTATCAACGGACGGCGCGCCAGCCTGACGCTGCAGCAGTACCTCGAAGGCAACGCCAACATCTTAAATCCGACGACCGTGAACACGCAAGGGCTACCAGTCCCAGCCAAGCACACCGAGCAGCTACACAGCACGCTCGCCCTTGTCGAGATTCCGACCGACTACGATGCGATCCTCAGCTGCGATCTCGATCTAGCCTATGCCTGGCGTGCACACAGCCGCGAGGTGCTAGAGCAGCTACTAAATGATGGCTACGCCGTCACCGATTTCATTCACGGCACGTACGAAGGGCGCGAACGCAGCTTCTATGTGCTCAGCTATGGCGAGTACAGCGAAGTTCGTATCAGCCGTTTCAGCACAAACTAAAGAGGCTTGTATGACACACACCTATCTGTTACAAGCAGAGTCGCCCGTTGCACATGTGCGCCTGCATCCGGTTGCCATGCCGCTGGTCGAGACGTTGGTGACTAGCTTCGGCAGCGAAGCTCGCCAAGACTCGCTGCGCGCTGCCGTGCTGGTCGAGCTGGAATTGGCGAGTGGCGTCGCCGGCTGGGGCGAATGCGTAGCCTCGTGGGCGCCCCGCTACAGCTACGAGACAGCCGAGACAGCGCTGCACGTCCTGCGCGATTTTTTCGTGCCGGCTGTGCTTGGTCAGCACGACTTGGGCAAGTTGAGCGCCTTTCGCGGCCATCCGATGGCGCGTATGGCGCTTGAGGCGGCGTTTTGGGCGGCAGTGGCGGCCGAGCGCGGCATCGCGCTTGGCGATCTGCTCAGCGGCGGTGCGCCGCGCAAGGAGCGAGTTAGTGTTGGCGTCAGCATCGGCATTCAGCCCAGCATCGATGCTACGCTAGCTGTAATCGAGAAGCGCTTGCACGAGGGTTACCAGCGCATCAAGCTCAAGATTAAGCCGGGCTGGGATATCGAGATGTTGCAGGCGGTGCGGAGCGCTTATCCTGACCTTATGTTGATGGCAGATGCCAACAGCGCTTATAGCCTTGATGACGCGCCGACGCTCAAGCAGCTAGATGACCTGAATCTGCTGATGATCGAGCAGCCGCTTGGCTACCTCGACCTGTATCAGCACAGCAAGTTGCAGGCGCAGCTACAGACGCCGATCTGCCTTGATGAGAGCATTCACACAGTAGATGATGTGCGTTTGATGCTGCATATTGGTGCAGGCAAGATCGTCAACTTGAAGCCTGGACGGGTTGGTGGTTTAAGCGAGTCGCTCAGGATTCACGACCTGTGCCGTTCTGAGGGCGTGCCGTTGTGGATCGGCGGCATGCTGGAGACAGGCGTCGGTAGGGCGGCGAATTTGGCGCTTGCCTCGCTCATGGGCGTGACTCTGCCGAGCGATATCAGCGCGACTAATCGCTACTACGATCCCGACTTGACGGAAGAGATCTTCACGCTGAACGCCGAAGATTCGACGATCAGCACCCCGAAAGACGTCGGGCTGGGCGTGACGGTCAATCGAGAGCGCCTAGCAGCCGCTGAAGTCGCCTACTATAAGGCTGTAGCAGCTGTCGAATGAGGATGCGGCGATGAGTGGGCAGCGCATCAGGCTGACTGAGGCTGAATTGGCCGCCGTCTGTGCATTGCCAGCTAACCGGGCATAGCGGCCAGAGTTGCGCGATGGAGGTATCTACGAGATGGCGCCGAGCATTCAGGCGGCGCGCTTCACAACTGATCGACCGGCGCTGGTGGTCGAAGTTGTCTCGCCTGGCGATAGCCTTGCACAGATGCACCAAAAAGGCGAAACGCTGGGAGATGGTCTGGATTGTGCTGCCGAAAGCGCGCTCGCTCGAGCAGCACACTTTTGCTCAGGATCAGGTTTGCATAGTGGACTGAGGCTGATGCGCTCAGGGTGGCACACTCTTGCCCGATTTTGTGCTGCCGCTGCGCGATCTGTTTGAGATAGGCTATCCGGATTGAAGAAGGAGATGAGTTATGAGCAATCCGAATGGTGCAGACATGACTGGTTTTGATAGTTTGATAACGTCATTTATCGGCAGTGGGGTGATGGCAGAGGCGATGATCGCTGGTCTGCTCTCGAAGGGCATCCTGAAGCCGACGCAAATTGTGGCTGCCGACCCGCTGCCAGAGCGCTGCGAGGTGCTGCGTGAGCGCTTCGGCATTCAAGTGACTACACACAATCGTGAGGCAGTCAGTGCAGCGGACATTTTGATCCTGAGTGTGAAGCCGCAAGTTTTGGATCGCGTCTTTGCCGATGTAGCTGAGCTCGGCAGACTACCCAAGCTAGTGATCAGCATCATCGCTGGGGCAACCATGGCGCAGATCAGCGAGGGCTTGGGCAATCCGAACGTGGTGCGCTCGATGCCGAACACGCCAGCCCGCATTGGGCAGGGCATCACCGTGTGGACAGCCACCGAGAGCGTGCCAGAGCCGCGCCGCGAACAGGCCCGCGCCATTCTCGCCTCGTTCGGGCAAGAAGTTTTTGTGGAAGATGAGCACTACCTAGACATGGCGACGGCGCTCAGCGGCACCGGGCCGGCTTACGTCTTCCTGTTCATGGAGGCGATGATCGATGCAGGTGTGCATCTCGGCTTTTCGCGGCGAATCGCCGAGCAGCTGGTCATTCAGACCATGCGCGGCTCAGTTGAGTACGCCGCCCAAAGCCATGAGCATCCTGCGGCGCTGCGCAACCAGGTGACCAGTCCAGGCGGCACGTCGGCAGAGGCAATCTATCACCTAGAGAAGGGCGGCTTGCGGACGGTGCTCTCGCGGGCGGTTTGGGCAGCCTATCAGCGGAGTGTGGCACTTGGCGCGGGCAAAAAAGTGGCACACGAGCCACGTGTAGCCCGCAATCCCGATGCGCTCGAGGGCGATCGCTAAAGGCTGCGATTTGCCCACTTGCCGAAGGCGCGCTATCGTTAAGCACCATTAGAAAAAGTAGGCGCTCTGTTTTGATGCATCAGAAAGAGTGTGTTTATGAGCATTCGGCGTGCTGTTTATCCAGGATCGTTCGACCCAGCGCACTACGGCCACATCGATATCGCCACACGCGCTGCCCGTGTTTTTGATGAAGTCTTTGTGGCAGTTTACGCCAACCCTGCCAAGGCCAAAAGCGTGTTGTTCAGCGTGGAAGAGCGCGTGGCCATGCTGCGCGAGGTGCTGGCACACATGCCGAACGTAAAAGTTGCACCATATTACGGCTTGACTGTAGACTATGTGCGGCAAGTTGAGGCAATGGCGATCATTCGCGGCTTGCGCGTTTTCTCGGATTTCGAGCTGGAATTTCGCATGGCGCTAGCGAATCGCCGCCTTGCCCCGGAGGTCGAGGTCGTCACTTTTATTGCCGACGAGCGCCACTTGCATCTAAGCTCTAGCACCGTGCGCGAGATCGCCTCGCTAGGCGGCGACGTCTCGACGATGGTGCCGCCCGTCGTCAGCGCAGCACTGATCGCAAAGTTCAAGGAGCGCCATCAGAACGGCGTTGAGAGCGATTACATGGTCAGTTTGCACGACTGAGCGTGCAGCGAGAGAAGGAGGGACTCTATGGATATTCAGCATCTGGTAGATCGCCTTGAAGAGCTAATCGACGAGGGGCGCCACGTCTGGCTCACCAAGATGACGATGATTGACGAGGAGCGTGCCCTTGAGATCATCGATCAGATGCGCATTTCTATTCCAGAGGAGGTCGATAAAGCGAATCGGGTGTTGAGTCAGCGTGATCGCATCTTGGCGCAGGCGAACGAAGAAGCCGCCCGCATCATCGACCTTGCCCGCGAAAAAGCAGAGACGCTCATCCAGCGCGATGCCATCACACAGGCTGCGCAAAATCGGGCCGCCAACATCATCGAGCAGGCACGTCAAGAGGCCGAGCAAATGCGTGCTGACGCCGATAACTACGTGCTGGAAGTGCTGCGCGAGTTTGAGAATCATCTCGTCAAGACGCTCAGCATCGTCAGGAACGGCATCAACAAGATTGTGCAAGACCGCGAAGCTGCCCGTTCGCGCGCCGCGGCTGAGCCCAAGCCCACCGAGCCGCCTAAGCCGCCCTCAGCGCGCATCGCAACGCCGCCCACGCCTAAACCCGCTGAAGCGCCTGTTGAAGTCGGCCTCGAGAGCAAGTCAGAGTAGCTTGTCATGCGCCCGCTCATCGTCCGCGACGACGACACAAGCTACTTCACGCCTGTCGAGAAGCTAGAGGCAGTTTACAGCGTGTTATGGGCGCGCGGGATGCCTGTCAACTTGGCAGTTATTCCAGCGTTGCGCTGCGATGTGCGCATTCTGCACCGTGAGGGTGCACCCTACGACCCGAGCATCCCGCCTGAGCATCGCGGCGACTCAAAGGCCTACCCCATCACTGAAAATCAAGCTCTGTGCGCCTTTTTGAACAACAAAATCCAGCAAGGCTTAGTTGAAGTCTGCCTGCACGGTTACACCCACAGCTACCATGAGTTCGCCAGCCACGACTCGGCTTGGCTCGCTGCTATGGTGCACGACGGGCTCGCCTTGCTGCAGGAGGCGTTCCCAGCTGCTGAGATTCGCACTTTCATCGCGCCTTACGATGTCATGTCGCCTGAGGCAGTGCGCTGTGTGCTGGACGCAGGCCTCAGCCTTTGCACTGCCAGTAAAAATTTAGCTGAGCTGCCCGATGTGCCATCGCTGCCACCCTACGCAGCGGCACGCTTGCCGAGCGGGGCGCGGCTCTTCACTTGTGATGAATATCTGTTCCATCACCGCGACAGCGCTGAGAACTGCCTCGCCCATGCCCGTGAGCGCCTGCACAGCGCCGAGTTTTTCATCATCAGCAATCACTACTGGTCATTTTTTCACGATTGGCAGGGTGCCAGCACACAGAGCGACTTACTGAGAGCCTGGCATACCTTTGCCGCAGAGGCGCTGCAGCAAAGGTACATCACAACTTTTCAAGAGGCGCCACTTCAGTGACGGAAGTGCCGCACGCCTGTAAAAATTAGCGCTGCATTCGCCTCATTAGCAGCCGCGATTACCTCATCATCGCGCACAGAGCCACCTGTCGCGATGATCGCAGTCACACCCGCCACTGTAGCGCTATCCACCCCATCTCTGAACGGGAAAAAAGCATCGCTTGCCATGACGGCGCCTTGTGCGCGGCCGCCCGCTTTCTCTACGGCCAGCTTGACCGCATCCACGCGGCTAGATAGACCGCCGCCAATGCCGACTGCAGCTAATCCTTCAGGCGTGGCGCGCGCCAACACAACCGCATTAGACCTAACTGACTGACAGGCGCGCCAAGCGAAGCGCAAGGCCGCGTACTCGTGCTCAGTCGGTGCGCGCCGTGAGACGACTCGCCACTGTGTCTCAGCCGGGTCGCCGCGATCGACCGTCTGGGCTAGAACGCCACCACGCACGCTGCGTAACTCAATCTCGGCAGGTGGCAGCGGATCAACGCGCAAGATGCGGCAATTCTTACGCCGCCGTTGCAGCAGCTCCAGAGCCTCAGCTGTGAAGTTCGGCGCCGCAATCGCTTCAATGAACAGATCGCCTAGCGCTTCCACAAACGCGGCATCGACAGTCTGATTGACTGCCACCACACCACCAAAAGCAGAGATCGGATCGCACTCTAAAGCAAGGCGGAAGGCGATCTCGGATTTGGCGGCGCTGGCGATGCCACACGGGCTTAGGTGCTTGACGATCACGGCTGTCGGCTGCTCGAAAAGCCCTATCGTCCGCCACGCCGCATCGAGATCGAGCAGGTTGTTGTAGGAGAGCTGCTTATTGCCGCCCAGCAGCGTCCCGCCCAGCAGCCCGACTCCACTCGGGGCGTAAAAGGCGCCCTCTTGGTGCGGATTTTCGCCGTAGCGCAGCGTCTCGACCAGCTCAAGCGAGAGCGTCAAGCGCTCATCGACGCTGAACTCAGTTTGGGCTGAGCCCAACAAATAGCGGTGGATGGCGGCGTCGTAATCGCGGGTGTGCGCAAAGGCCTTAACTGCCAGGGCGCGCCGCGCAGCTAGATCGAGCGTGCCGAGCTTGAGCGCTGCGAAGACGCGCTGATAGTCGTTCGGATCGCAGACAACTGCCACGCGCGGGAAATTCTTGGCGGCGGCGCGCAGCAGCGCCACGCCACCTACGTCAATCTGCTCAAGTGCCTCAGTTAGTGTGGTGTTCGGGCGGCGAATCGCCTCGCGAAACGGGTAAAGGTTGCACACGACTAGATCGATCGGCGTGATACCGTAGGCAGCCAGCTCGGCGAAATCCTCTTCGCAGTCGCGAGCTAGGATCGCGCCATGTAAAATCGGGTGGAGCGTCTTGACGCGCCCGTTCAGCATCTCAGGCGCGCCAGTGACCTGACCAACCGTCTTGACATTCAGCCCTGCACTATCAAGGACGTGTGCAGTGCCGCCGCTGGCGATCAGCTCCCAGCCCAGTGCCGTCAAGCCGCGAGCTAGCTCGATCAGGCCGCTCTTATTATGAACACTGAGAAGCGCACGTGGCATGATGTATGTTCCTTTGTTGTGAGTTTAGGGTAACCAGCAAATCACGGCATCGCGCTCAGGCCCAGTAGTTGCCATGAGTGGCGCAGCGCCTAGCGCTTGTGTAACGAATGCGATGTATTGTAGAGCTGAATGTGGCAAATCGGCAAGTCGCCTAGCTCTGCGAATGGCAGCGCCATCCCACGAGGGCAGATCGCACAAGTGCGCCGTCAGGCCATCTAGATAGCGCTGATCGGGGCGATAGGGCATCGGCGCACCGCTTGCGTCAGTGTAATGCGTGCAGACTCGGATGGGCGTATCAGGATAGGCGATATCGAGGTGCGTCAGGATTAGGTGGGTTGTGCGGTTGACTCGTGCAAAGTAGCCCAAGCAGGGCAGATCGAAGTACAGGATATCGCGTGGGCGGTGCGTGGTGGCGCCGTATTCGTGTGCATCCTCACGGATGCGCGCAGCCAGCGGGTTGGGCATGTGAGTTGGCAGGCGGCGGGTCCCAACGCTGCTGCTGTAGGTTGCTTTGAGCGCGCTGGCACGCACAGCGATCTGCTCAGGCGCGATCAAGCCTTCGGTCGAGGCGAGAATGCCGCTAAAAGTCGGATCGCTAGCCGTCACATCCGGGTAGACCCCAAAACGCGGGTCGAGACCGATCGCCTGAGCGCCCTCAAAAATGAAGCCGTGCCGATCGGGCTCGGCCCAGCGCGCTGCAAGGAATGGGTAACCATCCGCGGCGACAGCCTGCAAAAAGTGACGCGGCTGCTCAAGACGACTTAAAAAGTCACTCAGGCTGCCGACTTGGCGTGTACCGCGCAGCAAGGGCACGCTGATCGTCTCAATCGAGGCGCCCAAGCCGCTGATCAGCGCAGCGTAAAGCCTGTAGTGACTGCTCAGGCGCTCACGCCAATCATCTGCCAGCAAGTCGCGAATGCGCACGGGATGCCGCAGTAACACATCCGCATAGGCAGGCGAGATGCCACGCCCGGTGGCGCCTGAGCCGCCGCTCTCCCACACTTTCAGCGCTGCTTCAAAGGCGCGATGCGTATCCAGCGCGAGCACAGCGTTCAAGTCTACCCGCAGAGCAAGCTGCTGAGGCGCACAGCCGAGCAGCTGCGCCACTTGGGCGCTCTCTTCCAGCAAATCCTCGGGATGAATCACCATGCCTTTGCCTAGCACACCGACCGCCGCTCGGTGCAGGGCGCCGCTTGGGATCTGGTGCAAGGCTAGTCGCCGCCCATCCACCATAACTGTGTGCCCGGCATTAGCGCCGCCATTCCAACGGTAAACAACTAGATCACTAGTCCGCTGGGCTAGGATGCCGCACAATTCGTCTACAATGCGCCCTTTGCCCTCATCGCCGAAGGCTCCGCCGCCGATGGCAATGCTGTTGGGGCGGACTCCGTCTGACACAACGCGCAGCGGATCGGTGGGGAGCGCCTGATCCACGCCGAACAACTGTCCCTGATCGTAGATGGCGTGGTAGAGCGCAGCGAATGGGTCGCTCATCGGTGACGACGCTCCAGCTCAGCGGCAACTTGCTCAGGTGTGATATCGAGCTGTGCCATCAGTACAAGGGCATGATAAGCGAGATCGGCAAGCTCGCTGACGGTGCGCTCTGTACCTTGCCGGGCCGCTGCCAGCACCACTTCAACGGCCTCCTCGCCGACTTTTTTGGCAATTTCCTCCAAGCCCGCCTGAAAAAGCTGTGTAGTGTACGAACCCTCACGCGGATTAGCCCGTCGATCTTGTATGGTAGCGTAGAGTTTAGCGAGAATATCGCCCAAAGCCTGCCTCACCTTCGACAGTGCGGAGAGGTCAGTTCAGGCTGACCTCTCGAGAGTCTTGAATTCAGCGTAGACCGAGTTCGTTACGGGCGATCACCAAACGTTGAATTTCGCTGGTGCCTTCGTAAATCTCGGTGATTTTTGCATCGCGGAAGTAGCGCTCGATGGGCAGCTCGCGGCTGTAGCCCATGCCGCCGTGAATTTGCACAGCGGCGTGCGCGCAGAACATGGCTGTCTCGCTGGCAAAGAGCTTCGCCATGCTCGCTTCAGTGGTGTAGCGCTCGCCCGTGTGCTTGGAGCGCTCCTTAGCGAGCGCTGCGCTGTAGATCAACAGGCGCGAGGCTTCGATGCGCGTCTTCATATCGGCGATCTTGGCTTGGATCATCTGGAAGCTGCCGATCGGCGCACCAAACGCCTCGCGCTGCCGGGCATATTCAACCGATGCCTCGTAGGCTGCTTCCGCAATGCCTAACGCCTGCGCCGCAATGCCGATGCGCCCTGCGTCCAGCACGGTCATAGCAATTTTGAAGCCTTGCCCAACCGTCCCAAGCACATTTTCCACTGGGCAGCGGTAGTCTTCAAAGATCAGCTCGCTGGTGGCGCTGGCGCGGATGCCGAGCTTAGGCTCTTTCTTGCCGGGTGAAAAGCCGGGCTTGTCGGTCTCGATGATAAAGGCAGTGATGCCGTGATGCTTTTTCTCCGGATCAGTCATCGTGAACAAGATCACATAGTCAGCCACCGGGCCGGAAGTGACCCAGCTCTTGCGCCCATTGATGATATAGTGTGTGCCATCCTCGCTCAGCACGGCGCGGCTTTTCATGGTGCCGGCGTCGCTGCCGCTCATTGGCTCAGTCAGGCTGTAGGCGCCGATCTTAGCGCCACTGGCGACGTCGCGCAGGTACTTTTGCTTTTGGGCCTCTGTGCCGAACTTCAGCAGGCCATGGCAGACCAGGCTATTGTTCACACTCAGGATGGTACTAGTAGCTGCATCGGCTTTGGCGATCTCCTCCATCGTCAGCACATAGGCGATGGTATCCATGCCCGCGCCGCCGTACTCCTCAGGCACTTCAATGCCCATCAAGCCCATCTCGCCCATTTTGCGCACAATTTCCATCGGGAACTCGCCCGTCTCATCGAAGTGAGCGGCGACAGGCAGAATTTCTTTGCGGGCGAAGTCGCGCACAGCACGGCGCAAGTCCTCGTGTTCAGCTGAGAGTGTTAAGTTAAGCGTACTAGGGGTTGCTTGAACAGCCATTTTGCCAGTCCTCATAAAATGCGTGCAGACTTTGTCAGAATTATAGCGCAGGGCTATGCAGCACACACAAATAAGCTGCCAGCAGGTTGAAGGGGGTGATCACCTGCTGGCAGTGCGTTGACCCTTTCAGCCAATGCGGCGACGCGCACTTCCGCATGGCAATCGGGCAACCTGCGCGTGCATTCCATCTCACACTCGAAGCAGCACGGCAAGTTACCTTCAACTATGTGCCTTGCAGGTGAGCTAGAGCTTAGACGGAGATTAGGGCGATATAAATTGCAGCCTACGCTGGGGCTACGCCCTCCACATGCAGGACGATCACACTGACGTTATCCTCGCCGCCGCGCTCGTTCGTCAGCTCGATCAAGTCGAGCGTTGCTTCGGTGGGATCAGGGGTGCGCAGGACGATCTCAGCGATCTCGGAATCTTCAAGGTGGCGCGTCAGCCCATCCGAACAGAGCACAAGTCGATCGTTGCTGCGCAAAGTATGCCGATACAGGTCTATTTCGAGGTCGGTGGATTGCCCAAGCGCACGGTAGAGCACGTGTCCCATAGGATGATGGCGGGCTTGCTCAGCTGTCAGATGGCCGGAGGCAACTAGGGCTTGCACAAAGCTGTGATCGCTGGTGATTTGATTGATCGTCCGATCGTGCCCATCCACAAGATAGAGGCGGCTGTCGCCGACGTGGGCAGCGAGCACGCGATTGTTACGCACTAGGGCAAGCGTAGCAGTTGTACCCATGCCGCGCCGCGAGGCATCGCGCCTGGCGCGTTCCACCACAATCCGGTTCGCCCTATCAACTGCTGTGTGTAGGCGCTTGAGCAGTTCATCCTCGCTAAGCAAGGCCAGTAGATCGCTGCCATGTTCGTTGCCCATGAAGCTGGCCTGTACTGCTTCTACTACTAGACGGCTAGCCTCTTCACCAGCGGCAGCGCCGCCCATGCCATCGGCTACCAGCGTCAGCGCCAGCCCATCAAGCGCCCACAGCGCTAGACTGTCTTCATTGTTGCCGCGCACCTTGCCCACACTCGTGCGACCGCTCAGCCGCAGCTGGGTGCCGAAGTCCTGATCGGGGGTCAGCAAAGGCGCGCTACACTGAACACAATGTATGGCTGTCGGCAAGTTGTAAGTGCCACACTTCAGACAAGTGAGCGGTTCACCGTTCAGATTTTCGGGTAGCACCTTTGCCCTTGCCTTTCGAAAGCGTTCGATCCGCCCTGGCTCAAACAGGCTGTGATCGCGTTGGCGAATAAAGCGAAGTGCACCTTCGATCAAGCTGCCGGTGCCATCTAAACCGTTGACGACAGGCGCTTCATCAAGGCGGCGGTTACAGCGGAAGCAGTAGACTGCCTGCGGCACATTTTCGTAGTTGCAGCGGGGGCATTTGTGTGTCGTTGCTTTCACACTGGTTTTTCCTCTGCTTCGCCTTCGGCAACCTTAGATTGTGCCTATCATAAGTTTAAGCGCTTTGCAGAAACTTGACAAGTTCTAGTGCTTATGATAGCTTCTTGTGAAGCCGATGTTCAAATTGATCAGTAGGTGTGCGACCCGACCAACTTATATGGGTCCGAGCAACCTTCAGCGCTTCAATCCTGGTGAAGTTTTGTCATGCTGCGCTTCCTGACTGCCGGTGAATCACATGGGCCAATCCTGACGGCTATCCTAGACGGGGTACCCGCTAACTTACCGTTGAGCGCTGAGTGGATCGATGCAGAACTCGCACGCCGCCAGCAGGGCTATGGGCGCGGCGGGCGCATGGCCATTGAGCGCGACCAGGTGCATCTGGGCGGTGGTGTGATAGCAGGCAAGACGACCGGCGCGCCGATTGCGCTCTTAGTCGAGAATCGCGACTACCGCAATTGGGCGCAAAAAGATATCCCGCCTATGACTGTGCCGCGCCCTGGCCACGCCGATCTGACTGCCACTGTTAAGTATGGCTATCGTGAGCTGCGGCTGAGCCTCGAACGCGCCAGCGCGCGCGAGACCACCATGCGCGTAGCTGTGGGCGCAGTCTGCAAGCGCCTTTTGGCAGAGTTCGGCATCCAAGTGCAAGGCTACGTAACCGCGATTGGGGATATTGAAGCTGATTTGCCCGATCTACCCGACTCAGCAGGCTATCGGGCGCGCTTTGCCGCTGCTGAGGCTAGCGATGTGCGCTGCCCCGATCCCGAAGCAACGGCGCGCATGCACGAGGCGATCCGCGCTGCAATTCAAGCGAAGGATACGCTTGGCGGTGTGATTGAGGTTGTGGCAGTCGGGCTGCCGCCTGGTCTCGGCTCACATGTGCAGTGGGATCGCAAGCTGGATGGTCAGCTGTTGGGAGCAGTGGGCAGCGTCCCATCTGTCAAGGGCGCTGAGATCGGGCGCGCCTTTGCGCTGGCGCGTCTGTGTGGCACGGCTGTGCACGATGAGATCGAGCTCGCGGAAGATGGCAGCCTACATCGGCGCACCAATCGCGCGGGCGGCTTGGAAGGCGGCATCACGACGGGCGAGCCGCTGATCGTGCGCGCAGCGCTCAAGCCGATCGCCACTACGCTCACGCCGCTCAGCTCCGTCGACTTGGCAAATGGTCAGCCGCGTCACATCGACTACGAGCGCAGCGATTTCTGCCAAGTGCCGCGCGGTGTGCCGATCATCGAGGCGATGGTCGCCTTTGTGCTGGCCAATGCACTGCTAGAGAAGCTCGGCGGCGATTCTATCGACGAGATGCGCCCGCGTTTCGCTGCCCTGCGCCGCAACCACCTCGCCGACCTGCCGATGGACAACCAAACGTGGCACTTCGGCTATCAGTACGGCCTGAAATAACACACTGCCTGCCCTTAAGGCAAAACTTAACCCTTGTAGTGTGTGCTCGGCAGACTCCGTAGACGTTCAGCCGCTTGTTCGGGCGTGATGTCTCGTTGCGGCGTGCCGAGCATCTCATAGCCGACCAGGAACTTCCGTACTGTGGCGGAGCGCAGCAGCGGCGGATAGAAATGCGCATGCAAATGCCAGTGCGACCAGTCGCCTGCCATCACAGGGCGCACGTGAAAGCCCGCTGAATACGGGAAAGATATCCGAAACAGGTTATCGTAGCGCACAGTCAGGGCGTGCAGCGCCTCAGCCAGGCTATTCCGCTCGGCGTTGTCTAGATCGGTCATCGCGCCCACATGCCGCCGACTGATCAGCATAGTCTCGAACGGCCAGACTGCCCAAAAGGGCACAAGGACAACAAAGTGCTCATTCACATGAACCAGGCGCTCACCTAAGTCCAGCTCAGCTTCGAGGTAATCTGCCAAAAGGGAACGCCCATGTGTTTGCCAGTATTCACGCTGCGAAACGTCTTCCAGCAACACTTGTTGCGGCAGGTGCTCACTCGCCCAAATTTGCCCGTGCGGATGCGGGTTCGAGGCACCCATCATCGCGCCGCGATTCTCAAAAACCAGCACGTAGCCGATGTGCGGCAGGGCGGCTAGTTCCTCATACTGCTTGCACCACTCATCCACAACAAGGCGGATCGCAGCTGGCTGCATCTCAGCCAGGGTCAGGTCGTGGCGCGGCGAGAAACACACCACCCGCGCCGTGCCGCGCTCCGACTCAGCCCGCAGCAAAGGATGCGGCGCGTGGCCCCCTTCAGGCGTATCGGGCAGCAGCGCAGGAAAATCGTTGGTGAAGACGTAAGTGCTGGTGTAGTTGGGATTGCGCTCGCCGTTTGCGCGCAGGTTGTTCGGGCAAAGATAGCACTCAGGATCGTATTCGGGCCGCGCCTCAGCAGGCGGAGTCTCGACTTGCCCCTGCCAAGGACGCTTGGTGCGGTGCGGCGAGACCAGCACCCACTCATGGGTCAGCGGGTTGTAGCGGCGATGCGGATGATCGTTGAGCGAGAAGGTCATGATCAACTGCTTTCTGTGCCCAGCACTGCCAGGATTATACCACATGCCCAGAATGCGTTATACTGAGGGTAGCTAGCCACCTCAAGGAGACGTTGCCTGCTATGACCGATCTGCTGCGCACAACGACCCTAGCACGCGCTTATTCGCCCCGCAACGACGGCATCCCGCTAGATATGGGCTGGATCGAGAGCGTCCGCGTGAACAGAAGCGCCGTCGAGCGCCGTGCCGCCACACTGACCACACGTCGCACAGTCAAGCAAATTTGGCAGGCGGCTTGGCTGCTGCGAGCTATCACTTTCCTGGATTTGACGACGCTCAGCGGCGACGACACGCCAAGCAACGTCCAACGCCTGTGCGCTAAGGCGCGTCAGCCCGTGCGCCCTGACCTATTAGCAGCCCTCGGCGCCTCAGACCTGCCGTTGTGCGTTGGTGCGGTGTGCGTCTACCATAACCTGATCCAGACAGCGGTGGCCGCATTGCGAGGCACAGCTATCCCTGTGGCAACGGTCTCAACGGGCTTCCCCGCCGCCCAGACGCCACTCCGCCTGAAGCTCGAAGAGATACGCGAGTCAGTTGCGGCGGGCGCAGGGGAAATTGACGTGGTCATCTCACGGGCGCACGTCTTGCGGGGCGATTGGGCTGCGCTCTACGACGAGGTGCACGCCTTCCGCGAGGCATGCGGGCTGGCACACATGAAAGTCATTTTGGCAGTCGGAGAGCTAGGCACATTGCGACACGTGGCGCAAGCGAGTCTGGTCGCAATGATGGCAGGCGCTGATTTTATCAAGACATCCACCGGTAAAGAGGCAGTCAATGCGACCTTACCCGCCGGCTTGGTGATGACTCGCGCCATCCGCGAGTACTACGAGCGGACGGGCTATCGCGTCGGCTTCAAGCCCGCCGGCGGCATCCGAACGGCGAAGCAGGCGCTTGAGTGGCTGATCCTGATGAAGGAAGAGCTAGGCGATGCTTGGTTGACTCCAGCGTTGTTCCGTATCGGCGCCAGTGCCCTGCTCACCGATATCGAGCGGCAGCTCTCGCACTACGCCACAGGGCGCTACTCAGCTGCGCATCGGCATCCGATGCCCTAGCCCGCCCCCTGAACAAGCGCTGCTACCTTGCGCCCGATCATCACGGCATAGTTTGTGCCGCGATCCCAAGGGTAGACCTGACTCATGTTCGCCATGTACACGCCACTGAGCGGCGTCTGTAGAGGCGGGATGTTCTGCGAGTGGTTGACGAACGGAATTGGCTGAGCGTAGGGCGTCCGAAAGACCCAGTACCTGCGAAGCCAGTCGGGCGTGAAATGCGGGTTGAACGTCCTGAGCGGCTTTATGAACAGTTCGGCAAGGCTATCTTCGGGCATATGCAAGTAGGGATGATCCGGCTGCACATACTCGCCGCAATAGACTAGGTGATCGCCGTTGTAGTGCTCACGGCTGACGAAGTTGGTGTGCTCGCACAGGGCGACAAAGGGAAACTCGCTTTGCGCCTTATCCAGGCTGCTGGCAGGTAGGTTCAGCCAGTAAGTGCCGTCAGTCAGCAGTTGATGCTTCAGCGCAAAGATCACGACGGCGGCGCCCATATGCCGCAAGGCGCGCATCTTGCGGGCGTATTCGGCATCTGCCGCCTCAAGCTGCGGCACGAGTTTGAGCGTCGCCTGTGGCGAGGCAGTGCTGATCAGCGCGTCGTAGCACGTCGTGGCGCCGTCCGCCGTGACGTAAACTCCCTCTGGGGTGTGCTGCACTGCCTGAATGGGCGCCTCGAGCATGATCCGAACGCCACGTGCGCGCAGTTTTTCAGCGAAAGCATCCAGAAATGCCTGAAAACCGCCAATGTATGTGCCGAGCCGCACCGTACGTGTGTGGATGCGTGCCCAGAACCACGCCATCGTCACCTGATCGTAGAGCGCGCCGAACTTGCCGATCAGCATCGGGCGCCACACATCGCGATAGGCGCGTTCGCCCATCGCGCGGCGCAGCCACTGATCGGCTGTGTAGCGCTCCAAAGGCTGCCAATTCTTGCTCAGCCGCAAATACAGGCCAACCAGCCCAAAACGCAGCTTCGGGATCAGCGGTAGATGCGGGAACAGCCACATTGAACGCGGATTGTCGAACAGATACGGCCTGCCGCGCGCCCATAGAGAGGTCTTTGGGCGCGGAAAGATGACCTGATCGCGCACGCCCAGCTCTTCCATCAGACTCAGTATCGCCGTATCCGACTCGAACCAGTGATGATAGAACTTCTCTAGCGACCACGCCCAGCCCTCATCACGGAAACCGCCTGCCAAGCCCCCCACGCGCTCTGCCGCCTCGTAGATAGTGACTGCATAGCCTGCTTTGGCTAAGTCCCATGCGGCAGCTAGACCCGCCGCACCCGCCCCGACGATCGCCACCTGCTTCATGGGCGCACCTCGCTAGCGCTGGTTACCTCTGTTGATTCAACGCCGCGCTTAGCTGCCTCAGCTGCTCTAGCCGCTTCCTCAAAGGAGCGCCACGAGAGTCCTTCTCGGATCAGATAGACGAAGCCGAGCAACGTGATTGGCAGCCACAGCGCCGCATGCAGCACGATGGTATAGCTTGCAGCGACCTCGCTGTTCACGCGGAAAGTCTCTAGAACGAGAATGCCTGGCGTATGAAACGTGCCGATGTAGCCCGGCGCGGCTGGCAGGGTCGTGGCTAGGTTGACCACAGCGGTCATGATCATCAAGGCGAAGAAGCTGACCTCAAAGTTGAAGGCGTGCATCACGAACCAGTACTTCGTCGTCTCGGTTAGCCAGATGAAAACCGACGTGAGCAGCGTCATCAACAGATCGCGCGGGCTGCGCAGGCTCTTCAAGCCATCCAGGAAACGATCGATCAGGTTTAAGAGCGGTGCGTGCGCCCTGCGCGGCAGAGTGCGCGTGATTGCCCCGTAGGCTAGCCGCTGCGTATAGACAGGCCGCGCCGCCAATGCCAAAAAAATTGCCAACGCCCCGAAGAAGAACAGCGTGCCGAAAATAACGACCGTCCGCAGCCACTCAGCTTCGATTGGCGCGAAGGGCAGCGCCGCAAAGACGAACATCAGCATCACTAAGCCATCGAAGATGCGCTCGACAACTATGGTGGCCAGGCTGCCCGTCAGGCTGACCCCTTCATTGCGCTTCAGCACGTAGGCGCGTATGACCTCGCCTGCCCGAAAGGGATAGACATTATTGCCCATGTAGCCAATTACCACAACAGGGAAGAGCGCCCGCAGGCTGACCCGCTTCATCGGGCGCAATAGGTAGTGCCAGCGCCACGTCCTGCCCCAGACCGCCAAGAAATAGATCGCCACGCTCGGCACCAACCAGATCAACTCTGCGCCGACGATCCGTCGCCCTACCTCGTCTAGCTGCACGCCCTGCAGACCGATGTACAAAAAAACCGTGCTCACCACAATGCCGAGCGCCAGCACAATCCAACGCCGCATGAAAGCTCCGCTTGATTTTTTCCGTTGGCAATTTAACAAGTATACTCGCTACATGCTGCCCCTATCAAGAGAGAGTTGCCGCACGCCCGACGCCACCCCGCTGGACTATGCAACGATGCAAGTTGGCTTGGGCAACGCCTGCAGCGACCTTGCCGAAGTTGCTGACCGCGAAGAGAACTTGTAACGCGCCTTCGCCGAAGCATTGCGTTCCTTCACACCAGAAACCAAGCCATTCTGCCACGCCTGGACACAGCACGATCTCGGCCTAGCTCATCGGGTAGCCGGCGATCTGGAGCGGCCTGTGCCTGCTAGCGCGAAGCCGAGCACCATTACCGCCAGATAGAAGCCCTAGAGCGGGCAGAGCCAAGTGCCGGCTTTGCTGGAAGAGCACTGCAGCTAGTCTGTTGCCCTGCTGCGCCTTGTGTTACAATCGCTCATGCCAATGGTTTGCGCAAGGTGACGGCAACCCATGCAAATTTTCATCAGCTACGCCCGCGCGGATAGCGCTTTCGCCTGGCGCTTGGTCGAAGACCTCTCCGAGTACGACCTGGCGCTCTGGCTGGATGTGCGCAACATCCCCAAGGGCGCCAATTGGGATAACGAGGTACAGAAAGGGCTGGATGCCAGCGATTTGATGCTGGTCTTACTCTCGCCCGACTCAGTCAACTCGCAGAACGTAGCCGATGAGTGGAGCTACTTCATCGAGAAGAATAAGCCGGTGCTGCCGCTCCTGATCGCGCCAACTGAAGTGCCCTTCCGCCTCTCACGCCGCCAGCGCATCGATTTCACAGGCGATTACGAGGTCGGCTTCCGCGAGTTGCTGCGCGCCATCGGCTCGCCGCCGCGCCTCGATCCCGATAGCACTGAGCGCCTCAAAACGAAGCCACTGCCGCGCTCAGAGCGCTCGGAGAGCGCCGCACAACGCGAACGGCCTGCCTTCCGCAGCGCTGCTCAAACGACTGAGCTGAGCATTCATTGCTTGCCGGTCATCTGGGCGGAGCGCTACCATTGGTGGAACGGGATGCGCGGCGGCACGCTGGGCGAAATCCTGATCAATTCCCGCGAGGTGCTCTTGGTGCCGCCTAGAGCGCCGCTCATCAGTATCTCGCTGGGCAACCTGATCACGCTCAAGGCGCAGCGGGCGCTCGATCCGCACCTGCAGATGACTTTCTACGGCGCGCAGGGCCAATTTCAGAGTCTGGTCTTGATGGGCGCTACGCGGGCGCGGCGTCGCGCCATCAACCAGGCGATCATCAATCTGCTGAAGTGGCTGACGAAACGTTCGCTGGAGTAGTGACGATGGGCCATCGGCGTGAGATAGGGAAGCGTGTTGCATATGGATGAACGGGCGATACATGAAGGGCTCTATGCTGTACCTTTCATACAGCATCGCATCACCAGCGGATATATTCAGATCATGGATGGGGCGCACAGCCTGCCGGCATTCTGGGCACATCCACAGATCGGCGGCACATTCCCAGGCTTGGTCCTAGTTCACGGCGAGCACGGCCTGAATAATCAGATTCGCATGCGTGTGCGCCGCTTTGCCGAGCTAGGCTATTACGTCATTGCGCCCGAGCTATTCGGGGCAGCCTTCAGCACGCTCGACCTTGAGACGCGTCGGGCTGCGCTGCGCAAAGGCGGCGAGTCGGCTGTCATCTCTACCCTCAAAGTCTTGCGGACGCACAATCGGGTCAGTGGGCGGCTTGGCGTGGTCGGTTGGGGGGCAGGCAGCGAAGTCGCCTTGCGCATTGCGCTCATGCAGCCTGGTCTGGGGGCAGCTGTGCTCTTTGGCGGCAATCCGCAGCCCTACCTAAGCCAGCTGCACCACGATCAGACTGCTATCCTCGCCTTCTACGGCGATGACGATCCTGAAGTGCTGCCCGCAACGCTCAACAAGATGTGGGAAGAGCTGGCGCAGTCGTCGGCGCGCTGGCAAATGATCGTCTATCCGAACGTAGGCAACGACTTCAAGGATGAGACATCCCCGCGCTACCACGCCTACTACGCAGCTGATGCCTGGCGCCGCGCGACCGAGTTCCTGCACGAGTTGCTGGAGCCGCCCGCGCCGACCATCAGCTTGAAGGTGAGTGAGCCGTCATGAGCGCTGCGCCATGCGCCGTGATCTACGCAGGCAACGTGCCCTACCAGGCAGCTTGGGCGCTTCAAAGGCGTGTGGCGGCAGCGCGCGCCGCTGATCGCCTGCCCGATGTGCTGCTCCTGTTGGAGCATCCGCACACATACACGCTTGGCTCGGCGGGTCGGCTAGAGCATCTGCTCTGGGCGCCTGAGGAGCTGGCTAGGCGCGGCATCGGGCTGCATCGCGTGGATCGAGGTGGCGATATTACCTATCACGGCGAGGGGCAGCTGGTCGGCTATCCGATTGTCCGCCTGCCGTGCGGCCCTGACGGCCTGCACGCTGATGTGATCGCCTATGTGCGGATGTTAGAACAGGTCATCATAGACTTTTTAGTGTGCTACGGTGTGCAGGGCGAGCGGGTCAGTGGCTTGAGCGGCGTCTGGGTGCAGCAAGAGGGCGCGCTGCGTAAAATCGCTGCATTGGGCGTGCGCGTGACGACCAAACGCGTGACACAGCACGGCTTTGCGCTCAACATCACAACCGATCTGCGCTACTTTGAAGGGATCGTACCCTGCGGCATCCGCGACAAGGGCGTGACGCGCCTTGCCGATCTCGTCCCACAGCCACCTGACCTACCGACTGCTGCTGCCCAGCTTGCACCTATTTTTGCAGCGCACTTCGGGCGGCAGCTCTATACCGAGCGCCTCGATCATCTGCTAGCAACCTTAGGAGATGCTCATGAGTTTCACCCTGCGCCCTAAGATTTTCTCGCTGCTGCTGTGTTCGCACGTCGAGCTGGACGACACCACAGGTGGCTGGCAGCTGGCGCCACTTAACCATGTGGCAACGCGCAGCTTGCCCTTGCTACTCAATGTGGTGCTGTGCGCTAACATTATGGCGCCGCCTGAAGAATTGGAGCTCAGCTTCCGCATTTTCCACGCCGAGCAGCCTGACGGCCTGCCGCTCAACGCACCGATGCGCCTACGCCCTGAAGCGGACAAAAATGTAGATTTCATGGCGCGCCTGGCCCTCACACTGGCCAGCACAGGGCTGTATCTTGTTGAGGCGAGGCTGGGCGACTTTGACACTGCTTTCACGCCGCTGCGCGTCTCGCTCTTGACGGATCAGAGGCTGTGATTCAGCGCCTGTGCTTGCTCGTGCTAGCTGCCGCACTCAGTTTGCCGCAATTCGTCAACGCGCAGGCCGATTGGCAGCGCTACTACAGCGAAGTCTTCGGCGTTGCGCTTGCCTACCCCAAACAGTGGGCCCTGCGTGAGAGTCTTGCCACGCGCACCGTGCTGATTGGGCCGCCAGACGCTTGGGAAGGCCTGGCAGAGGGTAAAGCGCCCAATGGAGTCCTGCTTAGCCTGACCTTCAGCACTTTCCGCCTGATGGGCATCGCCAACACGGATGTTTTCCCGACTCTCCTGCTCAAATACGCTACAGGCGGGCGCCGCGCTCTGAGCCCAGTACGCATCGGTGGGGCGGCGGGCATAGCGCTGCGTGAGCGCGACTCAGCTCACGATCTAGCGATTTATACGGCGCTGCTCTCGCTGGGCGGGCGACGAGTTGCTCTGCTGCGGGCTATAAGCACGCTGGCAGTCTGGGAGGTGGATGGCGAAGCAACCTTAGAGCATTTCCTGGCCAGTTTGAGCTTTTTCCCGCCCAGCCTAAGCGCCGACCTGGACCGCATTGACATCCCACTGTGGCAGGCAGCAGCCAACGATCTGCCTGACCTGAATGCGATTGCCGTCAGCGCAGACGGCACGTTGGTCTATGCTCTGGATGGTCAGCGTGGCATACGGCAGCTAACGGCCGACGGAGTGCCTTTGCCCGATCTGCTGACTTTTCCGCAGATCAGGCATTACGGGCAAATGGTGACACGCCTGGACGGCTCACAGTACATCGCCGATCCGCTCAGCAACGTTGTGTGGCGGCGCGCCCCTGACTCTAGCACGGTGGCACGTTTCTTTGGCGGCGTGCAGGGCACAGGGCGTGGCGCCTTCAGCGAGGGCATGCCGCGTCAGTTCATCTTTGGCAGCCGAAACGTCTATGCGCTCGATGAAAATACCGATGGCGTCCGTGTGCAGGTCTTCAATCTTGCTGGAAGCGCGATAGCAGCCTGGAATCTGGCAGATGCCCTACCTGGTGCACAGAACGTCTTGCTGGGCGCAGATACGACTGGCAATCTCTATCTTTTGGGGCGCAACACGGGTGGTTTGTTGAAGCTCTATGCCGATGGTCGGGTGGCACAGCGCGGAATTGGAGGCGCATGGCTGGCTGAGAGCGAGCCGCTAGCCCTCGCTCTCGACCGCTTCAATAATTTCTACGTGGCGACGGCTGATCAGGGTATTCTGATGCTGGCGCCTGATGGCGAGCTGCTCGGCGTGATTGGCGAACCATACGATGAGGCAGCACCGCCCAAAGCGGGGCAGTTGGCGCGTCCGGTGGCGCTAGCGCCAGCGCCGGCGGGCAACGTGCTCTACGTGGCAGATGCGGGCAAGCATCCGCAGCTGGTTGCGTTTGTGCTAGATCGCAACTTGGCGGAGTCGGCAGCGCGCGGCAGGGCCAGTCAGGGCGAGATCAGCCATGGCGAGCGGCGTCGCAGCGCTCTGAGCGATCAAATTTTCCTGCACGACTATATTTTCAGCGGCAGAGCAGGTGAGTCGGTCACGATTACGTTGCGCTCAGCCGATTTTGATGTCTACCTTGAGCTGCTCGGCCCTGATGGCAAGTTGATCGCTGCTAACGATGACATCAGCATGCCAACAGAGACTCTCGCCACCACAGATGCGCAAATTACAGCTTTTAGCCTGCCACAAGACGGGCGCTACACCATCCGAGTCACACGCTTCGGGCGCGAGACAGCGCGCGGCAAGTTCGGCGCCTATGAACTCCAGCTCAGCCTGACACAGTAACTTAGCATAACTTGAACGCTTGCTCACAAAGGTTGGGCAAAATTCGATTTGCCACATTCGACAAACTATGCTATCCTTTGCATTTGAACATCGGTTCACAAAAAATGTTCAGATGAGGAGTACGCTATGCGCAAAGGTTTTGTTTTTCTCTTGGTCTTGGCGCTGGTGCTGGTTGGGATTGGCGGCACAGGCGCTGCGCCCAGCCGCGCTCAGAGCACTTGGAGCCTAGCTGAGGCAGCCAAGCCGTACGCCGGCACGGAAATCCGCGCCTTCTTCTTGGAGCGCCCTGGCTATGTGGCGGCGCAGCAGATGATCCCCGAGTTCGAGCAGATCACTGGCATCCGGGTGACGTGGGACGTGACTCCCTACGAGAACAGCCTCGAGAAGCAGACGCTCGACTTCACGGGTGGCACTGCGCAGTTCGATGTTGTGCTGGTGGACGTGGTCTGGATCGGCAACTTCGCCGCTAACGGCTGGATCGTGCCGCTGGAGAAGTTCTACAACGATCCGGCGCTAGCCGACCCGGAGCTGAACCTGGATGGCTTCTTCCCGATCCTGCTCGAGTCGTTCGGCACGTGGGATGGCGTGATCTACGGCTTGCCGTTCGATAACTACAGCGGCTTGCTCTACTACAACAAGTGCATGCTGGCTGAAGCTGGCTTCGATAACCCACCGGACACCTGGGAAGAGCTGCTGAACACCTACGGCCCAGCGCTGACCAAAGACGGCAAGTACGCCTTCGCGCTGCAGAGCCGTCGTGGTGAGACGCAATCTGCCGACTCGTTCATGCGTGTGATCTGGCCGTTCGGCGGCTCGCTCCTGAAGGATGACTTCACCTCGAACTTGTCTTCGCCCGAGTCGCTGGCAGGTTTGAAGTTCCGCCAAGAGCTGATGCGCTACATGCCGCCAGATATCGTTGCCTTCGATCATGATGAGACCGTTCAGGCCTTGGCGCAAGGGCAGGTGGCGATGATCACCGAGTGGAGTGCCTTCTATGCTACGCTAGCTAATCCCGCTACGTCGCGCATCACCGACTGCCTGGGCATCACGGTGGAGCCTGCCGGTCCGGCTGGGCGGCGCCCTGCGCTAGGCGGCTTCTCACTGGCGATCAATTCCAGCAGCTCAGAGGCAAAGCAAGCAGCAGCGTGGTTGTTCATCCAGTGGATCACCAGCGAGGCAAAGGCCAAGGAATATGCTGAGCGCGGTGGTGTCTCTGGGCGCCGCAGCGTCTACAGCGATCCTGAGATGATCGCCAAGTTCCCGCACTACCCGGCGCTGGCTGAGTCGTGGGAGAAGTACGGCAACCCGGTCTTCCGTCCGCGCTTCCCAGAGTGGCCCGCCATCTCAGACGTGATCGCCCAGTTCGGCACCGAGATGATGCTTGGCAGCATCTCGGTTGAGGAGGGCGTGGCGCGCATCGAGGCGCAAATGGCGACCATCCTGCGCGATTACACCGAAGGGCGTCTGCCCAAGCTGCAGTAAGCATTGGGGCGCATGTAGAGGTCGGAGCCTTCCGGCCTCTACAACCTAAAACAGCTTTAGACGAGGACTTCTTGCGATGGAGTTAGACGTTCAAAACATGGCGAGGCGGGCGCTGAGCGAGATCGGCGCTGTTTTCGAGGCCGTGCAGAACGAGACGGCCCGCCTGATGTGCGATACAATCATGGAGGCGCGCCGCATTGCGACTTATGGCGTCGGGCGCGAGGGCTTGATGATGAAGGCGCTGTGTATGCGCTTGATGCATCTCGGCTTTGATGCACACGTCGTCGGCGATATGACCACCCCACACTTGGGCGAGGGCGATCTGTTAATTGTGAGCGCCGGGCCGGGCGAATTCTCGACTGTTTTGGCGCTGATGGGCGTCGCGAAGCGCGATGGAGCGCGCACAATGTGCATCACGGCACAGCCGAGCGGTCGGGCACCTTCGCAGGCTGATGTAGTCATCTACCTGCCAGCTCAGACTATGGCGAACGACGTAGGCGGCAATACCAGCCTGCTGCCGATGGGCAGCTTGTACGAAGCCGTCCAGTTAGTCTTTTTCGACTTGATCTCGATCATGCTGCGCGAGCTGAGCGGGCAGACGCCTGAACAGATGCGGGCGCGCCATACCAATCTGGAGTGAAAAAGAGGGAGAGGCTGCTATGGCAAACATGGCAGACGCGGTCAATTTGGCAGAGACTCATTCGACGGCTCGGCACAGGCGCTTTCCGCGCATCAATTGGCTGGCGCTTGCCATGATCATGCCGTCGGTCATCGCACTGTTGCTGATCGGGCTATACCCGCTGCTCTTCGCCGTCAGCCTGAGCTTTCAGCGCTTCTTGCTCAATCGCCCACAGAATAACGGCATGTTCGTCGGCTTTGAGAACTACGAGAAGGTGTTGAACGATCCGTTATTCTGGTCGTCGCTTGGGCGCACGCTGACCATGCTCTTGATCGTGCTGATCGTGCAAATTGTGGCGGGCATCGGCATCGCACTGCTGATCAGTAGCAGCCGCTGGCGCATCGTCAATTGGACGGTCAAGACAGCACTGGTCATCCCGATCGCCATGACGCCTGCAGTAGTCGGTTTGCTGGGCGTGCTGATCTTCAACCGAGATTTCGGGCTGATGAACTATCTGCTGGGCTTGATCGGCATCGAGAAGATTAACTGGCTAGGCGATCCGACGATGGCCATGGCAGCTATCATCATCACAGATATCTGGCAGTGGACGCCTTTCGCCGCGCTGATCATGCTCTCTAGCTTGGCCATCGTGCCACACGATATGACTGAGGCGGCTCGGCTGGATACTAAAAACAGCTGGATGATCTTCCGCTACGTCAAGCTGCCCTACTTGATGCCTGGCATCACAGCCTTCATGATCATCCGCACGGCAGATGTGCTGAAGCTGTTTGATATGCCCTTCACACTGACTCGAGGCGGGCCGGGCGTCTCTACGGAGCTGATCAGCCTGTATGTGCAGCGGATGGGCTTCCGCATCTTCGATATGGGCGTGGCATCGGCGCAGGCGGTGTTGCTGCTAATCCTGTGCATCATCCTGGCGCGCGCCTACATCCGCTTCTTCTACCGTACGCCCGAGTCAGAGTGAGGTGAGGCAACATGGCACACGCAGAAAACTTTCAAGCCAATCTACTCTCCAGCCATGTGCAAACAGCTGCAATCCATCGACGGCGCATCCCGCTAGGCGCATGGCTGCAGCTGGCGCTGCTGGTCCTGCTCCTGGTCTTCATCCTGACCCCTTTCTTCTGGATGGTCTCGACGTCACTCAAGGAGCAGAACGACACCTTTGCCATCCCACCCAAGATCATTTTCACGCCGACGCTAGAGCACTACGAATTTGTGCTATTCAGCCCTTCAGCCATCGTGCCGACTGGCTTGCAAAATAGCCTAATCGTGGCGACCTTCACCACACTCCTGGCGCTTGTGCTCGGCACGCCGGCGGCTTATATCTTGGCGCGCTTCGAGTTTCGCGGCAAGCGCGATCTGTGGTTCTGGTTCATCTCGAACCGCTTCATCTCGCCAATTGTGGTTGCGCTGCCGTTCTTCTTGATCGCGCGCGATCTGCGGCTGCTCAACACGCCACAGGCGCTGATTTTGATCTACTTGACCTTCAACATCCCATTGGTGGTCTGGTTGTGCCTCGATCAGTTCCGTGCCATCCCGCGCGACCTCGATGAGCAGGCGAAAGTGGATGGTTGCAACCTATTTCAGTCGTTTTGGCGCATCAACTTGCCGTTGGCAGTGCCGGGTGTGGTTGTCTCAGCCATCTTGTGCTTCATCTTCAGCTGGAATGAGCTGCTCTTCGCCCTGATCTTGAATCGCAGCACCGGGCAGACTGCCCCGGTACAAGCTGCCAACTTCATGACGGGCTTTGGGGTGAAGTGGGGCGAGATGATGGCAACTGGCACATTGATCGTGCTGCCAGTGGTCATTTTTGCGGCGATTGTCTCGCGGCACCTGGCGCGCGGCTTGACGATGGGCGCCATCAAGTAGCGAGGAGTTGTCATGAGCATCCCTTTTGGCATCAATCTCGGCTTTGCGGTCAAGCGTCTGCCCGCCGCCTCTGAGTGGGCACGCTTCGTCCGCGAGAAGCTCAATCTAGACCTTGTGCAGTTCTCCTTCGACCTGATCGATCCGTTCATGCCGCTCGGGACGCGCTTAGCCCTGGCAGCGCAGGTGCGCCAAGCCGCCAAGGACTTCGGCTTGCTGATTCACAGCGCGCAGGTCGGCTTGGCATGCTACACTTACAACGGTCTGCTGCACCCTGATCGGGCTGCGCGAGCGGCTGCGATGGAGTGGTGGCAGAACGCCATTGAGCTGGCAGCCGAGCTAGAGGTGGAAGCCGTCGGTGGGCCGCTTGGCGCGATGAGCGTGCCCGATGCCGCCGATCCGAACATCGCTCAGCGGCGCTACCACGATCTGCTAGACTCGCTAACGCAGATCACTGAAATGGCAGAGACTTACGGTTTGCGCGCTGTATTAGTGGAGCCAACACCACTGCGCCGTGAGTTCCCGCACACCATTGAGCAAGCTGTTGCGCTGCAACAGGACATGCGTGAGCGCGCCGCCGTGCCAATTGAGTACGTCCTAGACATTGGACATGCGCTCTACGAGCCACTTTATGGCAAGGGCGCCTCACTAGAGGCCTGGTTCGCGGTGATCGGTGAGCACACCGGCGTGTTGCACCTGCAGAATACTGACTTCCAGAGCGACTCGCACTGGGGCTTTCCTGATCCGCGCGCCGAATATGATGTGGCTAGTTTCGCTGCGCAGGTGCAGGCGGCTAACCTGATGCATGTGCCCACTTTCCTCGAGGTCTTCTACACTTTCGAGGCGGATGACAATCAAGTGCTGCAGAACGTGATCAGTTCTGTCGAGCATTGTCGAGCGCGATTGCGCGTTACAGCCTGAGCGCTCACAAGAGGGTGGTACGCTGAGCAGCCACCCTTTTTGCTGCCAAGCTTCCCTAATTTTGCACCACTTTTATTTGATAAATATGATACTTATTGCTTTTTCCGTTAAAATGTGCTAAAGTCTACACAGTGGCGCGGCAAGCGCCCCGACCGCCAAGAAACTTGTGGTAGGTGAGAGCAAATGCGCGATACACGCTTGGCAGTACTGCAAGCCATCCATATGCAAGGGCAGGCGACAGTTGCCTCGCTGGCACAGGTGCTAGGCATCTCGCCGATCGCGGTGCGCCACCACCTGACGGGCTTACAAGCAGAGGGCTTGCTCAACGTGACGCTGGCGCGGCAGACGGTCGGGCGACCTAAGCACGTTTATAGCCTGACGGAAGCAGCTGAGCGCTATTTCGCGCCCGCCTACCGTACCTTTGCCGAGCGTCTGCTGCACGAGCTGAAAGCCAGCCTGACGCGCGAGCAGCTGGCAGCAATCATCGATCGTATGGCAGAGAATATCGCTCTGCGCTACGGTGCGCTGCGCATCGAAGGCAGCCTTGAAGAGCGCCTGCACAAGCTGGTGGACATTCTGGGCGAGGAGGGTTTCCGCGCCGCTATTCGCCGCCTGGAAAGTGGCGCGCTGCAGGCTGAGCTGAGCTGCCCATACGTGTTTATTGGGGGCCGCCACGCGGAGTCATGCCGCATTGAGAGCACAATCATCCGCTCTGCGCTAGGACAAGATGTACAGCGTACTGCCTGTGTGCTAGATGGTGACCGTCTGTGTATATTTAGCGTAGCTGAACGTTGAGGAGAACCAATTCGACATGTCCGAGTTGAACAACCGCGTACCTATGAGCGAAGACGCTGTCCGTGAAGCGCTGCGCCAAGTTGTCGACCCTGAGATCGGCATGGATGTCGTCGCGCTGGGCCTAATCCGTGAGCTCATCCTCGAGCCTGATCGCTCGCACGTCAAAATGCTGCTGACCACACCTTTCTGCCCCTACGGCCCACAACTGCTAGAGCAAGTGCGCCTGACCGTCCAAGATGTGACGGGTGTGCCGACAACTATCGAGTTCAGCCCGGAGCTGTGGGACCCATCTATGATCGAGGAAGGCGCTGCCCAAGATTGGGGATTGTTCTACTAGCGCGCGTTCACTAACTCTCGATAGACGGCGAGCGTCTGCTGAGCAGCGCGTTGCCACGTGAACTGAGCAGCACGTGCTCTGCCAGCTGCCCTCAGCTGTTCGCGTAGGGTGGAGTCAGTCAGCAGACGCAGCAAGCCAGCAGCGATCGCCTGCTCATCCTGCGGGTCGATCAGCAGCGCAGCATCAGCAGCAATTTCTGCTAAGCTTGAGAGGTTCGACGTTAGCACGGGGACACCGCACGCCATTGCCTCTAGCACAGGCAAGCCGAAGCCTTCCCAAAGTGATGGGAGCGCAAATGCCTCTGCGCCGCTGTAGAGTGCTGCAAGCTGTTCCTCTGAGACATAACCAATCCACTTGGCGCGCACGTGCGGATGTGACTCCAAGTACGCCCTGACTGCTGCTGCGCCGCTCCCTTCGCCGCCCGCTAAAATCAGCGTGTGCGGCACGCGATCCTGAATCTGGGCGAAAGCACGCAGCAGCCCAATCTGATTCTTGCGTTGCTGCAGAGTGCCTACGCATAACACATAGCGCTCAACGCCCAGCCCTGCGCACAATGCCGCGATATCTGCCTCACAGGCAGGCTGAAATAGGCGTGCATCCACGCCTTCGTGGATTACCGTCGCGCTCAAGCCGAGATGCCGTTGCACTTCATCTGCCGCATTCTGCGAGACGGCGATCAGGCGCGCCGCACGCCGACAAGCATACAGGGCATCGGCTAGGTAGCGCCGCTCTTTCTCGGTGTGTTGGGGCGGCAGACTGAGCGCCGCTAAGTCATGGACGGTCACCACAGCTGGCACGGGGCAGAAGCGCGCTATATGTGGCGCCGGGAAGTGAAAAGCCTGCAGGCAGTCGCGTAGCATCGCGATGCCCATGCCGACTCGCCACCAGCCGCGCGCAAAAGGCGCCACGCGCCAGCGCAGCCAGCGACTCGGCTGTAAATTGGCGAGGGCGGGCTCGTGGCGGTGGGGCGGGTGGATGAAATACAAATGCAGTTGGATGCTCTCCGAGGATGCTTGCTCGGCTAGTGCCTCAAGCAGGCAGGCAAGGTAGCGCTTGACGCCTGTCAGCGCTTTCGCCGAGATCAGCCCGCTTGCCTCAACACCAATGCGCAACATCAGCCGTTGTGCGTCAGCTGCCGTGCCCGCCGAATCGACTCCTCATGCACCACAGGTGCCATTGCCGTGCGATATTCGGCGCTGCCTTTATAGTCGTGGCGGGTGCTGCGAATGCCCTCATAGTAGCGTGCAGGCTGCTCCAGCACGCCGACCAAGATCGAGAACGCGCCTGGATCGGGCTCGCCGTGAAAGGCGAAGCCAACCGCGCCGACGATCGGCGCATCTGAGGGAGTGCGCGAGATTTTATAGGGCGCAAAGCGCCAGTTGGCAGCGTAGTCAGAGGCGATCACGCCCAGCACCGCCAGACGGCGGCGCTCTTCAAGGCTCATGGCGCACCAGCGGGGCATGTCGATGGCAGCGTTCTCGTCGTGCTCAACTGTGATCACGCGAGCGCCAATGCCCTGCAGCATGGCGAGGAGCAGCGAGTCTTGTGGGCACTCCATCAACAGGTCGCCCAGCGTGAACGTGTTTTGCAGTGTGCGCGGCAGCTCGGCGTCAATCACGGCTGCCACATCCAGGCTGATGCTGCGCGCGTGAGCAGCTGTGATCGCGCTGCCCACCTCCAGCCGCCGTCCGTTAAGCTGCCAGCGCTGCGGCGTCAGCACCGAGAGGTCTACGATGGCTGTCAACTCGCGGCGGATGCTGTAGGGCAAGCGCGGCAGATAGGCGCCGTAGCCGTAGAGTGGGTAGCTGCCGCGTTCTTGCAGCCGGCTGTGCGCCTCTTGAAGCGAGATTGGATGGTAGATCGTGTGCAGATGATGGAGCATGGGTGAAACTTCCCTTGCCTTCGGTAGACGCTGTCAAGCATAGCATACGCCTGTGCTAATCGCAAAGCGAGGCGCTGTGGGTTCTGCCCAAACGCGCTACAATTAGGTCATCGTCGTCTGAGTGGAGGTTGCTAACCATGTCCCGACGTCTGATCTTGTTACTGGCGCTATGCGCCTGGCTGATCGGGCCTGTTCAGGGCACCAACGCGCAAAGCCAGACCGTGCGCCTGACCGACTGCGAAATTCCGATTGGCGCACAAGGGGCAGTTCAGCAGGCCGCCCGATGTGGCGTCCTGAGCGTGCCGGAGGACTACAACACGCCTGCTAGCCGCCAGATCGAGCTGCATTTTGCCGTGATCCCAGCCCGCAACAGCGCCTTGCGCCGCGAGCCGATCTTTCACTTTGAGGGCGGGCCTGGTGCTAGCGCCATTGAGTATTACGGCTTGGCGTGGTATTCCGCTTACGCCGACTTGAACGAGGTGCACGACATTGTGCTGATCGATCAGCGTGGCACAGGCAAATCAGCCTCGCTGCAGTGCACCGAGATCGCTGACCTAGCCTTCGAAGACCTGACCTACGATCTGGACATTCAAGCTGAGCTCGCTGAGAATATCGAACGGGTGCAAGCTTGCCTGGCGCGCCTCTCTCAGACAAACGATCCCCAGCATTACATCACAACAAACCTCGCCCGCGATACTGATGCTGTGCGCGCTGCGCTCGGCTATGAGCGCATCAATCTGTTCGGCTCATCGTACGGCTCTTGGTTGGCGCAGTTCTACCTACGCGATTTTGGCGATCGCGTCAATGCCGCTGTACTGGAAGGCGTGGTCGGGCCGTGGGATAGGCCGTTTCTGCTGGCCAGCCTCCATGCCGATGTCTCCTTACGCCGCCTATTCGAGACCTGTGCAGCCGACTCCGATTGCAACCGAGTCTTCCCCGACCTCGAACAGAAGCTGAGGCAGGCTGTAGAGCGCTTGCGGCGTCCAGTGCGCGTCAGCGGCAGCAGCTCTTTGACGGGCAAGAGCTACCCTGTGGTGATGAACGCAGCGCGCTTTCTGGCAGCTATTCGCAGCATGCTCTATCAGAGCAGTTTGATCGGCTCGGTGCCGCAGGCGATCACTCAGGCGGCGAACGGCAACTATACATTGCCTGCTGCGGTCTTAATCGCCGCGGCTGAACAGCCTGTCAGCTATGGCATGAACTTCAGCGTGGTGTGTGCAGAGAGCGTGCCGTTCTACACCGCCGATTTGCTGGAAGCCATCCCTGAAAGCACTTATTTCAGCGCGCTGCCCAAAGATACCTACAGCGATCTGTGTGCTGTGTGGCGCAGCGCTGAACTAGACGAGGCGGATATCGCACCGATCAGCTCGCCCGTGCCAACGCTGCTCCTCGCCGGCGACTTCGACCCGATCACGCCCACCGCCTTCGCCCTAACAACGCAAACACGCTTCCCGAATAGCATCCTGGCGCGTTTTCCCTATCAAGGGCACACCATCCTGCCCTATAACCTGTGTGCGCAGCGCCTCGCCCGTGCTTTCTACGCCAATCCCGGCCGTCTAGATACCAGTTGCACTGCACAAGACGTGCCGTTCGCCTTTGCCGATGCGCAGCGCTTGACCTATGAGACTGTTACCACGCCGACGTTCTCTGCCCGCGTCCCAACGGGCTGGCGCGCCGCTGGCGAGAGCAGCGGGATGCGCTTCTTCCACAGCCCCGACGACCTGCCTGAGTTCTTAGGCATCGCCACCTATCGCTTAGCGGGCGGCGCGCCGCTGCAGCAAGCCGCCTTCGAGGCGATCAGCGGGCGCTACGAGCGGCTCTTCGAGCAGGCACGCCTGGCGCAGCTGGGCGTGGTCATCGTTCAGTACACTTTCAACACCGATCAAGAGGTCTACATTGGCGCTCTGATCACCTTCGGGCTCGGCACGCAATCCAGGGCAGTTTGGTATGCCGCGCCCGCTAATCGTTTCACAGCCCGCTTTGGCAGCCTGGCTGTCGAAGTCTTTGGCTCGGTTATACCGCGCTAGAGCGTGCAATCGCAGGTCTGGGTTGTAGCGCCCAGACCTGCACGGTGTTGCCTGCCTTCGGCTGTGTTGGTAAGATTGAAGCGCTACGCTGGCAGAGCCAACAGCTGATAGTTATTTTGAGTGCACTTGATAGTCTTATCGCAATAGATTTAGGTACCAGTCACGTCAAGGCGGCCATCTTCGACCTACGAGGCAGGCGCCTGGCGCGCGCAGCACGCCCTTGCCCCTTGCAGCGTCCGAAGCCTGCCTGGTGTGAGCAAGAGCTTTCCTCTTTACAAGAGGCAGCTTTTGCCTGCCTAGCTGAGTGTATCCGCACGGCCGACCTGCCGCTGCACGCCTATCGGGCGCTTGCGCTCACGGCGCAGGGGGATGGAACACGCCTGTTGCGCGCCGATGGCACACCCCTGCGCCCTGCCATCCTCTGGCAGGATGCCCGCGCTGTGCCGATCCTGCACCGTTGGCGGGCTGATGGGCGCGCCGCACTTGCCGCCCGCTACACGGGGACAGCCCTTTCGGCCTCGCATCAGACAGCACAGCTGGCATGGTTAGTCGAACACGAGCGGCAACTGCTCGATGAGACGTGGCGGGTCTTTTTTGCCAAAGATTGGCTGTTCTTCCAGCTGACCGGCGAAGCGATCACCGATCAGAGCGATGCCAGCCACACTTATCTGAACTTTCAGACGCGCCAGCCTGAGCCACGCCTGCTCGAAATCTTAGGTCTAGAGGCTCTGGCTGAGAAATTGCCCCCTCTACGCCCACCCAGCGAGTGCATAGCGCCCTTACGGGCCAGACAGGCTGAGATTCTCGGCTTGCCTGCCGAGCTGCCTGTCGTCTTAGCGCCCTTTGACGTAGTTGCCGAGTTGATCAGTGTCAGTGGCGGCGTGCCGAACTCCGCTTGCAGCGTCTTCGGGACAGCCGGCGTACATCAGGTCAGCCTTGCTCAACTAAAGCAGCGCGACGACGAGCTGATCGGCGGCACAACGTACATCCCCTCCCAAGCCGGCTACATTCGCTTCATCCCGACCATGTTGGCCACCCCAAACATCGAATATTGGGCGCAGCTGCTCTACCCTGAGGCTGGCGAGCCACATGGCGCGGCCGGCACACCTGAGCTAGAGGCAGAGCTGGCACAGGTGCCCATCGGCGCAGAGGGCGTCTCCTACTTGCCGTTCCTGGCCCCTTCCGGCGAGCGCGCGCCCTACCTGCTGCCAGAGGCGCACGCGCAATTTGCAGGCATTTCCCTGCTGCACACAAGGGCGCACCTGTTGCGCGCTGTCTACGAGGGTGTGGCGCTGGCTGCAGCCCACTGCTACGCCTTTCTACCACCTTTTGAGCCGCCCCTCCGCCTGAGCGGCGGAGGGGCGCGCAGCCCGCTCTTGGCGCAGATGATGGCGGACATCCTGTACGTGGACGTGGTCACTTACGATAGCCTGAGCGGCGCCCTGCGCGGCGCTGCGATGTACGCTGCTACGCTGCTGGGCGCCTTCACAGACTTGGCGGCAGCCTTCAGCGCGATGCAATCGCCCTGCCAAGCCTTTGCGCCACGCCCTGAAGCGCATGCTGCCTATCAGCCGTTGGCTGAGCGCTATCGCGACGCAGTCTTGGCGCTTGGCTAACGCTACTTCTTCTTGGCAGGGAAACGCGTCAGCACAGTGGCTGCATCAGGTACGGGCAGGCGGTCGCCCAGCGCCACGCTGGCAGGCAGCACAGCCTCTTTGCCCACGTTCAGGATTAGCAAGGGCGTCTCAGGCGCGCTGAACGCCTCTTTCACGTACGCCTGACCGCATTGATAGCCTTCCGAGTCAATGCTGCACGAGGTGACCACGCCGATCACGTTGCCGCGCCGATCCAGCACAGCCGCACCGCTCTGCGGCGGACGCACCCCCTTATGCTGCATGCGGAAGCGTACAATCGTTGCATCGCGCTTGCGCTCGCGCTCCAGGTAGGCCAGTTTGCCAACGAAAAACGGCTTCCACAGCTTGACGTAGCTGCCAAAGCCTGCATCACCAGGTGTGAAGGCATGCATGCCGCCTAACTCGTGCCCGTAGAGCGGCAAACCAGCCTCGATGCGCGTGCTATCACGGCTAGCAAGCCCGCACGGGTGCGCACCTGCGGCGATTAGTGCCTCAAAGAGCGCTGCTGCCTGCTCTGGATGCACAAACAGCTCAAAGGCGATGCGCTCACCCGTATAGCCCGTCCGCGAGATGATCAGATCGAACTCGCCCAGCCGGAAACGCCCAACAGTTGACCACGCCATATTCGCCAGCCGCTTTTTATCGGCCTCGCTGTGCGCCATGCCCTGCAGAATGCCCAAACTGGCTTGCCCCTGCAGGGCGATATCCACACGGCAGACCTCGCCATGGTGCAGATCGCGCAGGTCGCGCAGGGCTACATCATCAGGATTATCCAGCAGGCGTGCTGAGGGACGTGTCGAGTCGATCTGGACTTCGCCGCGCCGCACAGCGTTCACCCAAGCCCAATCTTTGTCGTTATTGCTGGCATTCACCACCAGCATGAAATGATCCTGATCAAGCCGATAGACGTAGATATCGTCGAGCGGCACGCCATCGACACCCAACAAGTAACTGTAGTGAGCCTCGCCTACCTGCAGCGCCCGGACGTCGTTCGTGGTCAGGCGATCCAAGAAGTGCAGCGCGCTGGGCCCGCGCACGTCCCAGACGCCCATGTGCGAAACATCGAAAACACCCGCCGCCGTGCGCACAGCAGCGTGTTCTGCGCTCACACTTTTGTACCATAATGGCATCTCGTAGCCGCCAAAGGGCGCCATCTTAGCGCCCAAGCGCTTGTGAATGTCGTAGAGGGGCGTGCGCTTGAGCAGCTGATCGGGCGGCTCGCTCCAGGTGAAGAGAGGCAGCGGCTTGCCGCGTTCAACCGGCAGGCAGGCGCCGCGCGCACCCACGAAATAATCCTTCTCCGCGTAGAAACCCGCCAACGTGCCGATCGGCACATCTAGAGGCTTGCGCGGCTTCCCCAGTACGCTCACCACCACAGGGCCTGGCACCTTGCCGTAGATATCGAGCGGATCGCAGCTGACAAAGCCATCCGAGAGCGCCTGCAGCCACGCTGCAGCGCGCCCGCCTGCGGCACTTAGATGTAAGTGGTACGTCTCCGCTTCGACTCGCTCCAAAATGCCGCTAGCGATCAGCACGCCATCTTTATCGAGTAGGCTGGTCGGCTCTGAGTCGCCGATCGCCAGCCCGTAGACCTTGCTGGTGAGTGCAACGCGTAGAAAGTCGGCGGCGGCAGCGCCACGCACAATCAGCGAGAGCGCGCCTTGCTCTGCCATCTCATCCACCCACAGCGAGACGTGCTGCTTGCCCTTCTCGGTCATGCGCGCGCCGACGACAGGCAGCACATAGTCGATGCCCGCTTCATCGCACAGGGCAGCTACGGCGTGCCGCGCGTCGATCAGGGCCTCAAAGGGCAGCTTAGCGCGTGGATCGTCCTTGCCACCCTTGCCAGCGTAGCTGAACGGCTGAGTCGCCTTGAGCGTATGCGCGATGATCGAGGCGAGGCGGTCGATCTCGGGCTCGCGGAAGCCGCGCTGTGTGATCCACGGTGTGCCTAGCCGTATGCCGCTCGGACGCGCTGCCGACGTATCGCCTGGTATAGTGTTGCGATTGCAAGTGATGCCAACTAAGTCCAAAATGCGCGCTGCCATATCGCCGCTGAGCGGTGTGCCATCTGCGCCGCGCACCGTGCTGACGTCCACCACCAACAGATGCGTATTTGTGCCGCCATAGACTAGGCGCAGGCCGTGTTCGCGCAGCTTTTCGGCCAGCCGGATGGCATTCTTGACAGTTTGTGCCTGCAGCGCTTTGAATTGCTCTGTGCGCGCCAGTTTCAGCGCCACAGCAAGCGCCGCGATGCTGTTCATGTGCGGGCCGCCCTGCTCGCCGGGAAAGACGCCGCGATCTAGCTTTTTGGCGAGGTCGGCGCGATGGGTGATGATCACGGCGCCGCGCGGCCCGCCTAGGGTCTTATGTGTGGTGAACGTGACAATGTCGGCGATGCCAACGGGCGATGGGTAGACGCCCGCTGCAACTAGTCCCGCCACATGTGCAATATCGGCCATGAGCAAGGCGCCACAGGCATCAGCGATCTCGCGCAATTTTCGCCAGTCAGGCGCCATCGGATAGGACGAATAGCCGCCGATCACGATCTTTGGACGATGCTGGATGGCTGTGGCATACGCAGCCTCGTAATCGATCAGCTCAGTCTCAGGGTGCACACCGTAGAAGATGGCATTGTACTGCTTGCCGCTGCGCGCAGCTGGGCTGCCGTGCGTCAGATGGCCGCCGTGCAGCAAGTCCATGCCCATGATCGTATCGCCGGGCGTCAGCAGCGCGGTATAGACGGCGCTGTTAGCGGGCGCGCCGCTGAGCGGCTGCACATTCACATGGAGCTGATCGGCGCTCAACTGATCGGTAGCGAAGAGCTCGGCGCAGCGCCGCCGCGCCAACGCCTCGACCAAATTAGCGAACTCTGTGCCCTTGTAGTAGCGTGGATCGCTGTAGCGGCGGAAATGCGCAAGGTGCATATCGAAGTCTAACAGCGCTGCTTCAGGCATCGTGCGCATTTCCTCAGGCGGGTAGCCTTCGGTGTACAAGTTGTGGTAGTGCGAGGTCAGCGCCTGGCGCACGGCATAAGGCACAGTCGACTCAGACGGGATCATGATTAAGCGATGGCGTTGCCGGGCTGCCTCAAGGTTGATCAGATCGGCGAGATCAGGGTCGAGATCGGCGAGATCGCCGCGAAACAGAAAATCTTGTAACATACTCTCTCCAGATGTGGACTACGGAACAGTAAAGTTGCTGATGTGCAGCGTCTAAGCGGTGCCGCTGCGGATGTAGTCACCGTAACGGGCCAGGCTGGCGCGGATAGCTGCCAGCTCAAAGCCTGTGTGCAGCTTGCCTTTGGCGTGGCATTGCATCACCTCAGGGAGCGTCCACCAAGTGATGTTCAAGATTTCGGTGTGATCGATCTTGAAGTTTAAATGGCGCGGACGGGCAAAATAGATGTGATGCGCGCGCTCACGATAGGTATACATTGCCACAAAGCCGATGATGTCAGCGGTCATGGCGAATTCCTCATAGAGTTCGCGGTGCAGCGCCGCCTCAAGGTTCGGATCGCTCGCTTCCAGGCGCCCGCCTGGCAAGCCCCACTTGCCGACTGTCTCTGGCAGGCAGTTGTGATGTTGCACCAACAAGAATCTATCTTCGTAAAGCAGCACAGCGCGCACAGCTGGACTGCGCATCGTCATACCCATAAACCTTCCATCCCCACACACTTACGCCGTGAAAATTGTATCTGTGCAGCTAGAAAGCGCTTTTGTCATTACTACAATAAGCGCCTTGATTGAATTGTTATATGTAGTGTAGACTGCTTGTTTCTTACCTGCTATGCTAGATCGCCCTGAGCGATCTGTCAAGCGCACTTGTGCTGTGCAGCCTCGCCCATCCGCCGATTTTTTTATATTTATCTTTTAAATTGACACTTTTTTGCCAATCTGCTATACTCTGAACATGCCAAGCATTTCACTTCAAGCAAGTTAACACACGAGGAGGCACCCTGCCCAATGACCGCTGTTTTGGAAATTCGCAATCTGCACGTCAGCATTGACGGCAAGCCGATCTTGAAGGGCGTGAATCTGACCGTGCAACAAGGCGAAATCCACGCCTTGATGGGGCGCAATGGCTCAGGCAAGAGCACGCTCGCCTACGCGCTGATGGGGCATCCTGCCTATACAGTCGATGAAGGGCAGATCATCTTCGACGGGCAAGACGTGCTAGAGATGGAGCCCGATGAGCGCAGCCGTGCTGGGCTGTTCCTTGCCTTTCAATACCCGGTAGCGGTGCCAGGCGTGACGCTGGCGAACTTCTTGCGCGCTGCCATCAATGCACGTCGCAAGGCGCTGAACCCTGACGACAAAGGCATCAGCATTCAGGATTTCCGCCGCCTGTTGATCGGCAAGATGCAGGCGCTCAAGATCGATCCGAGCTTTGCAGGCCGCTACTTGAACGACGGCTTCAGCGGCGGCGAGAAGAAACGCGCTGAAATCCTGCAGCTTGCCACGCTGGAGCCGAAGATCGCCATCCTAGATGAGACGGACAGCGGTCTAGATATTGATGCACTACGTGTCGTTGCTGAGGGCGTGAACAACCTAATCGGGCCGAATTTGGGTGTTTTGGTCATCACGCATTATGAGCAGTTCCTGAACTATATCAAGCCGCAGTTCGTACACGTGATGTACGAAGGCCGCATCGTGGAAGAGGGTGGCTTCGAGCTGGCTGAGAAAATTCAGCAAGAAGGCTACGACTGGGTGGCGGAAAAGTACGCCACAGCCTGATAACATCGTCAAGCAGAGTGCGTTGTGAGGGGTATCTGATGACCGAGCGAGTCATGCAATCCGATCCGAATCAGCAACTGGCTGAACTCAAGCAGAATTACGATGAAAAGTACGGCTTCCACGTGCCAGAGCGCTACGTCTTCAAGGCGCAGAAGGGCCTGAGTCGCGAAGTGGTCGCTGCCATCAGCGAGATGAAGGGCGAGCCGCAGTGGATGCGCGATTTCCGCCTGCGTTCGCTGGAAATTTTCTACCGCAAGCCGATGCCGACTTGGGGCGGGGACTTGAGCGGGATCGACTTTGACGACATTCATTACTATGTCCGCCCAACTGACCGGCAGCAGCGCTCGTGGGACGAGGTGCCTGAAGAGATCAAGTACACTTTTGATCGGCTTGGCATCCCAGAGGCAGAGCAGAAATTCCTGGCTGGGGCGGGCGCCCAGTTCGAGTCTGAGGTGGTCTACCACTCGATCCGCAAGGATTTGGAAGAGAAAGGGGTGATCTTCCTCGATACCGATAGCGCCTTGCGGGAGCATCCCGATCTCTTCCGCCAATATTGGGCAACGGTTATCCCGCCAACTGATAACAAGTTTGCGGCGCTCAACAGCGCGGTGTGGTCGGGTGGCTCGTTCATCTACGTGCCGAAGGGCGTGCACGTGGAGATGCCCCTGCAGGCGTATTTCCGCATCAACACAGCGAACATGGGCCAATTTGAGCGCACGCTGATCATCGTGGATGAGGGTGGCTCTGTGCATTACGTCGAGGGCTGCACCGCGCCGACCTACAGCACCGACAGCCTGCACAGCGCGGTGGTCGAGATCATCGTCAAACGCGGTGGGCGGGCACGCTACACCACGATTCAGAATTGGTCGAACAACGTCTATAACCTGGTCACTAAGCGCGCCATCGCCTACCAGGATGCTGTGATGGAATGGGTGGACTGCAACATCGGCTCGCGCCTGACCATGAAGTACCCTGCCGTCTACCTTGTCGAGCCAGGCGCACATGGCGAGGTGTTATCGGTCGCCTTTGCTGGCAAGGGGCAGCATCAGGATGCTGGCGCGAAGATCGTCCATGCCGCGCCGCGCACCACCAGCCAGATCATCAGCAAGTCGATCTCGATGCATGGCGGGCGCAGCAGCTATCGTGGCCTGCTGAAGGTGAATGAGGGCGCGGTTGGCAGCAAGTCGAACGTGGTCTGTGATGCGCTGCTGATGGATGAGCTGAGCCGCACCGATACCTATCCATCCATCGAGATCGACGAGAAGGATGTGACCATCGGCCATGAAGCCTCTGTGAGCAAGGTGAATGAGGAACAGCTCTTCTACATGATGTCGCGGGGCATCGATGAAGATACCGCCAACGCTATGATTGTCAGCGGCTTCATCGAGCCAGTAGCGAAGGAGCTGCCCGCCGAGTACAGCATCGAGCTCTATCGCCTTGTGCAGCTGCAGATGGAAGGCTCAGTCGGCTGAGCAGCCGGCAGGCAAGCAGCTGAGCAGAAGGCGGCGCCCAGTCCGCCTTCTGTGTGAGACTCGCTTACAATCTCTACATGTGGAGAAGGTTGAACTGTGACCCTACGCACACGCAACAAACTGATCGCGCCCAAGCTGACCCGTGAAATGGTAGAGCAGCTCAGCGCTGCCAAAAATGAGCCCGCTTGGCTGCTGAACGCCCGTCTGACGGCTTGGGAGCTCTACGATACGCTGAACATGCCCTCGATGCAGAGCGAGGCATGGCGCCGCACCGATTACACAACCATTCGCTGGGAACAGGCAGGCAGAGTCGTGCACGGCACCTCAGCTGGCCTCGAGGCGATCCCAGCTGAGAACCTTGCGCCGCTGATTGGCAGGGCACAGGGCGGCTTGATCGCAGCTGTGGACGGAAAAATCGTTCACAGCGAGCTGAGCGAGGCGCTCAAGGCGCAAGGCGTCATCTTCTGCGACTTTGAGACCGCCGTCTGTGAGCATGAGGCACTCTTCCGCAAGCACCTAATGACCACAGCTGTGCATCCGAATGAGGACAAGTTCGCTGCCATGCATGCTGCCCTCTGGACGCACGGTGTGTTCCTTTATGTGCCGCGCCGCACAGCGGTCGAGCTGCCACTACACAGCCTCTTCTACAACACAACGAGCGGCTTATCGCTTGGGCACATCTTGGTTGTGCTCGAGGAAGGCGCGCAGGTCACCTACCTGCACGAGTACCTCTCGGCTGAGGCGCCTGAGCATCTGGCGTACGTCGGCATGACCGAGCTGATTCTCGGTGAGCGTGCGAATTTGCGCTACGTGGCATTGCAAGATTGGGCGGGCAACGCCAACGATATTCGCCATGAGCGCGCGCGCGTTGCGGCAGGCGCCCAACTGGATTGGATCATCGGGACGATGGGTGGGCGCTTCGTCAAGCAGTTCGCCGAGATTGAGCTAGATGGCGATGGTGCCTTTGGGCGTATGTCCGGGCTGTTCTTCGCTGATGGGCACCAGTTCTTCGATCATGATACACAACAGAATCACAATGCACCGCACACCACCAGCGACCTGCTCTTCAAAGGGGCGCTGAAAGATGAGGCGCGCACCGTCTGGCAGGGCATGATCAAGGTGCTGCCGCACGCGCAGAAAACTGATGGTTTCCAGGCGAATCGCAATCTCTTGCTCAGCCCTGAGGCGCGCGCCGACTCAATCCCCGGCTTGGAAATCGAGGCGAACGATGTGCGCTGCACACATGCCGCCACCGTCGGTAGGCTGGAAGATGAGCCGATCTTCTACCTGATGTCGCGCGGGATGACACGCCAGGATGCTGAGCGGCTGATCGTAGCTGGCTTCTTCGATCCGATCATGCAGCGCATCCCCTTTGAAGAGGTGCGGGCGCGTCTGACGGCGCACATCGAGGCGAAACTCGAGCGCGTGGCGCAACCTGCATAATCGAAAGGAGGCTTTGACATGACAAACGTTGATCCGCTTATCAGTGCGAAGGGCTATGTGCACCCTGAGGTGCTAGTTAGCACACAGTGGGTAGCCGATCACTTGAACGATCCGAGCATTCGGCTGGTCGAATCAAACGAAGACATCCTGCTCTACGATCAAGGGCACATCCCAGGCGCAATCCAGATCGACTGGATGAGCGATCTCAACGATCAGCTGCGCCGCGATTACCTCGACAGCGCCCGTTTCGCCGAGCTGATGGCGCGCAGCGGCATCAGCAACGCCACCACCGTTGTCTTCTATGGCGACAAGAACAATTGGTGGGCGTGCTATGCCTTTTGGGTCTTCCAGCTCTTTGGGCACACCAAGGCACGCATCATGGATGGCGGGCGCAAGAAATGGATCGACGAGGGGCGCCCCCTAACGCGCGAGAAGCCCAGCTATCCGCGCACCGAGTATGTGGCACAAGAGCGCGACGATCGTACCTTCCGCGCCTTCCGCGATCAGGTCATGGCACACAGCGCAGCGCGCCTGCCCCTGATTGACGTGCGCAGCCCAAAGGAATACAGCGGCGAGCTGCTGCACATGGAAGCCTATCCACAAGAGGGTGCCTTGCGCGGCGGGCACATTCCAGGCGCTAAGAACGTCCCATGGGCGACGGCTGCCAACGAGGATGGCACCTTCAAAAGCGCTGAAGAGCTACGCGTCATCTACGAAGAGCAGCTCGGCTTGAGGCCTGAGGACGATGTGATCACTTACTGCCGCATCGGCGAGCGCAGCAGCCACACCTGGTTTGTGCTACATTATCTGCTGGGCTATCCGAAGGTGCGCAATTATGATGGCTCGTGGACGGAATGGGGTAATCTTGTTGGCGCACCGATTGAGCGCCCGTAAGCCCGTGAAGTGAGGTGCACCGAGCATGGATAGGCAGTTCTACATCGAAAACTTGCTGGATCACTACGAGAATCCGCGCAACCGCTATAAGATGGAAGATGCAACCGTCTCAATCATGGGCGGCAATCCGGGCTGCGGTGATATCGTGACCATCTACCTGAAGGTGGATGCTGATGAGCGTGTGATCGCTGCCAGCTTCGAAGGCGAAGGCTGCACAATCTCGCAAGCGGCTGCCTCCATGCTCACTGAGATGTTGGTCGGCATGACCCTAGCTGAGGTGCGCGAGATGAACATCGACGCTTTCATCGACGAGATCGGGCGTGAAGTGGTGATCTCGCGCCCGAAGTGCGCTACGCTCGCCATCAACACGGCCAAGGCAGCTGAGCGCAAGTATCGCGCTGATCGCGCCCCGCAGAGTTAGCGCTACTTCGCCAGCAGAAACTCGCGGATATCCCGAATCAGGCGATCGGGCGTGTCCATCATGGGCAGGTGACCAGCGTCAGGATACATTAAAGTCTTAGCGTGCGGCACGCCCTTTTGGAGCACCTTCGCCTGATTGGGATGCACAATGAAGTCCCATTTGCCGTAGATACCGAGCGTAGGTGGGCGAACTCTGCTCAAGTGCGGGCGCAAGTCTGTGCGGCGCAGCGTGCCGATGCTCTGGAAGAAGGAATGCATAGAGACTTGTGTCATTTCGGCGCGCACTTGGCGGTAGAACTGATAGCCGGCACGCGGCGTTGTGAGGTAGCCGCCGATGAGCGTGAAGAAGCTGAGCAGCGGCGGTACGCGGAAGAGCAGGGCGGCGATGGCAGGGATGCCTGAAAGCTTGAGTAGGATGTTGAGGGAACTGCCATGAATGGGTGAGCCAATCACGGCGACCTTGACAACTTTCTCCGGGTAGCGCATAGCGGTGCTGAGCGAGACCGTGCCGCCCATTGAGTGCCCGATCAGTGGTGCCTTGATGATGCCGAGACGGTCGAGGAACTGATTGACCATCTCCACATAGGTATCGACAGTGTAGCTGGTGCCAACTGACTCACCAAAGCCCCAGAAATCGAGTGCGTAAGTACGGAACTCTTTGCCAAGCGCCTCGATCGTCTGCCGCCACACCAACCACGATTCCATCCAGCCGTGCAGCAGAATAACAGGGCGCCCGCGCCCGTAAGCCTCATAGTGAATGATGCCCTGATCGGTTACCAGCGATGTCACCCGAAGGGTACTCCTGTGGGTAGCCTGCGCCGAGCCTGATGCTCAGCGCAGGATGTGGTGCATAGGTGTTACAACGGTGCGTTAGGTGTCCATCTCCTCCAAAATGGAGTAAAGTAGTTCGAGCAGGACGACCTTAACTTTTTCCTTATCTTTGGCTACGCAAGGCAGCAGCTTGACGTTATCGTCGATGCGCAGCGCGATGCGCAAGTCTTCAGCAGGCCACGCCTCTTCAAGGTCTTGCTTGTTGGCTGCCACCACATAGGGCGTGGGTGCATAGGCACGGAAAGTCTCCAGGATAGACTTCGCCTCGCGGAAGGTCTCTGGTTTGGTGCTGTCGACCATTACCACGAAGCCGAGCATGCCCTCTGCTAAGATTTCCCACATGAAGTCGAAGCGCCGCTGACCGGGCGTCCCGAAGAGGTAGAGTACCAAGTCATCGTCAATAGTGATGCGCCCGAAGTCCATCGCCACAGTGGTTTGATCTTTCACTGTGGCTTCGTAGGTGCCTTCTGAGACCTTTGTATCAGTCGATACGACGTCAATTTCGCTGATGGAACGGATAAATTCCGTCTTACCTGATGCATAAGGTCCGGTGATGACCATTTTTACCGTTTGGACTGCCATAATGATCGCCCTATCTGCTTAGCTGTATGTTGCACAGCGAGTTGAGAACCGAATAAACGACTGCATAAAAACACCTTGCCCTACCACGCTCTACAAGCTGCGGATGCGGTCAATCAACTTGTTGATGACCGGGCGCTGCGGCATGTTGCTGGTTGCCTGGCTTGGGCGCCGCTTAGGTACTTCTGGCGCGGCAGGCTTCACCAATTCTACCAGACCTGCGCTCAGCAAGCCGTAGACAATTTGACGGATGCCCATCTCAGTCATATTGCAGGCTTTGGCGATCTGGCGAATGGTGTTTTTGCCATTAATGAACGAGACGACGCGCCATTCCTCAACGCTCAATTGTACCTTGACCTTAGCAAACTTCTCGGCTGGCGATTCGGGGAAGCGCAGTGCGAAATCGAGATTGGGCAGCGCTTCCATCAACATTTTATCGCGGCTATCGCGCCGAATCATCTCGATAATAACATTTTCGAGATCAATTGGCACAGTGATCTTGTCGGGCGGTGGCTGCTCACCTTCCTCAAAGATGAATGGTTCTTGCGTCCAGTTAGCGATATCGTAGATGATCTCAAGGGTGTGGCGCTGCACGCTCTGGATGATATCGGCCTGCGAGACGTAGTTAGCGTTGATGAGGAGAAGAGCCAGCGCTTTGTCGCTAGCGCGCGCCGCCTTGCTCAGGATGATGCGATGCTGCTCGTCGTTCAGCTTGCCGGCTTTGTGCAGCACTGTGGCAAGGTGATCACTTTGGCTAGCTAAGCGCGCATGGATCAACTTCCCTTCACGGAAAGCTACACGGGCGCGCTCTGCACCGATCTGCAGCTCTGGGCGTTTAGTCTCACCGTCTCCCATGATAACTTCACGGCCTGTTGGCACACCTTCGTAAATACGGAGTGTGCCAGTCTTCTTGGCAAGGTTAATCAGATGGAGTAGCTGCGTTGTGTGTAGGTCTTGAAGGGTGCCCTTCAACTGTCTCGGTCTAGCCATAGTAAAAAACACCTTGCCTCGCTGGATTTCCTGCTTTTGGTTATACGCATAACAACACACCGTGGCAAGCTTAGCTTGCAGCTGCCAATAGCCTTGATTGTGGCGTGTGAGCACGGGGCTGCTCGTATACCTTTGGGCGATTATACAACGGTCTGTGAGAGACTTCAAGTAGGCTGGCGGGGAGTGTTTAAGCTGAAACGGTTGTAAAGCCTGGATGCATAACAGGGTGGCGCGTCATACGGCTACCTGTCTTGTTTTATGCACTCCCAGCCCGTAAAGGGGCCGTTGCTTAAGGCAGAGCTTTCTGAGTAGAATAGCAGCATTCGCATACAACTTGACAGCTCGGAAGGACAATTTCAATGGAAACAGTCCGCTATGCGGTGATCGGCGGCTCTGGCTTGTACAGCATGCCAGAGCTAACTGACATCACCACGCTTGAACTTGAGACGCCGTTCGGCAAGCCAAGCGATACCATCACGATCGGCAGTTTGGCAGGCGTACGCGTCGCCTTCCTGCCCCGTCACGGACGCGGACACATTTACACGCCTAGCGAGGTGCCCTACCGTGCCAACATCTTCGCCCTCAAGCTGCTCGGCGTGACACATGTGATCGCGGTCAGTGCTTGTGGTTCGCTCAAGGAAGAGTTAGCACCTGGTCATGTTGTTGTGCCTGATCAGCTCTACGATAACACCCGCCTCGATCGCGGGCGCACCTTCTTCGGCAACGGTTTGGTGGCACATATCAGCGTGGCAGAGCCGTTCTGCCCCGATCTAAGCCGAATCGTCGTCGAGGGCGCGCGCCAAGCCGGCGCCACCGTCCATGAGGGCGGCACATTTGTGACGATCGAGGGGCCGCGCTTTAGCACACGTGCCGAGAGCGAGGTCTTCCGCCGTATGGGTTTCTCGATCATCGGCATGACCACTAGCCCAGAGGCGTTCCTCGCCCGTGAAGCTGAGATGTGCTACGCAGTCATGGCGCACGTCACTGATTACGACGTCTGGCATCACAGCGCGGAGTCTGTCAGCGCAGAGCTCGTCTTCAAGCAGTTTCATGCCAACATTGGCCTGGCGCAGCGCGCTGTTCGCAACACCCTAGCGTGCCTAGCCGAAAAAACACCGCCCTGCGGCTATCAAGATGCCCTCAGCAGTGCGCTTGCCACTGCGCGCGAGCGCGTCGCGCCTGAGACGCTCAGCCGCCTTGCGCCGATTATCGGCAAATATTTCAGTACTGCGGCGCGCTAAGCGCCATGCCTGATGAAAACAGCTTTTCTGCAAACTGAGCAAGCGCCAACGCTCAAAAGCTACGAGCAGGAAGCACATCAGCAGGTTCAGCGATGTGAGCGTCTGTTATTGGGCATAGCAGGCGCGTTCATTCTCTGTGCCGCACTGAGCTTGAGCCTGGCCCGTGATAGCAACTTCATCGCGCTATGGTATGCTTGCATATGGCTGGCGTGCGCTTTGGGGACTCATGTTGCCCTGAATCTCTGGCTGCCGCGCCGCGATCCGTTCTTGCTGCCCATCGCGCTGCTGCTGACGGGCTGGGGCATCTTGCAGATTGAGCGCGTTGCGCCGAACTTCGCCTGGCGGCAAGCCACGTGGTTGATCGTCGCCTGCTTGGCCGTGATCGGCGTTACCCGCCTGCCTGTTAACTTGCGCTGGCTCAGCCGCTATCGCTATCTGTGGTTGGTAGTCGGCCTAACGCTGCTGTTATTGACGCTCTTCTTCGGCAGCAATCCTTCGGGTGATGGCCCCCGCCTGTGGCTAGGAGTCTTCGATATCTACTTTCAGCCGTCAGAACTGCTGAAGTTGCTGCTGATCGCCTTTTTTGCCAGCTATCTGGCCGAGCATCGCGGGCTGCTGGATTGGCCTGTCCGCAGCCGCTTGAGTGCGGTTTTGCGTTTCCTCTTACCGCTCCTGCTGATGTGGGGCGCTTGTGTAGCAGTTCTGCTGTGGCAGCGCGATCTGGGCACGGCGGCGCTCTTCTTTATCACCTTTGTGACGCTGCTCTACCTGGCCACAGGCAACCTGGCTTACGGACTTGGCGGCATGGTGCTGATCCTGGCGGCAGGCGTGGTAGCTTACTACGCCGTTGATGTCGTGCGGCTGCGCGTGGATATCTGGCTTGATCCGTGGCGCGATCCGCAGGGCAGCGCTTTTCAAATCGTGCGCAGCCTGATGGCATTTGCCGCTGGCGGCGTGCTTGGGCAAGGCCTTGGGCAGGGCGCACCCAGCTATGTGCCGGTCGTCCACTCAGACTTCATCTTCGCGGCAATTGGCGAGGAATGGGGCCTGATCGGCGGGTTGGCAGTCATCGCCAGCTTTGCGCTCATCGCCATGCGCGGCTTGCGCCTAGCAGTGCAGGTGCAAAACCGCGTTTTTCGCGCCTACCTGGCTGCCGGACTAAGTGTGGTGCTGACGGCGCAGAGTCTGCTGATTATGGGCGGCGTGCTAAAGATCATCCCGCTCACAGGCGTGACCTTGCCCTTCATGAGCTATGGTGGTAGCTCATTGCTGATCAGTTTCATCATGATCGGTTTGTTGTTGGTGATCAGCGCCGATGCCTAGCGGGCGAACGTCCATGTGGCGTCGGCGTAGCGGCTGTTCGCCAACGCGCGCGCTGTCTCTGCCTCAGGCAAGCCTTGTGCATGCACCCAAGATAGGTTGAAAGCGCGGCTGAAACCCTCGCGAAGCGCCTCAGCTGCCTTGGGCCATGCGATCGGTGCACCAACAGCTTCGCTGAGTGTGAGGGCACGTCTGCGCACGCGCTGTTTAGCATTTCCGCGCGCCGTCTCATCGTCGAAGATCAGCGCCTCGCAGATATCCGCCACATCGCCACTCAGCGGCAGAGCGCCGTGCTGCAAGACTCCGCCGTACTTGCGCACTTGCGCGCTGCCGATCAGTTTTTTGCCGTAGGCCGTGATCTCGTAATCCGACGGCACCTCAAAGCAGATTGCGTTTGAGGCAGCAGCGCGCTCATGGCGCTGGTCGGCCTCGATCGGCATATCTGGGGCAAGCCAGCGCAACGCCATAATCAGCGCAGCGCTCAAGCGGCGGTAGCTCTCAGTCACGCTGCCCTGCGCCAGCGGATGGCTCTCGGGCAGGCTCACGCTGTAGGTGATCTCATCAGCGTGTAGGATGGCGCGTCCGCCGCTCGGACGGCGCACCAAGTCCCAGCCGCGCGCGCGGAGACGGGCCAGATCGATATCAGCGCTAGGCTGCGCGTAACCTAGCGAAAGGGTTGGGACGCGCCAAGCGTACAAGCGCAGGGTAGGCGGCTGCTCACCACGCGCCACAGCCTGTAAGATTGCCTCATCGCGCGCCATGTTGATACAGCCCTCGCCGGGCGGGTCTGTGATCAAGCGCCACACTTCGCCCATCGCCTAAAGCGCATTGAGCGCCTTTTCCAGTTCATCTACGCGCGCCATCAGGAAGCCCAGCTGTGTCTGCTGATCGCGGTAGCGCGCCACAAGCGTGCTGAGCTGGCTGAAAACGGGCGCCAGAATCTGCCTGCCGTAGCTGGTCAAGCGCCCCCGCTCGGCGATAGTGATCTTCGAGAGTGCCTCGCGATAGGTCTTTTCGAGGTCATTCAGGCGTACCTCAAGCTGCCTGAGCGCATCTTTGCGGGCCCGCTGCGAGGTGAGAAACGCAATTCCGCCGCCAATAGGCAGCGCCACAGCGCCAATGGCGAGGGTCAGCACGCCCAGCGGCGGCAAGAGCGTGCCGGGCGTGGCGGCGGCGGTCAGGGCACTGATGAGCAGACCGAAGGCGCCACCGATACCTGCGATTGTGCCGTAGATGAAGGTTCGGACGTTCTGATCGAAGTTATTCTCAATCGCCTCTAGCACAGCATGATCGGTGTAGGCGCGCAGCTCGATATCAGCTACCGCTAGGGCTGCCTGCAGCGCAGCGCGCTGATCGGCGTATTGGGCTGCATCCATACCGGTAGCTTCCTCACGCAGCAGCGCCTCTAGCTTGCTCAGCCGCTCGATGATGCCGCGCCAGTAGGCGCGCCCGCTGTCCACCAAGGCGTTGACGTACGTCTCTTGTGCTGTGGCGAGGCGTGTCAGACTGTCGGCGAGCACTTCGCGATCAAACAGCTCAGCCAGCTTCTCGCGATCCATACCGCGAAAAGCGGCGCGCACAATGTTCAGATTTTTTTCCATGAAGCGCCCGCCCCGCAACAAGACTCCGTCGATCACGGCCCGAATCTCTTTGAGGGCGGCTTCCAGCTGACGATCCAAGCCCGCCGCTTGCTGATCAATCTCGCGCTCTAGCGAGTGCACCGTATCAGCGTCCTGGCCGATCAGGGCAAGGCGGGCATTCAGGGAATCTTCGTGCCGCTTTAGCACGCCGCGCAACAAATTCAGGCGGGTCAGCAATTTCTGTTTGGCCGGCGGCACCTGCTCGAAGGTCTGGCGCAAGTGGGCAGCGAGCGCCAGGATGCCCGTTGGATCGTCAGCGGGCGACTCGCGCAGCGCTGCGAAAACGCCGCCCTGATAGGCGCGTTGCAGAGCCTGCTTGGCACTGATCATGAAGATGGGCGGGCGCAAGCCCAGCAGCTGGTCAATCTGCTGACGCACAAACTCGCGCACTTGTTGCCGCTCGGAGTCGTCTAGCAGGTCGGCTTGGTTGATCACAACCACGATTTTCTTGCCGTAATCGCGGGCCAGCTCAAGGTAGAGCCGCTCAGTGTCGGCGAAGGCCCGCTTAGCGCTGATCACAAAGATGACCAGATCGCTGCGATGCAGGAACGACTTGGCGATTGCCTCGTGCTGCTGAAAGACTGAGCCTGTGCCAGGTGTATCCACAATGGCGACGCCTGTGCCGCCTGTGGCAGGATGTTCCCACTCGCGGATGGCAGCGCTCTCCCGCACCTTAGGCGTCCGATTGGGGACGGGCGCATAGCGGACGAGCTCGATGGCATCCGTTGTAGGCGTGATGCCGACTGGCAAGAACGGCTCGCCGAGCAGCGCGTTGATGAGGGTTGACTTACCAGCGTTGAACTCGCCGATCACCGCTACCAACAAGAACATCTCACGCAAATCGTCGGCAGCATCGTTCAAGCGTCCCCGATCCTGCGCGCCCTCGCCATGCAGCTTGCCGACGAACTCAGCGGCCTCGCCAAGTAGGCGGATCAGGCGTTCGCGCAACTCAGCCAGCGCCCCTTCTAGCACTACAGCAGGTGAATTAGGCAAACTCAAGTTAGACATGCTTCAAGTCCTTCGCATTTAGTCGTGAGCATGAGCGGCTGTCATCTCAATCAGCTCATGAGCGCAAGGCAGCTAGCTCAGCCTCAAGCGCAGTGAGCGCCTTCTCACGCTCTGCTAGTTCCGTCTTAAGCGCATCCGCTTGGGCTAGCTGCGACTCGATCATGCGCAAAAATGGCGCCACTGCATCCTGACGGAGCTGCCTGCCATAGGCGATCTGCTCGGAGGCCGCCTTGCTGAGCGTATCTTGATAAGCGCGCCGAGCCGCGTCCATGCGCTCCCTGTAAGCATTGGCCATCCAGGCGCCGCGCAATGGCATAACGCTCATGCCACCAACGATTAGCGCTGAGACCATCAACACAGAGAGCAGCCACACGCCCGCATCGGCGCCTGTGGCAGCAGCCGTGAGGATCAGGAAGCCCCCGATCAACAACACAATCAGCACATAGACGCTCAAGGTAACGATTGTGCTTCGTACGGCGTTATCAATCGTCTTGAACTCAGTTGTCCGTGCTGCCTCCAGCTGATTGTGCAGCTGCTCACGCGCATTCTTCAAAATCGCTCGATCGTAGCTTTGGGGTGCGCTCAATGCCCCGATCACTTTCGCTCGAAGCGCATTTGGCAGGCGCTCTAGCTCTTGCTTGGTGTGCAGGACGAGGTCTTCGACATCGCGAATGTCACGCCCCTCAAGGCGTGGCGCCAATTTATCGGTGATGGCAGGGATTTGCGCGAGGGGCTCGTCCACTTTATGCTGCGCGAAAGCATTTTGGGCATGAGTCTGTGCGCCAAAGCGCCTGAACAAGCGCCCTAGGCCGATCACTTCGCCCAGCCCGCCAAATGCCAGGGAAAATGCCTTACCCCAGCGGAAGACGTCTCGAATCGCAGCCTGACCGCGTTGAGTCGCGTCGTTGAACTTGGCGTCAATCTCATCGGCAAGTGCCTTCACCGCCTGCTCTTGTTCGCGGATGGATGCCTCAATCTGACCGCGCACATTGGCCGCTGAACGGCGATATTCCGCCAATGCGCCCTGCTGGGCCGCGATCTGGGCGTTAGCAGCGCTCATCACGTTGCGCATGATGTGCTGCGGCGTCTCCAGCTTTTGGCGTACGCGCTCGGCATCGCTGAGGGCACGCTCAAAGTAAGCCTCGATCTGCGCAAAGCCGCTCATCTGCCACTTGTCTTCATCGCGCGGCACACTGCGAGTCGCTTCGCTCGCCCATTTGGCTGAGGTCAGCCACACCTGCGGCGCCTCGCCCAGCGCCAACTTGCCCTGCTCGAGCACGAAAGAGCGCACTGCCTCGCGCTCGTTTGGCTCGATCAGGTCGATTTGGTTGATCACCACGATCAGCCGTTTGCCGTAGGCGCGCCACTTCTGCATATCGCTCAGACTGCTGGCAGACATTGCTTGAGTCGCCAGCATGACCAACAAGACGAGATCTGCACGGTGTAAAAAGGCGCGAGTCGCCTCGTCGTGCCCTTTGAAGACCGAATCTAGCCCCGGCGTATCCACAAAGCTAACCCGCTGCAAGAGCGGCGATGGATGGAAGATTGTGTCAGAGTCGCCGCCTGAGAGGCTTTGCAATGCCTCACCGTAGCGCAAAATGGCGATGCGATTGGTGGTGGGCGTCGCGCCAACGCTCAGCACAGGTGCGCCGATCAGCGCGTTGATCAAGCTGCTCTTGCCTGTGTTGAAGGCGCCAATCAGGACGCATAAATACGGGTGATCGGTGTGGAAGAGTGCATCGCGCGCTTGGGCAAGCTGCTCTTCAGGCAGGCCGTCTACTTTGCTGAGCGTATCAACAGCCGCCATCAACACTTCGCGCTGTTTGCGGCGCAAGTTGTCGTAGCGGGTGAGCAGACTGGGTTTTTCAGCCAGAGCGTTCATCATCTAGTCGTAAGTCCTTCATGTGCAGCGAACGCTGCATAGCAGATTATAGCACATTCAAGGGCCCATCCTTTGTGCAGGCGTTGAGAGCGCTCGCAGTGTGTTATACTCTGGCAGAGACTGAGCACTCAGCCCGAGAGGCTAACTGTACGCACTCATCTCTGGTTTGAGGAAATCCGATGCCACCAACCGAACGCGCTATCCCGCGCTCGTTGCTCATTTTGAGCGCCCTGAGCCTTGTGTTCATCACCAGTGCAGCTGCGCTAGTGCTCGCGAGCCTGATGGGGCGCCTATTTCTGCCCGAGCCGACTGCCATCGCACTCGCCCCAAGCGCTACCAACACTCTGCGTCCGACCAGCACCAATGTCCCTGTGCTGCCACCGCCTGCCACCGCAACTGATACACCAACGGCGACCGCCACACCCACCGATACGTCAACACCAACCCCGACGGCCACTCCGACTGAAACACCTACCGAGACAGCGCTGCCTACTGCTACCCCTACACGACTGCCGCAAGCTGCAGCACCACAAGGCAGCTCAGCTGAGCGCTGTACCAGCGTCGTCGGCGACTCTGTAGCGCAAGGCGATGCGGTCTTTGAGGTGAGCGGGATCGGCTTCGTCTCGCTGCGTTTTGCGCCGGTCGGCGCCTATCTAGCAGCGCAATTTCGGGCGCGCGGCGATGTAGGGATGCGAGTCTTTAACCGCACCGCAGCGGCAACTGCCATCAGCGCGCCGAACCATCCCAGCTACTTTAACACAGGCGCCTTTGCCCAACTGCTAGCCGATAGTTGCGCCTACACTGTGATCGTGCCGTTCATCAACGACCTGACGGGCGGCGAGGCAGGCAGCTATGTGGCGGCGCTCGGCAATCTGGCTAGCCAGGTTGCAGGGCGCAATCCGAACGGCAAAATTTTGGTAGCCAACTTCTACTATGGCATGCCCGCGCCGTTTGCGCTGAACTTTGCCGGCGGCTTCAGCAACGATCGCGTCGCAGCTTTCAACGCTGCGATCGCAGCGGCGTGCAGCAGTGGTAGCTTGGCGTTGCCGCAGGTGCGTTGTGTGGATATCAGCGCTGCGCTCGGCACAGGGATGGCTCACTTGGTTGGCAACATGACGCGCGCCGAAGTGGAGGCAGCGCTTGTAGCACCGCCTTCAGCAGAGCATGGCGGCATGCTGGATGCCTTCTGGAGCAGTAACCCTGACGGCGTCCTAGTCGGCGATGGTGTGCACTTGAGCAGCTATGGCAAAAGCGCGCTTGCGACCATCCTGGCGCGCCAAATGCCATAGTCGATAGCTTAGTTGATCACTGAGCCGAACGTTGGTGTGGGCAGCGTGCCTAGTAAGCGCAACCTGAGGGTGTAGGCGCCGCCAGCAGCCGTGCCCTGCGCATAGATACGAAGCGTATACACACCGTCTTGGGGCACATAGAGCAACGGGATATCCCCGTTGGCGACGGCTGTGAGCAGCGTGCTGTCAGGGGCGATGACTTCTAGGGTCAAGTTGAGGGCTGGCAGCTCAGGCTCGAGCACCACTTCAATTGGCGTGCCGCTCGATAAGGTGATCTGCCATATATCGCGATCACCACGACGTAACAGCGCACCTTGCATCACCTGATCGAAGACGATCTCGCCGCGCATGGCGTCTCGCAGAGTCTGGCCGCTGTTCACCCAGAAGCTGTAGGCGCCGCTGCCGCGCTCGGCGCGCGCAAAAACGATGTAAGCGCCTGTAGCAGGGGCTTGATAGCCGATCACAGCGGCAGAAGGCGGGCTGCCCACTGCTACTCGCTCTCCATTTGGTGCGTAGACTTCAAAACGCGGCACCAGGGTGCTGCCTTCTTCGGGGAACATACCAAAGCTGATGATTTCGCCTGCCGCAGCAAAGACCGCAAAGCGATCTACGCTGCTAGTATCGGCGAGCTCGCCCAGAATTGGCACGCCGCGCTGCAACGGCTGAAACTCAGCCTTGGGGCGCGCCCTCATGAAGGGAGTCGGGGTGGCTGTGGCGCTCTGTGCGCTGCTGTGCGGGCTAGGTGCAAGCAGCATCAGCAAGGCAAGCATCAACAGGAACAGCCAGGGCATGGCTCAGCCTTGGTCCAGCGCTGCGCTCAGGCTGTAGCGCAAAGTTGGCAGAATTTCAGCCAAATGCGTTGCGATCAAGCGCGAGACCTTGCGCCCATCGTGTGTGTGCCCACTGATCAACTCACCGGCGGTCAGCCAGCATGTGCTATCGTTCTCAGGCAGGTGGCAGCGCACGTCTAGCAGTTGGTAGAAGTTATGTTCGTAGGCGGAAAGCACATAGACGCTTTCCGAGACGCTCATCTCGCGCACGCCTTCCACCAGGGGATAGATAGTGAAGTCGCGTTCGGGGGTCAGTGAGGCTAAACCCAGCTCCTCGCGCAGCTCGCGGATGAGCGTCGCCACGTTTGACTCATCGCTCTCTTCGCGCTTGCCGCCCAGCAGCTGAAATTGACGGGCAGGCGCATCGTACTGCATCAGGTAGACATCTTCGCCGTTGCGCTGCGCTTTGATAACGGCTACAGATGTCCGAATGACGCGCAATGGCTCTGGCTGGGGTGAACACTCACGCCGATGGCGCTCTAGCGTCTGCGTCAGCAGGGCGCCGATGCCATTGCAGGGCTCATCGGGTGTGCCATACCAGGCTGAGGGCGTGAGGGCACCCTCTTGAAGGCAGCGCAACAAGCTCTGTACGAAAGAGCGCGCCGTCTGTGTGCTGAAAGTCCGCCCATCTCGACCCAGCACGCCGAGCCCCTTGAAAAGATCGCACAAGGCATCCTGGTAGGCGCTCGGCACAGCTGAGTCACCCTCAGCAGCTTGCGCAATGTGCTGTAAGGCTGCCATCAGCATTTCAAGGCTCATGAGGTCTGCACTCCCTCTTCATCTCTCGCCTGAGTTTACCACATAAGTACTCAACGCTTGCGCAGACGCGGATCGAGCACATCGCGCAGTCCATCGCCCAGCAGATTGAAGCCCAGCACACCCAGTACAATCGCAGCGCCCGAGTAGACCATTAACCAGGGCGCCCGCTCGGCAACGCTGGTGCTCTCGGCTAGCATCATGCCCCAAGATGCCTCCGGCGGCTGCGTGCCAAGCCCGAGAAAGCTCAGACTGGCTTCGGTCAGCAGCGCCCAGGAGAGCGCTAGGCTGAATTGCACAATCAATGGCGCCAGCATGTTCGGCAGGATGTGCCGAACCAGGATGCTTGGCTCGCGCACGCCCAAACAGCGTGCGGCTGTAACGTACTCCATCGCCTTGAGCGAGAGCACCGGGCCACGCGCCACACGCGCAAAAATCGGCGTGTAGACAATTGCAATGGCAATGATCGCGCTGCCTAAGCCGCGCCCGAGCACAGCGATAATCAGCAAGGCTAGCAGCAGCGCCGGAAAGGCGAAAAAGACGTCCATAACTCGCATGATCAGCGTATCTGGCGCGCCGCCAATGAAACCTGCTGTCACGCCGATCAGCGTGCCAATTGAGCCCGCAATCAGCACAGCTGAAACGGCAGCGCGCAACGAATTCCAGGCGCCCTGCATCAGCCGACTAGCAACATCGCGCCCGAACAAGTCCGTACCGAGCAGATAACGTTCGCTCGGCGCTGTCAGGCGGTCACGCCCGAACTGCTGAGCCGGCGGATAGGGCGTCAAGCCTGCGCCGCCTAGAATTGCTATCACGACAAAGAGTGAGACGATCGCCGCGCCGAGCGCGCCACTCAAGTTGGTCAGCAGGCGCAAGAGAAACGGCTTAACGCTTGCCGTAGGCGATGCGCGGATCGAGAGCGGCATACAGCACATCCACAGCCAGGTTAATGACTACAAAATTGAAGGCGATGAAGAGCGTCACGCCTTGCACAAGCGCGTATTCGCGCTGCGAGATCGCGTTGACTGCTAAGCGCCCTAAGCCGGGCAGCGCAAAAATCTGCTCGACAATCACGGTGCCGCCCAGCAAATAGCCCGCCTGCACGCCCAGTAAGGTCACAACAGGGATTAGGGCGTTGCGCAGCGCATGCTGATAGGTTACAACCCGCTCGTGTAGCCCCTTGCTGCGCGCCGTGCGGATGTAATCTTCGCGCAGCACCTCTAGCATGGTCGAGCGGGTCATGCGCATGAGCGAGGCTGAGAGTGCAAAGCCAAGTGTGAGGGCAGGAAAGATCATTTGCTCAAGGTTGCGGCGCGGATCCACATTGAAGCTGACGTAGTTGCCGCTGTTCGGCAGCACCTTGAAGTAGACCGATAGGATGTAAATGATCAGCGTGCCAACTAAAAAATTGGGCAGCGCCAAGCCGATCAACGCGAAAAGCCTGCCCAGCAGGTCGATCAGTGTGTTGTGATAGACTGCGCTGAGCACGCCAATCGGAATGCCAACGATGAGCGCAATCACAACGGACATCAGAGCCAGCTGCAAGGTCAGCGGAAAGCGATCCAGGATGACCTCCAATACAGGCTTGCCGTGCCGTATCGAGAAGCCGAGATTGCCTCCCAGCACCTCGCCCAACCAGATGAAATACTGCTCAATGGGCGGCTTATCCAAGCCGTAGTAGCGCTCTAGGGCAGCCCGTTGAGCAGGCGTGAGCATCCCTGCCTCTGTGCCGAGTTGTGCTGTGATGGCATCGCCGGGGATCAGGCGCATTGCGAAAAAAACAAGCACTGAGACGCCTAGCAAGGTCGGCAAGAAGGCGATCAGGCGCTGTGCGATGTAGCGGAGCATGGCAAATCATTCGCGGAATGTGCCGTCCAGCTGTGGGCAGCCGGACGGCACACCGCCTTAGCGCTTCAAGCGCACGCCCGCCAAAGAGACGAGCGAGTCCATCGGATTCGGGATGAAGCCATCCACATACTTCTGATGCGCCGTGTACTCGTAGCCATTGTAAAGCCAAATCCACGGCGCCTGCTCCACGATATGGCGCTGGAATTGAGCGAAAATCTCGAAGCGTTTGGCAGGATCGCTCTCAGCACGCCCACGAGCCATCAACTCGTCGGTCAGATCGTCAATCCAGTTGGCAACGCCCTGCAAATTGCCCGATTTCGTCCAGTAGCGCGCATACATCGTGTACGGATCGGGCCGCCCACCGTTGAGCGCAACTGCCGTATCGAAGTCACCCTTCAGCCAACGATCGACATACACACTCAGCTCCATTGCCTCGATCTCTAGCGTGATGCCGACCTCTGCCAGCTGCGCCTGGATGACTTGCGCTTCAGAGAGGGCCGTCGGCGGCTCAGCGCTTGCTACAATGGTCTTGATGGTGAAGCCATCAGGTAGGCCCGCCGCCGCCAGCAGCTGGCGTGCCTTATCTAGATCGCGCTGATAGCAGAAGAATTCGCTCGGCTCAAGGCGATAGGCAGGGATGGTCAGCGGGCCTGTAACCGTACCTTCACCTAGCGAGGCAGTCTCCAGGACTTCTTGCCGATCGATAGCGCAAGATATCGCCTGCCGCACCTCGAGCTTATCCATCGGCGGACGGGAGGCATTCAGCTGAAAGACATGGTAGGCAAGGGCGGGCACCCGATTCAAGACGATGTTTGGGTCGTCTTTAAGCAGAATGGCTGCCAGCGGATCGTTGAGCAAGGCGAAGTCGACTTGGCCGGCGCGCAAGGCAGCCACAATGGTCGCCTCATTGGGAATGACACGCATCTCAATGCCATCTGGGTACGGCCCTTCAATCCACCAGTTGTCGTTGCGCCTGAGGGTTGTTTTCTCTTCAGGGATCCACTGCTCCAGCACAAACGGGCCGGTGCCGATCGCCTTCTTCTCAAACTCGTTGGCGGCAACGGCCTCCTCAGAGACGATCGCCGCATTGACGCTCGCCATCGCCGCCAGGATCGGCACATCGGGCACCTTCAGGTTGAAGACAACTGTGAAAGCATCGGGCGTCTCGATGCTCTCGATGCTGGTGTAGTTGCTGCGGGCTGCCGCGCCCGTTGCCTCATCGAGGATGCGTGTGAAGGTTGCCTTGACGTCAGCTGAGTCAAACGATGTGCCATCATGGAAGAAGACGCCTTCGCGCAGCTTCATGGTCAGCTGAGTTGAGTCGGCATTGAACTGCCACGACTCAGCCAGGAGTGGCACAATGTTCAGGTCTTGATCGAGCGTCACCAGCGTCTCGTAGATTAACTCGAGCAGGCGCAGCGAGGCGAAAGCAGTCTGCTTGTGTGGATCGAGGCCTGTTGTGTCTGCGGCGCGCGCCACAATCAAAATGTTGTCGCGCGATTGTGCCTGCGTCAGCACAGGTAGGCTTGCTAGCGCAGCGATCAGCAAACTGAGCGTGAAAAACGTCCCTATTTTTCGCATGGCTAAAGTCCTCTAGTGTGTGAGCCGTTTTGTAAACAAGCATTCTACCACCGCTGGTAAAAGATAGCCACTAATTGCTCCTACTTGCTGGTAACCGTGCCTCAGGTAGAAGCGCTGGGCTGGGACGTTATCTTCCGTGACGAGCAGGAAAAGCCAGGCATGTTGACCGACCAACATCCCCTCCAGGACCGTGAGGAGTGCAGAACCAATTCCACCACTTGTCATACCTGCTTTAACTGCTAGTAGTCGCAAATATGGGCTGCGCCCAAACATGCCCTGTGGCATACACCAGGCCAAGCCACAAGCCTGAACGCCAAGAGCATCTGCCGTTAGCAATATATCGCCTCTTGCAAGCGCACCGCTCAAATGTTGTGAGGTTCGCTCCGCGCTCATGCTGTAGCGCTGCATTAACGGCAGATGCGGCAGCCATTCCGCAACGACCAGCACATCTGTCGTAGCCATTGGACGAATAATAGTCATCACTCACTCCCCGCGCGCGCTTTCCAGACTCAATCGATAAAATGCAGCCTCAGACTCGTCTTGGAGCCACTGCAAGTTAAAAAACTGCAGTCCCTCAGCGCCCTGGCGGTAAGTATACAACCCAATCTGCGCAAAGGCAGGCTCGGCAGGTAGTTCTGGCAGGCAATGGCGGCTCACAACACGGTCGTTAGCCCGCCAAAAGCGCCCTAGCCAAAACTGTCCATCAGCTTGGGCAAGGCGCGTTTGATCCTGCCCGTAGAGCGAGAGCGCCACATGGAATTGATCGCCCAAAGGCGTGCTAACAGGCTCAGGCAAACGCCACACTAACTGCAAACAACGCTGTGCGTCATCCCACGCGAAGGCTTCCAAGCCGCCGCCGATGCTCAGGCGCCCTGCTTGCAACAAGGCAGTGTAGCCCTGTGGGTCAAAATCGGTGGGGCGCCGCACCGAAAGCGCAAAGCAACGTTCAGACGTGCCATCTGCCAACGGACGCATGGCATAGGGTGTGCCTATGCGCTCTGAGCAATCCCCGCTCAGTACGAGCGCATCCCCCTCAGGGAAAACGTCCAGCTGGGGCGGCACAAAGCGTCGATTGGGCAGATCGTAGAGCAGCGCATCCCAAACCGTCGCCTCGTCGTCAATTCCGACAAACTGCCCATCCAAGCGGATGAGCAAATCGGCGGGTTGCTGCGCGAGTAGTTCAGCACGAATTGGCATATACATGCCCAACGGAGTGCCGAAGCCGCCCGGCGTAGCAACCTGCCCGACAAAGCTGAGCAGGTGCATCAGCAGAGCCGCTTGCAGCGTTACAACGCCGAACAGCGCGCCCAGCATCACAACGGTCAGCTGCCGCTTCTTGATCACATCGCTCAGCCAGGCACCCAGCGCCAAGAAGCCAGCCGGCATCAGCGGAATGAGATAGTGCAGCTGCGGCGCTACCCAGCGGATTGAAAAAATCGCCAGAGGCACAAGCAGCCAAAGTCCGAGCGCGACCTCGAGCGTACGTCGAGCGTGTAGACCGATCAGTAAGCGCCACAGCCCGCAAACAAGGCACAGCCCGCCAAAAATGTACAACAGAGCGTAAGCCCATGTCGGCACACTCTCCAGCCATTGCGTAAACATCTCTGGGCCTGCCAGGCTGTGCAAATCGGCTCCACTTAGGACGATCAATGCGTATTCAAGTGCTTGTGAACCCAGCAATCCGTCACCCGCTCTAGTAGAGAGTTGCGCGCTTGCCCATGTGCTGTTATGCAGCGCCTCGAGCGCCCCGATCGCATATGGCACGACGCTCAGCGCCGCCAGAAAGAGGCCGGCAACAAAATAACGTGTCAGGCGCCGCCGACCCTGCCCGATCAGATACAGCGAAAGCGGCACGAGCGCTACAGCCGCAAAGTGGATTTGTATGGTAACGCTCAGCAAAGGCAGATGCAACAGCTGTGCCAAACGCTGCTCGCGCCGACTGCCAGCAAGGAACGCTGCGATGCCGCTGCCAACAGTCAGGATGATGAAGGGCATCAGCGCGTTTTGTGCCCACAGCTTGCGCGAGAAAATCACCGCCCATGGGCTGGTAGCAAGGCAGGCTGCCGCGATCAGCGCCGCCGTAGTGCCGTAGTAGCGCTTCCCCAAACCATACAGCAAGCCGACGGCCAGCACATTCAGCACGCCGATGTATTGCGTGGCAAAAATCGGATCGCTCGTCAACAGAAAAGGCGGCATCACCACATAGACGCTGAACGGCGCGTTGCGCAAGCCAACCGATGAGCTAATGCCCAACAGCGGAAACTCCCGTCCATGCGCAAAGTCGAGGGCTAGGCGGGCTAGGTTTGCCTCATCGCGCTTGAACTCAACGACTTCAGGGCTGCTCAGCCGCAGCCATGCTGCCACCCCCAGCACAATCAGCAGCGCCACTATCTCGGCGAGGCGTTTTCGTCCCTGTATGTTGATCATCTTTTGTCTTGATTTTCAGCTGTAGCACAAAAACAAAATTTGGCGTATGATAAATAACAGTAGCATAATGCAGGCTTGTGCAGCTTATCTAGAGGCACACCTGATCAACGGTTGAACGGCAGCTTTTGGAATTACAGTTTACCGCGCTCGAACGAGTCCCGATAGCAGGGATGGGCGCGGGCGAGTTGGAAGCGCACCGCGAGGTATTGGCGGTCTTGGTTGTGTGTTAGGGTGACGGGTTGTGAACAACGTTCGGTATATCAGAGCAACGCATCGGCGACGCTGCGGCGTGTTTGATTTATTGCAACGCACGCCTTACAAGGTTTTTCACTGCTCAGGCCATGATATACTGCAGCGAGGAGACACGTCGGCTCACCTGAGCGCAGCGCGTTTCAGCTGAAGACTGTTCCATACAAGCACCAGGTTCAGCCGTTGCTAAGCGTTTAGCTGCGGCTTGATTCGTTATGCATCACATATTGTAAACGGCAGCCCACCTGCCGATAAGGAATGGTGAAGCATGGACAGTAGTTCACTACTCGTGCTAGGCATACTCGATTTCATCATTGTGAGCGTGGTGATCATTGCGGTGGTGATCATCTTTGGCAACCACACACGCCGCGTCGTGCAGCGCGAATTGGAAGAGTACGTCAACACGCGCCGCAGACTAGCCGATGAAGAGGCAACCCGCCTCATCTCAGAAGCCAATTCGCGCGCCAAAGAGCTTGAGCTGCATGCCCATGATAAGGCGCAGCGTCTGCTGGCTGAGGCCGATGAAGCCATCAAGAGCCGCCGCGCCGAAAACGACCGTGAGAGCGAGCGCCTCGACCGGCGCCGCGAGGAGCTCGACAAACGGCTTGAGCGCCTTGAGGGGCGTGAGCGCGAGCTGAATAAACGCCAGAGCGCCCTCGATAAGCGCCGCCAAGACCTCGACAAAATGTATGAGGAGCGCCGCGCCGAGCTGGAGCGGGTGGCACAAATGACCCGCGAAGAGGCGCGCCAACACCTGCTCGACTCGCTGGAAAATGAGGTGCGTGCCGACATGGCGCGCAAGCTGCGCGAGCTGGATGAGGAGCTCAAGACTGAGGCAGAGCGCCGTGCGCGTGACGTGGTGGCACTCGCCATCCAGCGCATTGCCTCTGATCAAGTCAGTGAGTTGGCGGTTAGCGTGGTCACGCTACCTTCTGATGAGATGAAAGGGCGTATCATTGGGCGCAACGGGCGCAACATCCGCGCCTTTGAGCAGGCAACAGGCGTGGATGTTGTGGTAGACGATACGCCTGAGGCTGTCACGCTCTCCAGCTTCGATCCTGTGCGGCGTGAAGTAGCACGCCGCGCGTTGGGCAAGCTAGTCCTGGATGGGCGCATTCACCCCGCTCGCATCGAGAAGCTAGTCGAAGACGCCCGCAAAGAGGTCGAGCGTGTGGTGCGCGAAGAAGGCGAAGCTGCTGCTTATCAGGCAGGCGTGCCCGGCCTGCATCCGGAAATCCTCAAGCTGCTTGGGCGCCTTAAGTTCCGCACCAGCTATGGGCAGAATCAACACGCTCACTCAATTGAGACGGCACACCTCGCCGGCATGATCGCCGCCGAGCTGGGCGCAGATGTAGCAATCGCCAAGATGGGCGGCCTGCTGCACGATATTGGAAAGGCAATTGATCACGAGGTCGAAGGCTCCCACGCCATCATTGGCGCTGAGTTCTGTCAGCGCTACGGCGTCAACGCAAAGGTGATCAACTGCATCGCCAGCCACCACCACGAAGTTGAACAGCTCTGCGTCGAGGCGATCATCGTCGAGGCGGCTGATGCGATCAGTGGAGCACGGCCCGGTGCGCGCCGCGAGAGCCTGGAAACTTACATCAAGCGTGTGCGCATGCTCGAAGAGATCGCCAGCTCATTCAAAGGTGTTGAACAGAGCTATGCCTTGCAAGCTGGGCGCGAAGTACGTGTGATCGTGCGTCCAGAGGACGTGGATGACGTTGGTGCGGCGCGCCTTGCCCGTGAGATCGCCAAGCGCATCGAAGAGACGATGCAATATCCAGGCCAGATCAAGGTGCAAGTGCTGCGCGAGACGCGTATCACCGAATACGCCAAGTGAGCGCCGCCGTGTGGCGCAGCGGGAGCTAGCTGCGCCACACACCGTTTTCAGTAGATGTAGTTCTGAATGAACTCGACCACCACAACGTTCTCATCGCAGCCGCTGCGCGCCTGAACGGTCACTTTCTCTGAGATCGGCACGCCCGTGATGCCCAGCAGCTGCACTGTGTAATCGCCGACCCGCGGCGTCGTGCCTAGAAACGCCTCAAAGCCGCTCGGCCCGAATTTGGGCTGCTCACCTGTGTAGTGGAACTCATCAATGTTGCCGTCGGCGCTCGTGATGCGCACGGTGAGGCTGCCCTCTTCACGTGTGCGTGGCTGACCTTGCATGTTCAGCACAAGGCCCGCCAAGCTCTGCCAGCGGCAACCCTCGCTGCCGTCGTGCGCCTGATAGCGAATTGCGTTGAGGCTGAACGGATAGGGCGAACGTGTACCGCCTTGTGTGGCGGGCGGCGCCTCGCGCAGAGCTGGCGTCGGGGAAAGCGCAATAATGCCGCCGACTACAGGCGTCGGTGTGATGGTTGGTGTAGAGGTCTCAGTAGCAGTGGGGATGGGCGTTTCAGTAGGTGTAACGGTCGGTAGCTCGGTGGGCGGCGGCGCAGTGGGTGGCTCAGCTGTGAAGGTGGCGCTGGGCGTCAGAGTTGGCTCGGGCGATGCTAAGACCAGCAGCGCTAGCGGCGTGGGCGGTGGAAAGGGATTGATCGGCGCGTACGGATTGGCGATCAGCAAGATGGTGAGCACCATCACGCCCACCGAAAGCAGAACGAAGAAGGCAGTGATCATGTCGGCGCAGCCGTAGCCGCTGGGCAGTGGCTCGTCGGTGTATTCTGGCGCGCTGCTCTGCGGCGCCTTGCGGCGGGTGCGCACGACTGGTGCAGGGGGCAAGTCATAGGCGCTGAGCGGCTCATCACTCGGTGCAGCTTCTCCAGATGCAGCAGGCGGTTTTTCCTCAGCCATAGCCTAGCTTCTCTCTAAAAAGGTCGGATTTGTGTGAAGTCCACTTGGGCAAGATTGCGTTCGCAATTGCCATCAAATTGGACGCTCACTGCAGGCGAGAGTATAACACCCTCGCGGCTGAGCAGCTGGACGCGATAGGTTGCCCGCCTGGGACGCTCGCCCACTTGGATCACCCAGCCATACGTGGAGTCGCTTTCGATCGGGACGTTCCGGGCAAAGTTATTGCCGATCACTTGCGCCTGAAGGCCGACTCGGGCCGTTAAGCGCTCTTGCTGCAAGCCGAACACCACCCCGCTGATGCCTTGAAAGTTGCAATCTGCCCTGTTTTGGAAGCGCGTGAAGCCCGTTTGGAATAACACAAATGGGAAGGCAGCTGTGGGCGTGAAAGTCTGTGTAAGGGTTAGGGTCGGCGTGGGCGTCTGAGTGCTGGTTGGAGGTGCCGTTGGAGTAGCTGATGGGCTGGCGGTGGGCGAGGGCGTTGGTGTGAATGAGGTAGTCGGCGTCGCGGTTGGCGTGGCAGTTTGTGAAGAGGTGGGCGTCGCCGTTGAGCTCGGTGTGAGGCTGGGCGTGCGGCTCGGGCTGGATGTATGTGTAGGTGGGTAGCTTGGCGTCAGCGTAGGCAAGGCGAGGGCGCGCAGAGGGGTCAGCGTGCGCGGCGCCAAAGCAGCAGGGGGTGGCACAGCGCCCGCTAGAAGTGCAGCAGTTATGCCCATTACACCGAAGGTTGCGCTCAAGAAGAAAGCTGTCAGCAGGTTCAAAAGCCGGCTGAGGCTGTGGTTCTTGCGGCGCATTCGCTAGCCTTGCACTTGTGGCGTCTCGGTGGGTGGTAGCGCTTCCGTTGGTGCAGGCGTGGGCGTGGCAGTGGGCAGTTCGGGCTCAGGCGTAGCGGTGGGCGTCGGTGTGAGTGTATCCGTCGGCGTTGGCGTGACGGTCGGCGTATCGGTTGGTGTGACGGTCGGCAGCTCAACAGTGGCGATGGGCGTTGGCGTACGCGGCACGAAAGGCGCTGGTGGTCGGATCACGCGCGCTATCAGCAACAAAGAGCAAATGAAGACAAAGGCGCTCAAGCCCAGAAAGACGACAGTGATCGTGTTATAAGTGCCGCTGTTATCTTTTCGCATTCAGCTAAACCTTTCGTGGTTGCCAGTCAGCAAGCCAAGTGCCTCTCAAGTCTACAAGAACTTCTCAATTTTTGCGCGGCTGATCAGCTCTTGAATCCAGCGCTCGAAGGTGCTTTCAGTCAGGCGGTAGCACATCTCCTCATCCACAGGGCGCTCAGTGGAGCGCTCTAATACTTGAAGGATATGATAGCCGAGCTCCGTTTTGATCGGCGTGCTGAGGGCGTTGGGGGGCAGGCTAAAGGCGGCGATCTCAATCTCTTCCTGCAGCAGCTGACCGCGCGCGAACCAGCCCAAATCGCCGCCAATCTGTCTTGTAGTCACGTCGAGCGAATTGAGAGCAGCCAGCGCAGCAAAGTCGGCGCCGTTTTCCAGCTCAGCGCGCAGAGCGAGTGCCCGTTGCTCATCCGACACAAGGATATGCCGCGCGCGGACCTGCTCCACATTTTTACAAGCGGCCGCCGTCACGATATCACGCATGCGCTGTGTCAACAGAGCGGCGCGCAAGTTGGCGCGGTATTCTGCCTCGCTCAGTCGGTCAGCTCTCAACTGCGCCTCCCAGTTCTCGCGGCTGCCGGCAATTTCAATAATCGCGGCGATTTCGGCGTCCAGCTCTGCGTCAGTGACCGCAACGCCTTGAATGGCAGCGGCCTGTTCAATCAAGGCCTGCTCAATCAGCAAATCCAGCACCTCATTCCGAAACTGATTGAGATCGCGGGGCAGCGGATTACCGAAGCTGCGGATGGTCTCTAGACGGCGCGCCACTTCCCGATCCAGCGCTGCCATGCTGATGCCCTGCTCGTTGACGCGGGCAGCTAAGACTTCTGCAGTAGGCGTTGGCTGGGCCGCTTGCGCCGTTGGCGACGGCGATGTGGTGCTGCTAGTGGGCGGGTTGGCAGCGACCGTCGTTTGGGGTGCGCCGCCATCGCAAGCGCTGAGCAAGCTGACAAAGCACAGGCAGACTATCGCAAGTGAACAGCGCGTCGCTGAAATTCGCAAGGTGTACTCTCTCTCGATATGACTTGGCAAATGCAGTGCGCCTGTTCAGGACGCTGCGGCAGAAGTATACCACACAGCCGTCTGGCTGCAAGCGCCCCTGATGAGGGTTGGCGCACTGTGCGGGCGGAGTCGAGCTGGCCTACGCATTCGCGCTGAGCTCGGCTATAATGTACCTTCTATCAGCGCACCCACAGGAGTTTTTGAGATGAGCAGTCTAGCAGAGCGCGTTGCTGTGGTCACAGGAGCCAGCCGTGGCATTGGGCGCGCCATTGCCCTAGAACTGGCGCGTCGTGGCGCCGCCGTCGTGGTCAACTACAACGCCAGCGCCGAAGCCGCCGAGCAAGTAGTAGCTGCCATTCAGGGGGCAGGCGGCAGAGCGCTAGCCGTACGGGCTGACGTCAGTGACCTGACGCAAGCCGAAGCGCTCATCAAAGCGGCGCAGACCCAGTTCGGCAAGCTAGATATTCTGGTGAACAACGCCGGTGTCACGCGCGATGGCTTGCTCATGAGCATGAAAGAAGCAGACTGGGATGTTGTGCTGGATACCAACTTGAAAAGCGCGTGGAGCTGCTGCAAAGCAGCTGTGCGCGGCATGCTCCGTCAGCGCAGCGGGCGCATTGTAAACATCACCAGCGTGGTCGGCTTGAGCGGGCAAGCCGGCCAGACCAACTACAGCGCCAGCAAGGCCGGCTTGATCGGCTTCACTAAGGCGCTAGCGCGTGAGGTCGCCTCGCGCGGCATTACGGTCAATGCGGTGGCACCGGGCTTCATCACAACGGATATGACCGCTAACCTCTCAGCCGAGTTGATGGCGGAACTCAACAAGCGCATACCGTTGGCGCGCTACGGCAGGCCTGAAGATGTCGCTTATGCAGTTGCTTTCTTGGTCAGCGATGAGGCGAGCTACATCACTGGGCAAGTGCTGACGGTGGACGGCGGCTTGATCATGTAGGCGCCTTGTGCGTTAACACAAAGATCAAGCGATCTTAACGTGGGCACGCTACAATGAGTCCACCAGCCACAGGCTGATTGATGACTCTCAAGTTTGGAGGGATGCGTATGCTTAAGCGTGCGGTCATTTTGGCGATTGTTGTTGCAGCTCTTGTGCTCGGCACAGCCAACCTGCGCACAGAGGCGCAGAGCGTGGTAGAGATCGACTTCTTCTACCCAACGGCTGTGGGCGGCCCGATCACGCAGATCATCGATGAGTACGCTGCACAGTTCAACGCCGCTAACCCAGATATCAAGGTCAACGCAGTCTACGCTGGCGGCTACGATGAGATTTACAAAGCCATTCAAACGCAGATCAGTGGCGGCGGCACAGGCCCGGATGTAGCAATTTTTCTAGCTGTCGACCTGTTCTCATTGATCGAGAATGACTTCATCATCCCGCTGACCGACTTCATCGAGAATACTGAGGGTGCCAAAGAGGCTATCGCCGACTTCTTCCCAGCTTTCATGCTCAACACAGTTGACGAATTCGGCGTGATCTGGGGCATCCCCTTCCAGCGCAGCACACCCGTCATGTACTACAACAAGGACTTATTCCGCGAGGCCGGGCTTGACCCCGATGTGCCGCCCAAGACGTGGCAAGATATGCTGGATGCTGCCAAGAAGCTGACTCTGCCCGATGGCAGCCGCTGGGGCTTGATGATCCCTTCGGACGGCTTCCCGTACTGGCTCTTTCAAGGCTTCGCTATCAGCAACGGCAAGAACCTCGTTGAAGCCTCGCCAACTCAGGTCTTCTTTAACACGCCCTCGACGGTCGAGGCGCTGGAGTTCTTTGCCTCGCTCTCGCGCGTGCACAAGGTCATGCCTGAGGGCATCATCAAGTGGGGCGATACGCCAGCTGCCTTCACTTCTGGGCAGGCAGCCATCATCTATCACACCACCGGCAGCCTCACCAACATCTTGCGCAATGCCAATTTCGAGGTCGGCGTCGGCTTTTTGCCGCAGGGCAAGGCTGGCTACGGCGCACCAACCGGTGGCGGTAATCTGCACATCTTGAAGACTAGCTCGCCTGCTGAGCAAGCAGCGGCGTGGCGCTGGATTCAGTTCCTCAGCTCGCCGGAAATCCAGGCGGATTGGGGCGTGAGGACAGGTTATGTGGCTGCACGCCAATCGGCGTGGGAGCTGGAGCCACTCAAATCGCTGGTGCAGGAGAAGCCTCAATACGCTGTGGCGCGCGATCAGCTGGCCTTCGCCCAGAAGGAGCTCTCGACCTATCGCGGCTTAGACGTGCGTCAGACCTTTGGCAAGGCAGTGCAGGCTGTGATCACCGGCGAAAAAGACGCTAAGACCGCCCTCGATGAGGCGCAAGCGGCTGCCGATCAGCTCTTGGCGCCCTACCGCTAGACAGAGTTGGCGTGTGCTGTGCGCCCTGCGCGGCACACGCCTTTTCACAGCCAGGTGAAGCCCCGATGAGTAACCTTGAAAGTTTCCTGGACTACCGTGCGGCGCGCAGCCTCTCGACAGGCGAGTACACACGCCTGTGGCAGCGCATCCTGCCCTACCTGCTCATCCTGCCCACTTTCGCCTTCGTCTGCCTCTTCACCTTGCTGCCAACTGCTAGCGCACTGATTCAGAGCTTGTACCAGCCTGGCAACGCCCGCATCCCGACGCGTTACGTCGGCTTGCAGAACTACCTCGACCTATTCAACCCCAATACGCTCATCGGCGCAGACTTCCTGCGCATCGCTGGTAACACGCTCCTGTATGTCGTCACCACCGTGCCGATCAGCATGGCTATCGGTTTCGCACTAGCGCTCTTGCTCAATCGTAAGATACGCGGGCTGGGGCTATTCCGCTTCGCCTTTTTCTACCCCGTCCTGATCCCGATGATCGGCGCTGGCAGCATCTTCGCCTTCCTCTTCGCCGATCAGATCGGCCTGCTCAATACCATTCTGCGCAGCATCGGTTTGCCCGGCATCAAATGGATCGGCGACCCAAACTGGACCTTGCTCGCCATCATCATGGTCTCGATCTGGAAGCAAACGGGCTTCTGTATGATTATGTATCTAGCTGGGCTGCAAGGTTTGCCACAAGACGTCTATGAGGCAGCCGACATAGATGGCGCAAGCACATGGCAGAAAATTCGCCGCATCACGCTGCCTCTTTTACAAGGCACTACCCTTTTTATCTTCACCACTGGTATCGCCGCCTCTTTTCAGATGGTTGACCATCTCTTTGCGCTGGGCGAGGGTCAGCCGAACGAACGCAGCAACCTGTTGCTTTACTTTGTCTTTCAGAAGTACAACGAGCCGCGCAATCAAGGCTACGTGAGCGCGATCACAGTTATCATCCTCGTCGCGCTCTTGCTGTTTACCGTGCTGAACTTCTGGCTGTGGGAGCGACGCACCTACTATGAAAACTAGCCTACTGCGACGAGTACAGGGCACATTTGGCACGCTGCTCCTGATTGGTGCAGCTATCTTTTGGTCGATCCCGCTCATCTGGTCGGTTTTGGTTGCTATCCGTCCTGAAAACGAGCCGCTAGTGACCAGCAACATCTTCTTCGGCAGCCGTCTGACACTGGAGAATTTCCAAAGCGTGGCGCAGGTGACCAACTGGGGCGAGCATTTCTACGCCACGCTGCGCTTTGTCTTCGGCGTGCTGCTGGTGCAGATTGTCACAATTACGCTGGCGGCGTATGCATTCGCGCGCATGCGCTTCTGGGGCAGTCGGCTATTCTTCGGCCTGATCCTGATCCAGCTGATGGTACCAGCTGCTGTGCTGATTGTGCCCAACTTTGCCACCATCAGCGCCCTCAGGCTCTACGATACAATGTGGGCGCTGATGCTACCCTACATGGGATCGGCGTTCGGCACTTTCCTGATGCGCCAAGCCTTCAAACAAGTACCGTTGGAGCTAGAGGATGCGGCACGCCTTGATGGCTGCGGCTGGTTCGGCGTGCTGTGGAATGTCTACCTGCCGCCCTCGATTCCCTCGCTGGTCGCTTTCAGCCTTGTCTCGGTCATCACGCGTTGGAACGAGTTTCTATGGCCCATGATCGTCACGCAGAGCAGCGAAAACCGTCCGCTGACCATCGGGCTAAGCCGTGTCTTGCGCACAAGCGAGGTCGGTGCGCTGTACGGGCAGATCATGGCTGGCGTGCTAGTCGTGATCCTGCCGCTGATCATCCTATTTATCTTCTTTCAGCGGCAGTTCATCAACAGCTTTGTGCGCTCGGGCTTAAAGTGAGCTGATCAGCTAGGCCGTGGCGATGCGCAACCTGCTGCGCACAAGTTCCAGCACAATCAGGATGGCGATCAGGGTGGCTGATGCGCCAGCTGCCAGCGCCACAAGCGTCACATTCGGATAACGGGCAATGATGCCGATCAGCGCCCAGATTACCACCAGCGCGTAGGCAAAGTCGGACCTGCGGACAATCATCAGCCCTGTGATGAATGTCGCTGCTGCCATCATCACTGCTGCCCATAGTTCGCCGCTGATGCCGAAACCATCCCACTGGGCATCGAACAGCACGTACGTTACGTTCGCCACCGTTGCTACTGTAATCCAGCCCAAGTAGATGCTGAACGGTATATGCGCCATCCAACGCACAGTCGGTGTGACTGCCTGCAAGCCGATCCTCTGCGTTTGGTAGATGCTGATCAGCGCGCCCAGCAAGATGAGCATCGCAACGGTGCTGAGGGCGAATTGCTCGTTCAGGAACAAGATCAGCCAGGCGATGTTAGCCAGGCAAGTGACAATAAAGAGCCAGCCGACGCGCTGCATCAGCGGATTTGACCTGCCAACGCGGCTGTGATAGACGACAAAGGCACCCAAGCCCAAGTAGATGACGCCCCACACAGCAAAGACGTAACCGGCAGGCAAGAAGTAGATCGGATACATTTCACCAAGCTGCGCTACCGTGCGCGGGAAAAGCGCAATGTTGAAGTTTGCCGCGCCCTGCGATAGAAAATTCATGCCCAACGTAGCGATGAACGCCGCAATCACTCCAATCTGCCGTACGATAGCTGATGTTTTCATTCAGAAAGCCTCCTCATTCAAGTATTGTACAGAAGGGCTCTGCTAAGTGCCCAAAACGAGCGTTCACGCACGGCGACCTGCCAAATTTCTAGCGCACAGGAACATTTGTAGCTAAACTTACAGCCTAGGGCGGCAATGTGCGTTCTGTAGTATAAAACATTGACCATTCACGTGCACCAGATTACTTTCAGCAGCGAGGCATTATGGCATGGTTAGGATCGGGCAGAAACTCAACGACCGCTATTTGGTGGAAGCATTAATCGGTGAAGGCGCCACTTCTGCCGTCTATCGTGGCGCAGATTTGCTGCTCAGGCGTGCTGTGGCAATCAAAGTCTTACACCCGCACGTTCACGCTACGACGCGGCAGCGTTTTGAGCAAGAGGCACAGGCATCGGCGAAGCTAAATCATCCAGGCATCATGCTGATCTTCGATCGTGGGCGTGATCGGGATGATTATTATCTTGTGGCTGAGCTGGTGCATGGGCAGCCGCTCTATGAGTATATCCCTTGCAGCCCAGAGACAGCCGCTCAGCTGTGCCGCCAAGTTTGTCTCGCCCTGGACTATGCCCATCGGGCCGGCATCATCCACCGCGATATCAAGCCCGCTAACATCTACGTCACTCGAGAAAACACCATCAAAATTATGGACTTCGGGCTGGCCATCCCGCTGGATGGCAGCCAAAAACGCCTGACGGCACACGGCTCGATCATCGGCACGCCAGCCTACCTCTCGCCAGAGCAAGCACAGGGCAAGCCGCTCGATCAGCGCACAGACCTGTACTCGCTGGGCGTGGTGTTGTATGAGATGGTTACAGGGCAGCTGCCTTTCGATTCTGACGACATCACTTCTATCCTGATCCAGCAGGTGAATAAGGCGCCCGTACCGCCCAGTCAGTTGGTCAACGATCTGCCGCCCAGCCTCGAAGCCGTCATCCTGAAGGCGCTGGCGAAAAAGCCCGAGCAGCGCTTCACGACAGCGCTGGAAATGGCTACCGCGCTGGAAGAGGCCCTCAAACTGCCAACCGTCGGCCAAGCAGGCGCTCCTGCCGAAGTGCGCAGCAAAACGCGCATTCGCGCCGTGTTAGCCGACGATCATCCCAGCTTGCGCACACCGCTCGCCGCCTACCTTGAACTCTCAGGCGATATTGTGGTGGTAGGCGAGGCAAGTGACGGCATTGAAGCTATCGAAATGTGCCGCCAACATCAACCTGATGTGCTGCTGCTAGACTTAAACATGCCCAATCTCAGCGGCTTAGACGCTCTGCCGCAGATCAAGCAAATCAGCCCGAACGTCAGGGTGCTAGTCCTAACAGCACGCGATGAGACGCCTTACATCATGCGCGCCATGCGCAGCGGCGCCAACGGCTACATCCTGAAGACGGCCACCGAACAGGAAGTGGTCAACGCTGTGAAAGACGTCTTCGCCGGCACGACGGTGCTCGGGCAGGGCGTAGCTGAGCGCATCGTAGAGGGCTTGCGCAGCATGGATCAGAGCGATCCGTTGAACGAACAAGAGCATGATGTGCTGCGCTGTATTGCTGCAGGCTTTGAAGAAAACGATCAGATTGCAGAGCGCCTCGGCATCGAGGAAAGCAGCGTGCCACGCTTGTTGAAGAACACTATCGACAAGCTAGGCGTTAAGAATCGCTCTGAGGCAGCGCTGATGGCGTTGCGCGCTGGCTGGATCACGCTGGAAGACATTCGCAACATGACGAGCTGAGCATGTACAACGTCCTGTTTTTGACGGATCGCGGCGCACGCCATCAAGAGGCAGCACTGCGGGCTGCCCCACCAGAGCTAAACGTCACCATGCTGCGCGCACCGAATTTCGCTGAGATGCAGCCCGCGCTGGCTAAGGCGGATTTCATCATCTCAGAGCGCAATCAGGCCGTCACTGCCCAGATGATCGCTGCAGCGCCGAGCTTGAAGCTGATCGTGCGGCTCGGCTCGCTCGACTACGATATCGACCGCGCTGCAGCCGCTGAGCGCGGCATTCAAGTGGTTGTGCAACCTGTGCTCGGCACGCTCTATTGCGCTGAGCACGCGCTCATGATGATGCTGGCTTGCCTCAAGCGGCTTGGGCGGTCGCTGCATGCTGCACTGCACACGCCGCCGCCATTCCCACCACAGCGCGGCGATGAAGACACTTTCTCGTTCAACTGGCTGAACTTTGCCGATATTGGCACGCTCTTCGGTAAGACAGTCAGCATCGTAGGCATGGGCGAGATTGGCGTCGAGCTGGCGCGCCTGCTCAAGCCCTTCCGCCTGAGCGCCGTGCTGTATAACAAACGCACGCCCTACCCAAGCTCTGTCGAGGCGGAGCTCGGCGTCCGTTTTGCTAGCCTGGAAGACTGCTTGCGGCAGGCTGATGTACTGGTCAGCTTGCTACCATACGCCCCAACGACCGATTACGCACTGGGCGGCGGTCTAACAGCACACCGCCTACGCCTGCTGCCGCCGACGGCATGTCTGGTGCACTTGGGCAGTGGCAGCGTGCTGGATGAGACAGAAGTCCTGCATTTGCTGCAGACGGGTGAGTTGGCGGGCGCCGCCATTGATACATTCGAGTTCGAGCCGCTGACCGAGAAGCACCCACTTGTGCTGTACGGGCGCGATCCGCAGCGCAACCTGCTGCTGACGCCGCACGTAGCCGCTGCCTCAGCTTCCAGCAGCCGCACAGAGGACTATGCAGCCATCTTGGCATATCTCGCCGCTACTCAACGCTGATGGTGCCGCCCGCCTCCAGCGTGAGCTGCGCTTGCGCCTCGCCCAGATTGGGTACGAGTACATTATCGATACGGCGTGTGTAGCGCGCCTCATCAAAGCGCGGTGTGCTGGCGCCACCGCCGCGCAGCGCGATCTCGGCTGACAAGTCGGGCGGCAAGCGCACGCTGAGCGCGCCACTTGCCTTCAAGTCCGCCAATAGACCGACCGAGCGGCCGAATTGCACACTTAAGCTGCCCTGTGCCAGGGCAATTTGTACATTCCGCAAAGTGAGCTGCTCTGCCTCAAAGCTCAGATCGCCCTCAGAGACGTCAATCCTGAGCGTATCAAGGCTCACACCCGTCGGTAAGCTCAAGCTCAGGCGCCCGCGCCCCACCTGATCGAGCGTGAGCAGCCCCTCGCGCTGCGTCTCCTGAAGTTCAAGGATGGCGATGTTGCCTTCAACACGGTAACTGGGCACCAGCAGGCTCTCTAGGCTGCCGCGAAATGTGCCGCTCAAAGCCCGCCCTTCAGCAGCCTGCACTGTGACCTCTGTGCGGCGCAGCGCCGCGCTCAAGCGGATGCCTGTCACGTTCGGCGGCAAGGTGTACTCCAGCGCCTCGACGTAATCCTCACGGAACACGTTTGCCTCGCGATTGAAACTGATCACCACCACACTGCCGACCAGGGCGCTTGTGATGCTGAGCGCGATCAGGTTGCCGTAGCGGGTGCGCCTGCCCAGCAGCAGCGCTAATCCGAGCGCAATTAGCACGGCAGGCGCGGCGCGACCGAGCAAATCGACAAGGGCAGGCGGGATCAGATCTAGCAGGTATGCAATCCACAGTCCAGCAGCGAGCAGGACGACAAACGGCGCCACCAAGCGATCTAAAGCGCTCATGATCGGTTCCTCAGCGCTTTCAAGAGCAGCGTCAAGCCGATGAGCGCCAACATCAACGGCGCCAGCAGATCGCTGCCCCCGACTAGCCGCAAGACGCCACTCGTCTCCGCCAGCACTACAAGGCCGACGGCTATCGCCAAGCCGCCCAACGTCAGCACACCCTCAGGGCTGCTGTACAGGCGCGGGGCGGGTTCTTCGGGGCGCGTTATTGGCGGCAGATCAGCCATGCGTTGCGGTGGCACGTTCAGCCAAAGCAGCAGATACAGCAGCAGGGCAAATGAGTAATCCATGAGCAGCAGAATGCCAAATACGGCGCGCACCCACCAGCCGCTGATGCCTAAGCAAGTGCCTGCGCCACCGCAAACGCCGCCCAAAACACGATCCTGTGCGCTGCGCCGAAAGTGAACGCGATACATGCCATCTGTTCCTCTGAATGCGATGCCCCTAATCATACCAGAAGCAGGCACGCGCCGCTATCCTGCATGTGAGGCTCATCACCCGCGCTTATGCCCACATGACAAATTGCCCTGCTTTTCGTGATAAATTGCACTAGCCAAATCTTCAGAAACTCTCTAAAATCTCAAATACCTTCAAATTTCACTGAGATTTTATAGGATTTCGGACGATGCAAGCGGAACTCGATAGTCGTGCAGCGCCGTTGAGTGCGGCTGTGTCTCGGGAGCGCGACGAGAGCGGCTGGCGCAACCTAAGCCTAGTGCGCAACATCAAGATCGGCACCTTCCACATCGGCTCCTCTATGGCGGACATCCTCGCTTCGGGCGTATGGAACCGCATCATGATCAAGGAGCTCGGCTTTGCCGCAACACCAATTGCGCTGCTCTTGGCGTTGCGCTACTTCCTAGCGCCGCTCTCTATCTGGATTGGGCGGCGCTCTGACCTGACTAACTGGCGGGGCTACCGTCGCTTGCCTTATGTGTGGGGCGGCCGATTGGCAATGGCGCTCAGCTACGTGCTGCTGGGCGTGGCGACGCTCGAGCTGGCTGGGCGTTACGACCCTTGGATGCGCGATTTTTCCTTCGACTTGATGAACATCACGGTCACTACCAACCCAGGCAGCGCTCTGGGCTGGCTGGGCGTGGTGACGGCACTGGTGATGTTCAGTGTCGGCTCAACTTTCAGCAGCACGACATTTCTCTCTCTCGTGCACGACCGCACACCTGCCCCTCAGCGCACGCGGGCGATCAGCGTGATCTGGTTCTTCCTGATCTTGGGCTTTGCGGTTGCTGGTGTGCTGTACAGCCGTTTGCTGCCTGAGTACACGCGCGATGGCTTCCTTGCGCTGATGCTGACTGCCCCAGCCATCATGATAGGCATTTGGTTTTTCTCGCTCGTCGGCGAAGAGATGCCGATCAAGCGGCGCGCCGAACCGACTGCTAAACAACACGAGTCCTTCTGGCAGACTATGAAGCAAGTCTGGGCGAGCCGCCAAACGCGCCTGTTCTTCTTGTTCCTCGCCCTGACCAATGGCTTGTTCTACACGCAGGACGTCATCCTTGAGCCGTTTGCGGGCGCTGTTTTCGGTATGCCGCTCTCAACCACGAACCGTTTTTCGGCATACTGGGGCAGCATGACCCTGCTGGCGATTGTGCTAAGCCTGATTGCCATACGGCGCTTCCCAAATCGCGTGAATAATACGAATCTCTCGCGCTGGGGCGTGATCCTGCTCGTGGCGACCTTTGTGATGCTCACTTTGAGCGCTATGCTCTACATCCGCCCGCTGGTGACCATTGCCCTAGTCACGATGGGCTTGGGCTTGGGCATGTGGACGGTCGGCACGTTGGGCTTGATGATGGCGATGACGCGCGCTTGGGGCGCTGGTCTCTACTTGGCGCTGTGGACGGTTGCCTCAACGTTAGCGCGCGGCTCGGGCGTGGCGCTGGGCGGCCTGCTGTTTGATGCAGCCCTTGTGCTCGTCGGTGGCGATCAGGCGCTCGCCTATGGGAGCGTGTTCTTAATCCAGAGCGTTGGCTTTGTGGCGACTCTGTTCATCCTAGCCCGTGTCAGCCTCGCCGAGTTTCAACGCGAGACGCCAGAGCGCGAGGTCGTCTTCGCCGATAGCATAGCATAGACCCGCTCGCCTGCTCATCCCATAGTCGCTATAAGGCTCCTCATGCACAGAATGCATGAGGAGCTTGCATTTTTATGAGAGGCTTCTTGTAAATCTAAACTTTCCGTGAGCGTCGCTTGCAAAGCTTGCACAAATACTCTACCATACTTGAGGTGAGCTGCGCAGTTAGTTGAGGCAAACATGCGTCGTATTGGTATCACGGTAGCCATTTTAGTGGCACTGAGCACAGTCCTATTGTTGACAAGCGCATTCACACAGCCGCAGATCGGCTTTGCGCAGGGAGACGTTGCTATGACCGCCACGCCAATGCAAAGTTACGCCGGCAAAGTCCGTGCGCCCGATTTCCCCGTCGGCCTGGATTGGCTGAATGTGCCCGAGCCACTCAGTATGACCCAGCTGCGTGGCAAAGCCGTGCTGCTGGACTTCTGGACGTACGGCTGCATCAACTGCATTCACGTCATCCCTGATCTCAAGCGGCTAGAGGCGGAGTTCCCGAATGAGCTCGTGGTCATTGGGGTGCACAGCGCCAAGTTCGCCAACGAGGGTGAGACCGAGAACATTCGCTATATCCTCAAGCGCTACGGCATAGAGCACCCTGTGGTCAACGATCGCAACTTCATCATGTGGCAAATTTACGGCGTGCGCGCCTGGCCGACTTTCATGCTGATCGATCCGCAGGGCAGGGTGCTGGGCTACTACAGTGGTGAGGGCGTCTACGAGGCGCTGCAACCGACCATTGCAGGGACGATCGCCGAGTTTAGTGCCAAAGGCATGATCGATCGCACGCCTTTGCGCTTAGCGCCCGAGCTCGAGCGCCGTGCGCCCTCGATCTTGGCTTTTCCGAGTAAGGTGCTGGCTGACTCGCGTGGTGGGCGACTGTTCATCGCCGATACAAACCACAATCGCGTGATTGTAGCCGATCTAGAAAGCTACGCTGTGCAAGCTGTGATCGGCAGCGGCGTGGCAGCTTTCCGGGATGGCACTTTCGCACAGGCAGCCTTCAATTGGGTACACGGTATGTCCCTGAGCGCTGACGGCGAGACGCTCTACATCGCGGATACTGGCAATCACGCTGTGCGCGCCGCCGATCTGCGCAATGGCACGGTCGTCACTGTGGCAGGCACGGGGCGGCAAAATCGGGATTGGCGCAATCGGCTGCGCGGCGGTGCAGCACTGGAGACAGCGCTCAACTCGCCGTGGGATGTTCATTACCAAGATGGCGTCGTTTACATCGCTATGGCTGGGCCGCATCAGCTCTGGGCGCTCGACCTCGCAAGCGGCATTGTTGCCCCGTTTGTTGGCAGCGGACGTGAGGGCATTGTGGATGGTGCTTTGCTAGAGAGTGAATTGGCTCAGCCCAGCGGAATCGTCGGGGCTGAGGGCGTGCTGTACTTCACTGATGCCGAATCGAGCGCTGTGCGCAAAGTAGATTTGCGGGCTGGGCGCGTCCAGACTATCGTTGGCACTGGTTTGTTCGACTTCGGCGATGTAGATGGGGTTGGCGATGCAGTCCGCTTGCAGCATGCGCTCGGCCTGACGCTCGGCGCTGATGGCAAGCTGTACGTGGCTGATACATACAACCACAAGATTAAGGTGATCGACCCAGCCACGCGCGAGAGTCGGACGCTGGTGGGCGGCGCTCCCGGCTTCCGCGATGGCGACATGCCGCAATTCTGGGAGCCGGGCGGCATCAGCTATGCCGACGGCAGGCTCTACGTGGCGGATACTAACAACGACGCCATCCGTGTGATCGACTTGGCAACGCTGACCGTCAGCACGGTCGTCTTTCCCAACCCTGAGCAGCTTGCGCCCACAGCGCCTGTGGAATCAGCTGATGAAGCGCCGCCTGAGGATTTCTTCGGCACGTTGGTGCGCCTGCCCGACCAGACTGTGGCGCCCGGCGCTAGCCAGATTGTGCTGAACATTCAACTGCCTGAGGGCTACAAGCAGAACGATCAGGCGCCATTCACGCTGCGCTTCTACAATAACACGCCCATCGCCCGTGTGGCGCCCGCCAGTAACAACTTGAGCATCATCGCGCCGCCGATGCCCGTCCGAGTCCCTGTGCTGTTGAGCGAAGGCGAGGCGCTCATCACGCTGGATGCTGCCATCTTCTACTGTGAGGCAGTCAATGAGACGTTATGCTTCCCTGCCTTCCTACGCTTTGAGCTGCCGCTGCGTGTGGCCTCGGGGGGCGCCACTGAGATCGCCATCAACTACTTGCTTGTGCCGCCACAGCTCAACTGAGTACTGCCGGGTTGCGCTCTGCCCGCACAGCTGGGCGCAGCGTTGATAGCACGCTATAATCTGCGAGGTCTTCAGCAAAGCAGATAAGGACGCAGCCTCAGTGGAACGCACCTTGATCATCATCAAACCCGACGGCGTGCAGCGCGGCTTAGTCGGCGAGATCATCCGCCGCTTCGAGCAGCGTGGCCTGCGCATCGTTGGCATGAAGTTCATGCAGGTCAGTCGCGAGCTAGCAGAGCAGCACTACGCCATCCACCGCGAAAAGCCGTTCTTCAGCGGCTTGGTGGAGTACATCACGGCTGGCCCGGTGGTCGTTATGGCACTAGAGGGCACTAACGCTGTGCAGAATGCGCGCAACACCATCGGCGCAACGCGCCCGAGCGAAGCAGCACCTGGCAGCATTCGCGGCGACTTCGCCCTCGAGATCGGGCGCAACCTGGTGCACGGCTCGGATAGCGTTGAGAACGGCGCAGCCGAGATCGCGCTCTGGTTCAAGCCTGAAGAGCTGGTCGCTTGGGAGCGCCACACAGACCGCTGGATTTTTGAATAGGCTCACTGCATGCGCAGCAGCACGCTGCCTTCGCGCCACAGCCCTTCAAGGTCGTAGTAGGTGCGTGCGCTGGGCGAAAACAGGTGAACAATTACATCGCCGTAGTCCATTAAAATCCAGCCGCTCTCGCCGCGCCCTTCCACACGTAGGGGCGCGGCAGCTTGTGTTTGCTTCAGCTCATCGCGCACATGCTCAGCGATGGCGTTCAATTGGCGGTCGCTGCTGGCGCTGGCGATCACGAAAAAGTCCGTGATGATGCTCACCTTGCGTAGGTCGAGCAGGACGATATTTTCGCCCTTGCGGTCTGCAATCAGGTCGACAATTAGACGAGCAACTTCAACAGTTTCCAGAATTCGTTCTCCTGTGTCCATGCTCTGATTCTAACACAGAATTCACAGAGGTGGGAGTGGCACTACAGCCCGTTTCTGCGTTATGCTCTGATCACAAGCATATATAGGTGGTAGGGGCATGGGCTACATTGACCGAAATCTGATTATGGGTGAGCGGGTTATCTACAAGACGGGCTCGCATTGGTGGCTGTGGGTCTTGCCACTGCTGTTAACGAGCCTGCTCTTTGTCACTTTTCAGGCGGCTGTGCCATTCCTTGTGGAACAGGGCAGGCGTCTAGCCGATGTTACGCCTCAGACGGCTTCTTACATCGCTTTAGGTGGCATCGTGATCATTATCGTCGGCGCGCTGAACACACTGGGCGGCTTCATCCGCTGGCTGACCGACGAAATCAGCGTGACGACGCTGCGCATCGTCAGCAAGCGCGGTTGGCTGATACGGCGCGTGACGGAAGTCTCGCTGAGCAAGTTTGAGGCGTGCGAGATCGCGGAAAGCTTGCTGGGCCGTTTGCTGGGCTATAAGACCTTGATCGTGACGGGCACTGGCGGCACCTCGCACCGTTTCGAGATGGTGCGCCGTGCGCGCACGCTGCGCGATCACATTTTGGCGCAGGCGGCTGCGGCACCTGCAGCGGCTGAGCAAGCTGTGCAGCGTTCAGGGGCTGCGCGCAGCGTGCTAGAAGATGTTTTCAGTGCCAGCGCGCCCATTGAAGATATCAAGCAGGCTGCCCAGCTCATCCAGAGCGGCAAGCGTCAAGAGGCTGCTGCACTCATCAGGCGGCTTGCCTCACAGTATCCTGAAGATGCTGATGTGTGGTATCTGGTCGGCTTGCTGCAGGCCGATCCACTCAAGCAGCGGGAGGCTTACGAGAGAGCTGTGCGGATCAACCCGAATCACCGTCTAGCGCGCGCGGCACTGCAAAAGCGAGACATTTAGCGCTCAGAGTGCTCACGGATTTCGCCCGTCACAACGTAGATAGCGCGCTCACAGATGTTGGTAGCGCGGTCGCCCACGCGCTCCAGATTGTGCGATATCCACAAGAGGAAAGTAGCGCGCTCCACAAGGTATGGCAGCTCCGTCATCAAGTCGATCATCTCGCGGAAAGTGCGCTTTTGCAGCTGCCCGATCTCGCTATCGCGCAAGATGATCGCCTCTGCCAGCGATACATCATGTGTCACAAAGGCTTGCACAGCGCCGCGCACCATTTCGCGACCAATGATCGCCATATGCGGGATATCTACCAGCGGGCGCGGCGGCGGCGCATCAATCATACGCAGCGCCAGGCGTGCCACACCTGCAGCGTGGTCGCCGATACGCTCTAAATTCGTGGCGACGCTCACCGTACCGACCAAATGGCGCAAGTCTGTGGCGTTGGGGTGCTGCATCGCCAACAGGCGGTAGCACTCTTCCTCGATGGTGTAGCGCAAACGGTTCAGCTGCTGGTCGTTGGCGCTCACTTGGGCAGCGAGTGCCGCGTTGCGCTCTACTAGGGCGCGCATCGCTAGTGCCAAGGCTTGATCAACCATGCTGGCAAGCCGTAGCACGTTATCGCCGAGATCGATCAGGCTGCGTTCTAAAACTGGACGTGGCGGCATGGCTTGGCGCCCCACTAAAAGGCTTCGATCAAAATACCAAGTAACTTTTCTCATGATAGCATCCAACGCAAGGCAAAACAATGCCCATTTGCGCATTTTTGCTAAGCCTTAACGCACACTTCATTGTCTCTTATAAAAAGATGCACATTCTTTCAGCTAAAATGTTCTGAGCACACACCAAAGGATGTAGTAGTAGCCGAGCGTGCCGCCGATCAGCAATGTATCGAAGCGATCTAGCGCCCCGCCATGACCTGGCACAATGCCGCTAAAATCTTTGATAGCAGCGCTGCGCTTAAAGGCCGACATTCCTAAATCGCCCAGCGGCGAAAACACGCCGACCAGCACCCCAATCAGCACGCCATCGATCAAGCGCACGATAGGCGCGAAGAGCAAGCTGAGTAGGGCGCCGCTCAGCACTGCAAAAGCGACACCGCCAAAATAGCCTTCCCACGTCTTATTAGGCGAGAGCTTCGGCGCTAGTTTGTGCTTGCCGCGCCAGCTACCTATGAAGTAGGCACCCACATCGCCCATACCCGTACTGACGACAGTCAAAATGACCCAGTAGTTACCGTGTTCAAGCTGGCGCAGCGCTAATAGGTGCATCCCTAGCCCACCAATGTAGAGCGCAGCCGCTACGTTCAGCCCGAAGCGCATGGCTGCATATTCCTCAGCGCCGTAACGGGCGATCATCACGACGAGACTGCCCAGCAAGAACAGGCTGATCAGCGGCAGCAGCAGCACGTGCAGCTGGAAGGCTTGCAGACTCAGCAAGGCCAGAATGCCGCCCACAACTAGGAAAGCGTTCAGGCGCAGCTGAGCTTGCAGCGGCATGGTGGCAAATTCCCAGCCGCACATGGCAAGCGCGATCATCAGCACGGCAACGTATAGCGCACCGCCGAGCCACATCAGCCCAATGGCAATCGGGATGAAAACGGCAGCGCTAAGAAGCCGTGTGCGCAGCATATCGATGGGCTTTTAAGGCTTTACCACCAGACCAAAGCGCCGCTCACGCTGATTGTAGTGCAGAATAGCCTGCAGCAGTTCTTCTTTGTCAAAATCGGGCCAGAACTTAGGCGTCGTGTAGTACTCTGCGTAGACGCTCTGCCAAACGAGAAAGTTGCTGATGCGCATCTCGCCGCCCGTACGTATGATCAGGTCAGGGTCGGGCACGCCGGCAGTGTCGAGATAGAAGTTGAAGAGCGTCTCGTCAATTTGCTCTGGCGGGATGCCATCACGCACGATTCGGCGCATGGCACGGATGATCTCATCGCGCCCGCCATAGTTAAAGGCAAGATTCAGTGTTAGCTGGTCGTTGTTGCGCGTCTTCTCGATGGCATGGCGTACCTTTTGCTGTAGTTCAGGCGAGAGCCCGTCTAGGTTGCCGATGTGCCGCAGCTGCACGCCATTATCGTTCAGCGTCTCGAACTCGCGATCGATGACTGTGCGCAGAATGTTCAGCAAGCCGCGCACTTCTTCAGCTGGTCTGCCCCAGTTTTCGGTGGAAAAGGCATAGACCGTCAGCACGCGGATACCGAACTCGGCACAGGCGCGCAGGATCCGGCGCAAGTTCTCCACACCGGCACGATGGCCTGCATGGCGCGGCAAGCCACGCGCTTTTGCCCAGCGGCCATTGCCATCCATGATGATAGCCACGTGGTAGGGAATACGCTCCGGCAGTGGCGCGGGACTCTCGCTCATAGGGCAGGGTTACCTATTCCACATCTTTCATCTTCAGGCGAAGATACGCCGAGCAGCTTTCAGACTGCCATAATTTCTTGTTCTTTGCGCTTTCCGATCTCGTCGATCTGCCCGACGTAGCGATCGGTCAGCTTCTGAATGCTCTCCTGGCCGCTGCGCGACTCGTCTTCCGAGATCAGGCTCTCTTTTTCGTACTCACGCAGCTCTTCAATAGCATGGCGGCGTACATTGCGCACAGCCACCCGTGCCTCTTCAAGGCGGTGATGCACAACCTTGACCAGCTCCTTACGGCGCTCGGTGGTCAGAGGCGGCAAGGGCAAACGGATGATTGTGCCGTCGTTGGAGGGATTCAAGCCCAACTCGCTGGCACGGATTGCCTTTTCAATATCCTTGATCGTGCTCTTATCGAACGGCTTGATGACAATCAACAGCGCTTCGGGCACGCTGATGTTCGCCATCTGATAGAGTGGCGTTGGTGTGCCATAGTATTCCACTTGCAGTTTTTCCACAAGGGCGGGGCTAGCACGCCCGGTGCGGATGGCGTTTAAATCTTCCTCAAGGGCGCTGATAGCACCCTTCATGCGCCCTTCAGCATCTCTCAAGATGTCATTGATCATGGCAAGTTGCCCCTAGCACAGTACTTTTAAGTAGTTATGCCGACAATCAGCTTCTTTAAGATTGTGGCGCAACAGATAGGGCTTGTCAATCCAAAGCTGGCAAGCTTGAGCGCGTTGTGCTACAGTATTGAGCAGCAGTCTCAATCCACAGGTAGCACCGAATGCCCGGCAGCCGTACGATCTATCTGCTTTCCACCGCCTGGATCGCACTGTGGCTGACGCTTCTGGTGCCTGCTATGTGCCAGCGGCATGGCTTGCTGTACTTCCACGCCACTGCGCCCGATTCCTCACTGCGGTGGGCGGATGATATGTGCGGCAATCCAAGTGCGCCCACGCAGCCGAGCACTGTCGATCAGCATCACGTGGATGAAGCGTTTCAGACCAGTCTGATGGCTGTGTTTGTGGCGCCTGATCTGATGCTCAGCGTTGAGGCTGCTTGCTTAGTAACTTCTGTTGCGCTGCACGACCAACATTCTCAGGCGGTAAAAGAAGCACCGCCGCTGCCCCCTCCTCGATCTTTCAACTAGAGCGGCTTGTTGGGCACTTTTGTCGGATTAAGCCTGCTTGGTTGGAATGTTCTGTCAGATTGACAATCGAGAGAGGGGAACACAAAATGCGTAAGAACTTTCTGAGCTTGTTGCTCGTCGCTGCGCTGGTTGGCGCCTTGCTGCCTGTTGCTTTCACCAGCGCCCACTCGGAAGGCGCACATCTGCGCGTAGCTCACCTTTCGCCCACCTCGCCTGCCGTCGATATCTTCCTGAACGGGGAGCGGGTCGTTGAGAACCTCGCTTTCAGGGGCGTAACGGACTATCTGGCGCTGGAAGGCACGACCTTCGAGATCGTGATCGTGCCGGCTGGCGGCAAGATCGAAGACTCGGTCACCGCTGGGCCAATCAAGCTAACTTTCGACGAAGGCGATAAAGGCTACTACACAGCTGCGGCCGTCGGCTCGCTGGCGGATAACACCTTCGAGGTGGTGCTGCTGAACGACAACGCTGCGCACGGTATAGTCGCTGTGAGCACCGCTAAGGGCGAGGCGCGCGTCGGCAACATCGTGATCACAGGCGCCTTCGCACGCCCGACGGCTATGGCAGGCAGTCATGGACATGGGCATGGACATGGCAGCATGGGTCAGGGCGGCTTTGGCGTCAGCGCGGCCTACATGAAGATTGAGAACCAAGGCAGTGAGTCAGACGTGTTGATCGCTGCTGAGACCGACGTGGCGGGCTTAGTCGAGCTGCATGAGACGGTCGTGGAGAACAACATGGCCATGATGAAGCCACTGGCGGAAGGGATCAGCTTGCCGCTGGGGAGCATCACGGAGCTAAAGCCAGGCGGCTTGCATGTGATGCTGATGCAGCTGAATCGCGAGCTGAAGGTGGGCGATAGCATCACGCTCACGCTGATCTTCAAGTCGGGCAAGCGCGTCACCTTTGACGTGCCAGTGCGGATGCCGTAAGGCGCTCTTTTGAGAACGACGCTCTGCCCGGCGCGCCGGGCAGAGCCCCCAATACGCTCTTCAGCCAGCAAGCAGTAGCGGAAATTCTCAGTGCGGCATACAATTGCCTTCATAGACTTCAAGCGAGAAGGCGGATGAAGGCGATATGCGTGGCTTCGGCAAAAAACTTACAATCCTATGGGTTGTTCTGCTCGTTGGCACCATTTTGAGCGCCGAGCACACGCTGGCCCAGAACGATGTGGCGCAGCTGGTTGGGCGTGCCGTGATGCCTGCCAACACTCAAGTGGATGGTCAGGCGGCGGGCTTGGCGCTAGCAGTAGGTGCGCTGGTTAACGGCGTGAAGTTCCCCTTCGATAGCCAGCCTGTCGGTACGATCAGCGCTGTGCTGCCTGGCGAGTACCCTAACACTTGGCTGCTGCTCTTCGATGGGCAGCTGGGCACATCGGCGCAGAGCAGTGATTACCTGCTGCGCTTCTACACGGCTGAGCTGGCTTTCCGTCGTGCGCAGAGCGGCAGCGGTGAGGTCTCGCTGCTGAACTGGCAGCACTTAAGCGACCCTGACCGGCGCATCGAGCGTCCGATCGTGAACGCCGAGACGCCCCTGCGCTACCTCAGCGGTGCTGATTTCGCACCGCGCGCTTTTCAGCGCGCCCCAGGCGGAGCTTTCTGGGTGGCTGAGGCTAGCACACCTGCTTTGCTACGCTTCGATGCCTTCGGCAAGCTGCTAGAGCCGCCCGTGCAGCTGGAGGGTGGCCCATTGCAGGGTATGAGCATTTTCCCTGATGGCTCGGCGCTCATTATCGCGCAGCGCAGCACGGCCGATCCGCGTCAGATCGCTTTCCGCACCTACGATCTGACCACGCGCGCCTTCGCCGTTCTGCCCGTTATCTACACGCTTGAGAGCGCAAACCACGTCTTTGGCGGCTTGGCGATGATCAACAGGCAAGAGGCATTCGCCATTGAGGCTGATCGGAACGAAAATCGTGCGGCTGCCTTCAAGCGGGTCTTCCTGATCAATCTAACAAACGGCAGTAAGACGCAAGTAGCCGATCTGCTCGACTTAGCCGATCCAAATGGCATTTCCACTAGCGAGGTCTTCAGCCCGCCGCCAAACGCATTTGGGCTGGGCAATCCGTTTCGATTTCCATTCGCTGCCGTTACAGCGCTCCATCCAATTGACGAGCAGACGTTGCTAATCGCCAACAACAATCGTTTGCCATATGGCTTGGGGCGCAGCGACGTCGAGGCTGACGCCACTGAGTTCATTGCAGTGCGCCTGGCGCAGCCCTTCGCTCTTGATCCGGCTTTCCAGCGGCCCATTCGCTAGCTACCTAGAAGGAATTTGCGTGTGAACGCCACATTCAATGCGCGCTACGCTCAGCTGTTCCAGGCGCTTGCCGAGCGCCGTCGGCGCGTGTACGACTATTTGCTCAATCACAGCTATGGGCAGCGCCTGCGCCCAGCCCATATCCAAGAGGCAGCCTTCCATTACTTGCGGCTGAGCGGTAAGTCGCTACGCCCTGCCGTGCTGATGCTGTGTTGCGCCGCTGTGGGTGGCGACGAAGCACACGCCGTACCAGCCGCCGCCGGCGTGGAGCTCTACCACACTTGGACGCTTGTTCACGATGATATCATCGACCGCGACGAGACGCGACGCGGCGCGCCAACTGTACATATGGCTTTTGCCGAGCGCGGTGCCACAGAGTTCGGCTTCAGCAGCGAGGAAGCAGCTCACTACGGGCGTGTGATCGGCATTTTGGCAGGCGACGTTCAGCAGTCGTGGTCGTACATGCTCTTTCACGACATGTACACGCGCTACGGCATTGATCCTGCGCTCGTGCTCAGCCTGGTCGCCGAGCTGGCTACTGAGGTGCAGCTGACGCTGGTGGAAGGCGAGACGCTGGATGTGCAGTTCGCCGCCCGACGCGATACAATTCACCTCAGCGAAGATGATGTGCTGGAGATGCTGCGCAAGAAGACGGGCGTGCTCTACGCCTATGCAGGCAAGGCAGGCGCGCGCATCGGGCTGGGCGATGTGGTAGGCGATCATCCGCTGGTGGCGAAAATTGAGCAATTTTGCAGTCAATGCGGCACTGCTTTTCAGCTGCAGGACGATGTGCTAGGCGTGGTAGGCGATGCTGCGAAGACGGGCAAGCCAGTTGGCGCCGATTTGCGCGAGGGCAAGAAGACGTTGATTGTGTTCCATGCTTTACGCCACGCCAATGAAGCGCAGCGCAGCGTGCTCATGCAAGTGATTGGCAATCCAAACGCCACCTCCGAGCAGATTGAGCAGGCCACCAAAATCCTGGATGCGCTCGGCAGCATTGCCTACACACAGCGCCTGGCCGAGAGCATAGTGCGCTCTGCACTAGATGCACTCATGGAAGTGCCGCCCTCGCCCTACCGCGCTCTTCTGCAGCAGTGGGCTGAGTATCTGATTGATCGTAGTGTCTAGCTGCCATGCCTGAGTCACCAGCTGATAAGCGCCTGATCACGGCCAAGCGGCGCGGCGAAGATCAAGATCAAAGCCTGCGCCCACAGTTTCTGCGGGAGATCATCGGGCAAGATCGGGTGGTCGCTAATTTGCAAATCCTTGTGGAGGCCGCCAGAGGGCGCAAAGAAGTGCTCGATCACATCTTGTTCTACGGCCCGCCCGGCATCGGCAAGACGACGCTCTCGCACGTGATGGCGAAAGAGATGGGCGTGAATATTCGCGTCACAGCTGGCCCTGCCATCGAGCGCGCTGGCGATCTGGCTGCTATTCTGACGCATTTGCGCGAGGGCGATGTCCTGTTCATCGATGAAATCCATCGGCTGGGCAAGGCTGTCGAGGAAATCCTGTACCCGGCGATGGAAGATTTCGTGCTAGATATCGTTGTCGGCAAGGGGCCTGCCGCTAAGAATGTGCGCCTGAACTTACCTCGTTTCACGGTCGTCGGCGCGACCACACGCCTCGATCTGTTGACGGGCGCGCTGCGCTCGCGCTTTGGCGCGATCTTCCGCCTCGATTTCTACGATCTCGAGGCGATGACGCTGATCGTCAAGCGCGCTGCAGCGCTCTTCAACGTGCCGCTCGAGCCCGATGGTGCGCATGAGATCGCTGGTCGGGCGCGTGGCACCCCGCGCATCGCCATACGGCTGCTCAAGCGCGTACGCGACTACGCTCAGGTGCGCGGCGATGGGACCATCACCAAGCAAATCGCTGATGAGGCGCTCGATCTGCTCGATATCGACCATCTCGGCTTGGATGACATCGACCGGCGCGTGTTGCGCACAATCATTGAGAAGTTTAACGGTGGGCCAGTCGGTGTGGATGTGATCGCTGCCTCTATCAGCGAGGAAGCCGGCACGATTACCGACGTCTACGAGCCGTATCTGCTGCAGCTCGGTTTTTTGAACATCCTGCCGCGCGGCAGGGTGGCGACGCGACGCGCCTACGAGCATTTGGGCATTCCCTATCACGGTGCTGAGCAGCAGGGGCAGCAAGTGCCGCTGATCTAGACCAGGAAGGACATCCATGCAACGTTATTCGCCGCTCCAGGTTCCGCCCGCCTACGATCCGAATGCGCCTGAGCGCGTCATTGGCGAATGGCGGCGCAGTATGACCTCGCCGGGCTTCTGGCTGCGCGTCATTTTCACGCTCACGCTGTATTACTGGATATACTGGGAGCGCAACAAAATCGTGCTGACCAATCGGCGCGTCACCCAGCACATCGCCTATCTAGTCGGTGGCGAGGAGCGCTCGGTTAGCTTGCAGAACATCACTGAGGTGCGCGTCCACACACCGCCGCTTGGCGTGTTACTGGGCTTTGCGAATGTGGCCATTCAGTCTATGGGCGGCGACCAGGCACCTGAAATTCACTTCCAAGCCCTAGAGCGCGCTCCGCAGCTCAAACAGATGATCTTCGCCGTACAAGATCAGATGCGTAGGAGCGGGCAGCGCTAGTCCAGCTGGGCGAGGATGCTCTCGTCCATGCTGAAGCTATGTGCCTCAGTGGGGAAGCTGCCGGCTGCTACATCGGCGTTGTAGCGTGCCACAGCCTCACGAATGGCTGCACCAAGCTCGGCATACTGACGCGCATGCTTCGGTGTGAAGTCCTCGATCAGGCCAAGCAGATCGTGCAGCACTTGGACTTGCCCATCGCAGCTTGGGCCCGCGCCAATGCCAATGGTCGGGATGCCTAGGCGCGCCGTGATGTGCGCCGCCAATGCCGCTGGGACGCCTTCCAGCACAACGGCGAACGCGCCGCTCGCCTCGTGCGCGCGTGCCGCCGCGACCAGCGCCCGCGCTGCCGCTAGATCGCGCCCCTGCACGCGCCAGCCTCCCATCTGATGTACATGCTGCGGCGTCAGGCCGATGTGCGCCATGACAGGGATGCCATTTGCCGTCAGATGTGCTATCGTTGGTGCTAGCACCTGGCTGCCCTCTAGCTTCACAGCGCCGGCACCGCCCTCTTGAAGCAAGCGGGCTGCGTTCAGGAAAGCCTGCTCTGGGCCTGCCTGGTACGTGCCGAAAGGCATATCTGCCACAATCAGTGCCTTGTGCGTGCCGCGCACGACCATCTGCGTGTGGTAGATCATCTGCTCAAGCGTGACGGGCACAGTTGTCTCATGTCCTTGCACCACCATGCCCAGCGAATCGCCAACTAGGATGATCGGGATGCCTGCCGCTTCCACAAGGCGCGCCATCGTGGCATCGTAGGCGGTCAGCATGGCAAAGCGGTGTTTCTCGGCTTTCAGGCGCTGAATATCGCGAATAGTTGCTCGCATAGCTGCCTCGCTTTGGTTATCCACTCACCTGCCTCGCTGATGCTTGCTGTGTAGATTAGCTCTTGGTTCGATGTAGAACGAGATAACCCACACCTCAGCTAGGAGATCGGCGTTGAGGCCGTGAATGGCACGCCAAGCCGCCAGAAACATCTGAGATGACGGAAAGCCCTCTGCGTGTGCATCCTCCATCGAGATAGCGCCCACTCTCTCTCGGCGCAAGCCTGTAATCCGAATGCGCGCTACAGCGCGCTTGCCACGACCAGCCTGCACGGCGTAGGTCTTACCAACCTGGTATAGACGACGCCCACTCGCTGTGAGGATACTTGTGCCATCTGCTGAGAGCCATTCGCCCGCCTTAATCAGGCGCCGCGTCTGGCTTTTTGTGCCCTTTAGAACACTCTCGAGTGTGTGGGCAAAAATCATAGTCTAGTTATCTTTCACGGGCTGCCGTTTAGGTAGAAGAGTTTACCACACACGGCGCTTTAGAACAAACGTAGCAACCTAACAGTGCCTTGCACAATGTTTTTATGCATGTTAAAATCAATTTCAGCTAAGCAAAACTCAAGCCATCTGCGCTGAAAGTGACTAGTCCCAATGACTGAACACAGCCTGAGCGATCTCGCAGCTGCAGAGCCCTCTGCGCCGCGCTTGCCTGCCTTCGTGAGCCAAGATCGTCTTGAGCGCGCTTTTGTAGTCCTGACGGCGCTGAACATTGCTGCAAGCTTGCTCAGCGAGCGGTTGGGCGCGCCCGAGTCGCTGACGCTGCTGTTCAACCTGCTCGCCTACTTTTTTGGCGGCACCTTTGGCGTGATCGAAGGTGTGAAGAGCCTGCTAGAGCGCGAGATCAATGTAGATTTGCTGATGGTGCTGGCAGCTACCGGCGCAGCTGTTGTGGATCAGTGGCACGAAGGTGCGATTCTGCTCTTCCTGTTCTCGCTGAGCAACGTGCTGCAAAACTACGCAATGGATCGCAGCCGTAATGCCATTCGGGCCCTACTCAAGCTGCGCCCTGATAAGGCAACTGTGTGGCGCGATAACACGGAGATCACTCTACCCGTCGAGGCACTGAAAATTGGCGACGTTGTGCTGATCAAGCCCGGTGAGCGCCTGCCCATAGATGGCGAAGTGATCGGCGGCAGCAGCACGGTTGATCAATCGGCGCTCACAGGCGAATCCATGCCTGTGAGCAAGCAAATCGGCGATGAAGTCTTTGCAGGCACGGTCAACCAGAATGGCAGCCTCGAGGTGCGCGTGACCCGCCACGCCAGCGAGAGCACTCTATCGCGCATCATCAAGATGGTCGAGAGTGCCCAGGAGAGCCGCGCTAAAATGCAGAGCTTCATGGACGTATTTGAGCAGCGCTACGCCATATTCGTAATTGCGGCGGTAGCCTTGTATATCATCTTGCCGCCGATCCTCTTCAGCACGGATTTCAACGAGAACTTCTACCGCGCGATGGTGCTGATCACGGTTGCCTCACCGTGTGCGCTAGTCATCTCGACGCCGGCAGCGATCCTTTCGGCTATCGCGAATGCGGCGCGGCGCGGCATCCTGTTCAAGGGCGGCGCCTACCTGGAGCAAATGGCGACCATAAAAGCCATTGCCTTCGATAAAACCGGCACACTGACGACGGGCAAGCTCAGCCTGACCGACATCCTGCCTAACGGCGTTACACGCAGCGACCTGCTGAGCTTGGTGGCAAGCGCCGAGTCACGCTCTGAGCACCCGATTGCGCTCGCCATTCTTTCGGCAGCGCGGGCAGAGGGCGTCCCGATCCAAGCGCCGCAAGATTTCGAGGCAATTCCTGGTCAGGGCATTCGTGCAGTGCTTGACTCAGCCCGAGTCCTGGTTGGCACGGAGCGCCTGATGGACTCAGAGGCTCTGAGCGCGCCGCCAGAGATACTCACCCTGCGCGATAGGCTGGAATCAGAGGGCAAGAGCGCCTTGATCGTCCACCACAGCGAGCGCGGCTGGCTGGGCGTTGTTGGTGTGGCAGATACATTGCGCCCGAACGCGGCTGAGTTTGTGCAGGCGCTGCGCGCTGAGGGCATTCAAAAGATCATTATCTTGACGGGCGATAATCGGCGGGTGGCGGAGGCAGTGGCAGCGCAGGTTGGGGCAGATGAGGTGCGCGCTGAGTTGTTGCCACCGGACAAGGTCACAGCAATTAAGGCGCTCAAGCAGACCTATGGCAAAGTGGCGATGGTGGGCGACGGCGTGAACGATGCGCCAGCGCTTGCTTCGGCCTCAATTGGCATTGCGATGGGCGCAGCAGGCACAGATGTGGCACTTGAGACTGCTGATCTAGTGCTGATGGCGGACGATCTCAGTCGGGTGGCCTATGCGATGCGACTGAGCAAGCGCGCGCGCCGTGTCGTTGCGCAGAACATTATTTTTTCGCTCAGCGTGATCGCTGTGTTGGTGATCGGGGCGCTCGGTTTCAACTTGGCATTGCCGCTTGGCGTGATCGGTCACGAGGGCAGCGCAATCATTGTGGTGCTGAACGGCTTGCGGCTGCTGGTCTACCGCTAGCCATTGATTGCAGTCAAAAAAGCGCTCGCGCACTGTGTGTCAGTGCGCGAGGCTGTTTTGAAGCGCATGAAAGACTAGTTCAGGCTTGGCAAGCCCTCGCCGCCCTCTTGCAGCTCTTTGATCGGGTCGACGCCGAAGTACTTGCGGTAGATTTCAGCGTAGGTGCCTTCTTTGATGACTTCGGCTAGGCCCTGGTTAATCGCCTCGATGAGCTCGGTGCACTCAAGGCGCACGGAAATGCCATAGTACTCAACCGTCAGTGCCTCAACTGTAATCGCCAAATTCAGCTCTGGGTTGTTGAGCAGGATAGTCTTCGATGGGGCATCATCGGCGATCACGGCATCCACATCGCCATTGGCAAGCGCGCGCATTGCCTCAGGCGTGGTCTCATACTCGATCACCTCGAAGCCGCCCAGCGATTTGGCGAAGTCAGCGCCGGTCGTCCCTTTCTGCACGCCGACCTTCCTACCCGCCAGCGCCTCGACACTGTTGATCGTCTCAGCATCAGCAGCGCGCACCGTCAAGACTTGCGCAGCGGCGAAGTATGGGTTGCTGAACAGGACAGTCTGCTTGCGCTCTTCGGTGATGGTGGTAGCGCTGATGACGATATCGTACTGGCCGGCTGCCAAATTGATGAAGATGGTATCGAACGGCACATTTTGGTAGACGGGGGTGAAGCCTGCCTTAGCAGCAATGGCGTTCAGCAGTTCGATGTCGAAGCCCTCGATCTCGCCCGTCTCAGTATTGACGTTCTCGAAGGGCGGGTAAGCTGCATCCGTGCCGACGATCAGCTCGCCCGTGACGCGGCAAGTGGGGAGCGGAGTGGGCACCGGAGCAGCCTCAGCCGTTGGCTCAGCCGTGGCCTCTGGAGTTGCCTGAGCAACTGCTTCGGCGGTTGGCTCAGCAGTCGGCTCAGCAGTCGGCTGGATGGCTACCGCTGTCGCTTCAACTGTGGCCTCAGCTGTCGGTTCGAGAGCAGCAACAGTTGCGGCTGCGGTTGGCTCAGC
>JBDNDQ010000029.1:0-41907 GCA_046719055.1 Aggregatilineales bacterium | reverse complement strand
TCGCGCGGGTAGAGCATGCTCTCGGGCACCGAGACCCGCGCTGCTAGATGATAAACGCACTCCACGCCGTGCAGCAGCGTCCAGAGTTTAGGGATGTCGTTGACATCGCCGCGCGTGAACGAGATATCCGGGTGCAGGCGCCCTGGATCGCCCGCGCTCAGATCGTCCAACACGCGCACCTCGTGGCCTGCTTCTACCAACCGATTCGCTAATGCTGCGCCGATGAAGCCGGCGCCGCCTGTCACCAAAAATCGCATAATAACGCCCTACTGACTATAAGCAACAGCGCCTTGCGTGCGCCATTGCATCGGATGAGTCATTATAGCGCTCATGCTGAAAGGTTAGCCACTTTGCGCTATACTCAGCTCTATGAGCCAACTCAAATTCTGGTGGCGCTATCTGCGCCGCAACACCCCTTGGGATACTAACATCACACCGCCTGAGATCGTGATGCTGGCAGACCGCTTGCAAATTGGTACCGCGCTTGATCTCGGCTGCGGCACAGGCACCAATGTGATCTACCTAGCACAGCGCGGTTGGCGCGCCGTCGGTGTGGATTTTGCGCCCAACGCCATCGGCATGGCGCGCCGCAAAGCGCGCAGGGCGCGCGTAGATGCCTTTGCGCAGTTCTATGTTGGCGATGTCACTCAGCTGGGCTGGCTAGAGAGGTCTGTGCATGCGCCATTCACCTTTGCGCTGGATATCGGCTGTTTGCACGCCCTCTCGCCACAGCAACAACGCGCCTACGCAGCGCAGCTAGCCCGCCTGACCGCTCAAGGCGCCACCTACGCCCTCTACGTCCACCAGTGCCGCAACCAAACCGACTTCGCCTTCACGCCTGAGTACGTCGGAGCGCTTTTCGAGCCGCGTTTCGTGCTGGTCAGCGCTGCGCACGGCACGGATACAACTAGCGGCCACACCTCAGCCTGGTACGAGCTGCGCCGATGCTAGGGCAGTGTGTCGTGTAGGCGCATCAGCTCTTGCTCCAGCGCACGCGCTTCATCCAATGCAGCGTTGATGCGCGTCAAGCTGCCAACGGGATCGATGGCGCGCCCCTGCCCATAGGCGCTGAAGTACGCATCGGCTAGATTGAGCGCTTGATTGAGCGCCTCGGCGTGCAGCGCTGCACATTGTGGCGGGCGCGCCACCACAAGTGCTCCCTGAATGCTGCCAATACGGTCTATGACCTCATTGGCGCGCTCGGGCCGAACGGCGATGTTGTTGTTAATCACATCTGAGAGCTCCTGAGTCAAGCTGCTACTGCGCTGCAACCAATTCTCAAGGGCAGAGCGTGGGCAATCGCTGCTGGATAGTCCTTGAGGCCTCAAAGGCACCTCAGTGGAGAAAGACGGCACGCTGGTACGCTCGCCGCAGCCTGCCAGCATGACCGCCATGAGCAGTATAGCGATCGGACGCATGAGTGATGCCATCACAGAATTCCTTGCATAAGTCCATACGCCAAGCATTATACCGATACTAATCGAAAGCGGCGCAAAATTTGGCGCTGAGCGTGTATACTTAGCGCAACTGTATCTCTAGAGAAGACTGGCCATGGCAGAACGCTTGTTTGACGAGAAAACACTGCGCCAGCTCGATCAGCTCAGCCTGATCGCTAATCGCGTGCGCGCTGGCGCAGTGAAAGGTGAGCGACGCTCAGTGCGGCGCGGCACCAGCCTGGAGTTCGCAGACTACCGCAACTATGCGCGCGGCGATGATCTGCGCCGCGTTGACTGGAACATCTTTGCGCGTTTAGAGCGCCCTTTTGTCAAGCTGTTTGAGGAAGAAGAGGATTTAGCCGTTCACGTGCTGTTAGATGCCTCTGCCAGCATGGACTTCCCGCGCGAAGGCGAAGGCAACACGAAGCATCACAAGTTCCGTTTTGCACAGCGCGTGGGCGCCGCTCTTGCCTATATCGGCTTGGCAAGTGGCGATAACGTGGCGGTCACGGCGCTGTACGGTGCGGGCTTGAATGTGACATGGGGCGCTCACCGCGGGCGCGGGCGTTCGCTAGCACTGCTAGAGTACATTAGTGCGCTCAAGCCTGCTGGCAATCTTGATGTGGCGGGCGCCCTGCGCGATTACGCTGTGCGCTATCCACGAGCGGGCTTGTGCTTGTTCATCAGCGATCTGCTGACGCCCACCACCTGGCGAGATGGTATCGCGGCGCTGCAGGGAGTTGGGCATGAAGTAGCGATCATCCACGTGCTGGCGCCTGAGGAGATCGAACCGCCCTTAGCGGGGGATCTGCAGCTGGTGGATGTGGAAAGCGGCGCCACTGCTGACGTGACCATTGATGCAGCCATGCGCGACCTCTACATGCGGCGATTGCTAGCCTGGCGGGATGACATTATGCTTTATTGCCGCAAGCGCGGCATTCATTACGCCACCGTCGAGACCAGCACCAGCTGGGAGACATTGATCATGACTGAGCTGCGCCGTTTAGGGGTGCTTCGGTGAGTCGGGCGGCTGGGCGCCACGCTATCTTCGCTTATGCTGCCATCCTGTTCGCAGCTTTTGCGCTGCGGCTGTGGAATCTAGGGGCGCAGAGCCTCTGGCACGATGAAGGCTGGTCTCTGTATCCCGCCTACACGCTCATCGGCCCAATGGGCATTCGCGGCATGGACGTAAACGCGCCGCCCCTCTTCAACATCAGTATTGGGCTGTGGCTGCGCGCTGCAGGCGATGAAATCTGGACAGTGCGCTTTTGGTCGCTGCTGACGGGCGTGCTGGGCGTGGCAGTCGGGATGGCGCTGGCAGGGCGCTGGTTTGGGACGAGGGCGGGTCTCCTGGCGGGCATTTTCCTCGCCTTCTCACCCATTTTGTGGGTCTTTGCGCAGGAGATACGCGCCTACATCCCCATGCCGATTTACACAGTCCTGTTGATTGGCTTGGCGGCGCGTTTTTTGGTGCGGCGCGCTGAGCGGGTGCCCCTATGGGCGTGGTGGGCGCTCTTCGGCGTGACGTTAGCAGCACTCTGGTCGCACAATTTGAGCGTGCCCTTGGTGGCGTGGCTGAACGTGACTGTCATCGGCGGCTTACTGCTGCGGCGCGCCTGGCGCCGTCTGTTGTGCTGGCTAACTGTGCAAGGACTCCTCTTCGTGCTGTATCTGCCGTGGCTCGTCACGCAAGCTCCAACAGGCACACCGCTCAACACGCCGCCCGCGCCCACACTTGAGCTGCTCTGGGCGATTTGGCAATCTTACTTCACTGGGATCAAAGCGATGGTCGGCGCGGATGAGCTGCTGATGGCCCTGTGCGCGCTGTTCGGCGGCATGGCGCTCTTCGGGATAGGGCGGGCGCTGTGGCGTGAGCGCTCTGTGCGCCTCTGGACGCTCTTTTCAGCTGTGATACTCTTGCCGATCTTTCAGCTGCTGATCGTCCTGGCTGCCCGCATCGACTTCCATCCGCGCTATTTTCTGCTCAGCGCGCCGCCCACGCTGATCTTGCTCGCAGCGGGACTGGCCTTGCCATCGCGGCGGCTGCCCCTAGCCAGCTTGCGCTTGGCTGCTGCACTGATAGCGATCGCCATTATGCTGCGCATGGCGTGGCTGACCTACAGCGCGCCGATCTATCAGCACGACGACTTTCGCGGCATGGCACGGCACTACACAGCGCTCTCTGAGCAGGATGCAATCGTGATCCCCTACGGCTGGGAGCCCAGTCTAGACTATTACGAGGAGAAGCTCGGCATTCGCGCCGCGTTCGTAGAGGTACCCATCCACAGCAGCGCTGAGCGTATCCGTGAGCAGCTGGCGCGCGAACTGCAGGGCAAGCGCCATGCTGAGCTGTTCACCTGGTATCAGCTGCCCGCCGATTTGCGCGGCGCTTTTCCATGTCTGCTAAGTGCGATTGGCGTCCGAGAGGGCGAGCTGACGCTAAGCGGTGTGCACAGCCTTCGCTACCGCCTGACGGGCGATCCGCAGGCGCTAGGCATGTCATACTTACGGCAAGCAGAGGGCCCTATGCTCTCGCTGCCAGACGACCTGCCGCTCGTGCCAGGCTACACCTTCTTACATAGCGCAGGCGGCCAGTCGGGTTGCTTGATAGTGGACTTTTTACTGGATAGCTTGCCGCTTAAAAACGATTGGCGCATGGCAGTCCGCCTGTGGCGAGCGGATGGCAGCTTATACGCGCAGCAGGATGCCGATTTGCGCGACGATCGGCAGCGTACCGCGACGGCGCAGCGCTACCATAACTTCAGGGCGACAGCTTTTCTCGCGCTGCCTGTGCCATCAGAGCCGCTGCTCGTCACGGGCTGGCTCTACCGCCCTGATCGGCGCTCGGCCAGCGTTTTACTGGGCACGCTGCTGAGCGAGGACGGCGTGGCCCGCTTCGTGCCGGGCGTCAATCTGCTGCCCCGCCTAGAGCCGCTGCCTGAACTGCCGTTGAGCCTCTCGGCGCCGCCCTTCCGCTGCCAAGCAGCTGAGTTGGGTGAATTGGTAGCAGCCGATGTGCCTGAGCGGCTCTCGGCTGGAGATGAGGTGCCGATCGCGCTGTTGTGGCGAGCGCTAGGGCGCTGTACACACAGCTACACAGTGTTTGTGCATTTGGTCGGCACGGATGGCACCCTGATCGCGCAGAGCGACTCCGAGCCGGCAGGCGGCGCCCACCCGACCGTCAGTTGGCGCGCCGATGAGTACATCCTGGACCGCCATACGCTGCGCTGGCAGGCCCCTGAGTATCGCGGTGTGGCAGCTGTGCGGATCGGTCTGTACAACTTGCACTCGGGTGCGCGCCTGACCTTGACTGATGGCGGCGACTTTGTGGAGCTGCCGCGCAAAGTGATCGTTGAATAGTACTGGAAAGTCACTGCTATGTCATTTCTTGCGCCGTTAGCCCTTACATTCAGTCTGTTGGCTGTGCCGATTATCTTGCTCTATATGTTGCGCTTGCGCCGCCGCGAGGTGCAGGTCAGCAGCACGCTCTTGTGGCGGCAGCTGCTGCAAGATCGGGAAGCGAACGCGCCGTGGCAGCGCTTGCGCCGCAACTTGTTACTCTTCTTGCAGCTGCTGATCCTCGCTGCGCTGGTGTTAGCGCTGGCGCGCCCCTACACTGAAGTACCAACGCTGGCAAGCGGACGCACTGCCATTCTGCTGGATGCCTCTGCCAGCATGAACGCGACCGACGTGCTGCCCAGCCGCTTCGAGGCAGCTCGCCGCTTCGCGCTAGAGCTGATCGAGGCGTTGGGAGGCGATGACGATGTGGCGATCATCCGCGTGGCCGAGAATGCCGAAGTGCTGATGAACTACACGAGCGATCGGGCGCAGCTGCGCGCCGCCCTAGAGCGCGCTGCGCCTAGCAAAGGTGTGCCGGATTGGAATGCCGCTCTGACGCTTGCCGCCGCCGGCGCACAAGGCGCGGAAAAATTCACGATCTTGCTCTTGAGCGATGGTGGCCTGCCATCTAACCTCGATCTGACGCTCTATGGCGAGGTGCGGCATGTACCCTTCGGCGCTGAAGGGCGCAATGTGGCGATCAGTGCCTTCGCCACTGCCAACGACCCCATCTACGGCCCCCAGGTTTACGCCCGCCTAACCAACTACGGCGATCAGCCCGTCGAGGTCATCTTCAGCCTAAGTTTGGATGGCGCTTTACACAGCGCGGCGCCCTACCGCATCGCCGAGAACGGCGCAGTGGATATCACCATCACCGATCTTCCGCCCGACTTTCGGCGCGTCCAGGCGCAGCTGACCCGCCCTGCCAACAGCTCGATCCCCGATCACCTGAGCCTCGACGATACTGCCTACGCCGTCTACACGCCGATCCGGGCTGAGCGCGCCCTGCTGATGAGCAAAGGCAATCCGTTTTTGGAGCGCGGCTTCGCAGCCTTGAACGTCTGGCAAGTCTATCGCGGCGATCCCAGCCGTGACTTGCCGACTGAGCGCTATGATCTGTACATCTTCGATGGTTGGCTGCCGGCTGCCCTGCCCGACGCAAACATCCTGATTGTCAATCCGCCACCAGAGCCGCCGCCCAATCAGCTCTACGCCATCAGCGGGGAGAGCCAGCAAACTCAGGTGCTGCGTGTGCGCCCCGATGATCCGCGCACGCGCTACTTGCGTTTCAACGATGTGAACGTGCGTGCTTTCCGCCAAATTCGCGCCGATTGGGCTGACGTTCTGGTCGAGGCGGTGGGCGGCGCGCTGATCTTGGCTGGCGAGTTCGAAGGGCGGCGCATAGCCATCCTGCCTTTCAACCTGTTCGACTCGGATTTGCCGCTTAAGATCGCCTACCCGATCCTGATCGCTAACCTGACGGCTTGGTATCAGACGCCGCGCGCGCTTAGCCTTGAGGGCAGCGCTCAAATCGGGCAGACCGTTGTGATCCAGCCGCCCCCTGAGGCAGAGACCGTCCGCGTCATTGCTCCCGATGGCGCTGTCACTACTTTCCGCGTCGATCAGCCGCTCCTGATCTACGCTGAGACCTCACAGACGGGCATCTACAGCGTGGAGATGTACAGCGGCACTGAGCTAGCTCAGCAGGAGTTCTTCGCCGTCAATCTCTTCAGCGAGAACGAGAGCAACATCGCGCCGCGCACTGTGCAGCTGGGCGGCACTGCCGATGGGCTGGCTCAGGCGCCCGAGGAAGTTGGGCAGCGCGAGTTTTGGTCGCTCTTCGCCCTGATCGGCTTGGCGATCCTCGCCCTTGAATGGTTTATCTACCATCGGCGGCTGGGCGTGCCTTCTGTGCGCGGCGCAGCCCTGAGCCGTTTCAGCCGCACAGCGCGCCGCTCATGAGGGGGTAATGGCAGGACAGCTCATCAAGCGGATTTTGGTCGGCGCAGCCTGCCTGGCTGTTATGGCGACCACGGCAGGCTTCATCGCTCGCTACGGCGTAAACGTGCCGCACTGGGATGAATGGCAAGCTAGCGCGCCCGTCGTGCTGAAGACAGTTGAAGGGACGCTCACACTGGCAGACCTGCTCAAGCCGCACGATCAGCCGCGCATCTTCTTCACGCACCTGACGACGGTGCTAGTCACGGCGCTGGCCGCTTGGGATGTGCGCGTGGAGATGTGGATCAGCTTTGGGCTCGCCATTTTAAGCTTTGGCATCCTGCTAGCTGTTCACTGGCGGGCACAGCCGACCAGCGCGCTGTGGCTGGCCGTGCCGCTTGCGCTGCTGATCTTCGCCATACGTCAGCGCCAGAACTGGTTGATGGGCTTCCAGACGGCTTGGTTTTTCTGGCTCTTGTTCACGGCGCTGGCGCTCTGGCTGCTGGTGCGGCTGCCTGTGCGGACGCTCAGCCTGGCCCCGATCATCCTCTGCACAATTGGCGCCAGCTACGCCTACCTGAGCGGCCTAGCGCTCGCCTTCGCCATGCTGCCTGCGCTGTGGCTGCGCGGCTATCGGACCCTGATCCATTACGGCGTGTGGCTAGGCGCGGCGGCACTCTACATCGGGCTGTACTTCACTAACTACGCCTTTGTCGATCAAGGCTTCCAAACTGAGGTGAGTGCGCAGCTGTGGCACTATCCGCTGTACGTGCTGCGCTATCTGGGCGCGCCCTTCGTGCCCGATCTGCCTGAGGCGCAGACGTTCGCCCTGAGCTTTGGTGCCGCAGGTCTGGCGCTTGTGATGCTGAACTTCGGCTACTTGTGGCGTCGCGCCGCGCCGATCAGCCTGGCAGCCCCGCTCGTCTTGAGCCTGATGAGCCTCGCCAACGGCGCATTAGCCTCTGTTGGGCGGGTGAAGCCCGATTTGCTGGAATATTTCTGGGCACGCCCCACTGCAGCGCGCTACGTGACGGCCGCCAACTTGCTGTGGATTGCGCTCTTGATGCTTGGCGCGATGGCGCTGTGTTATAGGGGTAGGGCGGCGCGCCTGCTCACAGCTGCGAACGGCGCACTGCTAGGCGTTGCAGCACTCGGCTATGTTCATGCTAACCTGACTACGCCCACCTACATCGCCACGCCTGAAGATCGACTGTGTGTGCTGAACTATCTGCGCGCGCCCTACGACGACTGTTTATTCCGCGTCAACGCCAATCGGGGCGGCTACCTGGCCACAGCACAGAAGCTGGGCGCCTATCGCATGACGGCTTTTTACGACTGGTACGCTGATTTTCCGCCTGCAGCCCAGCCGCTTCAGGGGCATTTACAGTTTTTGAGCGGCGTGGTGGACGATCCGCCCGTCTTCCAGGAGCGGCCACCCGATCAACACGTGACGGGCGCCATCGTACTGTATCAGCATCCGCCCAGCCTTGCCGAGCAGTATCTGCAGCTGCCTGATGCTGAGCAAGTCTTCTTTCAGGCAGAGCTGTATGTGGACTTGCGCAACATCTTTGAGCATCCCGACGTGCCACAGACCGGTGCGCGCTTCCGGTTGGGCATCCGCGAGGGGCGCGCTGTGCAGACGCTCTACGAGGGCATCTTTGACGTGCGCACCGATCGGGCGCCGATCCCGCTGCAGGTCGATTTGAGCGCCTGGCGCGGCCGGCGCGTGGTGCTGGTCTATCAGACCGAGGTGCACGACGGGATACCCTTCTACGCCTGGGCGATGTGGCGAACTCCGCGCATTGTGGTGAAGCCGTAACTTGGAAGGCGCTCAGTTTGGCGCTATGATCAGGCCTAAGTGAGGCGTTGCCTGTATCGTAAAGTGAGTTGAGAGTGGCTGAGAAACCCTAATGCAATTTGCGACACCTGCTGCGCTGCTTTTGGCGCTTGTGATACCGTTTTTCGTCTGGTACGGTCTGCCGCGCCTGCCCTACCGCCGCCGCCGCGATACGATAAGTCTGCTTTTGCGGCTGACCATTGTAGTGCTGATCATCCTGAGCCTGGCTGGGCTACAAACTGCCCAAGCTTCAGATAAGCTGGCGGTCGTCTTCTTGGTAGATGCTTCGGATAGCATTGATGCGGCAGCCCGCGCACAAGCAGAGACCTACATCCGCGAGGCGATGGCGCGCATGTCGCCCGATGATCGGGTTGGCATCGTTGTTTTCGGCAGGAATGCGCTGGTCGAGCGGCCTGTCTCGGCAGCGAAGGAGTTCAGCGGCATCGCCTCGACGCCGGTGCGGCTCGATACGAATATCGCTGAGGCGATTCGGCTTGGGCTGGCGATGCTACCCGCTGATGCCGCGCGCCGTCTAGTCATCCTGAGCGACGGCGTGGAGACGCTGGGCAACGCTGCTGAGGCAGCCCGCCTAGCCGCAGCGATCGGAGTGCAAATCGATATCGTGCCCTTGCGCCGCGCCCCAAGCCCAGAGGTGTTGATCACTGATCTGCGCCTGCCAGCTAGGGTCAATCAAGGCGAGGAGTTCGATCTCGGCATCACCGTTGAGAGCGAGGTGGCCACGCCCGCCAACATCACTGTGCTCTCACGCGGGGCGCTCATCCGCACAGTGACCGTCAACTTACAGGTGGGCGTCAATAACTTTGTGCTCTCGCCTTTGCGCGTGCCACAACAAGGCTTCACAGACTTGCAAGTGCGCGTCGATCCGCTGCAAGCCGAGCTGACTGATACTTTCTACCAAAACAATGCACTCTCTGGCTTTGTCGAGGTGACGGGGCCACCGCGCGTGCTGATCATCGCCAAGCGCTCTGAAGAAGCCCAAGCGCTCCTGCCCGCTATGCGCGAGGCGGGTCTGCTGGTGGATATCCAGACACCTGCCGATCTGCCGATCGGCATTGCGCCGTTGGCGGCGTACAAAGCAGTAGTGCTGGCTAATGTGCCTGCTGTCGATCTGACCGAGCAGCGGATGCGCGTTCTGCAGGCCTACGTGCGCGATTTGGGCGGCGGCTTGGTCGTGATCGGCGGCCCGGAGAGCTACGGCGTTGGCGGATACTATCAAACGCCCCTTGAAGAGACACTGCCCGTCGAGATGCAGCTGAAGGATCAGCAGCGTATCCCACGCCTGACCATCATTTATGTCATCGATCGCTCAGGTAGCATGGAAGTGGCTGCGCCAAGCGGCGTGACGCTGCTGGAGCTCTCGAAAGAGGCGGCGCGGCGCTCGATCAACTTCCTGTTCGAACGCGATCGGGCGGGCGTCTTGAGCTTCGATAGCAATCCACAGTGGCTGGTGCCGATTCAGTACGTCGCCAACCGTGCAGCGATCATCCAGCAAATTGGTGCGCTCCGTCCGGGCGGCGGTACAGATATCTACGCCGCGATGCAGGAGCTGCTGCGCACCTTGCCTAGCGATCCGTCCACACTCAAGCACGTCATCCTGCTGACCGATGGCATCGCTGATGAGCGCGGCGTTGTCGAGACGGCGCGCGCCCTGAACGAGCAGCACGGCGTCACTATCACAGCCATTGGTGTTGGCCTAGGTGTGCCGCCCTTCATGCAAGAGATCGCGCGCGTGGGCAAGGGCTCGTACTATAACTTGCTGGATGTGCAGAACATCCCGCAGATTTTTGCAGCTGAAACAGTGCTCGCCACACGCTCGTACATTGTGGAGGAGCCGTTCGTGCCCATCCTGACCGCCAACAGCCCGATTATGCGTGGCATCGAGGCGGTGCCGCCGCTGTTCGGCTACGTGGCGACCAGTCCCAAGCCGACGGCAACCGTGATCCTGACCGCGCCTGTGCAAGGCTATAACGATCCGCTGCTGGTCTCGTGGCAGTACGGCTTGGGGCGCGCTGTGGCCTGGACTTCAGACGCCACCACGCGTTGGGGGCAGGTATGGACAGAATGGGAAGGTTTCCAGCGCTTCTGGAGCCAAGTCATCCGCTCGACGATCCTCGAGGGCCTGAACAGCACCCTTGAGGCGCGCGTTGAGCAGCGTGAAGGGCGCTCTGTGCTGATTGTTGAGGCCCGAGATGATCAGGGCGCCTTCCTCAACGGGCTGAACTTGAGCGCTTCAGTGGTCGATCCGCTGCTGAGCAGTCAGGGAGTCGCGTTGCGGCAGGTGGCACCAGGGCGCTACGAGGCGGAATTTGACGCGAATCGAGAAGGCGCGTATTTTATTCGTGTGGCAGGCGCACAAGGCTCGGCTGAGGTCGGTTTGGGCGTGGCGCAGACTACAGGCTGGGTGTTGAGTTACTCGCCGGAGTATCGCCTGCGGGAAACAGACACAGCCCTGCTGGAGCGGCTGACTGAGCTGACGGGCGGGCGCAACATCGCCGACTCGACGGAGCACGTCTTCCGCCGCGATGTGCAGGCATCGCGCGGCACAGCTCCACTGGCGCCATGGCTGTTGCTGATCGCGCTGCTGCTTCTGCCATTCGATATCGCTGTGCGGCGCGTGATCATCACACCCACCGACCTGCAAAAGCTGCGTGGGCGCAGAAGCGGCTAGGGCTCCGCCTGAGCAGCTCACAAGCCGAGCAAGTGCAGTCAGCGCGCCTGGCCGCTCTGAAAGGTGCCAAGCTGCGCGCCACTACCACAGCACCTGTTCACAGCAGCGATACTGCTCCCGCGCCGACGGCTAGTCAGCCCAGCGCACCACAGGCAAAGCCGAGCGGTGCGTCCAGTGTGCCTAAAGAGGCGTCTAAGCCGCCAGCTGTGCCGCAGCCGCCTGCCCAGAGCGGCGTGTTGGCAGCACGTTTGGCCGAAAAACGCCGCCAACAACGTAAGGATGACGACTGAGGCATGATCACGCTGAAACGTTCGCTCTTCATCTGTATTCTGCTAGCTGCTCTGGTGGCATGCCAAAACGGGATCGGCCCTGGCGGCACGCCCATCGTAATCTTCCCAACGGCGACTGCCATCCCGCCCACCTTCCCTGCCGCAGCGACCCTGCCGCCAGGCTTCCCGACGCAGCCACCTAATCCTTTTGCCACGCCCACGCTGCCAAGCGTGCTAGAGCCGAACTGGAATCCAATTCAGCCGGACTTTCCTGGCGCAGCCTGGCGCACCTTCACCTTCAGGAACTTTCAGGGGGCTAGCGTTGGCGTGGTAGTAGTGCGCATCGATCCGCGCCTCTCCACCCTGCGCGTGCATCATCTGCCCGGCCAGGCGCGGACGATTCAACAGTGGCAACAGCTGCTGCCGAATGCGCTTGCCATCGTGAATGCTAACTACTTCGATACCAACAACCGTCCTTTAGGTTTGGTAGTAGCGGATGGCGGCTTCTTCGGGCAGATCATCACGCGCAACGACGCTGGCGTTTTTCAGGTGAAGGATGGCGTGCCACGTGTGCGCTCCCTGTGGCTAGAGCCGTTCCGTCAGGGCGAGCAGTTTCAGCAAGCGGCGCAGGCATTCCCGATGTTAATGTCTTACGGTTACGTTGCGCCGATCAATCCGGATGTGGCGCAAGTGCGGGCAGCCCGCACCGTCATCGCGCAGGATAAACTCGGGCGCATCCTGTTCATCGTGACCGTGTACGCTGGCGTCACGCTGGGCGAGCTGGCCAACTGGCTGGGCAACAGCGGCTTGAACATCGACTTTGCCTTGAACATGGACGGCGGCTCATCCACGAGCTTGTATATCGCCACTGGCGGCCCGAATCAGTTCATCCCCAGCCTGAAGGGCGTGCCTGTAGTCGTTGCGCTGTATCGGCGCTAGAAATGCGCTCCAATGAGCATCCCGATCGCCATTCTGACGCCCGACGGCCTGCGTGAGGCGCCCTACCAAGCTGACTCGTTGGCAGCAGCCGTCCCGTTTGAGCCGGAAGGTATTTACACTATCACGCGCACCTTCAACCGCGACCACGTCCTGATGCTAGATGAGCATTTCGATCGTCTTGAGGAATCGGCACGCCTAGAAGACATTCCGCTGCAGCTGGATCGCCCAGCGCTGCGGGCAGCGCTGCGCGCTCTGATCGAGCGGGGCGGCTACGCGGAGTCGCGCTTTCGGATCACGGTGCCGCGCGCGCAACCTGATCATATCTATTTGAGTGTCGAGCCCTTCAAGCCGATCCCGCCTGAGGTCATTCAGCAGGGCGTGCGCGTGGCAACTGTGCCATTGGTGCGTCATAATCCCGCCGCCAAAACGACTGGCTGGCTGACCGAGCGCAAGGCAGCAACCTTGCCTGAGGGCGCCTATGAAGGCGTGCTGATCTCGCCAGAGGGCTTCCTGTTAGAGGGCTTGAGCAGCAACTTCTACGCTGTGATGGACGGCGAGCTGCGCACAGCAGGCGAAGGCGTGCTGAGCGGCATTGTGCGGCGTGCCATCCTTGAGCTGGCGCCCAATTATCTGCCTGTGCGCCTTGAGCCAGTCCATAGGGGCGAGTTGTGGGCGCTAGAAGAGGCTTTTCTGACCAGCGCCTCGCGCGGTGTGGTGCCGATTGTGATCATTGACGGGCAGATCATCGCTGATGGTAGGCCGGGCCCCCAGACCATGTGGCTGCGCCAGGCGTACGAGGAGTGGGCGCAGGCGCATCTGACGCCTCTGTGAAACCAACGCTGTACAGATACTACATAGCCCGCTATAATGCCTTGCTGCTTGAAAGACGGCGAAATGCCGTGAGGAAAGGTTCCCAGATGCCCGAGACAGTTCAAGATAACGTTGTGGTTGCCCTCGCCTACACACTGAAGCTGGAAAACGGCGAAGTTGTAGATGCGGCGGACGCCGAAGATCCATTGGAATATCTGCATGGCGCCAATAACATCATCCCCGGCTTGGAGCGCGCGCTGACCGGCATGCGCGTTGGCGAGAGCAAGCAAGTTCAAGTTGCGCCTGCTGATGGCTACGGCGACTACGATCCTGAAGATATCGAAGTTGTGCCGCGCCACCAGTTTCCCAGCGATGCGCCTCTAGCTGTTGGCATGGCAGTCACCCTTGCAGACGACGACGATAACTACGTGGATGCTGTCATCAGCGCCCTCAGCACCGAGAGCGTCACACTGGACTATAACCACCCACTAGCCGGCAAAACGCTTTTCTTTGACGTGGAAGTGCTGAATATCCGCGAGGCGACGCCCGAAGAGATCAGGCATGGGCATGTTCACGGCGCCTTCTTCGACTTCGCAGACCTTGATGAGGAAGACCTCGACGATGAAGACTTTGAGGACTTCGACGACGAGGACGAAGAGGAAGACTTCGACGCCCTGCGCAAAAACTAGCTGACCATGCCGCCACTCCTGCTAGGCTCCAGCTCGGCGCGTCGTCGTGCCTTGATCGCTGCAGTCGGGCTATCTTTTGAGGTAGCCCGCCCTGAGGTGGATGAAAGCCCTCTGCCTGCCGAGCCGCCCGATGCCTATGTGCTGCGCCTGTGCCGCGCCAAAGCGATGGCCCTACCACCTGAGCGCCTGATCCCCGAGACCTACATCCTGACCGCTGACACAACCGTCGTGCTGGATGGAGTTATCATCGGCAAGCCTGACACGCCTCAAGAGGCACGCGCTATGTTGCGTGCCTTGCGCGGCAGAGCGCATCAAGTCTATACGGGCGTGGCCCTGCGCGATTTCGCCACTGGCGAAGTGCAGACCTCGCTCACAGTCACGACCGTCCACATGCGCAGCTACAGCGATACTGAGATCGAAGCCTACATCGCGCGCGGCGAGCCCTTCGATAAAGCAGGCGGCTACGCCGTGCAGGACTCGCTCTTCAAGCCTGTTGAGCGCATCGAGGGCTGCCTCACCAATGTGATCGGCTTGCCACTGTGCGCTCTTAGCGCCATGCTGCGCGCGAAAGGCATACATGCTCCCCAACCACCCAGCTGCTCCCCTGACAACCTGCCCTGTACATTTGACGCCGCGCTCGCCGATGGTGCGCGCTGAGTGACTCGCCCCCTGCGCGAGACTCGATTATAATTTGCCACAGTCTCAACCCGGTTTGCAACGGAAAGTGAGTGCTATGCATACACACGTTCAGGCGCGGTCGCTCAGGGCGATCGCTCTGCTGTCGCTGCGGATCAGCCTTGCCGTCCTCTTGCTCAGCCTCTCCGCCAAAATCACGGTTAGCTTGCCGAATACACCTGTGCCGATCACCTTTCAGGTGCTGGCAGTCTTGCTTTTAGGCTTGAGTTTGGGCAGCCGCGAGGCGACACTCAGCGTGAGCGCCTATCTGGCAGCTATCCTCTCAGGCTTCCCGTGGGATGCGCGTGGGCTGGGCGCGGCAGCTTTCGCCAGCCCGACGGCGGGCTACTTACTCGCCTTTTTGCCTGCCGCGGCCTTGGCAGGCTTCGGGCGCGGACGCAGCACATGGTTGGCTTTCGCCATTTGCTGTGCAGCCGTCTTGATTGTCTACATGGGCGGCGCAGCGGTCATGTTCAGCTATGTAGGCAGCTGGGAGCGCGCCATCGCGCTCGGTGTGGCGCCGTTCATCCTCGCCGACTTCGGCAAGGCACTTTTAGCCGTTGCGTTAGTGCGCTTAGGACGCGCTGTGGGCTTCCGTTGGCTGCTCTAGAGCGGCTGGCGTGCTACAATTGGCGGCAAAAAGTGCCTTGAGGGGAAGTTTTGAGCATGGCTAGACCAGTTACTTTATTCACAGGGCAATGGGCAGACCTTCCGCTGAGCATCTTGGCGGAAAAAGCGGCGGCGTGGGGCTACGATGGGCTTGAGCTGGCGTGCTGGGGCGATCATTTCGAGGTCTCGCGCGCGCTGAGCGAGGATGGCTATATCCAGTCGCGCTTGGATATCCTCGCTAAGCACGGCTTGCGCTGCTTCGCGATCAGCAATCACCTGGTGGGGCAGTGCGTCTGCGATCCGATCGATGAGCGCCACAAGGGCATCTTACCGCCGCACGTATGGGGCGATGGTGAGCCTGAGGGCGTGCGGCAGCGTGCCGCGCAGGAGATGATGGATACGGCCCGCGCAGCTGCCAAGCTGGGCGTTAAGGTGGTGAATGGCTTCACAGGCAGCAGCGTATGGCACTTGCTGTATCGCTTCCCGCCGACCAGCGACGCCATGATCGAGGCGGGCTATGCCGATTTTGCAGCGCGCTGGAACCCCATTCTAGACGTCTTTGACGAGGTGGGCGTGTGCTTTGCCCTTGAGGTGCACCCGACCGAGATCGCCTACGATATCGTGACGACCCATAAGGCGATGGCGGCGATCAAGCGGCGTCCTGCCTTTGGCATCAACTTCGATCCGAGCCATCTCAACCACCAATTCATCGATCCGGTCGCCTTCATTGAGGAGTTCGCCGATCGCATCTACCACGTCCACATCAAAGACTCGCTCAAGCGCCTGGATGGACGGCGCAGCATCCTTGCCTCGCACCTTGCCTTCGGCGATCGGCGGCGCGGCTGGGATTTCGTCTCGCCCGGTCGTGGTGAGATCGACTTCGAGCAGATCGTGCGCAGCCTGAACGCTGTCGGCTATAGCGGGCCGCTCTCGGTTGAGTGGGAAGATAGCGGCATGGCGCGTGAGGCAGGTGCGGCTGAAGCAGTTCAGGTGGTGCGCCGCGCCGATATTGCGCCATCCGCTGTTGCTTTCGACGCGGCGTTTCAGAAGGATTAGCGCTGCAGCAATGCCTGATAGGTGCTGGGCAGGTAAGGCGTCAGGATATCGGTGAAGTACGGGCCCATTGGCAGGTCGTTGCCGCCTAAACTCGGAATATCGGCTCCGCGCAGAATCACTACGCCCTTCAAGCAGGCGCCGATGGCGATGAGCGAGCCGTCGGCGCGCGCGATTAGGAAACGCACATGGTTGGGACAGCTGAAATCAGGCGCTGTGATCGCCTGCGCAATGTTAAATGCAGTGATAAATTGCTGCATCTCCAGTGTGTTAGCGTTGATGGGCGCACTGCGCACATAGCTGCCCGTAACGGGGTCTAGCACCTCGATGGCGATCGCCTGCATATCTTCCAGGTTGGCATCTATGAACGGGTTGAGGAAACTGCCGATCCGCGACGGGTCGTAGGGCGGCATGGGCGAGACTTCTGGCGTGGCAGTTACGAAGATGGGCGTGATCGTAGCAGCTGCAGCGAAGGTTGGGGTGCTTGGGCGCGGGATGCTGCTCTCAGAGAGGGCGATCAGCAGGCACAGTCCGAGCAGGCAGAAGCTGCCGATCGTGCTGGCAGCCAGAATTGCGCCCAGCACAAGCGGATCGCGCGGCAGCCATGACGGCAGCTGTGCCATCACGATCTCGTAGAGGTGGCGCGGCGCTTGATCATCTCTGCGCGTGCCTAGATAGTCCTCAGGTCTGTAATTCTGAGGTGGTTTAGGCTCATGGGGCGGTTGTTCAGGCGGCTGATTGCGGTAAAATTGGCTCATGGCTCACAATTGTGCCTTTTCAAGCAAGCAATTTGCGCTCAGTTATCGTATTGTAGCACGCCAAAGGAAGTGAGTGATGACACCTGAACAGATCGAACGCCACTTAGATCGCTTGTTGCTCTCGGTGGTGAAGCCGGGGCGCTACGTTGGCGGCGAGTATAATAGCGTGCGCAAAAATTGGGAGGCGGTTGCTTTCCGCGCCGCGCTGGCCTTCCCGGATATCTACGACTTGGGCATGTCTAATCTCGGGCTGATGATCCTTTACGATATTTTGAATAAGCAGCCCAACATGCTGGCAGAGCGCGTCTACTGCCCATGGCTGGATATGGAAGCGCTGATGCGCCAGCATGGCATCCCGCTCTACAGCCTCGAGAGCAAGCGCCCGATCCGCGAGTTCGACCTGCTAGGCATTAGCCTGCCCTACGAGCAGCTCTACACCAACGCGCTGAACCTGATCGACCTGGCAGGTATGCCTGTGCTGGCTGTGGAGCGTGACGAACGCTATCCGTTAGTGATTGCTGGGGGGCACGCCTGCTACAACCCTGAGCCAATGGCCGACTTCATCGATGCGTTTGTGATCGGCGAGGGCGAGGAAATCATCCTCGATATTGCGAACGTGCTGATGGCAGCGCGCGGACAATCCCGTGAAGCCCAATTGCGCGCCCTAGCGCAGGTGCAGGGTATTTATGTGCCGCGCTTTTACGATGTGCACTACCACACGGATGGCACCATCGCTGCTGTGAGGCCCAACGTACCAGAGGCGCCGCCGCGCGTGCTCAAGCGCATTGTGCCGATCTTGCCTGAGCCGTTTACGCGCTTTATTGTGCCGAATGTGGATACCGTCCACAACCGTGCACCGATCGAGATTATGCGCGGCTGCACGCGTGGTTGTCGGTTCTGCCATGCTGGGATGGTCACCCGCCCCGTGCGAGAGCGGACGGTAGAAGAGGTGGTAGCAGCTGTCGATCAAATTGTGCGCAACACTGGCTTCGAGGAGATCGGCCTGCTGTCGCTCTCCTCATCCGATTACACGCACGTCAAACGCCTGGTGCGCGAGATCGGCGATCGCTGGGGTGCGCAGGGGCTCAGCATCGGCTTGCCCAGCCTGCGCATCGAGACCATGAGCGCCGATCTGATGGACGCTCTGCGCGATACGCGGCGCAGCGGCTTCACGCTTGCGCCAGAGGCGGCAACCGAGAAAATGCGCGATATCATCAACAAATACGTGCCCGATGCGCAAGTGCTAGAGACCGCCCGCGAGATTTACAGGCGCGGCTGGCGCACCATCAAGCTATATTTCATGATCGGGCATCCCAGCGAGACGCTTGAGGATGTGCAGGCGATCGCCGACCTGTCAAGGGCGGTTCTAGCGGAAGGGCGCAAGTTTCACGGTAGCAAGGCGAACGTTAACGTCGGCGTCAGCACATTCATCCCTAAGCCACATACGCCCTTCCAGTGGTCGCCACTGGATAGCCTGGAGCAGATGTACGCCAAGCAGGACTTGCTCAAGCGGGAGCTGCGCGGTGGCGGCCTGCGCCTACGCTGGAATAATCCGCAAGAGACGCTTTTTGAAGGCTTTCTCTCGCGGGGCGATCGCCGTCTAGGCAAGGTGATCCTGCGCGCCTGGCAGAGTGGCGCTAAGTTCGATGCCTGGCAGGATCAGCACAAGCCCGAGCTGTGGCGCGCGGCGTTTGCGGCTGAAGGCTTGAGCCCTGATTTCTACACGCATCGGCCGCGTCCGCTTGATGAAATCTTCCCTTGGGATCACATCGATGCTGCCGTCAAGAAGAAGTTCCTGCTAGAAGATTACTTGATGTCGCAGCGCGGCGAGACGCGCGTGGATTGCCGCAACAAATGCTTCGCCTGCGGGATTTTGCCCAAATTCGCTGAGCTGCGCAGCCAAACGCCCGCCGAAGCGTGGGAGTGCCCGCCTGTGAAGCCGAAGGCTGCTCGTGGCGTGCAGCTGCCACCCGCTGATCAGATCATTCCGCTGATGCCCATCAGTTGAAGGGCTCGGGTGCAGCGCACTGAGCGCTGCGCCCACTACGCTCGCGAGGAATCTGTGCGAATGTGGTATGATTCTGCCGCGCTGCCATCCGGGCGCGCTTGCAACATGCATGAAAGTAGGATGCAATTCGTGTCAGAGCCAGTTGCAATGCCGTCTGCACAGGCTGACCATCCCTTCCTCTCGATTATCATCCCTGCGCTGAACGAGGCGTTGCGCCTGCCCGAAAGTCTGCGCAAGATCGACGCCTTTCTGGAGCAACAACCTTACCGTGCTGAAGTGATCGTGGTCGAGAACGGCAGCACGGACGATACAGTCGGTGTGGTGCGCGCCTTCATGCAGAAGCATCCCTATGTGCGTCTGTTTGAGGGCGAGCCGCGTGGCAAAGGGCGTGCGGTGCGGCGCGGCATGTTGGCGGCGCGCGGCGCTTATCGCTTCCTATGCGATGCCGATCTCTCGATGCCGATTGAGGAAGTGAGCAACTTTCTGCCGCCTAAGTTGGAAGGCTACGATGTGATCATCGGCTCGCGCGAGGCAAAAGGCGCCCGCCGCTACAACGAGCCGTGGCATCGCCACTTCATGGGGCGCATCAACAACCTGATCATCAAATTGTTGGCTGTGCGCGGCTTCGAGGATACGCAGTGCGGCTTCAAGGCTTTCACAGCGCGCGCCGCCGAAGACTTGTTCGGCGTCAGTGTGATCAACGGCATCGGCTTTGACGTAGAAATCCTCTTCCTAGCGCAGAAGCGCGGCTATCGCATCGCCGAAGTGCCTATCAACTGGTACTTTGATCCGGATAGCCGCATGCGTCTCATCAAGGACTCGCTCGGCATCCTCCGTGAGATTTTTGCGATACGGCGCAACTGGCGTGAAGGGCTCTACGCCAAGCGCATCTGACCTGACATCGCTTAGTCAAAGATAGTCCTATGCTTGCAGGGCGCAGCTCACTGCTGTAAGCAGTTATTATGTATCTGTTACGTCGCTGTGAAAAAAGTGTCAAGAGATTGTAAAATTTTCTAAACAACGCCTCTTCTTTACAAAATTCGTTTTATACTTACCTTTGTGAAGTTTGTGAAGAAAACTGCCACAAGCGAAGCAAATAGAAAAATCACTAGAGAGGAGACGTGCGCGGCTTTAACCGAGCGCACAACGTGAAACCAATGAATCACAAGCGACTGTACGTAGGTGATCTGCCCGCTGAAGTGACCGAAGAGCACCTGAGCGAGCTGTTTGCCGAGATAGGCGATATCGAGGCGATCAATCTGGTGCGCAACACGCAGCATGGCTTGCACGGTTTTGCTTTCGTCGAGATGGCTGAGCCAGAAGCAGCACGGCTAGCTGCCCAACGCTTGAACGGTCGCACACTGTGCGGCTCGCGCCTGATCGTCTACACTGTGCCGCCGCGTAGCCGTCCGCGCAGTGCGCCACGCGCCTGACCGACCTAAAACCGAGAGGCGGCACATCAGGCCGCCTCTTTTGTCACTCATCGCCAGGCAGACCGAACGTGTAAACACGTTTTTTAGCGTCCAGTGCATGTTGCAGCTGAGTCGCCCCTTCGGCAAGGCCTTTAGAGCGCCGCACGCGCCACGTTGTGCGGATATCTTTCGCAAAGCTTGCTAGCAGCTCAAAAGCGAGGTAATTGAAATCGGTTGCCTCGATGGCATCGGCCATACGCGGCCAGCCGTAGCCCCAAGCAAACCACGAGGCATCCGAGAAGATCAGCACATCATAGAACGACTCGCCCGTTGGCTCATCGCCAATGAACAGCGCGATACGCGCGCACAGCTCTTTGAAGCGCGCGTTAGGCAGGCGTGCCTCATCGCGGATGTTAGGGCGTGCCGCCCCGACCAGCGGTACGATAACGACGAACCAGTCTTCGATCTGCAGCTGCAGCGCTTGCCGCCAGCCGCCAGCGGGATGCGGTAAGCGGCGCGGCTTGTGTAAGCCCTTGATGCCCATCTGCAAAGCTATCTCTACAGCCTGCTCAAAGCCGGCATAGAGCTTCCCGGTGAAATCTTGCAGGAGCTGCTCAACACGTTCACGCTGCTTGCGCTGCTCATTTAGCTCTTTGCGTAGGGTGTGAATAGGGTGTCGTTCATCATCTAACGTTGGCAGTGGTACTGCATCTGACATGAGCATTTCTCCGCATAGATCGAAAGCATAAGGCTTGCTTAGTGTAGCATAAATTAGGCGTTCCCTATACGCCCGCTGCGCAGCTCTAGCGCCTCGACATTAGATCTGCTAGAGTTGCAATCTGACTTTGCACGCTCATGTGCACTGTGCGAGGTGATTCGTTGCGGAAGCAAAAAATTCGTATAGCCCTAGACGGGTTGCTAGCTCTTGGCGTGTTGGCGGGCACCGCCCTAGCTTGCACTTTTCAACTCGGTGGAGTGCCGCGTACGCCCATCAGCACGCCCACATGGTCGCTCGATTTCATCGCGCCCGAAAATAACAGCCTGATCCTGGTCGGTACGACCATCATGCTAGCGGCTGCTGCTGCAGATAATGGCGGTGGCGTGGCGCGCATCGATTTCAGCGTGGATGGCGTCCTGCTGGGCAGCCAACCTGCGCCCATCTCGCAGGGACAGACGCGCTTCAGCGCCCAGCAAGCCTGGCAGCCGCGAGAGCCACGTGGCTACCTGATCACAGCGCAAGCTTTCCGCGCTGATGGCAGCAGCATCGGCGAGGTGGGCATCGCTGTGCAGGTCGTTGCGGCATCAACTGCTCAAGCGGCGCTGCGCAGCACTAACGCGCCAACGCGAGTGGCGCCCCTCAACACGCCGACAGCGCTCCCAACCGTCGAGCCAGCCGGCACAGCCTTCACGCTCAACACGCCAACGCCCTCGCCAAGCGCCGCCGAGACGCTGATCAGCCTTGATGCGCCGCGCTTGCGCGTCACCTTCGACTTTTTGAACGTGCGCGCGCGCCCGGATGCCAACTCCGAGCGGATTGGCAGGCTCAGTCGTGGTGATGAGGCGCTGATCATTGGGCGCAATTCAGAGCGTACATGGTGGGTGATCGAGCGCGGCGCCCTGCGCGGCTGGGTGATCAACAATCCTGAATGGATGCAGATCAGCGGCGAGACTGCTGCCGTGCCTCTAGCCGCCACCCTAGAAGAGCTGCCAACCCCTACCCCCTCACCCTTGCCGCCTGGTGGCCTCGCGCCGACTAGCACTGTCGCTGGTACAGCCGATCTCATCATCGTCTCAGCCACCATCATGGGCGGCACGCCGAGAGTCAACCAGACGTTCAACGTGCTGATCACGCTGCGCAATCAGGGCACAGTCGATGCGGGTTCCTCGCTGCTAGAGGGCGTCTTCCAACCCGATAACGAGCGCAGTCAGCTGGCTGTGCCGCCAATTCCGGCTGGCACGTCGCTCACTTTGCCGCCGATGCCCGTCACCTTGCGCACGCAAGGCACCAATTTGATCGGCAAGCTTACGCTCGATATCAAAAACGAGGTGGCAGAGGGCGCCGACGGCGAGGCGAATAACGTCTTCACCATTACTTACAACGTTGAGTAGTCGCCGTGCAGGTAGAGCTCGCCGCCTTCGCCAAAATCGCGCACCAGCATATCCGGCGGGAAGCGCCGACAGATCGCGATGAACCACAGATCGCCCACGCTGCCACTGATGTTCGCCGCGCCGATCAGGGCGATCAGCATGTTCGTCTCGCCGCTCGTGCTGGTCATTAGCGCCAGCGTAACGAACGTGAGCACCAACAACGGCGCCAAGCCAACGATGCTGTAGGCATCGCGCGTCAGGTAGTAGCGGTCTGCAGCAGCAAAAGCGACGCCCTTCTCTAAGCTGATGCCGTAGCGCGGCTTGGCGCCGAAGAGCTGAAAGGCTGCGCCGTGAATCAGCTCGTGCACGGCGAGCATCAAGAAGAGCGCGGGCAGGCTCAGGATGGCGAAGAGTAAGGTGCTAGTGCCCTCCAGCGGGTTGACACCCTGCGCCAGCCCACGCGCTTGCAGAAAGTTGTAGAACAGCTGATAGCCAAGCACAGCGGCGATGAGCAGGCCTAAGCCTGCCAGGTTCAAAAGGATGACCAGGCGCTGCGACTCCAGCGTGATGCGCCGCACTAAGCGATAGCCCTCAGGCAGGGCCTCAAGCGCAGCAAAACGTGGTATGCTTTTCACAGCAAGGTGCTCCAGGCGGATTTTCAACCATTTTAGCACGCCGACACGCCACTCATCTTAAATTAGCTATAATGAGCAGCATGATTCGTACAATCTTGTTCAGGAGTCAGTTCCGTTCATGAAGAACATCGCAGTGATCGGTGTTGGGTATGTCGGCTTGGTGACCGGCACCTGCTTTGCCGATCTGGGTAATCGCGTAGTTGCCTTAGATATCAACGAGAGGCGCATCGAGAATTTAAAGCAAGGCATCTTGCCGATCTACGAACCGGGCTTGAAAGAGATCATCGATCGTAACGTCAAGGCAGAGCGCCTGAGCTTCACCACGAGCTACGAAGAGGCCCTGCGCGATGCCGAATTCGTGTTCATCTGCGTTGGCACGCCAGAAGGCGTGGACGGCGAGGCAGACTTGCAATATGTGCGCATGGCGGCCGAGTCGATTGCGAAGGCGATGGATCACGAGATGGTGATCGTCAATAAGTCTACTGTGCCTGTCGGCACAGGTGATTGGGTTGCTAACATCATCCGCGAGCACCAGCCGCGCCCGATCCCCTTTGCCGTCGTCAGCTGCCCAGAGTTTCTGCGCGAGGGCTCTGCCGTGCGCGACTTCTTCAATCCCGATCGGACTGTGCTCGGCTCCACCGATAAAGAGGCGGCCAACAAGGTGGCCCAGCTGCATCTGCCCTTGCGCGCGCCAATCGTCATCACAGACCTGCGCACCGCTGAGATGATCAAGTACGCTTCCAACGCCTTCCTCGCTACGCGCATCAGCTTCATCAACGAGATCGCCAACATCTGTGAGGCGCTGGGCGCGGATGTGAAAGAGGTGGCGCAAGGTATGGGCTATGATAAGCGCATCGGGCATCACTTCTTGGAGCCGGGCGTCGGCTATGGCGGAAGCTGCTTCCCGAAGGATGTTAAGGCGCTGGCCTACATGGCGCAGGTGCACGGCACCAATCCGGAGCTGCTGCACGCCGTCATGGGCATTAATCGCACGCAGCGCAAGCAGATCATCATCAAACTGCAGGACTTGCTCGGCGATTTGAGCGGTAAAGTGATTGCGCTGCTCGGCTTGGCGTTTAAGGAGAATACGGATGATATTCGCGTTTCGCCGGCGTTGGAGATCGCCGAGATGCTGCACAGCTTAGGCGCCACAGTGCGTGGCTACGATCCGGCAGCCATGGAGCATGTGGCACGCGCCTATCCGTTTGTGCAACTCGCCGCCGATCCTTACGAGCTAGCGCAAGGTTGCGATGCCATCGTAGTTACCACCCCGTGGAACGAGTTTAAGGCGCTCGATATTGCCCGCATTGGCGCTGTGATGCGTCAGAAAGTTATGGTAGATGGGCGCAATCTGTATGACGCAGAGCGGCTCAAAGCGCTTGGCTTCGTCTATCGCGGGGTTGGGCGCGGCTACAACGGCGCACTGCAGCCGCTCAACGGCTAGGAACAGCCCCGCACGCCCAGCGCATTGGGCGAGAGCTTCCTCGCCTGAACGCTCGCTGATTTTCAACGCTTGCACCATTTCGACCTATGGTGCAGCTTTAGTGTCATGAAAGTTGTTGTCCCAGACTGTGAACATTCTAACAAAGGTAGTTCACACATGTTGCTTACAAATGCCACGCTCGTTAATTGGACGCCGCGCCAGATCCTGCCCGATCACGCCCTGCTCATCCGCGAGGGGCGCATCGCCGAGATCGGCAAGGCTGCCGACCTGGAAACGCGTTACCCCGATCAGGTGCGCCGCGATGCAGGTGGGAAGCTGGTCTTGCCCGCCAATATCTGTGCCCACACGCACTTTTACGGCGCTTTCGCGCGCGGCTTGGCTATCCCAAACGATGCGCCGCGCAATTTCCCCGAAATTCTCAAAAAACTGTGGTGGAATCTCGATCGCGCGCTCACCCTGGAGGATGTGCGGCTCTCTGCGCTGGTCAGCCTCGTCGATGCAGTCAAGCATGGCACTACGCTCCTGATCGACCATCACGCCAGCCCGAACGCTATCGACGGCAGCTTGAGCGTGATTGCGCAGGCGGCAGAGCAAGCAGGCGTGCGCGCTGTGTTGTGCTACGAAGTGACCGATCGCAATGGCGAGGCGCAGGCACAGGCGGGCATCGCTGAAAATCTACGCTTTCTGAGAGAAGTTGACGATCATCCGTCCATTCGCGGCGCTTTCGGATTGCACGCCAGCCTGACGCTCTCCGATGAGACGTTAGCCGCGTGCGTGCGTGCGCTAGAAGCTTTCGAGACGGGCTTCCACATTCATGTGGCTGAGCACGAAGCCGACGAGGACGACAGCCTGAAGCGCTCTGGCGTGCGGGTGGTGCGCCGCCTGAAACGCGCAGGCATTCTGGGCAGGCGTACCATCGCTGCGCACGCCGTCCATGTTGATGCGTGGGAGATGGAGCTGTTGCGCCAATCCGAGACGTGGGTGACACATCAGCCGCGCAGCAATATGAAGAACGGGGTGGGCGCCATGCGCTTCGATGACATGCTGCGCGGCGGCGTGAAGGTCTGCTTGGGCAACGATGGCATGGGCAACGCCATGTTTGATGAATGGCGTGCCGCATACTTGTTGCATAAGGTCATCAATCGCGATCCGCGTGCGGCTGATGCTGAGTCGATTGTGCGCGTTGCCGTAGATCATAACGCGGCGCTAGCAGAGGTCTTCTTCCCTGATGAGACCTTCGGCACGCTCTCGGTTGGTGCTGCCGCCGACTTAATGGTGGTGGACTATCATCCCTTCACGCCGCTGACCGAAGAAAATTTGCCGTGGCACGCCATTTTCGGCTTCGAGTCGTCAGCCATCACAGCAACCATTGCTGCGGGCAACGTTTTGATGTGGGATCGGCAGCTCCTGACGCTGGATGAGGCTGCCATCGCAGCGGAGGCGCGCACGCGTGCCTCAGAGGTCTGGGCGCGCTTCCGTGCGCTTGCCACACACTAATAGTCGCGCCTACGGCGCGGAACCTCTTCCGCGTCGTAGGCATCCGCCTCATCCTCATAGACCAATTCACCATCGTCAGCCAGCTTGACTCGACTGCGCTTAGGCTTCTCTTGTTCGCTGGGCGTGTAGCCCAGCCGCTCCATCTCGCGGACGATGGCGCGCTCACGGCGGGATGGATCATCCAGGAAGACCTGGATGCCATGTGTGATCAAGCCTGCACCCCAGCCGAAAGTTACAAAGATCATCCAGAATGGGAAGCCAAAGGCGAGAATTAGCATCGCGTTGACCATCACATAGGCAGCTAGGTGCTCATAGAATTCTATGCGGCTCTTGACGCGCTTTTCCGCCGCCTTGCGGATTGCTCGATACTGTTGGTCGTCCACAGCGCCTTCCCTTAGAGGTGCTCATTTTACTTTATTACGCTAGAGCTCGCCTGCTTGTTGCGCACTCAGAATTGTGTAGAGCATGACGCCACATGCCACCGCCACGTTCAGCGAGTCGCAGCGCCCGCGCATGGGCAGGCGCACCAAAGCCTGACAGGCCGCCTTCAGCGGCTCTGGCAGCCCGGCGCGCTCACTGCCCATCAGCAGGATGAGCGGCTTGGCGTAGTCAGCAACGCGGTAGTCGGTCTGCGCCTCGCCCGCCGTGCCGATCAAGCGGGCCGACGTGCCCGCCACCCACGCCAGGAAGTCTGTATGGGTAGCGCGCACTAATTTCTGGGTGAAGATAGCGCCCATGCTGGCGCGCACGCTGTTCGGATCGTAGGGATCAGCGGCGTTGCCTAACAGAATCACGCCCTCCGCCCCGACGGCATCGCAAGTGCGCAAGATCGTCCCGATGTTGCCCGCATCTTGCGGCGCATCTAGCGCCACCCAGCACAATTTCTCAAGTGTGAAGGTGACTGCGCTCAGCGGGCACCACACCTGATGCGCCACAGCTGCTAAGCCGACTGGATTCTCCTTACCGGAGAGACCCGCAAAGACTTGGGCGCTCACTTCTAGGATGCGAACGCCCGTCTGCGCCGCCTGCACCAAAATCTGTTCCGCGAACGGGCTGCTGAGCAGCTCAGGGGCGTAGATCAGTGCCTGGAGTGGCGCGCCTAGCTGGACGGCTTCCGCCACCAGGCGAATGCCTTCTGCAAGGAACAAGCCGCTTTCGGTGCGCGCTTTGCGCTGGCGCAGTGCACGATACGCCTTAATAGTCGGATTAGCGGGATTGGTGATGCGCGTCATACCTTGCGCTGCGCCAAAAAGACGGCTTGATCGCGCAGCGTTGGCTCGGTGCTGTGCAGCGCCTCGCTCAGGAGCACCTGTGCGCTCGGCGCATTCAGGTTGACGGCGACGTAGAGCATGTAGGCCTGCACCTCAGGCTGAGTTTCGGCGCGGAATGCCTGTTCAAGGAGCGCCGCAGCGCGCGGATGTGCAATCCAAGCCGCCAACCAGATCGCCGTACGGCGCACGTCGGCTTCGGGATCGCGCAAGGCGACCGCAAGTGCCTCCAGCATGGCATCACAATCGGCGCTCTCGGCAACTTGAATGCCCAAATAGTTCGTCGCGTTGAACACGCCGCGCAGCAGCGCCTCGCGCGCTGAGCCCTCGCGCCGCAGGATTGCCGCTGCCAGCAGCGCTAGCGCTGCCTCTGCTAGCAGGTCTAGCAGGGCAGTTGCTGCGTAATAACAGACGTGCGGCGAGGGATCGTCCAGCGCGGCGCGCACTCGGTCGAGATGTGTAACTCCGCCGCGCTCCGCCCAATGTTCAAGGATGGCGGCGCGCAGGCGCGGCGAGCGCACCCAGTCGTATGCCTCTGCCAGCCGATCGAGCGCCTCAGGCGCGTCTACCTCGAAGAGGGCGTGAAGGGCGGCAGTGCGCACCTGCGGATCGGGATCGGCGAGGGCTGCCGACCAGAGCAGCTGCGCGTCATCCCAGTCAAAGGCGGCCAGCTGACGGGCTACAGCGGTGCGAGCGGCGGGCGCGCAGCTGTTGAGCGCCTCTTCAGCGGCTGCTAGCGCCTCAGCATCGGCTTGTTGGGCCAGGCTCTCGGCAGCAGCGCGGCGAGTCATGCGCTGACCGTAACACAGCGCAACGCGCAGCACCTCAGCCGAGAGATTCTCAAGGTGGTGCAGGCGATGAGCAAATTGCGCATCGGTCAGGCGGCGCGCTGGGTTAGGCGGTTGGGCAAGGGCAGGCGCGTAAGATTGGCTCATATAGACATTAGTACAGAGTTGTGATCACGGCGTCATCAGCCAACAGCGCGCCTGTACGTATATCGGTGGCAGTCAGGCGGAGTTGGCGCTGTTCATCAAGGCGGAAGGTGGCCTCTAGGCGCGGCTCGGCGGCTCGGATGGGCGGGACGAGGTTGAGGCGCAGCGGCGGCGCGAATTCGTTCAGGGCGATGGCGCCCAGCTCGCTCGGCTCTAGGCTGTAGCTGGGCGTTGCGTCGGCGGCGTCCAGCGTGATTCGCCCTTTCGCCTCAGGGTCGAACATGCCGATCACGAACTCTAAGGCAGGCTGATCGTCGTAGGCTGCAGCCAGGCGCAAGGTGCGCAGCGCGCTTGGAAAGGCTGTACCGCTGGGTGCAAGCTCCAGATAGGCATAGGCCCCATCGGCAGCTTGATAGCGCAAACCGTAGCTGTTTTGCAGATATGGCGGCGTGCCCAGCAGACCCTCAGCAATGGCGCGAACGCCTGTCGAGAGCGCACAGTGCGCCGCCCAAACTTGCTCAGCAGCCCGGATGCAGGCGGGCGGCTCATCGGCGTTAGTGAGCAGTATATAGGTCAAATCAGCGGGATAGAGGCCTTGCTCAGCGGCATAGGCGAAGCAATCGGCTAAGGTATCGGCGAAGGTCTGGGCTGTGAAGCGCTGAGTCATCAGGCTGGCGAAGGGCACGCCCTGGTGCAGCACCTGATCGAAGCGCGCACTGAGCGTCTTGGCAGTGGCGAGATAGGCAAAGTTTGCGATGAACGAGCCCTTTGAGGCGGCTTGTACAAGCAGCGTCGGCGCCTCAGCCGACCACACACCGCCGCGCAAGGCTGCAGCGTCGAGCTCATTCATCAGATATAAGCGCGCCTCGGGCAGGCCGAGCCCTGTAAGAGACTCGTGCAACCAGCGGGCGTAGCGCGTGGCGATGTGTGCGCTCTCAAGGGGTGGCGCGCTGACGATCAGGCGCTCCAGCTCTGTGATGGGGAAAGGCAGCACCTCGAAGACTGCGCCCAAGAATGCAGCGCCGACCTTGCGCACATCCCAGGTGCCCTCGTCGAGCAGGCGTGGGGCCGGTTCGGGCTGGGCCCACAGCAGCTCAGGGATGTTTGTGAAGCGGCGGCGGCTCTCTGAGAAGGCTAGAGCGGCTTGCCCGGCGTGTAAAGCGGCATCCGCCTCGATGTAGAGCGCCGTTGGGATAGTGCCATCGGGCGCGCTGCGATCGGGCAAATGCAGCAGACACGGCGCTTTGCCGCGCTCCTGATAGGCGAGCGCACAATGAGTTGTGCCAAGCGCTAGCGCCAGTGTGTAGCTCATGCGTCGGTCGATCCGAAGGTCGCCTCGAAGGCGCTGCGCAGGGACGCGCTCAGCTTGACAGCTTGCGGGTCGCGGCAGAGCGCCACGCCGTGCGCCATGACAGCCTGGTAAGGCGTGCCGCGCAGAGCCATCAGGCCTGCCTCGCCTGCTGCCATCGGCAAAATCGGTGCGAGCGTGTTAGCGATGATGAACGCCTCAGCGCCGCGCTCGACCTTCTCGCGGCGCGCTACGCCGCCAAAGCCTACGAACAGGTCGACTACGGAGCGCGTGTGCAAGTCACTTACGCCATCGCCGATGAACAGTTTGCGTCCCCACAACCCGCGCGAGAGCTCGCGCACGATCTCGGGCTTGCCCACCGAGACCGTCAGCGGGCCGTGCTCATAGGCCAGGTACGCTGCCCCGTTGACCGCCGCTTGATCGTAATACTTCCACCAGGCGCCGCTGAGCTCGTTGAACTCTAGCTCAACGGCGCGCACGTGCTGCGGCGGAATGCCCAGACGCCTGCCCAAGCCGCGTACAGGCGCTGCTAAGCCGCCGCTGATGATGAAGACCTGCTTGCCCAAGTGCAGCAGCGCGCTAATGACCGCTTGGGCATCTGGCACAAGGGTTTCCCAGTAGCGCTGCTCAATAGCTGCCAGCTGGGCACGGGTCGGGCGGATGGCTTGCAGGCGCTTGCCGTAGACTTCAGCGAGGTCAAGATCGCCGTCCATCGCCTTCTGGGTCAGCAGGCCGACGCGCAAATCCTTGCCTTTCATGCGCGCCAACTCATCTACGCCTTCAATGGCGGAAAGGGTGCTATCACAGTCGAAGAAAATCAGGTCGAAGCTCGTCCAGCGCGTGTGAACTGCCACTGCGGTTATCCTTCAGGCTCAGTCTTGAGCGTCCTTGTGTTGCTGCAGTGCTTATTATACTGCAAAGCAGGTGGCTTGCCATAGCCTTGTGAGCTGAAGGGATTTACTCAGACTGGTAGTGGCAGCACAAGCTGTGGCGTGTTAGAATGGCGCTGCGTGGCTCAGGGCGCAGCAAGTAAGGGCTGAAATATGGCGAAAGAACAGGCACAGCAGTTGCTCCAGCAGGGCATCGCGGCAGCGAAGGCAGGTCAGCGCGATGAGGCGCGCCGCCTGCTGCAAGAGGCTATTCGGCGCGATGTCGCTAACGAGACGGCTTGGCTATGGCTTTCTGGCGTCGCCAACACAGATGAAGAGCGCATCTTCTGCCTGATGAAAATCCTGGAGATCAATCCAGGTAACCAGAATGCGCTCAAGGGCTTGGCAAAGCTCGGTGTGAAGCCGCCCAGCAGCACTGCCATCCGCCGCCTAAAAGATCAGCCGCCGCCGCAAGGTCTAGCTGCGACGGCCCGCCCGCCAACTGCTCCGCTCAGTCCACCTAAGGCTGAGGCGCCGCCCAAGCCGCCCTCCAGCCCGCGCATGGAGCGTCCTCAGCCGCCCGTGCCAATCCTTGATGAGCGCCGCATTGCCAGCCTAGGCGAGGCAGTCGGCCGCTTCCTGGCTGGCTATCAACCCCTGCCAGAGGCTGCTCTACCCTTCGCTTGGACGCGTAAAAGGCGCGGCAGGGTGGGCGAGCTGAGCGATCAGGCGCTGCGCCTGCGCATCGGGGCTGCCTTCGTCGGCGGAGTCGGCCTGCTGGCGGGCATCCTCTTCCTGATCGCGAGTTTGCTGGGCGGCGGGACGGCTGTCGCGCAGCGCGGCACGAACACACCTACGCCCACACAAACACCGAGTGCCACACCAACCTTCGGCCTGACCAGCACGCCAAGCAATACGCCCGCCGTGCCGCGTACTCCCACACCGACCCCTAACCTTGCCCCTGGCAGCATCTACAGCCCAACCAGCACGCCCGCCTTCCCAGAGGTCCGCTCCGTGCCGATGCGCCGCGCCATTGCCCTGCTGAGCGCCCAAGACTATGACGCCGCACTCGAAATTCTAGAGGATGAGCGCAAAGGTCTGGAGCTAGCCAAGAATGAGACCTACTACGAGACTATTTACTACATGGTCACAGCCTACCTGGCTCAGAATCGCCCTGGTGAGGCGGCGCGTCTGCTAGATGCCAACCGCAATCCTGGTAGCCCAGCCTTCCACGCGGCGCGGGCCCTACTTAGCTATGCGCGTGGTGACCTCGATACTGCCCTGAGCGATGCCCTGAACGCCTTCCGTGCTGATCGGCGCTGGTCAGAGGCGGCTGTCATCGCGGCGCGCGTGCAGGCACAGCGTGGCAACCTGGCCGCTGCCCGCGACGTCCTGCGCAACGCGCTCAGCGAGACGCCCCGCAATGTACCACTCTTGCTGGCGCGCGCTGAGATCAATTTGAGCGGCGGCGCCCTGAACGACGCCCTGAGCGATGCCGAGCTGGCTCTGTATATCGATCCACTCAATCGCAGCGCCTATCAAGTCCGCAATGAGGTGCTCTTAGCCATCGCCGCCGCGCAGACAGATCCGGTGGCGCGTGTCGAGGCGTATGGGCGCGCTGTGATCGGCGCCCAAGCCTACTTGATCTACTATCCCGGCGATACTGAGGCATGGTGGCAGCTCGGCCGCGCCCGACAGGGCGAAGGCAACCTGAGCGAGGCATTGGATGCTTATGCGCAAGCTGTTGTGGTCGATCGCACTTCAGAGACGGCGCGGCGAGTCTTCCTGGCGCGCGGCGAGGCGCTGATGAGCCTGCGCCGTTACGCCGAAGCACGCGATGCCTTTGAGGCAGCCCTCGTCATCCGCGAGACGAGCGACGTGCGCCGCCGCCGTCTGGAAGCTGCCAGCGCTTTGGGCGATTTCACAACCGCGCTAGACGATGTAACCTTCCTGCTGCGCGATAATCCCAGCGATGCCACGCTGCTCAGTGCCCAGCTTGACCTGCTGCTCGCCGCCTGGATGCGCCAGGATATCTCTGAGGCCCAGTTTACAGCCGCTGCCGAGCGCTTGACCGACGATCAGCTGGCGGCGCTGACTCCACAGGCGCGCCACAGCGCTGTGCTATATCGCGGAGTGGTGCGCTACCTTGAAGGGGACTATCAGGCTGCTCTCAATGACCTAAATCAAGCCCTCGTCGTTCGCTCGACGGCAGCCGGACATTACTACCGCGCCCTGACCTTGCGTGCCCTCGACCGCCCCGCCGAAGCCGCCCGCGACCTGCAATGGCTGGCGTATTTTGAGGAATTCGCCACCTTGCCGCGCCTAGCCGATGTGCGCTCTCTGCTGGCGGCACTGGTGACGGCGCTCCCCACCGAGACCGCTACGCCCACGCCCACCCTCACCAACACACCGACGGCCACCTTCACGCCTTCAGCTACTCTAACGCCGACCAACACGCCCACGCCTACGCGCACCCTCACGCCCAGCCGCACACCCACACCAACCCGTACGCCAACCATCACGCGCACGCCTACACCCACCCGCACACCGACTGTCACACGTACGCCCACACCTACGCGCACACCGACTATCACACGCACGCCCACACCTACGCGTACTTTCACGGCCACGCCGCCCGGCACACCACAAGATCGGTAGGAGCGCGATCTATCTCGCCATTGCTCAGTTGTTAGCATTCAGAGGATTGGCTAAAATTGGAAGCAAGTTTTCTCTTCCACCAGACAAACTCTGGTTTTGCTTTTTTGTTAATTCATGTTACACTTATTCAAAGAATTGTTCTATTTTTCCCAAACAGTTGTGCGCCTAGCGCGCCAGTGAGGTGAAAGCTGTGTTAGATCAATACGCGCCTGTCGCGATCCTGCTGCTGCTCACGACGGTCGTCGGCATCATCGTCGTATTCATTTCGCGTATTCTCGGCCCGTTTCGCCCGACGGCACGCAAGCTCGAGCCGTATGAGAGCGGCATGGTAGCGATCGGCCCGGCGATGCGGCGCTTGCCCGTCAAGTTCTACTTGATCGCCGTCTTATTCATCCTGTTCGACATCGAGGTGATGTTCTTCTTGCCATTCGCGGTGGTAGTGCGCGAGCTGGGCTTCGCTGCGCTGCTGGTGATGCTCGTGTTCATTATTGTGCTAGAAATCGGACATTATTACGCCTGGCGTAAGGGAGCTTTGGAATGGGAGTAGCAGGCAAACTCGGCAATCTCGGCGTAGTGACCACAACGCTTGAGGCGGCCATCAACTGGGGGCGCACCAAGAGCATGTGGCCAATGTTGTTTGGCTTGGCGTGTTGCGCCATCGAGATGATGAGCACGCAGGCCTCAGTCTATGATCTTTCGCGCTTCGGCATGGAGCTAATGCGCGCATCGCCGCGCCAGAGCGATCTGATGATCGTGGCGGGGCGCGTCACGCGTAAGATGGCGCCAGTGTTGCGCCAGCTCTACGACCAGATGCCCGATCCGAAGTATGTGATCTCGATGGGCGACTGCGCCTCGTGCGGCGGCATTTTCAACAACTATGCTATTGTGCAAGGCGTGGATGAGATCGTGCCGGTCGACGTCTATGTGGCAGGCTGCCCGCCGCGCCCAGAGCAGCTCATTCACGGCATCATGACGCTGCACGAGAAAGTCAAAACGCAGCGCATTGCAGATTGGGCATGACGCCGAACGCTTGACAAGCATACAGGCGGCACAGTCCGCCCGTTCTTTGTATTTCTGAGGCGATTCGATGCAAACACCACTTGATCCTATTGATCTGGCAAGGCTGAGCCTGAAAGACGCCGTCTTGGATGTGGTCGAGTTTCGCGGCGAGACGACCATCGTGGTCGATCCGCAGCGCATCGTGGAAGTCTGCCAGTTTTTCCGCGATACCGAGGGCTTGGAGTACATCTTCCTCTCGGATATCACGGCAGTAGATTACTTCCCGAAGGAGCCGCGCTTCGCGCTGTGCTATCACCTGTACTCGATGGTCTACACGCGCCGCTTGCGCATCAAAGTCTATCTGCCGGGCGATGATCCGCGCCTGCCCAGCGTGACTTCGGTCTGGAAGTCTGCCGATTGGGAGGAGCGCGAAGCCTACGACATGATGGGCATCGTCTTCGAGGGGCATCCCAGCTTGCGCCGCATCTTGATGCCATCGGAGTGGGAAGGTCATCCGCAGCGCAAAGATTACCCGCTGGGCTATGAGCAGGTGCAGTTCAGCTTCAACTTCGATGAAGTTGACCGCCTGAAGCCTTACGCCAAAGAATAACCGCCCGAAGCAGCTTGTGATCGAGGAAAACGCGATGAGTGAACGTCCCTTGCTGGAGAGTAGCGGACACAGCGCCAACATTACGGAATGGGAAGGCACGGTTCAGGAACTGCGGGGCTTGATCTCGCCGCGCGCCCTAACGGGCGAGACGATGCTCCTGAACATGGGGCCGCAGCATCCTAGCACGCACGGCGTCTTGCGCTTGCTGCTAGAGCTAGATGGCGAGACAGTCGTCAGTTGTGTGCCCGATATCGGCTATCTGCACACCGGCATCGAGAAGTCGATGGAGGCTAAGACCTACGAGCAGGCGATCACCATGACCGATCGCATGGACTACCTGAATCCGATGGGCAACAACCTGGTCTACTGCCTTGCCATCGAGAAATTAGCGGAGCTAGACGTGCCAGAGCGAGCTCAGATTGTGCGCGTGCTGCTGGCCGAGCTGACGCGCATCAACAGCCACTTAGTCTGGCTGGGCACGCACTGCCTGGATATGGGCGCGATGAGCGTCTTCCTCTACGCCATGCGCGAGCGCGAGATGATTCTCGATATCTTCGAGATGGTCAGCGGGCAGCGCATGATGAGCACCTACTTCCGGCCGGGCGGTTTGTGGCGCGATGTGCCTGACGAGTTCATCCCAGCCGTCAAGGCTTTCATCGACTACTTCCCTGCCAAAGTTGAGGAGTATGAGACGCTCCTGGTCAACAATCCGCTCTGGATCGACCGCACGCAAGGCATCGGCGTGATCACGCCCGAAGAGGCGATCGCCTACGGCTGCACCGGGCCGACATTGCGCGGCAGCGGCGTCAACTGGGATATCCGCAAGGCGATGCCCTACATGGGCTACGAGACGTATCAGTTCGATGTGCCGTTGGGCGAACACGGCGACGTCTACGACCGTTTCTACATCCGCATGCAGGAGTTCAAGGAATCGGTGCGCATCATCCGCCAGGCCGTAGAGCGCTTAGAGAAGACGGGCGGCCCATTCCGCAGCCAGAACCGCAAATACGTGCCGCCGCCGCGCTCCGAGCTTGGGCGCAGCATGGAGGCCGTCATCCATCATTTCAAGCTGTGGACGGAAGGCTTCAGCCTGCCTGAGGGCGAGGTCTACGTCTCGATCGAGAGTCCGCGCGGCGAGCTGAGCTGCTACCTGAGCAGCGACGGCGGCACACGCCCGCATCGTGTGCACTTCCGCACGCCCTCTTTTGTACACACCATGGGCGCAATTCCCAAGATGGCTGAGGGTGGTATGATCGCGGACTTGGTCGCTATCATCGGTAGTGTGGATATCGTGCTGGGCGATTGTGATCGCTAAAACAAGGATGCTGACGTGCTGAAAGAGAGATACACAGAGCGAATCGCCAAAATTTTCGCTAAGTACCCTGATAAGCGCTCGGCGGTCATGCCGCTGCTGTACTTGGCGCAGGAGCATTATGGTTACGTCTCGCCTGAGGGCATCGATGAAGTCGCTGAGCTGTGCGAGATCGATCCAACGCAGGTGAAGTCCATCGCGGGCTTCTACACCATGTATCGTGAGACGCCTAAGGGCAAGTATTGGTTGCAGGTCTGCACAGACCTGCCCTGTGCGCTGGTCGGCGCCGATCAGTTCCATCACGACCTGCTGGAGTACTTAGGCATCGAAGAGGGCGGCACCACGCCCGACGGCTTGTTCACAGTTGAGCACGTGATGTGCCTGGCTGCCTGCGATCGGGCACCGATGCTGCAGTGCAACTTCCGCTATGTCGAGCGGCTCGATATGGAGAAGATCAAGGCGCTGATCGAGCAGTGGCGCGCCGAAGCCGCTGCTCAGGCGCAAGCGGGTGGCGATTAGAGGCGCTTTGCCGTGCTGCCTGAGGAGTCGCGCATGTTGGAGTCGGTGCGCACGGTGCTAATCTTGGCGCTGCTGGGCGCTGCGCTTGTGCTCTTGGCATTAACCCTGATGCAATGGCGTTCGCCGCGCAGCGAAGATCCCGCCTGGGCGACCATGACGCACCCACAGCGCCTCGCCCTGCGCCTTGAGCAGAGCGATACAGGCGGCTTGCTCAGCGATGCGTTGATCTATCCCGTGGTGTTGATCGGGGCGGCTAGCAGCGCGATTGCATGGCGGCGCGGCAGCGATACTGCCCTGCTCGCCCTGACCCTTATGGCGGTCTTGGGTATGTTGTATGCGGGCAGCATGGCGCTCTACAACGGAGCGATGGTGGCGGTATGCGGCTTCAGCGCGATGCTGAGCAGCGGCTTGGTGGCATTCAGCTTTGCGCAGGCTGCCCGTTCAGCGGCACATATGCATAAAACAGATGAAAGTGACGAGTTGGGTGAAGAGGGTAAGTAAACATGCCGAACATTTTGCTGCGTGACCAGGATATCCCAGATATTGGCACGTATGAGGTCTACGTACAGCACGGCGGCTATGAGGGGCTGCGCAAAGCGCTCGGGATGTCGCCGAAGGATGTGATTGCGATCGTCAAGGAGTCGAACCTGCGCGGGCGCGGCGGGGCGGGCTTCCCGACGGGCATGAAGTGGTCGTTTGTGCCGGATGTCGCAGGCCCGAAGTATGTCGTGGTGAACGCAGACGAATCTGAGCCGGGCACCTTCAAGGATCGCCAGATTCTGGAGAAGAATACCCAGCAGCTGCTCGAAGGCGCGCTGATCTGCGCTTATGCCATCCAGGCGACGGGCATCTACATCTATGTGCGCGGTGAGTTCTGGGATATTGGCTTCCAGCTGGAGCGCGAGATCGAAAAGGCACGCCAAGCGGGTTGGATTGGGCAGAACATTGGCGGCTCGAATTGGAGCTGCGAGGTGTACGTCCATTGGGGCGCTGGCGCTTACATCTGCGGCGAAGAGAGCGCCATGCTCAACAGCATTGAAGGCAAGCTCGGGCAGCCGCGTGTACGGCCACCGTTCCCGGCTGTCTCGGGTCTGTACGCGCGCCCAACCGTCATCAACAACGTGGAGACGCTGGCCAACGTGCCACCAATCCTCGTGAATGGCGCAGCATGGTATAAGAGCATCGGCACCGAGAAATCGCCTGGCCCGAAGATTTTCTGCATGAGCGGCCACATCGCCAAGCCAGGCAACTACGAGCTGCCGCTGGGCAAGACCTTCCGCGAGCTGATCGAGCTGGCGGGCGGCGTACACGGCGGCAAGCGGCTCAAGGCGATTTTGCCAAGCGGCGCCTCTGGGCCACTGCTGCCGGGCACCGATAAAGTGCTGGATACGCCGCTAACCTATGAAGATGTGGCGGCGCTCGGCTCAACGCTCGGCTCAGCCTCTGTGATCATCCTGGATGAGGATACGGATATGGTCTGGGCGGCGCTCAAGATGATCAAGTTCTTCCGCCACGAGAGCTGTGGCAAGTGCACGCCCTGCCGCGAGGGCACCTACTGGCTAGAACAACGCCTCAAGGCGATCTACGAGCGCCGGGCGACACGCGCCGACGTCGAGCTGATCGAGTCGGTTGCCAAGCAGATGCAGGGCAAGAGTCTGTGTGCGCTGGGCGACTTTGCCACCAGCCCTGTGCTGAGCGCCCTGAAATACTGGCGCGATGAATTCTACGCTTACGTCGAGCCCAAACCCGCCGCGAAGGCGCCAGCGCGTAAGGCGGCGCCCGTAGCTATGGCAGGCGACTAGCTAGAGCGTCGGGATGGCTGATGGCTGAGAGCGACCGTGCGCCCGATCCGCGCGAATCAGAGGCAGAGGAGCCGATGGATGCGTCTGAGATGCCCTCTCAGGCGCCCCAAGACGGTATTACCTTCGACACCGTGCTGCTGCACAGGCGTCAGGCTGAGCTCATTCAGCGGCTCGAGGCGCTCACAGCAGCCATTGCCGCTGCGCCCGACGATCCGATAAACTATGTGCTCCGTGGCCAGGTGCGCCTAATGCTAGACCATCGCGAAAAGGCGGCGGAGGACTTTCGGCGCGGCTTGCTCTTGATCGCAGCTATCGGCGAGACTGATTGGGGCTACATCCACACCGCACTTGCCGAGCGCGCTCAGGCAGGGCTGCGGGAGTGCACTACAGCCTGAAAGGCACATGTTGGAGGCATTTTTTCATGGTTGATACAGTTCGCCTGTTGATCGATGACATTGAGTACTGCGTCCCGAAAGGGATGAACCTGGTGGACGCGGCCAAGCTGCACGGGAATGACATCCCCGTGTTCTGCTATCACCCAAAGCTAGCGCCTGTGGGCATGTGCCGTATGTGCCTTGTCGAGCTGGGGCAGGTTGAGATCGATCGTGCCACAGGCGCGTTTGTGACCGATGAAAATGGCAAGCCCAAGATACGCTGGCAGCCTAAGCTGGCCACAGCCTGCACACAGACTGTCACAGATGGTATGGCCATGCGCACGGCTACGCAGGCGGTTAAGGAAGCACGCGATGACATCATTGAATTCATCCTGACCAGCCATCCGCTCGACTGCCCGATTTGCGATAAGGGCGGCGAGTGTCCGCTGCAAAATCTGACGATGCGCCACGGCCCCAGCGTCAGCCGCTTCGTCTTCGAGGAGAAGATGCACCTCGACAAGCACTATCCGCTGGGCGACCTAATCTTCCTCGACCGTGAGCGCTGCATTCAGTGTGCGCGCTGCACGCGCTTTCAGGAAGAATACGTTGGCGACGCCGTGCTCGCCTTCCACGAGCGCGGACGCCGCCTGCAGATCGTCACGACCAGCAATCCGCCCTTCGATACGTACTTCAGCGGCAACACGACTGACATCTGCCCTGTGGGTGCCCTCACGACCGCCGACTTCCGCTTTGGCGCGCGCCCGTGGGAGCTGACTGAAGTGCCGAGCATCTGCCCGCACTGTCCCGTCGGCTGCAACATCAGCGCCAGCACCCGCCTAGACCGCGAGGCAGGCGGCAAGATCGTCATCAAGCGCATCATGCCGCGCCAGAACGAAAGCGTCAACGAAATCTGGATTTGCGATAAAGGGCGCTTCGGACATCATCACACGCGCCACGCCGAGCGTATCAGCCGTCCGTTGGTGCGTCACAACGGCAAATTGGTGCCCGCCACTTGGGAAAAGGCACTCAGCGTGATCGCGGAGCACATTCAGGCGGCAAACGGCAGTGTCGCGGCGATCGCCGGCGGGCTGCTCTCCAACGAAGATCTGTGGGAGCTGCGCCAACTGGTGGAGCGGGCAGGCGGATCGCGCTTGGGCGTCTACCCGTACCGTCTGACGGGCGCTGCGCAGGTCGCGGCAGTTGGAGTGGGCGTCGGCACCAACTTTAAAGACTTGGGCGAAGGCGATGCAATCGTCGTAGTCGCCACCGACCTTGAAGAAGAGGCGCCGATCTGGTACCTGCGGGCGAAAGTGGCAGCTGATCGGGGTGCGCGGCTGATCACGATCAACGCGCGCTACACCGAGCTGGATCGCTTCGTCAAGCACAAGGGCGATATCATCCGTCCCAACTACGGCGGCGAGCTAGCGGCATTGAGCGGGCTGAATCTAGATGGCTTGAACAATGTGATTGTATTGGTCGGTGGCGAGGGCATGAATCGGGCGGCGCACGCCGCGCTAATGCAGGCAGCTGCTAACAAGCTGATCGAGACGGGTCACTATGGCAAGCCCAAGAATGGCTTGATCGGCGTGTGGGCCGGCGCGAACACGCAGGGTGCCTTCGATCTCGGCTTTTCGCCTGAGGCAACAGAGGCAATCCTCGCCGACTTGCCCAAAGTGCTGTTCCTCGCTGATGCGGACCTGCTGGGCAGCGATGCGCTGAGCGCAGCCGTGCTGGCGAAGGCTAAAGAGACGTTCGTAATCGTCTCGGAGCTGTTCATGACGGCAACAGCACAGCAGGCAGATGTTGTCTTGCCGCGCCAGAGCTTTGCCGAGCGCGATGGTACCTTCACCAGCGGTGAGCGGCGCGTCCAGCGCTTCTACACAGCGCAGACGCCACTTGAACACACTCGCCCTGATTGGAAAGTCTTTGCCGAGATTGGCAGGCTGCTGGGCGGCCCGCGCCCGAAGCTCTCTGCAGCGGCAGTGATGCAGGTCATCACACAGCAGGTGCCCCACTACGCCCAAATGAGCTATCCCAACCTGGCTAAGGTCGAGAAGCAGTTCCCGGATGTGGGCGGTGCCGATCTCTACTACGGCGGCACAGCTTACGATAACAAGGGTGGCTTGGGCATCCAATGGGCGACGGCTGCTGAGCGCGGCGAGCCGGTGCAGCCAGCCTCAATTCATGCGGTAGAGCTGCCCACGCGTGCTGAAGGTGAGCTGCTGCTGGTGCCGATCACCGAGTTGTACGACCGCAAGCCGATTTTTGCAGCAAGCGCTGCCCTGATGCACTCACACATCCCTGCGCCGTACGCCCTGCTGAATTGGGAGGACGCGCAAGTGCTCGGCATTACTGAAGGAGACATGCTGCAAGTGCGCTTTGCGGGCGGCTCGGCTGAGTTGAGGGCACGCGTGGCGGTCAGCGTGCCGAAGGGCGCCATCCTAGCGGCACGTCATTTAGGGGCGCACCTGCCCGACGTGCCGGTCAGTGCTGCTGTGGAGAAAGTGCAGGTCGCAGAGCATGTTTAACGTCGATCCGAACCTGATTGTCGAGTGCGCAGCCTCAGGCGGCTGTGAAGTGATTCGGGCTGTGGTGATCAGCCTGCTGATCTTCCTCACCCTGCTGACGGGCTTCGCCTACACCACGCTCTTGGAACGGCGCTTCATCGCCTTTATTCAAGATCGGCTTGGCCCGAATCGGGCTGGGCCGTTCGGCGTCTTGTTCCCGATTGCGGATGCCGTCAAGCTGTTCTTCAAGGAAGATGTGACGCCTAGCAACGCTGATCGGGTTGTCTTTTGGATGGCGCCCGTGCTGAAAGTCATCCCTTCGATCATGGTTGTGGCGGTCATCCCGCTTGGGCCGCCGCTGCTCATCCCATGGTTCGATGGCCTGTGGTATCGTGTGCCGCTCGGCCTGACCGATGTGAACGTTGGCATCCTATTCCTGCTGGCATGGTTCAGCTTGGGCAGCTATGGCATTGTGCTAGCTGGCTGGGCGAGCAATAACAAGTACTCGATGTTGGGCGGCTTGCGCGCTTCGGCGCAGATGGTCAGCTACGAGCTGAGCCTGGGCGTCAGCATGTCGATCCCGATCATCGTCACTGGCTCCATGAGCTTGCAGACAATCAGAT
>JBDNDQ010000028.1:0-42353 GCA_046719055.1 Aggregatilineales bacterium | reverse complement strand
CCATGGATCGTGTTGAGCTGAAATACGCCCTGGATGATCTGCACTTTGCGCTGATGCAGCGCTTGGCTAGCTGTGTACATTTGTTGTGTCCTTTAGCATTGAGTGAGAGATTTGCGCTCAATTCTAGCTATGTTGAAAGCGCAGCGGTAGAGTTGCGGCGTCGGGATCTTGACAGGCAAAAGACGATGAGGCGACGTGTTCTGCTGATTATGATGGGGCTTATCGGCCTAGTGTCGGCGGGCGCTTTCTTCGTCCCGCGCGTATTGCGCGCCCTATTTCTGCGCGAGATGCCGGCTCAAGCACCGGCCATTTTCCTTCAGGATGCTGTCTTAGTGACGGACTACGATATGCGGACTGCGTGTCCGATTAGGGATGGTTGCCTGGCGGACTTTCATCTGACCAGATCGTCAGCCGCCTCGATTTGGAGGCACGCCGCGTCGTCAGGCTGGACGTCGCCTAATCTCCTTGAGATCTCAGTGCCGAGATGAGCGATCAAGCGCCTCACTGGCGAGTATGCGCGATGTGCTACAATATGCCCCTCACAAACTCTGAGCTCAGGACATTGTTATGCGCATTTTCCGCCTATTCGCGCCGTCTTTGATAGCGCTTCTGCTGGCTGTGGCGTATTGGAGCGCGCCTGCCGCCGCACAGGACATCCCTACGCGTGTGCCACCGACGCTTGTACCGCCGCCGCCTTCGCCCACGCCCTATCCGCCTATCACACGCTCTGCGCTTGCCCGCATCCGCGAGCGCGAACGTCTGATTGTCGGCATGCCCTTCAATCGCAAGCCGTTCAGCGGCATCAACGCGCTAGGCGTGGTGGAAGGCTTTGAAGCCGATATCGCGCGCGCCATCGCCGAAGATTGGGGCGTGCCGCTAGAGCTGCGCCACGTCACGCGCCATACCGCTGATGCAATGCTGCAAAGCGGCGCGATCGACTTGTTGATGGGGCAGCAGATCATACGCCGCGATGCGCCTGAGCACATTGATTTCAGCCATCCGATCTTCGTTGGCTTGCAGGTGGCGCTCGCCATGGCCGACTCGCCCTTACAGAGCATCACAGAGCTGGGCGGGCAGCCCATCGGGGTGATTGTCGGCTCTCGGGGCGAGGAGGCTTTCCTGGAATGGAGCAGCGCTAACGCTCTACAGGCGAATGTGCAGCGCTATGCAATGTTGGATGATGCGCTGGCGGCCCTAGGCGCGGGGCAGATTGCCGCGCTGGTGGACGATCGCTGGGCGCTCGATCAGCGCGTGCGGCTGGGCGGTATACAGGGCGTCAAACTGTTGCAAGGTGCCTTCCGCAGCGAGCCGTACGGCATTGCCATGCTGCGCTACGATGATAGCTTGCGCACGCTGGTCAACCGCACCTTACAGCGCCTGGCGGCCTCCGATCGCCTGAGACCGATCTACGATCTGTGGTTCCCTGAGGGCTTGATGCCGCTTTCGGATCGCGTCTTTCCGCCGGTCTGGCCCGATCTGGATGCCGATCCGCGCCTGCTGCAAGATTTTCCCGTCGATATTGTGCGTCCGCAGCGCTCAGTTGTAGAGAAGTTGCGCGATGGCGAGCCGTTACGGGTGGCAGGGCTTGGCATACCGCCGGATGCTAGCGGGCAAGTCTCGCTGTTGGAGCGCTTCAACAGCGCACTGATCTTCGAGATGGCGCGCCGCTGGGGTGTTCAGGTGGCGCTGGTGCAGGAGTCGTATCGCAATCCTGAGGATGTGCTGGCAAGCGGCGGCGCCGATCTTGCTGTTGGGCTGACGCCGCGCTGGAGCTCAATCGATCGCGTCGATTACGCGGCTGTATATGCGCAGCGCGGCTACCGAATGTTCGTCCGCGTGCAGAGCGGCGTGCAGGGTTTTGGCGATCTGCGCACGGGCAGCCGCGCCATCGGCACCTACGCCGATGACCCCGAGTCTTTCGAGATCGCGCGCAATTTAGCGATCAGCGTTGGCATCAACCCACAAACCATCCGCAGCGTCCGCTTCAGCGATGAGCGCGAGGCGGTTACGGCTGTCTTCAACAACAGTGTGCGCGTCTTCTTTGGCGATGCGCTGCGTGTGGTGCCCCTAGCGCAGGCGAATGCCAATCGCGTAACGCTGACGCCGCGCCTGTACAATCCACGCCCGCTAGCTTTCGGCGTGCCGCGCAACGATGTGCCATTCCGCATGCTTGTCGAGGCGACTCTCCAAGAGATGGCGCGCGACGGCACCTATGAGCGCTTATGGCGTGAACATTGGAACCTGGGCGATCCCTTGCCGCAGATCGTGTTCTTGGGCAGCGGCGAGCTGTTCGGCATCCGCGTGACGGGCTAGCTATGCTGCACATCGACAGCCCAGCGCACCTCAAAAGCTGCTACACTAGAGCGCAAACGCCAGCCGAGAGAGATTCTAGAGAGATTCTGATGATTCGAATGCTGCACTTTGCCGACTTTCACTTGGGCATGGAAAACTACGGCCGACTGCACCCTGAGACAGGCTTGAACAGCCGCGTGCACGACTTTCTACAGCGTCTGGATGAGACCTTCAGCTATGGGCGCCAAAATGACGTCGATTTGGTGGTCTTTGCAGGCGACGCCTTCAAAAATCGGATGCCAAACCCGACTCTGCAGCGCGAATTTGCGCGGCGCATCCGCCAGATGAGCGATCACTGCCCGATTGTGCTGCTCTTAGGCAACCACGACCTAGCCTCATCGGTCAGCCGCGCCTCTAGCCTTGAAATCTACCAGACGCTAGCCGTGCCAGGCATCATTCTCGGTGATGATTACATGCTGCACGACGTCCACACCAAACATGGGACAGCTTATGTGGCTACAGTGCCCTATCCTGTCAAGGCGCGCCTGCTGACCGAGCCCGACGATCACACCAAGAGCGCGCAAGCGCATGAAGAGCATTTCCAGCGCACCGTCAGCCAGATGCTGACCGAGCTAGCCAATCAAGCGCACCAAGTGCCAGAGGATGCGCCGCGCGTATTAGCTGGCCATTTCACGGTCAGCGGCGCTAAGACGGGCAGCGAACGCGAGATCATGCTAGGGGGCGATGTGACGGTCTCGCTGGCCGATCTGGACGATCCTGCATGGGATTATGTGGCGCTCGGGCACATTCACAAGCACCAGTGCCTGACAGGCGGCAAGCGCACGCCGGTGGTCTACAGCGGCAGCCTGGAGCGAATCGACTTCGGTGAGGAGAACGAGCCGAAAGGCTTCTGCTGGGTTGAGCTAGAGCGCGGCCGCACACGCTGGCGCTTTCAGCCGGTCAACAGCCGTCCGTTTGTGACGGTGCGCGCCGATCTGCGCGGCAGCGCCAGCCCGCAGAAGGATGCCCTAGATGCGATTCAGCGCGCCAATGTGCAGAATGCAGTTGTGCGGGTGTACTTACAGGTCGATGCTGCCGACGAGGCGCGCATTGAGGTGCGCCAGCTCTACGCGGCGCTCTACGAGCGTGGCGCTAACACAATTGCCACTGTTCGGCTAGAAGTCGAGCGCGAGGATCGGGCGCGCCTGGGCCATCTGCCAGAGAGCCTCTCGCCGCTGCAGCTGCTGGAGCGCTACTTCACCGTGCGCGGAACCAGTCAGGCTCGCACAGCTCAGCTGCTGGAGCGCGCCAGAGAAATTTTCGATGAGGTAGATCGGGAACGCGCCTAGCTATGCCAAAGATGCCGCTCACGCGCTGGATCGTCCTCGCCCTGATGCTTTTTGCTTTCGGCGCGGCTGCGCACATCAGCGCTGCAGTGCTAGAGCGCCTACCACGCCTCGAAGATGAGTTCGCCTATCTGTATCAGGCGCGCATTTTCAGCGGCGGCAGGGCGTGGGTGGAGCGCCAAGAGCCCGTGGCCGTCTTTTGGCAGCCCTTTCTGCTGCAGCCGGATGAATCGCCTGATGGCGTGCTGCGGCGCTTTGGCAAGTATCCGCCGGGCTGGCCGCTGGTGCTGGCCTTAGGCGTATGGCTTGGCCAAGAGTGGCTGATCAACGCTTTTCTCGCCATGCTGAATGTTGGGCTCATCTATCGGCTGGGCTGCGAGCTGTTTGATGAGGCGGTTGGGACGGTGGCGGCACTGCTCTTGGCGATCAGCCCGATGGCGCTAATCCTGAACGCCACGCTGATGAATCACACGTGGGCACTGAGCACGGCGCTGTGTTTTGCCTACGCCTATTGGCGCAGCACACGGCGCGGGCGCGGCGCTTTGGCTTGGGCGGCTCTGAGCGGTGCAGCGATCGCCGCCCTATTCATCACGCGCCCTATGACAGGGCTAGCGATCGCTGTGCCTGTGATCCTGCACATCTTGTGGCGAGCGCTTGGAGAGTGGCAGCTGTGGCGACATAATTTTGCGGCATGGGCCCTGATGGCGGCCTGCGCGGCACCTGTAGCGGGCTTGTGGCCGTTCTTTAACTATCAATGGACGGGCGATCCGTTCGCTAATACCTACACCATGTACTGGGAGTACGACAAGGTCGGCTTTGGGGAAGGTCACGGGCTGAATCGCGGCGGCCATTCGCTCACATGGGCCTTCCGCAACATGCGCGCCGATCTGACCTTTTGGTTTCGGGATGTGTTCGGTTTCACGCTGCACGGCCAGGTCGAGGCCTTCTTGCGGCAGCACTTGGGCTATGGCTTCGGCGTTGGCTTGGGATGGCTGCTGCTGGCGATCGGCTTGGTGGCGGGGCGGAAGCAGCTGTGGCTGTGGCTGAGCTTTGGCTTCTTCGCGGCGCCTGTGATCAGCGGTTTGTTCTATTGGATCGGCTCAGTAGTGCACGGCGGGGCGGTCTACAGCGTGCGCTACTACTACGAAGGGATTTTTGGCGCGTGTTTGGTGGCAGCCTACGGGCTAGTGGGATTCATTCGCGGCTTACCAGTCCGCACGGTTGGCTATGCAGCGCTGATTCTGGCGTGCATAGCCAGCTTGGTTGGCTATACGCCTGCGCGTCTGCGAGAGCCATTGCCGCCAGACCACGCCAGCGGCCTGTACGGCTTTAACAGGGTCAGCCGCGCCCAGATTGAGGCAGTTAAGGCGATGCGGGTGCAGCTGGGGGAGCCTGAGCGGCCCGTGCTGGTAATTGTGCTGCGGCGCGAGGGCGAACGTGATAATTGGCGGGACTACGGCGCCTTGCTCGCTCTGACCGATCCATACTTGAAAAGTGATATAATTGTGGCAAGACTTTTCGAGGCAGAGGCAGTACCTGCTTTTCAGAGACGCTTTTCAGAGCGACTGGTGTTATATCAAGTAGGCGCAACGCTGTACGCCTCGTTAGCTGATGCGCTGACGCCTAGTGCACAGTGAGTGCACCAGCCGCCACAGTCCGCAAGAGAGTTCTTAGAAAGCAGACCTAGCCATGAGCGCGCTACCTTTCAGGCAGGAGAGGCCTGAGGCAAGTCGTATCCGAATTTTGAAGCTGTTCAACGTGCCGTTCGCCCTCGATCCCTATCACGACCGCCTGACTTCGCAAGGCTACGAAGTGGCGAATGTCTCTAGCTACCAAGAGGCGCTGGACTACGCGCATGAGTATCAGCCGTCGCTCTTCATCGTCTACGATGATCGCGACAGCGGCGTGGATGGGCTGGAATGGCTGCGCCTGCAGCACACAGACCGTCACGGCTGGATGGCGACTACGCCCCTAATCATCCTGGCGGATGCCCTGCGCGTAGATACCCTCAAACACGAGGAGCTGCCTGATCGCGTGATTGTCCTGCAACGCCGTGCCGATACGCTCAACCACCTGACGCGCATCGTCAATCAGCTGCTGCGCGGCGGCTTGCAGAGCTGAGCCAGTCTGCGCTAAACTTGGGGCATGGCTATTTTAAGCGCGGTTGCCCTGAGTAAAGCCTTCGGCGCTGAGGACGTCTTCAGCGGTATCAGCCTAGAAATTCCACACGGCGCGAAGATTGCGTTGGTCGGGCCGAATGGCGCCGGCAAGACCACGCTGATCCGCATCCTGGTCGGCTTGGACGAGCCAGCCAGCGGGACGGTCAATTGGATGCACGGTTTGCGGATCGCATTCTTGCCGCAGTGCCCAGAGTTGGTCGGTCACGGGACGCTCTGGGATGAGATGCTGACCGCTTTCGACGATCTGCGCCGCCGCGAGGTACATCTGCTGGAAATGGCGCAGCAGATCAGTGAACGTCCTGACGACGCCGAGCTCCTAGAGCGCTACGGAACGGCGCAGCACGCCTTCGAGGCAGACGGTGGCTACGATTATGAGGCGCGTATCAGGCAAGTGCTGCAGGGCCTAGGCTTCAGTGCAGACGACTATCCCAAGCCGCTATCGATCCTGAGCGGTGGGCAGAAAACGCGTGCCTTCCTCGCTAAGCTGCTCCTAGAGCGGCCTGACCTGCTGGTGCTGGATGAGCCGACCAATCACCTTGACATTCAGGCGATCGAATGGCTAGAAGGCTATTTGAGCGCGTGGCGCGGGGCGCTGCTCTTGGTCAGCCACGACCGCTACTTCATGGATCGGGTGGTGAGCACCATCTGGGAGCTGGATCACGGCAGGCTGGAGACCTACAGTGGCAACTACAGCGCCTATCTCGAGCAGCGCCAGGCGCGTTGGGAGCATCATTTGAGGCTCTTCGAGACTGAGAAGGAGCGCCTCCTTGCTGACCTAGACTTCATCAAGCGCAACATTGCACGCGACAGCACGAACGCTCGCGCGGTAGGCAAGCTGCGCATCCTCAGCCGCGAGCTGGCTGCGATTGAGCAGCTGGGCTTGATCGCCTACAAAAATGCGCGCAGCTGGTCGGAGACAGGCGTGGGCGGCGTGCGGCTTTACACGGTAGCAGAGGCTGAGGCAGCGATCAAGGCGCTCAAGCCGTCCAGCGTGCGCCCGCGCGAGGTGCATATGCGCCTCAAGCTGACCAGCGCCAGCCGCAGCGGCGATAAAGTCTTGATCACGCGCGATTTGGTTGTCGGTTACGATCGGCAGGCGCCGCTCTTGCGCGTGCCGGATTTAACGCTCTTGCGTGGCGAGGTAGCAGCGCTGATCGGCCCGAATGGCGTCGGTAAGTCCACCCTGCTGAAGACATTGTTCGGCGCCTTGCCGCCGCTCTCAGGCGAGGTCAAGCTGGGCGCGGCGGTAAAGATCGGCTACTTCGCGCAGGCACACGAGTCGCTGCGCGATGAGAGCACCCTGCTGGATGAGATTCTCGCTGTCCGCGAGATGCCAATCAGTCAGGCGCGAGATTACCTTGCCAATTTCCTGTTCACGGGCGATGACGTTTTCCGCACAGTCAGCACGCTCAGTGGTGGAGAGCGCGGGCGGCTGGCGCTGGCGAAGCTCGCCCTGAGCGGTGCGAACTTGCTGCTGCTGGATGAGCCGACCAACCACCTCGACATTCCGTCTCAAGAGGTGCTGCAAGACGTGCTAGCTCAATTTGAGGGCACACTCTTGCTGGTCAGCCATGACCGCTACCTGATCAATGCGCTCGCCACGCAGATTTGGTCTGCCAACGCGGGCAAGCTGGATATTTTTGTCGGTTCATACGGCGCTTTCCTAGCCGAGCGCGAGGCAGCCAAGCTGGCAGCTGCAGCAGCAAGCGCAGCCGCGCGCCAAGAGCGCAAAGCAGAGGCATCGGCTAGCAAGCCGAACGGCAACAAGCCCGCTGGGCTCTCGCCGCGTGAGCGCGAGCGGCGTGTAGCCCAGATCGAGGCCGATATTCAGCAGTTAGAGACCGATTTAGCGCGCCTTGAGGCACAGCTAGCCACAGCCAGTGCTAACGGCGAGGTTGAGCGTGTGCGAGCGCTCGGCGAAGCATATGCGCAGACACAGAGTGCGCTTGAAGCGCACATGCGGGAGTGGGAAGCCCTACTCACCTGACTTTTTGCACGTTTTAGGAGTTTTCATGAAACACTTGCCCCTTCTAGCTGCGATCGCGCTGCTGATCGGCGCGTGCAGCAACGTTCAAGCCGTGCCAACCCAGACGCCCATCGTGCCGACGGCGCCTTCAACAGCGAACTTCCGTCCCGTTGCGGTTGGGCAAGGCGCTTGTTTGGGCGTCACCGATCCCGACTACACGCCACCAGCTAACCGTCCCAGCAGCTACGCAGCACCTGAGGATCAGCAGCTGGATACCAGCAAAACCTACTGCGCCATCCTGACCACCGAGAAGGGGCGGATCGTCATCCAGCTCTATCCAGAAGTGGCACCACAGCATGTCAACTCGTTCATCTTCCTGGCGCGGCAAGGCTTTTACGACGGCACAACCTTCCACCGGGTGATACCCGGCTTTGTAGCACAGGGCGGCGATCCAACTGGGCGCGGCGATGGCGGGCCAGGCTATCGCTTGCCGCTAGAGGTCAGCCCGTTAGTCAGCTACGATCGGGTCGGTGTGGTGGGCATGGCCCGCACTAACGATCCGAACTCTGCTGGCAGCCAGTTTTTCATCACCTATGCGCCTGTGCCGAGTTTGAACCCAAGCGCTCAGAGCGCAGGCTATACCATCTTCGGACAGGTGGTGGAGGGCATGGACGTCGTCGAGCGGATCTCGCCGCGCGATCCGAGCCCAACCGCGCCGCCGGGCGACCGCTTGATCGCAGTTCGGATTGTCGAGCTTGACGCGCGCTGAGCGCGGAGGGATATCCTCCTGTGACGCTGATCTTGGGCGTTGAGACTTCCTGTGATGAGACGGCTGTCGCCGTCGTCGAAGCAGACGCCGAAGGGGCATTGTATCTGCGCGCCAATATCGTCGCCTCTCAGGTGGAGATGCATCGTAAGTATGGTGGCGTCTTCCCTGAGGTGGCGGCGCGCATGCACATCGAGACCATTCACGCGGTAGCGCGCGAGGCACTCAGCACAGCTGCCATACAGCCTGCCCAGTTAGATGCGATTGCCGTCACACATGGCCCTGGCTTAGCGGGCTCGTTGCTGGTCGGCGTGAACTTCGCCAAAGGCTTGGCGCTGGCGTGGGAGAAACCGCTCATCGGCATTAATCACCTTGAGGGGCATCTCTACAGCCTGTGGCTAAGCGAGCACGCTGCCTGGCTGCGCTTCCCGGCCCTGTGCTTGCTCATCAGCGGCGGGCACACTGAGCTAGTCTTGGTGCGCGGGCACGGAGACTACGCCCTGCTCGGCAGCACACTCGATGATGCCGTCGGCGAGGCGTTTGACAAAGTGGCGCGCGTGCTGGGATTAGGCTATCCGGGCGGCCCGGCGATTGAGCGTGCCGCGCGCGAAGGTGATCCGCATGCCTACGTCTTTGCGCGCGCCGATCTAGGCGAGGAGCGTCCCTACGCTTTCAGCTTCAGCGGCATTAAGACGGCGGTCATGCGCGCCGTGCAGCCGCAACCTGCCTACGGCAAGCGGGCGCGTGGTGAAGAAGCTCTGCGCGAGGGCAACCTGCGCCCAGACGTGAAAATCGCCGATGCAGCTGCCAGCTTTCAGGCTGCCGCCGTCGAGATGCTCATCGAGCCGACTTTGCGCGCCGCACAAGATCACCCGGTCACTGCTATCTGGTTGGCGGGCGGCGTCAGCGCCAATAAGTACTTGCGCGCCCAGCTAGCTACGCGCACGTCTTTGCCGGTCTATGCGCCGCCTTTGCCGCTGTGCACCGATAATGCTGCCATGATCGCGGCTGCGGGCTACTTCCGCTATGCAGCTGGTCAGCGCGACTCGCTAGGGCTAGATGTGCAGCCGATGCTGCCCCTTGCATAGCTCCACTTTGTGCATCAGGCCACAAACCCGCCCTCCTTATGCTATAATCTGCTTAATAGATTTGGGCGAAAGGTTTTTGGCATGCTGATGCGGTCGTTCTTCCTGTATTTGGCGCGCTCACGGACGGCGCGTAAAGTTTTGATGCGTCTGCCTGGCGCACAGCGTATGGCGCGCCGTTTCGTGGCAGGCGAGACACTGGCGCAAGGCATTGAGGCAGTGCGGGCTCTGAACGCTAGAGGCCTACTCGCCACGCTCGACCATCTGGGCGAGAATGTAGTGACCGAGTCTGATGCAGGGCACGCCATGCAAGACTATCTCGATTTGCTGGATGCGATCGAGCGGGCAGGCGTGAACACTAATGTCTCGCTCAAACTGACGCAGCTGGGACTAGATATCAGCTTTGAGGTCTGTTTGAATAACATGCGCTGCATCCTGGAGCGCGCTGCGGATTATGACAACTTTGTGCGCATCGATATGGAAGGCTCTGCCTACACCGAGCAGACCTTGCGCCTGTATCGCATCCTGCGCGATCAGTATGGCTTTCGCAACGTTGGCGTGGTGATTCAGGCGTACTTGTACCGCAGCCTAGAGGATGTGCGCGCCCTGGCTGAGGAAGGCGCCAACATTCGCCTGTGCAAGGGCGCCTACAAGGAGCCGCCGAGCATCGCCTTCCCGGAGAAGCGCGCCGTCGACGCCAATTTCATCAAACTAGCCGAGCACTTTCTCTCGTCGCAGGCACGCGAGCGCGGCGCATATATTGGCGTGGCAACGCACGACGATAATATGATTAACGCTGTCAAAAACTATGCAGCAGCGCAGGGCATCCCGAAAGATCGCTTCGAGTTTCAGATGCTCTATGGCGTGCGCAGCGGAGCGCAGAGCGCGTTAGTGGCTGAGGGCTATAAGGTGCGCGTCTATGTGCCGTATGGCACGGAGTGGTACCCGTATTTCATGCGCCGCCTAGCAGAGCGCCCAGCCAATGTGTGGTTTCTACTGAGGAATTTTTTCAGGAATTGAGCGGTGAAGATGAGCGCAGCCGCTATCATCATTCTAGGCATTGTGCTTATGATTGTGGTGAGCGGCATGATTGGCTACAGTGCGCTGCGCCGCGACGAAGACGAAATGATGCAGCGTTTAGGGGCGGAGGGCATCGCTGTGCAGGCCGAAGTGGTACGTCGTGAGCAGAATCAAAATCCGAGCAACCCGATACGGATGCAGTACTGGCTGACTTTCCGCTGCATGGTCAGTCGGGTGTGGCATGAATATCGGGAGATGGTTACGCAGGCAGAGTTTGAGAACACGTCTGAGGGGCCGCCCATCAGCCTGACCTACCTGCCGAGCGATCTGGGCATTGTGGGGCGGACAGCGCCTTTTGCCTTATAGATAGCAGGCGCTGCCATGATGACAGGCACTCCCATCGACTTGCGCGGCAAGGTCGGGCTGGTGACGGGCTCGGCACGGCGTGTGGGTAAGCACATTGCCCTGAAGCTCGCTGCCTGTGGTATGCATCTCGTGGTGCACTACGGCAATCCTGCTAGCGCGCCCGAAGCAGAAGCAACGGCAGATCAGATCGCCGCGCACGGCGTTCAAGTGCACGTCATCCGCGCTGATTTGAGCGATCCTGAGCAGATCGCAACGCTTTTCGCAGAGACTCAAGCGCATTTTGGCAGGTTGGATGTGTTAGTCAACAACGCGGCAATCTTCCCACGCCAAACCTTGATGGAGGCCTCGCTAGCAGATTGGCAGAACGTGCTTACCATCAACCTGACGGCGCCTTTCTTATGCAGTCAGCACGCGGCACGCCTGATGTTGGCGCAAGATTCAGGCGGCGCAATCATCAATATCACCGACTTGAGCGCCTTTCGGAATTGGCGTGCCTATCCGCACCATGGCGTCTCGAAAGCGGCGCTGGTCAAACTGACGGAAGCCTTTGCCCTAGAGCTGGGCAGTAAGGTACGTGTGAACGCCGTAGCGCCCGGCCCGGTCTTGCGCGATGAGGCGAATTCGCCTGAGGCGTGGCGGCACATCGGGCAGCGCTTGCCTGTCGGCAGCACGGGGCATCCCGACGATGTGGCAGAGGCAGTAGTATTCTTGGCAGCGCAGCCGTTTATCACAGGCGTGACGCTGCGCGTAGATGGTGGCGAGTATTTGTTGTAGGTGCGAGCTTGAACCAGGTATTCAGCCAGCATGTGATGCGCCAGGCGCGTCGCTCTCTAAATGGGCGGCGCATGGATCAAATCGGGACGGTCTGTTTGCTGAGCGCAGCGGGCCTATGTTTCGGAGCGATGGTAAATGGCGGTCTTTTGCTGTGGCTTGTGGCCTTCAGCTTGGCAGTCGCGGGCATGGGCGCGCATGTGCTGAGTCCGCATGTAGAGGCGCGGCGCTTGGTACATCAGGCACGTAACCTAGCGGCGCTGGGCAGGCTGCGCGAGGCGATCCTCTACACCAATCGCGCCATCGCCCTTGTGCCAGATGTGACCGGCGCTTTCGTCGTGCGCAGCGCGCTGTATGCGGGCATCGGTCAGCTAGATATGGCAGTAGACGACGCTGAGCACGCCGTGCGGCTCTCGCCGCGTCACCCTGAGGCGCGTTTGGCGCGTGCACGCATGTACAGTCGCTACGGATTGCACGAAGATGCTCTCCTCGACTTGCAGGTCGGCTTGGAGGAGCGCCCAGATTGGGCGGCGGGCTACCTTGAGAGCGCTTACCTGTATGTACGCTTGCAAGAGCACGAAAGGGCGCTGGAGGCTCTGCAGGCACTACAGCGGCATGTGCGCGCTATACACAGCCGCTACGAAGCCTATCTGCTGGCGGGCTGGATATGTGAGGAGAAACTCAATGACACTCAGCGCGCCCTAGCCGCCTACAGCCGCGCTATCGCCCTACAACCCGAGCGCCGCGCAGGTTATGCACGTCGTGCTGCGCTCTACAAAGCGCGTGGCGACCGCCTGCAAGCCGCTGAGGATTGGCTCCGCGCCGCGCAATGCCCACCCCACGACTCCGAGCAGACGCGCAGCGCATGGTTGCGTGCCGTGTGCTACGGCAAGCGCTATGCGCTCACAGCTGAAGCAGAGGATTGGCAGCGCTGGCGCCAGGCGCTCGAGCAGAGCGTCCGCCAAGATGCTGAGCCGTTCGCCAAGCGCGCACAGATCATGCTGCGCCTGATGGCGAATCCGCAGCTCTCAACCTTCCCGCCGCGCCCAATTTTCTACTTGAACTGACAATGACCTATGGCGTTTGCAGTCTCTGAGCACATCCAGGCGATCTTGAAAAATCTGCCGCACAAGCCCGGCTGCTACCTGATGAAGGACGCCGAAGGGACGATCCTCTACATCGGCAAGGCTGTGGACTTGCACAATCGCGTTCGCAGCTACTTCGATAACGGCGTGAGCGATCCGAAGACGCTGCGCCTGCGCGAGGAGATCGCGGACATCGATTTCATCGTGCTGCCGAATGAAATCGCGGCGCTGCACACTGAGTATCATCTGATCCGTGAGCATCAGCCGCGCTATAACGTCCGCTTCAAGGACGATAAAAAGTACCCCTACATTGCAGTACGCTGGGCACAGGACTTTCCACGCGTGGAGATTACGCGGCGAGTGGAGCAAGACGGCTCACGCTATTTCGGGCCGTATACATCGGTGTGGAGCGTGCGCGAGACGCTCGACGTGCTGCGGCGCGCCTTCCCTTACCTCACTTGCGACCGCCACATCACGGGTAAGGATGAGCGCGCCTGCTTATACTACGATATCAAGCTGTGCAACGCGCCGTGCATCGGCAAAGTCAGCCGCGCGGAATATCGCGCCAATTTGCAAGGTCTGATGGATTTTTTGAGCGGACACGGCGATGCGATCGTCCGCCAGCTGCGCGATGAGATGAACGCGGCAGCAGAGGCGCTGCAATTTGAGCGCGCTGCAGCGCTGCGCGATAGGCTGAAGGCATTGGAGCGCGTAGTAGAGCGGCAGAAGGTCGTGCTGCCCGCCAACATTGATCAAGATGTGATTGCCTTTGCACAGGAGAAGGGCGATACCTGCATGCAGGTATTGTTCGTTCGTGGCGGACGTCTGATCGGACGTGAGCACTTCCTGCTCGATGGCGCTGATGAGACGGAGTCGGCTGAGATTTTGCGCCAGTTCGTGCTGCAGTTCTACGAGAATGCAGCACAGCTGCCTGAAGAGGTGCTGCTGCCTGAAGAGGCCGCTGAGGCCGAGCTGCTAGAGCAGTGGTTGCGCAGTAAGCGCGGCAAAAAAGTGACGTTAAGGGTGCCCAAGCGCGGCGCAAAGGCCGAGCTAGTGCGCATTGCACTTGAAAACGCCCAAGAGACGCTCGCTATGCTGCGGGCACAATGGGCGAGCGATACCAACAAGCAGACTGAAGCGCTTGCTGAGCTACAAAACGCGCTCAACCTGCCTGCCCCGCCCAATCGCATCGAGTGTTTCGATATTTCCACGCTGCAAGGCACTGCAACGGTCGCCAGCCGCGTAGTATTCGTGCAGGGTGTGCCGCGTAAAGCGGAGTATCGTAAGTTCAACATCAAGACGGTTGCAACGAGCGGTGAGCCGAACGATTTCCAGGCGCTGCGCGAGGCGCTCACGCGGCGTTTTCAGCGCTATGCCGACGCGCTCAGCGGCGAGTTGGCCGTGCGACAAGTCGGCAAGCGCATTGAAGATGATACATGGCGGCTCCTGCCGGATTTGCTGATCGTAGACGGCGGTAAGGGTCAGCTGAGCGTGGCACTTGAGGTGCTGAAGCACTTCCATCTGCTGGGGCAGGTGCCCGTTTGCGCGCTCGCCAAACAAGATGAAGAGCTGTTCGTGCCGACTCAAGTGCATTCAATCTTGCTGCCGCGCCGTTCGCAGGCGCTGTATTTGGTGCAACGGATTCGCGATGAGGCGCATCGCTTTGCGATCACAGCTAATCGGCAGCAGCGCGCGAAAAAAGGCGTGGTCAGCCGCTTGGAGAGCATTCCTGGCATTGGCATGGCACGGCGCAAGGCACTTTTGAAGGCGTTCGATATGGATATCGATAAGATTCGCGCCGCCAGCGTCGAGGAGTTGATGCAGGTCAAGGGCATCACACGCCAGCTGGCGGAGCTGATAAAGGTCAATCTGTGAGCCAGCGCCACACATGTGGCGCTCTGCCCTCACTCGCGGTCGATCAGACGGTGAATGGTGCCGCCACCGAAGTCGACCAGGTAGAGCTCACCGGCTTCGTCCTCACCAAATGAGCTGACCGGGAAGCGCGCGCTCATGATCTCAGCCATCTGCCACTCGTTGGCACGCACCTCGCGCAGCGCCCAAACTTTGGTCGAGCCGAAGTCGGCGAAGAAGTAGTAGCCCTGCATGCGCGGGAAAGCCAGCCCGCGATAGACGTAGCCGCCCGTGATCGAGATGCCTTGACTACGACCATACTCAGCAATTGGCACCTGTAGACCGCTTTGGTCGCAGCCTGTGGGCGGCGAGAAGCAGTGCATACCTTCCATGATATTCCAGCCGTAGTTCAAGCCGCCGGGCGCGCCATGCCGCTCAATGTGGACTTCCTCAAAGCGATTTTGCCCGACGTCGGCAATGTACTTATCTCCCGTCGCGCGGTCGAAGCTGAAGCGCCACGGATTGCGCCAGCCAATCGACCAAATCTCTGGAAGCCCTTCGCGCCCGTCGGCATACGGATTGCCCGTTGGGATGGCGTAGGGATCGCCGTTATCTACGTCGATGCGCAGAATTTTGCCCAGCAGCGTACGCTTATTCTGGCCAGCTAGCAGCGGATCATTGGCACCGCCGCCATCGCCCATGCCGATGTACAGCATGCCGTCAGGCCCGAAGGCGATCATGCCGCCGTTGTGATTGGCGTAGGGCTGCTCGATCAGCATGATGCGCTTAGCGCTGTTGGGATCGGCGCGATTCGGGTCGCTCTGCAGGACGCTGTAACGCTCAATTACGGTGTGTCCCTGCCGATTGGTGTAGTTGACGTAGAAGTAACCGTTACGGGCGAAATTTGGGTGGAATGCTAAGCCCAGCAAGCCTTGCTCGTAGCCGCTGGAGCGGATGCGATCGCGGATATCCAGAAAGACTGTGCCGCGCCTGCCATTTTCCAGCAGCGCAATTGTGCCGCCTTTTTCCACCACAAAGATGCGCCCACTGCCATCGCCTGCATGGGTCAGGTAGAGCGGTAGAGTGAAGCCCTCACCAACCTTTTCTAGCGCGGGCGAGAAAACCACATTTACCTGTGCGCTCGAGCTTGGCGTGAGCAGAGCTGCCTGCGATATCAGCGTCCCAAGGCTTACCACAGCCAGTATGAGCGGAAGTACTACCAATACGGCGTGTTTCCTGAGGTGCATACACATTTCCTTTTACACGCTTGCGTCAAGCAGTAAATCTAGCATGTTCGCTTGGGCTCTAGCAAGTCTGATGGCACAGCTCTCTGGAAACACTCACCCGACGGGCCAAAGTTTGGTACAATCAAGCGCATCAGAAGACTACACACGCCATTTTCCCGCAGTAGGAGATAGCTATAGCTTATGCGCGTGCCGCTCTCTTGGCTGAAAGACTACGTGACAATCACGATCAGCGCTGAGGAACTCGCTGAGCGCCTGACTCTAGCAGGCTTAGAGGTCAAGGCGCTTGAATACATCGGCGTGCCGCAGGGCGAGGCGCCGATTGGCATCACGGTGCCGCCCTCTGATCACTTGGTCTGGGCGCGCGATAAGATCGTGCTGGGCGCCATCCGTGAGGTAAAACCACATCCGAATGCCGATCGTCTTGTGCTGGCGATGGTAGACTACGGCGTCGGGAGGCTTGAACAGGTCGTGACCGGCGCGCCGAATCTGTATCCGTACAAGGGCAAGGGCGAGCTGAACCCGCCGCTTTATGCACCGCTTGCATTGGAAGGGGCTGAAGTATACGACGGGCACGCTGAAGGGCGCCAGCGCATGATCCTGACAGAGAAGTCGCTGCGCGGTATCCCGAACCGGGCGATGGTCTGCAGCGCCAAAGAGCTGGGCTTAGGCGAGGATCATGAGGGTATCATGCTCCTTGAGGACGTGAAGGCGCCCATCGGCACGCCGCTGGTAGAGATTCTGGGCGACGTGATCTTCGAGATCGACCTGACACCGAACATGGCGCGCGCCTACGGCATTCTGGGCGTGGCGCGCGAGGTAGCGGCGCTAACTGGTCAGACCTTGCGCGAACCCTCTTATGACTATACACCTAGTGAAGCGCCGAGCGAACAGTTCTTTAGCGTCGAGATTCGCGATAGCGTCCTGAATCCGCGCTTCTGCGCCATTTTAATCCGCGACGTCCAGATTGGCCCGTCGCCGAGCTGGTTGCGCCGCCGCTTAGAGGCAGTCGGCGTGCGCAGCATCAACAACATTGTGGATGTGACTAACTATGTGATGTTCGAGTTAGGTCAGCCGATGCACGCCTTCGATTACGACGTGCTTTTGCGGCGTTCGGGTGGCGCGCCACCGCGCATCATCACGCGGCGCGCCGAGCCGGGCGAGGTGCTGGAGACTCTCGACGGCGTCAAACGCACTTTGGACGATCAAACGGTCTTGGTGTGCGATAGCGCAGGCCCGCTAGGCCTAGGCGGCATCATGGGCGGCGCTGAAAGCGAAATTCAGCCGCACACGCGCAACGTGCTGCTGGAAGTGGCGAGTTGGAACTACATCAACATCCGGCGCACCATGAGCGCCCAGAAGATGAGCAGCGAGGCGGGCGTGCGCTTCTCGCGCGGGGTGCATCCAGAGCAAGCGCGGCGGGCTATCGGGCGCGGCGCCGAGCTGATGCGGGCTTTAGGCGGCGCACAAGCGCACATCACGCGTGACGTGATTGACATCTACCCAACGCCTGTACCCGAGATCACAGTCGACTTGCCGCTGCGCGAGGTCGAGCGCAACATCGGTATCGCCCTTGATGCCGAGACGGTCAGCAGCATTTTGAGGCGCCTACAGTTCGATGTGACTCAAGCGGGCCCTGTGCTGCACGTGCGCGTGCCCGATCATCGCGTTGATATCAGCACGGGGCAGATCGGCATCGCCGACTTGTGCGAAGAGATCGCACGCATCTACGGCTACGATCGCATCCCTGACACGCTGATTGAAGACGCCCTGCCAGACCAAGCTGCCGACGAGGCGCTCACCCGTGAGGAGCGCAGCCGCGATATCTTAGCGCAGCTGGGCCTGCGCGAGGTGATCAACTATCGCTTGACCACGCCTGAGGCTGAAGCGCGTCTAATCGCGCCGAACACTCCGCCGCTAGATGGCGCCAACCGATACGATTATGTGCGCCTTGCCAATCCGATCAGCGCTGAGCGCACCGTCATGCGCCAGACGCTGCTGAACGGCTTGCTGGTCAACATTGCCGAGAATTTGCGGCACAGCGCGCACTTGCGCCTGTTCGAGATTGGCAGTGTGTTCCTCATGCGCGCCGATTCATCCCTGCCCGACGAGCCGCGCCGCTTGGCGATCGCCTTATGCGGAACGCGAGAGCTCTCCTCATGGCAGCGTGGCGAAGTCACCCCGAAGAATGCGCCCTTGATGGATTTCTACGATCTCAAGGGCATCCTCGAGGCGCTCTGCCAGAGCTTGCGACTCAGCGGCGGCGTAAAGGCGCTGAGCTTCAAGGCGGAAGACTATCCGACGTACTTTCCAGGGCGCTGTGCGGCGCTCTACCTGCGCGGCGAGCGCATTGGCTTCATGGGCGAGGTGCATCCGCTGGTGCGGGCACGCTATGAGATCAGTCTGCCCGTCATCGCCTGCGAGCTGGACTTCGAGGCGCTCACAGCTGAAATTCCGCTCATCGATCGCATCCAGCCCATCCCGACTACGCCGCCTGTCTACGAGGACATTGCGCTGGTGGTGAGTGAGTCTGTGACAGCGGCTGAGCTCGAGACGGTTATCCGTGCGGCGGGCGGCGAATTGTTGCGCGAGGTACGCCTGTTTGATGTGTATCGCGGCGCGCCGCTGCCTGAGGGCAAGAAGAGCCTTGCCTATGCGCTGACCTACCAGTCTGATCGCACATTGACTGACAAAGAGGTAGCGACAGTGCGCGCCAAGATCATCAAGGCTGCCGAAAATCAGCTGAACGCGGTCTTGCGCGCCTAGCAGGAAGTATTGCGCTATTTGGGATGCCCCATAGGGGACTCGAACCCCTGTTTCAGCCTTGAGAGGGCCGCGTCCTAGACCGCTAGACGAATGGGGCGCTCTAGACTGTGCTCGATTGTAGCAGGCTGTGGCGCGCTCGTCAACAGCCAATCTTGTGAGTGGGGGAAAATCGCATGTCGGAGATGATCGTCGTCAAGATGGGCGGCGGGGCAGGCGTGGATATAGACGCTGTGTGCGCTGATCTGGCTGCCCTTATCCAAAGCGGACGCCAACTGATACTTGTTCATGGCACATCCGCTGCTGTAGATCGGCTGAGCGAGCGCGTCGGCGTGCCGCGCCGCACCATACAGTCGCCCAGCGGGCACATTAGCCGCTACACAGACCCTGAGACGCTCGAGCTGTACATTATGGCGGCAAATGGCCAGATGAACACGACCATCACAGCCAAATTGCAGGCATTAGGTGTCAACGCGTTCGGTCTGAGCGGCGTGGACGGGCGCTTAATGGCTGCACAGCGTAAAGATGCCGTTCGCGCTATTGATCCGAGCACTGGGCGCCAGCGCGTGGTGCGCGATGACTTCACGGGCAAACTTGAGCGGATCAACGCTGAGCTGCTGCGCTTGCTCTTGGCGAATGGCTACCTGCCCGTCATCGCGCCGCTTGCCATCAGCCAGGCGTGCGAGCCGCTCAATGTAGATGGCGATCGGGCTGCTGCGATGATCGCTGGCGCGCTTGGCGCCCAGACGTTGGTCATTTTGACGAATGTGGTGGGGCTTCTGGCGCACTTCCCAGATGAGGGCAGCTTGATACGGCACGTGCCGCGCGCCAATCTGCCGCGCGCGCTGGAGTTGGCTGGCGGGCGCATGAAGAAGAAAATCTTGGCAGCGCAAGAAGCAATCGAAGGCGGGGTGCGGCGCGTCTTGCTAGCTGATTCGCGTCGCCCACAGCCGATTCAGATGGCGTTAGCAGGCGAAGGGACGACGATCACCTATGACTGAGGTCTTGAGCAACGTAGATTACATGGCGCTGGAAGAGGCGCATAGCAGCGGCGTCTATGCCAAGCGCGCCCTGACGATCGTGCGCGGCTGCGGAGCGTATCTTTGGGATGCGGACGGCAACCGCTACATCGATTGTGTGGGTGGGCAGGGCGCTGCGAACGTCGGTCACGCGCATCCAAAGGTCGTGGCGGCGATTCAGGCGCAGGCGGGTATCCTGATCAGCTGCCCAGAGCTGTTCTACAACGATCAGCGGGCTCTGCTGCTGCAAAAACTGACTGACCTAGCAGAGATGCCACGCGCCTTCCTGTGCAACAGCGGCGCTGAGGCAGTTGAGGCGGCGCTCAAGTTTGCTAGGTTTGCGACTGGACGCACGCACATTGTGGCAGCGATGCGTGGCTTTCACGGGCGCACGATGGGCGCCCTCTCGGCCACATGGGAGCCAAAGTACCGTGAGCCGTTCGCCCCGCTCGTGCCTAATTACAGTCATGTGCCCTTCAACGACCTAGACGCGGCTGAAGCCGCGATCACAGAGGCAACGGCTGCTGTGATGGTCGAGGTGGTGCAAGGCGAGGGCGGTGTCCATCCCGCCGAGCCAGACTATTTGCACGGATTGCAGGCGCTCTGTCACCAGCGTGGCGCGCTCTTCATCGTCGATGAGGTGCAGACTGGCTTCGGGCGCACGGGGCGCATGTTTGCGCATCAGCACTATGGTCTCGCGCCTGACCTGATGCCTGTAGCGAAGTCGATTGCGGGCGGTATGCCCTTCGGCGCATGCCTGATCGGGGAACGCGTTGGCAAGTTGCAGCCCGCCATTCACGGCACGACATTCGGCGGCAATCCGTTGGGCTGTGCGGCGGCGCTGGCTACGCTTGAGGTGCTGCTTGAAGAAGACCTGCCAGGCCGGGCGGCGGCGCTGGGCGATTTCCTGATGGGGCGGCTGGGCGATCTGCCGCAGCGCTTCCGGGCGCAGGTGCGCAAAGTGCGCGGACTAGGTTTGCTGTTTGGCATCGAGCTGCGCAGCAAAGTGGCGCCCGTCCTGAAGGCGCTGCAGGCGAAAGGCGTGCTCGCCTTACCCGCCGGTCTGAACGTGTTGCGCCTATTGCCACCGCTCGTCATCTCGCAAGCGGATTTGGAACAGGTTGCAGCAGCGATCGAGGCAGTTTTTCAAGAGATAGGCCCAGCCTCAACAGATTAGGGCTGCTGCACTGGGCAAATGTGGTGGAATGGTAGTATGATCCTTGCATAGGCGCACAAACATGCATCTGACAGTTGGCTTAGCACAGATTTATCCAAAAATTGGGGATGTCGCTGCGAATTTGAAGGCACACCTCGCCCAAATCGAGGCGGCCAAAGAGCACGGCGTGCAGTTGCTGCTCTTCCCGGAGCTCTCCCTGACAGGCTATAACCTGCAGGACTTGGTCTACGAGGTTGCAATGCAGCCGACGGCGGCGAATCCGATCTTCCATCAGCTGTTAGAGGCGAGCGGTGACTATGCTATCGACTTGATGGTCGGCTTCGTGGATACGGATCGGCGGGCGCGCTATTTCATCGCGGCAGCATACCTCTCGGGCGGGAAGGTGGTGCACGTGCATCACAAGGTCTACCTGCCGACGTACACCATGTTCGATGAAGGGCGTTACTTCGCCTGGGGCGACTCCGTGCGCGCCTTCGATACGCGCTTCGGACGCTTCGGCATGCTGATCTGTGAGGATTTCTGGCATGCCTCACCGCCCTATCTGCTCTGGATTGATCGCGCCGACGTCTTCTTATTCCACAGCGCTAGTCCAGGTCGGGGCCTAGACGCTTCAGATAAGCTTGGCTCAGCGCGATGGGTGCAACTAGTCAACCAAGCCTACGGCAGCCTGTTCACCAGCTATGTGCTGCATTGCAACCGTGTGGGCTACGAAGATGGCTTGAACTTTTGGGGTGGTAGCACAATCATCGATCCGGACGGCGAGATTGCCTGTGCCGCGCCGATGCACGAGCCTGCCCTGTGCATCCACACCATTGATCTCAACCAGATTCGGCGCACACGGACGCGCCTGCCCTTGCTCCGCGATGAGCGCACGGCGCTAACTGTCCGCGAGCTGGCGCGCATCCTAGATGAGTCCCCCGATCGTTCATTTGGCGCACGCTAGAGGAGTTCCGCTCATGGTCACGATGCTCGTCCAACCACAACAGCGCGTGGATATCGATGCGCTCTTGAGAATTAATACCGATCTGGCCGCGAAGATCATCATTGGCTTCATCCAAGACGCGGTGGCTAAAGTTGGCTACTCGCGCGCCGTGCTTGGTCTGAGCGGCGGCATTGATTCGGCGCTGGTCGCTTTTTTGGCGGCGCGCGCGCTCGGCGCCGAGAATGTGCTCGCCGTCCGGATGCCCTATCGCACATCCTCGCCGGAGAGTCTGAGCGATGCACAGGCTGTGATCGACCAGCTTGGCTTGTCCTCGCTGACAATTGAGATCACGCCAATGGTACAGCCGCTGATCGATTTGTTCCCGGATATGGACAGCGTGCGTAGAGGGAACATCATGGCGCGCCAGCGCATGATTGTACTTTACGATCAGTCGGCAGCGTGGCGAGGCTTGGTGATCGGCACCAGTAACAAGACCGAAGTGCTACTGGGCTACTCTACGCTCTTCGGCGATAGCGCTGCCGCCTTGCAGCCAATCGAAGACCTATACAAAACGCAGGTTCGCCAGCTGGCGCGCGCTTTAGGCGTACCGAACAGCATCCTCGACAAGCCACCATCGGCTGATCTGTGGTTGGGGCAGACCGACGAGGGCGAGTTGGGCTACACCTATGCCGAAGTCGATCGCCTGCTCTATCTACTAGTGGATGGGCGCTACACAGTCGATGAGGCGGTTGAGCAGGGCTTTGAGCGGACTTTTGTAGAGCAGGTGTGGCGGCGCGTGCGTCTGAATCACTTCAAGCGCACCATGCCGAACGTGGCGAAGCTGAGTCGGCGCAGCATGGGACATGATTTTCTATATCTGCGGGACTGGGCGGGCTGATGCAGGCTTATGGTCGGGCTAGGCGCTGAGGTTGTGCCATATGCGCGCCGCTTTCGACGCGATTTGCTTGGTCTTGTGGACGACTCGGCGACCTGGCTGCACGTCCATCTAGATTGGCACAGCGTGGAAGAGTGGATCGTGCAGCCTGAAGTGCCGATCTACCTGGTGCTGCAAGCTCGGCGCGTGATCGGCGCGATTGCGGCAACACCGCCCTTGAGCGGAGCAGCCTGGCTGCGCCTGATTGCCCTGCGTACACCGAGCCCCTCTGATGAGCTGGCAGCAGAGGTCTTTGCCGTGTTGTGGCGCGCCCTGCGCCTGCGCCTGATCGCGCTAGGTTGCGCTGAGCTGGCTGCGCTGGCGCTGCATGACTGGGTGAGCGATCTGCTCAGTGCGCACGGCTTCACGCACATTGAGGATATCATCACGCTGCGCCGCAAGGGCGCAGAGGTACCTGAATCGCCTCGTACAGACTTGCGCATCCGTCATGCACATTCCTACGAGGCGGGAACAGCAGCTGCCATCGATCGGGCTGCCTTTCTGCCGCTCTGGGCGCTGGATGAAGGGTCAGTACGGCAGGCGGCGCGCTCGGCGGCTAGTTTCACCATCGCCGAAGAGGGCGGGCGAGCTGTCGGCTACCAGATCAGCACCCTACACGGCGAGAGCATCCACTTAGCGCGTTTAGCCGTGCTGCCGGAAGCGCAGGGCAGCGGTGTGGGCGGCGCCCTGCTTAGCGAGCTGCTCAACAGCTTTATCAGGCGCGGAGTGCTAGCCGCCAGCGTCAACACACAGGCAAGTAACTTACGGTCGCGCCGCCTCTATGAGCGCTACAATTTCGCACATAGCGGCTTGGATATCCCCTGTTGGCGCATCATGCTCGCGTAACAGAGCGCTTTGCACTGTGTTCTTTTCGCAAGGAGCTTCACATCGGTTAAAATGGCGCTAAAGTCGCTTTAACCGAGCATCGTTTTTGAGGACATACAACATGACAGATACGCCTAAGGCGGAGAAATACGCACAGCTGCAGCAGATGCGCGCACGTAGTCAGATGGGCGGCGGCCCAGAGCGAGTGGCTAGGCAGCGCGCTGCCGGCAAGCTGACGGCACGCGAGCGCCTGGAGCTGCTGCTGGATAATGGCAGCTTCCGTGAGCTGGATGCCTTTGTGGTGCAGCGCTCACGCGATTTCGACATGGATAAGCCTGAAAAGCAGATTCTATGCGATAGCGTTGTGACCGGCTGGGGGACGATCAACGGGCGCTTGGTCTACGTCTACTCACAGGACTTCACGGTCTTCGGTGGCTCACTCTCGGAGGTGCATGCCGCAAAGATCGTCAAGATCATGGAGATGGCTATGAAGAACGGCGCGCCCGTCATTGGCTTGAACGACAGCGGCGGCGCCCGCATTCAAGAGGGTGTGGTCAGTTTGGGTGGCTACGCCGATATTTTCTTGCGCAACACGCTCGCTAGCGGCGTCATCCCGCAGATCAGCGCTATTCTCGGCCCGTGTGCCGGCGGCGCTGTCTACTCGCCCGCCCTGACCGACTTCATCTTCATGGTCAAGAACACTTCTTACATGTTCGTGACCGGCCCTGACGTCGTGAAGTCTGTGACCCACGAGGATGTCAGCCATGAAGAGCTGGGCGGCGCCGCTGTCCACAGCGCCATCAGCGGGGTGTGCCATATCGCGGCTGAGAGCGAACAAGACTGCTTGTTCCTGATCCGTGAACTGCTGACCTATCTACCACAAAATAACATGGAAGACCCACCTTTCAAGCCGCCGAAGGACGATCCGCTGCGCAGCGACCCACGCTTGGATGAGATCATCCCCGATAGCCCCAACAAGCCCTACGATATGAAGGAAGTCATCCAGATGATTGTGGATGATGGGCAGTTCTTCGAGATTCATGAGCATTTCGCGCCCAACATCGTGGTCGGCTTTGCGCGGCTGGGCGGCTACAGCGTTGGTATCGTCGCCAATCAGCCGATGGTGCTGGCCGGTGTGCTGGATATCCAAGCGAGCGAGAAGGCGGCGCGCTTCGTCCGCTTCTGCGACTGCTTCAACATCCCGCTGGTGACCTTCGAGGATGTGCCTGGCTTCATGCCCGGCGTCAAGCAGGAGCACGGGGGTATCATCCGTGCAGGCGCCAAGCTGCTCTACGCCTACTGCGAGGCGACCGTACCGAAGCTGACCGTGATCACGCGCAAAGCCTACGGCGGCGCCTACGATGTGATGAGCAGCAAGCACATCCGCGGTGACCTCAATCTCGCCTGGCCAACAGCTGAGATCGCTGTGATGGGCCCTGATGGCGCTGTCAACATCATCTACCGCGACGAGCTGAAGCAAGCTAAGAACCCTGAAGCTAAAAGGGCGGAGCTGATCGCGATGTATCGCGAGAAATTCGCCAACCCCTATGTGGCAGCTGGACGTGGCTACATCGATGACGTAATCATGCCCAGCGAGACCCGCCCACGCCTGATCAACGGGCTGAACGCCCTGCAAAACAAGCGTGATAGCAATCCACCCAAGAAACACGGCAACATCCCGCTCTAAGATGCGTTGGCGGAGGGTCGGTGTAGCCTTTGAAAGGCGCACTGACCCTGTCTTGTGAGAGAATCGCTATTTGACAGTCTGCAAAGCTGCCCTATACTTCTCTGAGATCGCAGTGCGCTTTGCTAACAACTGCTTGCAACTTTCTAGCTTGGGATAAAAACCTGTGGAAGCGGCCAAACAATCAGCTGCCAACGGCACGGCGGTGCGCAACATCCGCGCCATTGTGCGCCAGCCAGAGAGCTTCGAAGAGCTCGGCGTCTCGTCGTCTATCGTCACCGATTTGATGTTCCGCATGTTATTCACCGAAGGTGAGGTGAGCCTGCGCCGCTTTGTGGATGTGATGCGGATCAGCTTCAAAATCCTCGACCAAATCTTGCTGAAGATGCAGAAGGATCATTTGGTTGAGATTGCGCAAGCGGGCACGCTCGGGCGCACGAGCTACGTCTATCGTCTGACCGACGAGGGTGTGGCACGCGCCCGTGATGCGCTGGAGCGCAGCCAGTACGTCGGCCCGGTACCTGTAGCCGTCGAGACCTATAACGAGGCGATCGTGTTACAGACGCGCAACCGCAAGAAGGTCGCCCCCGACGAGGTTCAGCGCGCCATCAGCCATCTGATCCTACCGGAGAACTTCCATCGCCGGATTGGGCCTGCTATCAACGGCGGCACCTCGCTCTTCCTGTACGGGCCGCCCGGCAACGGCAAGACGACCGTCGCTGAGGCAATTGCAGGCTTGATCGCTGGCACAGACCCCATCTGGCTGCCTTATGCCCTCACAGTTGGCGGGCAGATCATCAGTATTTTCGATCAGCTCGTCCACAAGCACGTTGAGCTGAGCAAAGAAGAGCAAGATGAGCTGGGCGATTACGATCGACGCTGGGGCTTGTTCAAGCGCCCATCGGTCATGGTTGGCGGTGAGCTGACGATGGATGCCCTCGAGCTGCGCTTTGACGAGGTTGCTAAGTTCTATGAGGCGCCCCTACAGCTGAAAGCCAACGGTGGTATGTTCTTGATCGACGACTTCGGGCGGCAGCGCATGGAGCCACAGCAACTGCTCAATCGCTGGATTGTGCCGCTCGAATCGGGCGTGGACTTCTTGCGCTTGCGCACGGGGCAGAGCATTCAGATGCCTTTCCGCCAGCTCATCGTCTTCAGCACCAACCTCGATCCGAATGAGCTAGTTGACGGCGCCTTCTTGCGCCGTATTCAGATGAAGGTGCAGGTCGAGAGCCCCTCGCTGCAGATGTTCTCGCAAATTTTTGTGAATCAGTGCCAGACGCTGGGTCTGCCCTTCGATCCTGAATCGCTCAAATACCTAGTCAACGAGTGGTATCGCAAACCGAATCGGACGCTTCAGGCCGTCCACCCACGCGATATCCTCAAAATTGTGCGGGCGCTGTGTGAGTATGAGGGCAAGCCACTAGCGCTCAGCCCGCAGCTGATCGATGACGCCTGCCGCAGCTACTTCGTCTGAGGCGCCACATCAGCCTGTACTGCTGGCTGAGGTGCTCGAGGCGCTTCAGCCAGGTCAGCATCCTGAAGGACGCTTCATCGACGGCACGCTCGGTGCAGGCGGGCACGCTGCTGCACTGTTGAGCGCAGCACCACATGCCCGTTTGCTCGGTATCGATCGCGATCCGCGCTCGCTGGCCATCGCGCAGGGGCGGCTTGCTGCCTTCGGCGAGCGGGCTGTACTGGTGCACGCCAACTTCGATCAGATAGCCGCAATCGCCGCGCAGCACGCTTTCGCGCCCTCAGAGGGTATCCTGCTCGATCTGGGATTCTCGTCCATGCATGTAGACGATCCTGAGCGCGGCTTCAGCTTTCGAGCCGACGCACCGCTCGATATGCGCTACGATCCGCAGTCGGGCGTGCCCAGCGCCGCCGACTTGCTCAACACGCTCAGCCTAGAGGCACTTGCCGATCTGCTCTATACCTATGGCGAAGAGCGCGAGAGCCGCCGTCTGGCGCGGGCGATTGTGGCGGCGCGCCCATTGCTCACAACACGCCAACTGGCCCAGCTGATCGAGCACACCTTGCCGCGCCGCGAGAAAATTCATCCTGCCACACGGACATTTCAAGCGCTGCGCATCGCTGTGAACGATGAGCTAGGCGCGCTGGAACGGGCTTTGCCGCAGATGGTGGCCTTGCTGCGGCAGGGCGGCCGCGTGGCGATCATCAGTTTTCACAGCCTTGAGGATCGGATTGTCAAGCACTTTTTCGCCCGCGAGAGCACAGCGTGTTTATGTCCGCCGCGCCAGCCGCGTTGCACTTGCGAGCACAAGGCAACCCTGCGCCTGATCACGCGCAAACCCATCACGCCGAGTGCGGTGGAGCTTGCCGCTAATCCGCGCAGCCGCAGCGCCAAGTTGCGCGTCGCCGAGCGGCTGCCTTCCGATGCGTCGCAGGCGTGAAGCAGGCCTTATTTTGCATCGTCTGCTACTCTTTGGTATGCTCTTAGGCAATTCAGCACGTCGCATATCCATTTGGCGATCGTTTGCGCCGAGCACGATTCTCGCTCGGCTGTGTGTATGCGCTCAGGGCACAAATTGGCTGTGCAGAGCGTGATTTTCGTTACGGGCAATAGGGAATGGCAAATGTCCGATCTAACCAAAACAACCTTGACCAGAGCAGAGCTCATTGAAGTCTACCATCAGATGGTGCTGATTCGCCGCTTTGAGGAAAAGTGCAAGGAGCTCTACAATGCCCGCAAGATCGGCGGCGTGTACTTGCACCTCTACAACGGGCAAGAGGCGACCGGCGTCGGCGCGATCAAGGCGCTCAGGCCAACCGATCATGTCATCACGGCGTACCGCGATCATGGCATTGCCATCGCCAAAGGTGCAGACGTGAATCGGCTGATGGCGGAGATGTTTGGCAAGCGCACGGGCGTCAGTGGCGGCAAGGGCGGCTCGATGCACCTTGCCGATGTAAATGTGCGCATGTGGGGCGGCTACGCGATCGTCGGCGGGCATTTGCCCTTGGCGGCGGGCATTGCGCTTAAGTCTAAGTACAACGACGACGGGGAGGTGGTGTTGTGCTTCATTGGCGATGGCGCCACCAACAATGGCTACTTTCACGAGGCGCTGAACTTGTCGTCTGTCTGGGATTTGCCTGTCGTCTGGCTGATTGAGAACAATCTCTACGGCATGGGGACACCCGTCGAGGTCTCTAGCGGGCAGCCAGAGCTGCATAAGCGCGCTATTGCCTACGGCATGAAAGATTTCGGCCGCGTTGATGGCATGGACTTCTTTGCTGTCTACGAGGTGGCGCAGCAGGCGGTTGAGTACGCGCGCACGACTGGGCCCGTCTTGATCGAGGCGATCACCTATCGTTATGAGGGGCATGGCGTCTCAGATCGTATCTACATGAAGCGTGTTGAGGAGATGCAAGCCTTCCAGCAGCGCGATCCGCTAGTCGTTATGCAGGCCAAGCTGCGTGAGATGTTCTCGGATATTGAGCCAGATCTGGCTAAGGTGGAAGCATCGGTAGCTGCCACCGTAGAGGAAGCTGTCCGTTTTGCTGAAGCGAGCCCGGCGCCGACGGCAGAGGACTTGACGCGCAACGTTTACGTTTAAGCACACTTTGAGGGAACGATCCAGAGTATGGCAGAGAAGAACATCCCGATGCGCGAGGCGTTGCGCGCCGCCCTGCGTGAGGAAATGATTCGCGATGAGCGCGTCTTTGTGATGGGGCAAGAGGTGGGCGCGTGGGATGGCACGCACAAGGTCACACGCGGCTTTTTAGATGAGTTTGGGGCGCGGCGCGTGCGCGATACACCCATCAGCGAGATGGCGATCGCGGGCGCAGCGGTTGGCGCAGCGATGGCGGGCTTGCGTCCGGTGGCTGAGATCATGACCATAAACTTCGCCTTCCTTGCCTTTGATGCGCTAATCAATCACGCTGCGAAGGTGCGCTACATGTTCGATGGGCAGTTCAGAGTGCCGATGGTCTTGCGCGCTGCGACCGGCTGGGGCAATCAGGCGACAGCGACGCACTCGCACACGCCTGAGCCGATCTTTGCACACTTTCCAGGCTTGTATCTAGGCTGCCCATCCACGCCCGCCGATGCCAAAGGGATGTTGAAGGCAGCTATCCGCGACGATAACCCGGTCTTATTCACAGAGGTGATCGCACTCTATCCGAAGCCGGGCTTGGTGCCAGATGACCCCGACTTTGTGCTGCCGATCGGCAAGGGCGATATCAAGCGCCCAGGCACCGATGTGACTATCGTGACTTACGGGCGCGGCGTGGAGTGGTCGCTGGATGCGGCTGAGGTGCTGGCGCGGGAAGGCATTTCCTGCGAGGTGGTGGATGTACGCTGGCTGCGGCCGCTGGACTTGCCGCTGATCTTCGAGAGCTTCAAGAAAACCAATCGGTGCGTGATTGTTGAGGAGTCGTTACCGTTCTACAGCTTCGGCAGTGAGATCGCCGCACAGCTGCAAGAGCACATGTTCGACTACATGGATGCGCCGATCAAGCGCGTCAGCGCGATGGATGTGCCGCTGCCTTACGCCAAAGAGATCGAGCTGATGGCGCTGCCGGATGTGCACAAAGTCGTCGCGGCGGTCAAGGAAATCATCTGAAGGGGCGGTTGCTATGGCTGAAGTCGTCAAGATGCCCATGCTTGGGGCAACCATGCAGGAAGGCACGTTCGTCAACTGGACGAAAGATGTTGGGCAGAGCGTGCAGGTGGGCGAGGTGATCGCCGAGGTAGAGGCGGACAAAGCGACCATTGAGATTGAGTCGCCTTTCAGTGGCGTACTAGTGGAGAAGTTGGTCAGTGCAGGCGATGTTGTCAGCGTCGGGATGCCTTTGGCGCATATCGAGACGGCAAACGGTGGCCCTGCGCCTGCTGCTCAAAGTGCGCCGAAGGAGCAGGTCCAGATATCGGCTAAGCCCGTCGCAACGCCAGTGGCAGCAGTGCCTGCCGAGAGCGATCCGCACCTGCCCGATGGTGTGCGCGCCAGCCCGTTAGCCCGGCGCATCGCGCGCGAGCGCGGCATTGATCTGCACGCAATCAGTGGCACGGGGCCCGGCGGACGCATCGTCAAGGCGGATGTTGAACGCTTCACTCCGACAGCCGTTCAGCAGGTTGCGCCAACGCTCAGCACGCCTGCGAAAATGCCTGCCGCGCCGACGCGCGCCTTGCCAAGCGGGGAAGGGATCGCTCACGAGCCCGTCTCGCGGATGCGCCAGCGCATTGCCGCGCGCACAGTCGAGAGCAAGACAACCATCCCGCATTTCTACTTGACGGGCGAGGTCGATATGGCGGCGGCGCTTGCGCTGCGCAAGCAGATCAATGAGGGGCTGCCTGAGGACGAGAAAGTGACCGTCAACGACCTAGTTGTAAAGGCGGCAGCGCTGGCCTTGCGCAAATTCCCCAACCTGAACAGCCACTTCTACGGCGAGACACTCGTGCGCTATCAGTACATCAACGTCGGCATTGCGGTGGCGCTGCCAGAGGGCGGCTTGGTGAATGTGGTGGCGCGTAACGCCGATCAGCTCTCAATCTCGCAGCTTGCCAAGCGCAATAAGGTCATGTTCGCCAATGTGCGCGAAGGTAAGATCAAGCCTGAGGACATCGAAGGGGCGACTTTCACGGTCAGCAACTTGGGCGCCTATGATGTCGAGCACTTCCAAGCGATCATCAGCCCGCCAGAGGCAGCCATCCTTGCTGTTGGCGCAGTAAAGCAGGTGCCGGTGGTCGTCGATGGTGAGATCAGGGTGGGCACACGCATGAAGGTCTCCCTGAGCGTGGATCATCGCGTCAGCGATGGCGCTGAGGGTGCGCTATTCCTGAAGACCTTGCGCGAACTGCTCGAAAATCCGATGCGCTTGTTGGTCTAGGCTAGGCTGAGGTGCTAATACTGTGCCGCTGCTGCAGCTATCCGCTGCACGGCGGCGCATTTTTCCAAATTGACTTCACCTGCATTACGATTTACAGGTACAATAATAACGTCTAGGGTGGGGGTTGTGCGCCATGTGCCAGCCGGCAGACGACTCTGCCTTGAGCGAATCGCCTGAGCAGCGTCAGGACTTCGTGCACCTGCACGTACACACTGAATACAGCTTGCTAGATGGCTTGAGTAAGATCGATAAGTTGGTCAAGCGGGCGCAAGCCCTGAACATGCGTGCGCTCGCCATCACCGATCACGGCACGATGTTCGGCGTGATCAACTTCTACGAGGCGTGCGCCAAAGCTGGCATTAAGCCGATCATCGGCGTAGAGGCGTACCTCGCCAAGCAGGATATGCACGTCCATGACCCGACGGAAAAATCACCTTATCACCTGCTTTTGCTGGCGCGCAACCGTACAGGGTATCAGAACCTGCTCAAAATTGCTACAGCAGCCCAACTGGAAGGCTTCTATAACCGTCCGCGCATCGACAAGGACTTTCTAGCGGCACACGCCGATGGGCTAATCTGTACCTCAGGCTGCCTGGCGGCAGAAATTCCGCGCATGGTGGCTGAAGGGCTCGAAGACGACGCTCTGCGTACCATCGGCTGGTACCAGGACGTCTTCGGCAAGGAGAATTTCTTCCTAGAGCTGCAGCATCACGATATTCCAGAGCTGCACGCGCTCAACCGCTGGCTAGTAGCTCATTGCGGCTATGCGAATGTGCCACTGCTGGCCACTAACGACGTGCACTACGTCTTACAGAGCGATGCCGATGCTCACGACACACTCTTGTGCATTCAGACGGGGACGCGCAAGAGCGATGCGAAGCGCATGCGCATGACTGATCCGAGTTACCACTTGCGCTCTGGCGCGGAGATGTGGCAGCTGTTCGGGACGGATGAGACCGTCAAAACGGCGCTGCTGAACACCCTGCTCATCGCTGAGATGTGCGAGGATTTGCAACTGACAGGCAACCGGGAGTATCACTTGCCGGTTTTCCCGGTGCCGGAGGGCCACGACGCCCAGTCGTACTTGCGCTATCTAGCTGAAAAGGGCCTGCGCTGGCGCTACGGCGCAGCAGCTGAGCGTGCAGAGCTCAAGGCACGTCTTGACTATGAGCTAAAGGTCATTCACGAGCTGAAGTTCGATACGTACTTTCTAATCGTCTGGGACTTATGCCAGTATGCGCGCCACGCTGATATCTGGTGGAATGTGCGCGGCTCGGCGGCGGGCTCGGTGGTGGCGTACACGCTGGGCATCACCAACATCGATCCGCTCAGCAATGCGCTGATCTTTGAGCGCTTCCTGAATCCAGGTCGCAAGAGCATGCCTGATATCGACATAGACTTCCCTGACGACCGGCGCGCCGAGATGATCGGCTACGCACGCAACAAATACGGCTCGGAGCACGTGGCAGCGATCATCACCTTCGGCACCCTCAAAGCGCGAGCAGCTATTAAAGATGTTGGGCGCGTGCTCGGTGTAGATTTACCGATTGTCAGCCAGCTGACGGCGCTCGTGCCGAACATCCCCAGCCGACCTGTCACGCTTGCCGAGTGTCTGAGCGATGATCCCGATAAGGCAGTGCCGGAGCTCAAAGAGCGCTACAACAGCGATCCGAAGATTCGCGACTTGCTGGATACTGCCTTAACGGTCGAGGGCGTGGCGCGCAACGCTGGCACTCATGCGGCGGGCATCATCATCACGCCGGAGCCGCTCGTGGAGTACCTGCCCTTGCACCGCCCGATGGGCGAGTCGCCTGTCGATCACATCACGCAGTTCAGCATGGAAGTCTGTGATGCCATCGGCTTGCTGAAGGTAGATTTTCTCGGCCTTGCCACGCTGACCATCATGCGGCGCGCCTGCGAGCTGATCGAAGAGCATCACGGCGTGCGCCTTACAATGGAAAACATCCCCTACCGCCCTGATCCGAACGATCCCGAGCAGAGTCAGCGTGTGGCGAAGCTCTTCGAGTTGATCGGCAATGGTGAGACGACCGGTGTCTTCCAGCTAGAGAGCAGCGGCATGAAGAAGATGCTGGTCAGCATGAAGCCAAAGACTTTCGAGCACATCGTGGCGGCGATCTCACTCTATCGTCCAGGCCCGATGGATTTGATCCCGACCTACATTCGTCGCATGCACGGTCAGGAAGAAGTGACTTACCATCATCCCAAGCTGGCGCCGATCTTGGCCGAGACGTACGGCATATGCGTCTACCAAGAGCAAATCCAGCAGATCGCCTCTGAGCTGTTCGGCTACAATCTCGGCGAGGCAGACCTAATGCGCCGCGCTGTTGCCAAGAAGAAGAAGAAAGACCTCGAAGAGCATCGCGCCATCTTCATGAAGCGCGGGCCTGATCACGGCGTGCCCGTTGAGGTGGCTGAGCGCATCTTCGCCGACATTGAATTCTTCGCCGCCTACGGCTTCAACAAGGCGCACGCAGCTGACTACGCCGTGCTCACCTGTCAGACTGCTTATCTCAAGGCGCACTATCCCGTCGAGTATTACACCGCGCTCCTGAGTGTGCAGCGCCACAACAGCGATGATGTCGCACTTTTCACGGCGGACTGTCGCCGTCAAGGCATCCCGATTCTACCGCCCGATGTGAACGCGAGCGCCATTGACTTTGTCATTGAACAGACGCCTAGCGGCGAACGCGGCATCCGCTTTGGCTTGAGCGCCATCAAGAACGTCGGGGAGAAGGCGCTTGAGGAAATCCTTGAGGTGCGCAGGGCGGGCGGACGGTTCACTGACCTGGTGGATTTCAGCCGCCGCGTCGATCTACGCTTGGTGGGCAAGCGTGCCCTAGAGTGCCTGGCGAAGGTTGGTGCGTTCGACTCGCTGGTGGATGGCAAGCGCGATGTGGTGCTGAATGCTGTTGAGCGCATGTACGCCTACAGCCAGGATTATCATCGCGCCAAAGAGCGCGGACAATCTAGCCTGTTCAGCAGCGAGACGCTCGACGATGGCTTTGAGCTGCCGCCTGCTCTGCAGCTGAGCGCCGATGAAGCCAAACAGCGCCAGAAACAGTACTGGCAGTGGGAGAAAGAGCTAGTTGGGCTGTACGTCTCGGCGCATCCGCTCAGCCACATGCCCAGAGAGCTTGAGCTGCTGGATAACTTTGCCTACGCTAAAGATGTCTCACACGGCGCGGATGAGCTCAACGGACAAAACGTGGTCATGATGTGCAGGATCGAGAATATCCGCACCATAACCACCAAAACGGGCGAGAGTATGGCCGTGCTGCGCCTCGAGGATATGACTGGAGCCCTCGATGGCGTATTGTTCCCGCGCAGCTGGAAGAAGTACAGCGCGCTGATCACCCTTGAGGAGGTACGCATCTTTTATGGCAAGATCGATCTCTCACGCGGCGACCCGCAGCTGATCATCGAGAGAGTCACAGACGATTACAACATCGCCCTGCCCAAAGAGAGCGCGCCAGCAGCTCCGCCACCTCATACCCCGCCTCGGCCTCAGGATGAGCCGCCTACTACCACTCAGGTCTACGAGCTGGACGCCTCTGAAGACAATTTGCCGCTCCCAGTCTCAGACTCGTTGGTGCCGCCTGATGATACGCCAACAGTTACGGCGCACGAGGCAAAACACTCATCCGAGACGCCCTGCCGTGTTGTAGTCACCTTGAAGCTCAGTGAGGATGTTGATCGTGAGCGCCGTCGCCTGGATATCCTACGCAATATGTTGCGCAGCTATCACGGCTCGGATCGGCTGGAAGCACGCCTGCTCTATCCGGACGGCAGGCGCATCCGCTTGAAGTTCCCTGAGAGCACTTGCTATTCCAAAGAGCTGGAGCGCGCGTTATATGAGCGCCTTGATGCACAAAAAATCGAGGTGGAGCCGCTACCGCCGCAAGAGGCGTTGCATCAGCCAAACGGCGCCCCCGAACACGCCGATCAAAACTAAGCCCAGCACTAGGACGGCAAACCAGGTTGTGTCTTCGGAGCCCATCCGCACAGAAGGCTGGGGTGTTTGAGGTAGGCGGCGCGTCAGCGTGAAGATCAGGCGTTCAGCGGCTAGCATTGGCCTCTCTAGCTGGTAGACCTGATAGGTGCGCCCCGTCGCCTGCACAGCCTCTGAGCTCTGGCGGAAGCGTTGCGTTTGGCTGGTCAGCGCTGCATTGGCGTCTTGTGGCAGCCTGATCTGGACTTGCTCAGCGCGGTATGGGTAATCTTGATCGATCGTAGCGCCATCCCTAAATGGCAGCTGATAGCTGAAAATGACTTCATAGAGCTCGCCTGGAAAGAGCGGGCGCGTGAGCAGTACTTCAGGTGCGATGGTGCTGCCGCCGATGGCGAGCGAGTCGTTCAGGGCTGGATCGAAGGCAACAGCGACAGCGCCGATCGGAAGGGGCAGGCGCGCTGAGACGTTTTTGCCGTTTGAGGCGCTTTGCTCGGTCATGAAGAACCTATCGCCCTGCGCGCGCAGCAGGTACACCGAGAGGATTTGTGCCATGCTTTCGCTGGGGAACTCGAAGGTGTGTTGGGCGCGCACAATTTGGATGGCGCTGGCATCTTCAGTGCGCGCGTACAGCACGATAGGTAGCTCGAAATCGCGCAAGGGCGCCTCTAGCTTCACGATAGGGCTGGCTTGTTGGGCGCCATCGTAGCGCAGACTGGCGAAAATTAGATCGCCAGTTTGGAAGGCGAGATTCTCGAAGCGGAAAGTGCCATCAGCGTTGAGAGCCGTCTGCAGCTGTTGAATCAGTACGGGCTGCGCATCGGCTGTAGCAGCTCGCAAAACATGCAGCGTGACGGGCGCACCGACGGGCAGCTGTAAGCCATCTGTGCCCGCTTGGATGCGCCCACCAACTGTAATGCGCGCCAGAGTGGGCGCTGGAGTGACTTGCACAGCACCTAGTGGCGCGCTAGGCAGGCTGAGCAGGCTGATCGCCAGCGCCGCCCCGAAAAGCAAGACGAACCAAGCGCGCCGCAGCATACCACTTAGTCAGCTTGGTCGGGCACGGCGCTCTCGTAGCGCGAGGGGCACTTTAACTGCAGCTCATCGGCGTAGAAGACGCCATCACTACCCAATCTGCCCGTCATGATCGCCTGCGCCTCGTTCTGAAGCAGATCGGGCATGGGCTGATTGCGCACAACGATCGGCAGACGATTGGCCTTTGGATCGTTGACGGCTAAGTGTAGGGCGCGCGCTAAGCCACCCAGCGCCTCCAGCTCACTGATTTTATCAGTGATGTGTGCAACAGTGAAGCTAATGGTCTGTGTATCGGAATCGAAGCGGATCGTCTCGCCGATGACGGCGCCGGTCATGCGTACAGTCTGGCCAACTAGCTCGGGGCGGCTGAGCACGTCGTTCACACTGATGAAGAAGCGCCCAGTCGTCAGCGTGGCGCCCAGCAACGCCACGATCAAGATGCCCAACAGGATCACGCCCAACGTGGCAAAGCGCGCCCGCACCGAGACGCTGCGACGCAGTTTTTCAGCTACCTGTGCTTTTTCCCAACTCAAACTTTGTGTCATGAAGCGTACCTCTACTGTGCTGTTGCACAGCTCGTTGCCCACATTTTGTGATGTAATGCACAGATTATAGCGTGTTTGAAGGAATGGCGGCAACGTAGTTTGACACGCTTACCAAGAGGTGCTATGATACTGGCGCTGTTCATCAAGCGCAAGAAAGCTATGGACGATTATCCCAGTCCCGGAAGGCTTTGCACTGCCACAGGGTACCTGATCCGCGCTAACCTCACCTAGCCGCTGCAGCTGTGTCGCAGCGGATAGGTCGTGCGGCACAGGTCAATCACGCGGCGCACAGCCTGCCAACACAACAGCATAAGCTACTCATCTTGGAAAGGCGGTGCTTATGGAGGCACTCCGTCGCAAGACTGTATTTGCCATTGGGCAAAGTGAGTCTGCCTATCTTGGCTGGGCAGATATTCTAATCTTGCTCGGCATCGCTGTAGCAGTCTACTTTGGCGTGCAATTGGCGGCGAGCACGCCGCCCTCGCTTGCCCGCGCCGAAATTGACCTGAATCCGCAAGTGCTGCCCTACTATGCGCTGCAATCAGTGATGCGTATGGCAGCAGCTTACATCCTTTCGCTGCTCTTCTCGATTGTCTACGGCTATTTCGCAGCGCGCAGCCGTTCGGCCGAACGAGTGCTGCTGCCTGTGCTGGATGTGCTGCAATCCGTGCCGATTCTCTCGTTCCTGCCGGTTGTGGTGCTCTCGCTGACGGCAATCCTGCCGCAGGCAGCTGCCCTCGAGCTGGCTGCCATCGTGCTGATCTTCACCAGCCAAGTCTGGAACATGACCTACAGCTTCTACCAGTCGTTGCGCACCTTGCCGCGTGAGCTGCGCGAGGCGGCTTCGGTCTTTCGCTTCAACTGGTGGTGGCGCTTCCGCCGCGTAGACCTGCCCTTCGCCAGCATCGGCTTGCTGTGGAACAGCGTGATGAGCTGGGCGGGCGGCTGGTTTTTCCTGATGGCGGCAGAAATTTTCACAGTGGGCGAGAAAGACTTCCGCCTGCCGGGCGTCGGCTCGTATTTGCAGGAAGCTGCCAACGCTAATGATACCACTGCCATCCTCTACGGCGTGCTGACGCTCGTGTTGATTGTAGTCTTGCTCGATCAACTGGTTTGGCGGCCGCTTTTAGTCTGGGTGCAGAAATTCAAGCTCGAGACGGTTGAAGATGACAACCCGCCTACTTCGTGGTTCTACAGCTTGCTCAGCCGGTCAAAGCTGGCTAATGCGCTCAATCAGGTGCTGATCATCGCAGCGATCAAGGCACTAGATCGGCGTTTGGGCAAAGCGCGCCGCTTCGAGCCGGCTGAGCGTGAACAATCCTTGCGCTGGACGCAGCGCGCGGCGCGCTTGTTGGCGCTGAGCATCTTTGTGCTGATTGTGATCGCGCTCGGCATCCAACTGATCGAACTTCTGCTGAGCGTGCCAGTGAGCGATTACGGGCGAATTGCTGCTGGCACAGTTGCCACAGCTTTGCGCGTCCTGACAGCGATGTTGATCGCGATGGCGTGGACAATTCCATTGGGCGTGCTGGTGGGCTCGAATCCGCGCCTGGCGACCTTTTTGCAGCCGATAGTGCAGATTGCGGCGTCCATCCCGGCTACCGCTTTTTTCCCGCTGATTGTGCTGGTGATCATCAACAACGGCATCAGCCTGAATGTGGCAGCTGTGCTGTTAATGCTGCTGGGCACACAGTGGTATGTCTTGTTCAATGTGATTGCCGGCACAACGGCTATTCCTAAGGACTTGCGCGATATGACTGATCTGCTGCAGTTCAAAGGCTGGAATCGCTGGCGCAAGCTGATCCTGCCTTCGCTCTTCCCCTACTTGATCACTGGCTTGATCACGGCAAGCGGCGGCGCGTGGAATGCCAGCATTGTGGCGGAATACACCGAATTTGGGCAGCAGACCTACAACGTGATCGGCTTGGGAGCCTTGATCAGTGAGGCGACCGCCAAAGGCGATTTCGGCTTGCTCACAGCAGCCACCCTGACCATGATCATCGTCGTGGTAGTCATCAATCGCTATTTCTGGCGGCGACTCTACCGTCTAGCGGCAGAACGTTACACTATGGAGTGAGCGCACATGACAACACACGGACAAAAACTATTGGGCGCAGTCTTGGTGGAGCTGCGCAACGTCGGCAAGCGCTACGGGCGCGGCGATAAGTACACCGAGGCGCTGCGCGGCATCAACCTGACTATCCGTGAGGGCGAGTTCGTGGCGCTGCTCGGCCCGAGCGGCTGCGGCAAGTCTACGCTGTTGCGCATCATCGCTGGCTTAATCGGCGCTTCAGAGGGCGAGGTGCTGTATCGCGGCAAGCCGTTACGCGGCGTCAATCCAAACACGACCATCGTCTTTCAGAGCTTTGCGCTCTATCCATGGCTGACCGTGCAAGAGAACGTAGAGGCAGCGCTAGAGCCATTGGGCGTGCCGCGTCTGGAGCGCACTAAACGGGCTTTGAAGTTGATCGATCACGTCGGCTTGGATGGCTTTGAGACCGCTTATCCGCGCGAATTGAGCGGCGGGATGCGCCAAAAGGTCGGTTTTGCGCGCGCTATGGCGGTCGAGCCAGAGCTGCTGTGTCTTGATGAGCCATTTTCTGCGCTGGACGTGCTCTCAGCCGAGAGTCTGCGCGGCGAGCTGATGGAGCTGTGGCTCAGCGGCAATATTCCCACTAAGGCGATCTTGATGGTCAGCCACAACATTGAGGAAGCCGTCTTCATGGCTGATCGCCTAGTGATTATGGACAAAAACCCGGGGCACATTGTGGCAGACATGCCGAACACCTTGCCACATCCGCGCCGCCGCAAGGAGAAGGCCTTCCTAGCAATGGTTGATCAAGTCTACGGCCAGATTGTGGGCAAGACGCGCCCAGAGGCAGAGGAGCTCGGCTCTGCGCCAGGCGAACCAGGTCTGACGCGTGCCTTGCCGCCTGCACCCATCAACGCTATCTCTGGCATGTTGGAGCGCGTAAACGAGGAGCTAACCAACAAGATCGATATCTACCGCCTGGCTGATGAATTCGTGAACGATTACGATGAAATTTTGCCGATCATCGAGGCAGCCGAACTGCTGGGTTTCGCCAGTGTGGAGGCGGGCGACCTCAGCTTGACCCCGCTTGGGCAGGCCTTTGCCGAAGGCAGCATTCAGGCGCGCAAGGAGATTTTCGCCGCGCGCGTCAAGCGTGTACCCATGATCCGCTGGATTCTTTCGATGCTGAGGGCGCAAACCGATCAGCGTCTCTCGTGGGATGTTTTCATCGCTGCCCTCAGCCGCGAATTTCCCCCAGAGATCGCCGAGCGCCAGCTGGATACCGCCGTGGATTGGGGACGCTACGCCGAGCTGTTCAGCTACGATAGCAGCGATAACACCATCTTCATCGAGACCGAGCAGCCCGTACCGCACACTGCGCCAACGTCCGAAAGCTAGGCAGCTGTTCGCCGTGCCGCTCTGTGCGCGCTATACTCCAGCCCGTTAAAGAAAGTGTCAATCATATGCGCACAGAGCAATCCATCAGCTTTTGGCAGGCCCTGCGCTTTCGCAATTGGCGGATCGCCATCAAGATTGCAGCTTTGCTGCTGAGCGTGGCGCTGTTCACCGCCATCACTTTGACTTTATTCATCACCCAGAGCGTGGCACAAGCGCTGAGCGAGCAGATGCGCAATACACTGCAGAGCATGGCGCTAGGCGGCGCACGCGTCCTTAAAGACGATCTAAACTACGCCGTGCAGGAATATGGCCAGCGTCAGAGCGAGCTCCTGAGCGATCTGGCTGAATATCTTGCCGCACCGAGCGAAGCAAAGGCTGACATCCTCGATGAAACGCTCATCTTTTATGAAGCCTACGTTGGGATTGAGGCGTTGCACATCGTCGATCGGGATGGCGTGATCATCGCGGCATTCGACGCAGAGGCTATCGATCAGCGTGATGACCGTCCGGTGGTACGCCAAGCCCTGTCAGGTCAGGTTGCCTTCTCGCTGCCGCAGCCAACACCTGAGACGTTCTTCGCTGTCACGACCCTAGCACTGCCACTAAAGGCAGGTGAGACGGTACAGGGCGCCCTGGTCATCACTTACTCGCTCTACAATTTCGATTTATTGTTGCGCGATACGCTGCTCACACAGCAGGGCGAGGGCACGCTGCGCACACTGCGCGAGGCGCGTCTGTATGCCGTTAACGCTGAGGGCATCGTCTTTTTCGATAGCGACGTCGGGCGGGCTTGGCAATATGTTGCGCTCGGCACGCCCAGCCAGGTTATCCGCGCTGCCTACAGTCAGATGGGCGCGCTCGGCAAGCTGTGCGCCATGCCGGGTTGGGATACTATACAGCCGTGCCCGCCCGATCAGGTGCAGCCTCGTCCGCCGCTGCAAGCCTTGCCCGCTATGCAACCAGTTGCCGAGCTTGCTAGTCGGGTAATCGGGGCAGCACGGCGCGGCGATGCGCGCTACTGCCGCTCTGAAGATTTGAGCAGGGCGCCTGAGGATGAGTCATGCGAAGGTGCGTGGTATTTGGTTGGTTATGCGCCGCTACAAGTACCGCTAACCGATGAGACGTGGTTCGCTGTGTTTGCTGAGGTGCCTGAGGCAGCAGTTCGGGAGGCCGTTATTGAGCAGCGCACACGCGGCTTCGCAGTCGCAGCGCTGATCATCCCGCCGTCGGTCATTCTTGCCTTGCTGCTGGGGCGTACCATTGCGCGTCCAGTTCGACGCCTCTCCGCCGTTGCTGCTGAAGTTGAGCACGGCAGGGCGCTCAATGAGACGATCATTGGGCAGGTGGCCCAGCGTGGCGATGAACTAGGCGATCTCTCACGTATTTTCGGGGCGATGGTGCGCGCCTTGAACAGGCGCAATGAAGAGCTGCGCACTATCTATGAGATCGGCACGCGCATCAGCAGCAGCCTCGACCTGAAAGAGACGCTTGAATTCGTGGTGACAGCGCTGCGGCAAGTCGTGCCGTACGACTGGGCAGAGATCAGTCTATATGACGCCGAACGGCGCGAGATCGTGCCGCAGATTGCCGCCGATCACGCCTCACTCAAGCCTGCCACGCCGCAGCCCGTCAGCGCCATGAACGGCTACCTCAGCTACCTGATCACTCAGGGCAATGGGATATGTGTGCCCGCCATTGCCACTTTTAAGGGAGCGCTCTGGCACACAGGCAGGAGCTGGGACGCCCTGCAGCCGCAGAGTTACTTGGGCGTAGTGCTCAAGACGAAAGACCAGGTCATCGGAGTGATCGAGATGGTTGGCGCGCGCGCCAATCAGCTGACTGAAGATCACTTGCGCATTGTGAAGAGCGTAGCAGTGCAGGCGGCTGTTGCTTTGGAGAATGCACAACAAGTTCAGGTGCGTGAGGCGAAACTGCGCCAAGAAATCCAAGAGCTGCGCATCGAAATCGACGAGGCGAAGAGAGCGAAGCAAGTCGCCGCCATCACTGAGACACAGTACTTTCAGCAGCTCCAGAGCCGCGTCAGCGAGATGCGCAACCGCCAGAAGCGCGCCACCAATCCCCCTGAGGGGAGCTAAGGACGCAGGGGCGGCAGCGTGCCGATGAAGAGCGGCGCACTGGTTGGCTGTGAGCTGCCGCCGCGCGGCTCCAGCGTGATGCCAAGCGTGTAGGCACGGCTAGGATCGGGTAGGCGCACGCGCAAGGGTTG
>JBDNDQ010000027.1:0-43316 GCA_046719055.1 Aggregatilineales bacterium | reverse complement strand
GCGCGAGGCTTCCAACAGCTCGTTGGCAAGCTGATTCAGCTGCTCCATGCGCTCGTCTACATCGGCGCCATCGAGGATATCGTTGAAGGCCTTGCTGGTCTCGCTGCGCACGGTCTGGTAGACGTCCACCGAGGGCTCTTCCTTAGTGTTGCCCAGCAGATCGAAGGCGCTGCGGTAGGCGCGGCCAGTGCCCTCAGCAGCGAAGACGGCCTCGAGCTGCTCAGCAGCCGAACGGCGCACAGGGAAGTAGTTGGTGCCCTTGGCCCACTCAGCCTGCTGCTCAGCCTCGCTGAACCAGCGCAGGAAAATCCACGAGGCGAGGATTTGCTCAGGCGTCTTGCCCAGCGCGACCACGCTGTTGCTAGCGCCGTACACGTTCACAACGGGCGGGTTATCGCCAAAGCCGGGGATGGGCGCCACATCAAAGGTGAAGGGCTTGGGCGAGTCCTTAATGGCGCTCCACACGAAGGGGATGCCAGAGGACGAGCCAGTGTAGAAGAGCGCGGCGCTGTTTGCGAAGGCAGCCTGGTCGCTGCGCCCGCGCGGATCGACCGTCTTCTTGATGCAGCCCTGCTTCAGCAGGTTCTGGATGGCGCGCGGCAGCACCTTAGCGGCATCGCTATTGTAGGTGAACTCGCCCGCAGCCCGGTCGAAGATATCGCCACCGGCGGCGAAGGCGCCTGCTGCGATGAACGAGGCATCCGTGCGGATTTGGTAACCATCCGTGCCGCGCCCTTCATTCACAAAGCGGCAGACCATCTCACCGAACTCTTCCCACGTCTTAGGCGGCGCGCTGTAGCCCATCTCAGTCAGGATGTCCACGTTGTAGTACAGCACTTCCACCGAGCGGTAGGTGCTGAAGCCCAAGCGCTGATTGTCGTGGGCGGGGTTCAGATCGCTCTCGAAGAAGCGCGTGAACATATCCTGCTCGAAGTCCTGGATGCCCAGCACTGGGTCTTTTAGGAAGACGTCGAGGTCGACCAGCGCCTTGTTATTCTGATAGACAGCCGCTTGATTGCCGTAGGCCACCACGATCTCTGGCAGCTCACCAGTCTGGATGCCCGCTGTCACAGCCGTGAAGATATCATCATAGCTGCCCTTCGAGACCACGTTGAGCGTGATGCCGAAAGGATTCTCGGCGTTGAACTTCTCGGCAGCAGCCTGCACGGCGCGCTCACGCTGACCGCTGTGCTGATGCCACCAGGTGATGGTCGTGCCCTTCGGATCGATGCCAGCGTACGGCCCTTCGGCAACAGGCAGCTTCAGATCGAAGGTCTTGATGTAGGTGCCCTGCGCAGACGTGCTGCTGGTGCCCGCAAAGCCCATAATTAGGGCGGCGATCAGCGCCAGGGCCAACACTTTAGTGAACTTGTTCATGTCTCCTCCAGCCTTTATCTCTAGGCGATAGGCATACTTGCCATAAACAGGATAGCTATCTTGTTTTAAGGATGCGTTAAAGTTTTTTGCCAATTCGTTAAATTTCGCCCCCATAAGTTGCGCCGTTGAAGCCCGCGCGGTGACGTGGTATCTTCAAGCACACATTGCGCTGTTTCAAGTTGGAGCACTCACCTAGAATGATCCTCGACGATCCTGAGGCGCTGCACGCCTTCGATACCTATGGCATGTTCAGCCGTCTAGCCGGCGCGGCCGACGCTGTACAGACAGCTTGGCAAGGGCGCCAAGCGCTCCCAGTGCCGCAGAACGCCCGTTACGTCGATAAAATCGTGGTAGCCGCCCTGAGCGATGCTGCTGCGGCAGCCGAGCTGTTCGCCGCCCTGACCGCTGATACGCTCAATCTGCCTGTCGCAGTCTGCCGCGCTTACGATCTGCCCGTCTACGCCGATGGACAGGCAGCCCTAGTCATTTTGCTCGATCACAGCGGCGATACTGAGGAAACCTTCAGCGCCTTCGAGCTAGCCGATGCACGCGGCACGCAAGTCTTAGCCATCACAAGCGGCGGCGCCCTAGCTGAGTACGCTGAGCAGTCAGGCGTGACGCTGTGGCGCTACGCGCTGGAGGGCGTCTCGCGCCTTGCCTTCTACACACAGGTGACGTTGCTGTTTGCGTTGGTGGAGCGACTCGGTCTAGTGCGCGATCCTGACGCCGACGTTCGAGAGGCCGTCGACAAGCTGCGTGAGAGCGCGCAAACGCTCGGCACAGCCGCCGGACCGACGCGCAATCCTGCCAAGCGCCTAGCCGCCCAGATGATCGGGCGCCTGCCGCTCATCTACGGCGGGGGCTTCATGGCGGCTGTGGCGCGCCGCTGGCAGCTCAGCTTGCTGCAAAACGCTAAGACGCTCGCTCTGTGTGATGAATTGCCCAATCTCGATTATAATCTGGTGCAAGGGCTGGCCAACCTGCCAGAGCCTGTGCGGATCGCCCCAGTGAGCCTTGAGTCGCCTCAGCACGACCATCCGCGCCTAGCCCTGCGCCAAGCTTTAACGCGCCGCGCTCTGATGGAAGCGGGCTTCGTGCCAGATAGCGTCATTGGGCTGGGCGAGAGCGCTCTGGCGCAAGCACTGACGGCGGCGCTCTACGGCGATTATGTCAGTGGCTACCTTGCCGCGCTCTACAACAGCGATCCGACGCCGACGCCTGTCGTCGCACGCCTGATCGATCAGCTGCGCAGCGCTCGATAAATCTTATTAAGAGAGCCACAACTCTTTATGATCGGCATTTGTGGCATTCACAAGGAGACTTTCGCATGACCGAAGCGGTAAGACCTGAGCACGTCCGTCTATATATCCCCGGGCCCACCGAAGTGCGGCGTGAGATTCTAGAGGCGCAAAGCCGCTGGATGATCGGGCATCGCGGCGCAGACTTCGAGACCCTCTTTGCCCGCGTGCAGGGCAAGCTGCGCCAGTTGTTCTACACACACTCGCGCGTCTATGTCTCCACTTCCTCCGGCACCGGGCTGTGGGAAGCCGCCTCTCGCAACTGCATCCGCGATGACCAAAAAGTGCTGCACTTGGTCAACGGCGCCTTCAGCGAGCGCTGGTACGAGATCAGCAAGGCGAACGGCAAGCAGGCTGAGGCGATCGAGGTGGAGTGGGGCCATGCCATCAAGCCTGAGCAGCTCGAAGAGCGTCTGCGCACCCAACACTACGACGCCGTAGCCATCGTCCTGAACGAGACCAGCACTGGCGTCAAGAATCCCCTCGAGGAGATGGCCGCCCTGATCCGTCAGTACCCAGATACGCTGATCCTGGTGGATGCCGTCAGCATTTTGGGCGGCTATAAGATCGACTTCGATGGGCTGGGCTTAGATGTGCTGCTCACCTCAACGCAGAAGGCGATGGCGCTGCCGCCTGGTCTGGCCTTCGCGGCCGTCTCCGACCGTACGCTCGAGCGCGCCAAGCAAGTGCCCTATCGCGGCTACTACTTCGACTTCCTGGAGCTGGAGAAGTTCTTGCTGAAGAACCACACGCCTTCGACGCCGAACATCTCGCTGCTCTACGCTACCGACCAGCAGCTCGACTACATGCTGGCCGAAGGGCTGGAGGCGCGCTTCGCCCGCCATGCCCAGATGGCTCAAGCCACGCGCGACTGGGTGGCTGAGGCGGGCTTCGCCATGTTCTCGGAAGAGGGCTACCACTCGCCGACCGTCACAACCGTTACTAACACGCGCCGCATCGACGTCAAGGCGCTCAACAAGTTCCTCAAGGCGCGCGGCATGACCATCTCCGACGGCTATGGCAAGCTGAAGGACTCAACCTTCCGGATTGCGCATATGGGCGACCTAATGCCCTCCGACATGGATGAGCTGTTCGCGGCTATGAACGAATTCTTGGCCCAAGCCTGACGATCTCAGCGCGCTCTGCCCTTGCCGCCCTACGGCGAGGGCGAGAGCGTGCCTCAACACCCCCTGGACTGTGCTGCATTTTGCCCGAAATGGCAACCTCAACTTTCCCCAAATACCTGTACAATTGCTAATATCTATCAAGCAAGACTTTGCAGAGAGAGAATGCTATGCCAAGCTTTTTGCGCAGCGCGCTTCCCGCAGCTATTCTATGTGTCCTGATCAGCGGCCTGATCCTTCTGGCTGCACCTGATCTCGCCTACTCACAGGCCAACACAGCCACACCAACCAGTCTTTCCCTGCCCACGCTCGCCCGCACTGCCAGCGCCACGCCGACTCGGCCGCGCGCTGCGCTCGCCACGCCCACGCCCAGCCTCCCCGAGCCGCTCCTGACGCTGACCGCCTTCAACGCCATGATTTTAGGCACCTTTGAAAGCCGCCCAACAGCCACGCCAGGCCTCTCCAACATTGTGCTGGACGGCAAGCCGCATTACATCCGCTTCACGGCAACCTGGTGCCAGCCCTGCCGCCAAATGCGCCCTGCCGTCCAGGCCATGCAAGAGAAATATGGCGATCGAGTCAACTTTTGGGATGTGGACGTAGATAACAGCGCCTCGCGCAGCCTAATGCGCCGCTACAATGTGCAGTTCATCCCCTATACTGTGCTGCTCGACTCGCGCGGTCGAACTTTTCGCATCCTAGAAGGGCTACAGACGCGCCAGGAGCTCGATATCGCCATCCAGGCGCTCCTAGCTAATGAATGATGCTGACACGACGCCAATTCCTGCAACGCACAAGCGCCTTCGCGGCGCTCTTCGGGCTGGCGCAGGGCGGCTCGGCTGAGCCCGCCCCAACGCACTTCACAACGCTGGCTCACGGCGCCACCTTTGGCGTACCGCCTGAAAGCAGCTTACTTGGGCGCCTCTTCAGGGCAACCGACGTCCGTCTGAAGCCGCAAGCGACTGCCAAAGCCCTCAAGCAGCTGCCTGCCGAGAGCTTACATCCGCTTTTGGGCGTCAGTGCGGATGGCTGGTGGTACCAAATCGCTGAGGGCTATTTGCCGCGCGAGTCGATGCAGCCGATCCTGCCCTATGCCCCTCCACCGCGCCCAACCGAGCTGCATACGGGCTACTACGAAGTCATTGCGCCCAGCACCACGCTGCGCACCGCCTGTACGCCCTACGCGGCTATCGTAGGACGCTATGCCTTCGGCTCGGTGATGTACGTCCACGATTGGCTGACTGACGATCGCGGGCAGGTCTGGTACGCCCTGACGGCAACGGCAGATGGCAGCGGCACGCTTGGCTGGGCGAACGCGCTGCATTTTCAGCGCTGGCGGCCGCAACCTTCGCCGCTCAGCCTGCCAACGCTCTGGCTAGATGCCGCCCAACAGACGCTCAGCCTATACGACGGCGAGACTTTTATCGGCAAGACCGCGATTCACGCACCGATTCTAGGGCACGGCACGGCGAAGGTGCAGCTGGGCTTGCCTGCCGCCCGCGTAGCAAAGGCGCCCTACCTGCACATGTGGCAGATGCTGCTCACGCCGCAGCATGGCAGGCCGCTGCCGACCTACGGCGTCAATTGGCACAACCGCTTCGGCACGCCTAGCGATTGGCGCAATGTGGAGCTGCCAATCCTAGCGGCGCGCCGTCTCTACGAGATGTTGGGCGGCGCTCCTGTGCGTGAGATCGCCGTCGTGATCGGCTAGGCGACCTGTTCACGCAGCAGCGACCATACCCTGCCAAACAGCGCGCCGTAGTGCGGGTCGCTGCGCAGAGTAACTACCTCGCGCGGGCGCGGCAGTTCTACACGCTCATCGCTGAGCAGACGGCCCGGCCGCGCCGACATCACCAACAGCCGATCGGCCAGCGTGAGCGCTTCATCAATGCTGTGCGTCACAAAAATGACCGTGCTGCCGCTGGCCTGCCACAATTCCAGCAGCGTATCCTGCAAGATCAGACGTGTTTGCGCATCTAGGGCGCCGAAAGGCTCATCCATCAGCAGCACCTCTGCGTTGTAGGCAAAGGCGCGCGCCAAGCCGACTCGCTGCTGCATCCCGCCCGAGAGCTGATGCGGATACGCTTCGGCAAAGCGCTCCAGTTTGACGCGGGCGATCCACTCCTGCGCGATGGCGATCTGCTGCGCATACGGCACGCCGCGCGTGCGCAAGCCGTAGCTGACGTTCTCCAGCACGGTCAGCCATGGGAAGACCGCCGCGCCCTGAAAGACCATCGCTGTAGCAGGGCGTTTTTCATCGCTGCGCTGCACGCGCAGTGCCCCGCTGCTGATCGGCTGCAAGCCGGCAATGGCACGCAGCAGGCTCGTCTTGCCGCAGCCGCTCGGCCCCACCAAACAGACGAACTCGCCCTCTGCCACGCTGAAGGAGATATCCTGCACGGCAGTCACCTCGCCAATGCCGCTGCGATCGGCATAGCGGATAGTCACGTTCTCGGCGATGATCTTGCTCACAGCACGTCTCCTGGGCTCAGCCGGGCATGAAGCGCACGCCGTAGTGCCTGCTGCTGTAGTCGTACATCAGGTCGGCGTATAGCTTGGGATCGGCAAAGCCGCGATAAGCATCTTTGATCTGTGAGAGTTGAATCATAAAGATGATGCCGCCGAAGTTGATCTTCCCATAGAGCGACCAGCGCTCTAGGCGCTCGAGCAGAGTGAAATCGCTGACGAACTCTGGGAAATTGGCGCGCAGGTGCTGATAGGCGGCCTCGAGATCGTCTACCACGAAGCCGATGTGATGGATACGGCTGGGGATGCCATCGCTGAGCGGCTTGCCGGGCTCAGCCTCGAAGAGGAAGAGCGCAGTGTTGCCATTGGGCGCGCTCAGCACGGCTAGATGGTCGTCATCGCGCATGATGATCATACCCAAGCCGCGCGAGAAGAAGTCCACCGCCGCGCGCCGATCAGTCATGCTGAGAGCGAGGTGATCGAAGCCGACGTTGCGCCACGGGCGGGGCGCGTTCGCCTCCGGCAGAGGGTGCGCCGCGATGCGCAGATGGGCGGCGCCGTACTGGTCGTAGATCTCGCCGCAGAACATATCCGGGTAGATCAGGTCGCCGCTGTGGGGCTGCGTGATGCTGATGCGCTTGTTCTTCAGGAAGCCGTGTGGCAGCACCTGCTCCATCGCCTCATGCACAATGGCATGGCGCGGCACTTCAGCGCTGAAAGTCTCGCCGTTCTCTAGCTCAAAGGTCAGCGGGATTGTCTGGCTCATAAGTTGTGTCTTTCATACTCGGTAAAGGCATCTAGGGCGGCGCGCCAATCGCGCAGGGTGATGCCGATCAGCGCAGCAAAGGTGTTCTGCAGGGCAGAGTAAGTCGGTGGACGCGAGGGGCGGTTGAACTGCGCCTTGACGATCGGCGTGATAGGATAATCCGCCATGCCGTAAGCGTCCAGGATGGCGCGGGCGAAGGCGTAGCGCGAGAGGGCCCCTTGATTGGTCAGATGGTAGGTGCCGTAGCGTTCCGTCTGCACCAGCGCCAGGAGGGCCTCAGCCAGGTCTTCGGCGTAGGTGGGGCAGGCGACTTCATCGGTCACCACAGCGAGCGGCTTACCCTCGCGCGCCAGGCTGACGATGCGCTGCAGAAAGTTGCGTCCGTTGTGCGCAAAGACCCATGAGGTGCGCACAATGTAGTGCCGCGGCAGCAATTCCCGCACGATCTGCTCGCCCACATACTTGCTGTAGCCGTAGGGATTGGCAGGGCTCATCGGATCGTATTCAGCGTAGGGCCTGCCGCGCTCGCCGTCAAAGACTTCGTTCGTGCTGATGTAGCACAGCGCTGCGCCGACTCTCTGGCAGGCCAGCGCCACATTTTGCGTCCCGAGGCCGTTGATGTGGAGTGCTTCGTGCGGCGCCTGTGCACAGCGATCAACGTTGGTCAGGGCGGCGCAGTGGATGACGACCTGCGGCGCCAACTCTGCGATGAGGCGCCACACGGCTTGCCAGTCAGTCACATCCAGTTGGCTGTGCGTGGCGCCGATTGCCTCTGGGCGGCGTCGCATCAAGGCCGCGCCAACGCCGCCGCCCGCGCCGGTGATCAGGAGTCGCATAGGAAGTCTGCTCTCAAGTGCGTGTAAGCCATCCTATCTAGATTATAGCGTTTGGGCGGCGCGCTTGCCTTATTGCGCAAATCGCTGTACGCTACTTCAGGTGATCTTACGTGCTACGGAGAGTGCGCCATGCCTGATAGCCCCTTAACCTTTGAATTCGACTTTGGTGGCGAGAGTCGCGATGCCCTGATGGCAGAAGTGCGCGAGAATGTAATTGGTTTGGCGCGCGAGTTGGGCGAAGAGCGCGTCACACGCAGCATGGGCGAGGTAACTCGCCGCATGGAGAGCGCCCTCACACCGGCTGAGCAGCTGCTGGCAGAGCTAAACCAGCAGCGTGCCTTCCTCAGCCGCCGGCTGGACTTTCTAAAGCTCGAGGAGGCGCATTTCGCCGAGCAGAACCTGCCTGTCCCAGAGCTCTTCAAGCGTTTGAGCGAACGCTACAACTTCTACTGGCTGCACCTGCCGGTCGGCTATCACGCGCGCCCGAATATGCCCTTTGTGCGCGTGGAGTGCGCCGTTGAGTTCAATCCGACGGCTGCCGACGATCAGCGCCCCATCAGCGCGTTGATCTTGCCCGATAGGAAATTTCTCACGCTGCTGGAGGCGAACGCAGAGGCGACTGTGCGTCTGAACCAGAACTTCGAATTCGAGGCGCAGATGGGTGAGCTGAGCTTGCCGAGCCTGAGTGGGAGCGCCGGCGCGGGGGCTGGAGCCGGTGTGAGCGGGAGCTTGAGCGTCGGCCCGTTCAACTATCGGCTGGTGCGCGCTCAGATCGAGCACAGTGGCGAGAAGACGCACAAAGTCTTTTGGCGGATCAGCGGCGCGGAATTCTTCCGAGAGCGCGTGCCGCAGTTTGCGGTTGTATTGCAGGTACCGCGCCACATCAGCCAGCTGACGGTTGCAGCGGCGGTGCAAGCCTACGCCAATTTCAACTTTGCAGCGGCAGGCTTGGGCGAGATCATCGCCTATCTGGGTGAGCGGCTGCGCAATTTTCTGCGGGCAGGTGCGCCCGTGCGCGATTCAAACATGTACGATCTCTCGGCGCAGCTCTAGCACGAGACGATGGACGCTGAGCTGATCCTCACCGTCGAGAACGATGGGCGCAGCGTGCAGGCGCGTCGGCGGGCCGATGATAAAACGGCGCGCGGGACGGTGCGCGGCTTCGAGCGCGGCAGTCTCTCGCGGCGCACCATCCGCCTGTTCGAGCGTTGGATGCGCGCTAATAAGTTCAGCGATCCACAGGATATTGTCATCTTTGGGCAACATTTGTACCAGCTGCTCTTTGATGCCGACGTCGAGCGGCTGTTTGAGGAGTCGCTGGGCGCAGCCAAAGCGAATGCTGAACGCTTGCGCCTGCAGCTCAGCTTCGAAGCGGGCGCAGCTGATCTCGCCAGCCTGCCCTGGGAGTTCTTGCACTACCCGCGCGGGGATTACTTCCTATGCAGCCACGTCGACCTGATCCTCTCGCGTTACATTGCTCGCCACAGCCGCCAGAGCCTACGCCCTGAGGGGATGTTACGTGTTTTGGTCGCCATCTCGAAGCCGAGCGATCTCGATCCTGTGCTAGAGCCGCGCGTGATCGAGGCGATTCGGCGGCTGGCAGAGGCGTATCCTGTGCAGGTGGAGGTGCTGCACAAGACGACGGTCGCCGCCTTCAGCGAGCGGATGCAGACCTTTCAGCCACATGTACTGCACTTCATCGGGCATGGCACCTTTAACGCCGAGACCGGCAGCGGCGCGATCGCCCTCTTGAAGCCAGACGAGACGGCTGATTGGTGCAGCGATAGCGATTTCGCCGATTGGTGCAGCCTCTCAGGGACGCTGCCGCGCTTGGTCGTGCTGCACCTGTGCGAGGGCGGGCGCGCCGATCTGCGCGAGAGCTTCGGCGGCTTGGCGCCCCATCTCGTCCAGAAAGGCGTGCAGGCGGTCGTGGCGATGCAGTACCCGATCACCAACATGGCCGCCATCGATTTCAGCCGCATTTTCTACGAGGCGTTGCTGCGCGGCGAGCCGCTCGACTACGCTGTGCAGCTGGGCAGGCAAGCCTTCACCACCATGCGCCAGCACAGCCCCCGCACCTTCGGGACGCCTGTCCTGTATCTACACAGCGCCGATGGCTTAATCCAGCCCCCTGAGCGCGGCAGTGTCCGCCCGATTGAGCAGCTCAGCCGCTCCGCCCTCACGCCAGATGATCTGCTCATCGGCGTGCGCCCGCGCTTGGAGCGCATCCCTGATGAGGCGCGCCGCCTGGCCGTGCGCAAGTTCGTCGTGAGCGTCGTCGAGCAGCTTGAGAGGCTCACCCCGAGTCTATGGCTGGCGCACTTACGGCGCGAGTGGCGTCTGCAGTTCAGCCTGGAAGGCACTGCCGAGCAGCAAGATATTCTGGAGGCGATGATGAGCCTGCTCAAGGAGCGCAGCCCGTGAAGCTGTACCTGAGTTTTGCGCCTGAGGATGTGCTCTATGCGCAGCTGGTCAGCGCTGCGCTGAGCGGTTACACGCTCTACAGCGGTGCGCTCAGCCAGATCGCCCTGTGTGATCAATTCCTCGCCGTGATCACGCCGCGCTACGCCGAGAGTCTGATCTGCAGCGCCGAGCGGCGTGCCGCACAAGCGCATGACGTGCCGATCATCGCCCTGATTGTCGAGCAAACCGCCCTGCCACCTGAGCTCTCCGACGCGCCACAGCGCTCGCTGCAAAAGCTGTGGCAAGATTTTTTGCGGCGGTTCCGTGCTGGGCTGCATCTACCCGATCTGGCTGTCGCCACGTTAGTGAGCGAAGGGCGCGCCCTGCTGAAGCAGGCGCCTGAGTCGGCGCGAGAGCGCCTGGAACGCGCCTTGCAACTAGCGCCCGATGATCCGTTAGCGCAGGCAGCGCTGGGGGACTACTTCCGTGCCACTGGTGACCGTGAGCGGGCCCGGGCGCAGTATCAGCAGGCGCTCCAGTACGACTCGCCCGATGCGCACATCGGCTTGGGCTTGCTGGCAGAGGCTGAAGGGGCGTGGTTGCGCGCCGATGATCACTACGCCGACGCGCTGCGGGTGCTGGGCAGTAACGCGGCAGCGCTGGCGGCGTTACGCCAGTTTGGGCGCCCGCAGAGCGGCAACTTGTACCTGCAGGCCGTCCGTACGCTGCGTCACAGCGATTTGGAAGCTGCTTTGTGCGCCGCCGACCGCGCCTTAGAGCTCGGTGTGCGCGATGACACCGACTACCCCGAGCGGATCGCCTACCGTCTGCGCGCCGAGCTGCTCGAGGCGTTGGGGCGCCCCGAGGAAGCGGCTGAGGCGTATCTGGAGGCGGGCAAGCGCTTCTTGTGGCTGAATCAGTACGCCGTCGCAGCAGAGCTGCTGCGCGCCGCGTGCCGTCTGAAGCCCGATCAAGCCCTCCCGCACTGGTTTTTAGCCAATACGCTGCTCGGCATGGCGGCTTTGCCGTATTATCCCTTTGTGGATGAGGCGCTCCTGCGCGAGGGCGAGGCGGCGCTCGAGACAGGCTTGGCACTGCGCCTGCCCGACGCTGAGCACGCCTGGGCCTACGACGTACGGGCGCTGCAGTGCGAGAGTCGGGCGCGCCTGCCCGATCAGAATGCTGAAAGTCTGCGCTGGCAGGCGATCGCCTTCCTAGAGCGCGGCTTGACGCTGGCTGATAACGATCCTTACCGTTGGCAGGCGCTCAATCGCCTCTACCGAGAGCTGGGCTTGGAACGCCTGGCCATAGATGCGGCGCGCCGCGCGGCACAACTGGGCGATGATAGCGCGCTTGAAGATTCAATTGTCACCCTGACCAATGTTGGTCAGTTTGAGGAGGTGCTGCCTCTGTTGGAGCGCTTCCGCGCCAAGCAGCCCAGTCTTTGGGCGGAAGCGGTGCAGGCATATGTCCATCTCCATCAGGAACAGCCCGAACGCGCTCTAGCACTGATCGGGCATGTGATCGAGACGAGCGATCAGCTCTTCACCTGGTATCTTGGCGTGCGTGCCGATGCCTACCGCCTGCTGGGTGAGTATGCGCGGGCTGCCGATACCTACCGCTACTTGTGGGAGCAGCGCGACACGCCGCTCTACGCGGCGGATAGCAATGCTTGCGGTTGGGCGGGCGTGGTGCTGGGCTACGCGGAGCAGGCCCTCCCATACCTTGAGCGCGCGCTGCGGCAAGATAGTGAGGCGCCGATCTACATTTACGCTAACCTTGGTTTCGCCTACCTCGCCCTCGCCGACTTCGAGGCAGCCGAGCTGGCCTTCACACAGGCGGCTGAGCAGATGACCAATCCGCAGCAGCATTGGCAGCTCATCCGCCTGGATCTGCCCACTGTGCGCCATCTGAGCGCCAGCTGGGAACATGCCGCGCCCGCCAACGCGCTCCTAGATGCCTTCGAGGCGCGCCTGAACGAGCGCCTAGCCGAGGTCGGGCAGCCTATGCCGCTGGCTGCGCTCTTGGAGAGCCTCAACTTCGCGCCAGATGGCAGCTGGCCGTTCATCGGGCAGCAGGCAAGCTTGGGCAGGCTCTACATGGAAGCGGGGCAATACGAGTCCGCTGCCGCTTGCTATCAGCGCCTGCTGGCCGAGCCGGAGCGCTTCCCAGAGGCGGGTGCCTGCCTGAACGACGCGCTGATCGAGCTGATGGCGGCTGCTGATGAGCGCTTCAAAGTGGGTGAGATAGACGAGGCGCTGGAGAGCTATCGCGCACTCACCGAATTCCTGCCCGACGATCTCCACTTTCAAGGCGAGCTGCGGGCACGCATCGCCTGCACGCGCCTGGTGCAGGGCAAGCCCCACATCGCAGAGTTCAATGCCGCTGTCAAGCGCTTCAAGGCAGCCAACCCGCCTTCGGTCGGCGCGGCGTTGGCGCAAGCCTGCCTGGCGCTAGTCGGTGAGGAGATCTCGTTCCTATGGCAGCTGGCTGAGATACGGCACAATCTCCCGCCTGAGGTCGGCCAGGCATTTTTTGCAGCCCTGCTGCAGCACCTCGCTCAGGCTTTCGGCCTGCCTGAGCGCGATGCAGGCCGCTTCCCGCTCGTGACGCCAATCCTGATCGACCTGGCGCCCAGCCTGCTAGCACCCAACGACAACATCCCATCCGACTTGCTAGAGCGCCGTTTGCCCGATCTGCGGGCGCGCCTTGCCGCCAGCACAGGCTTGCAGCTGCCTGGCATTCGGCTGCGCAGCAGCGACGGCCTGCCCATAGATGCTTACTTACTCTCTCTTGACGAAGTGCCGATCGCTTTCGACTTCCTGCCAACGGGCACACTATTCTGCGAAGAATCGCCTGAGACGCTGCGCACAGCGGGCATCGGCATCCAGCGTGAGGCGCGCCAGCCGCTCAACCGTGAGCGCGGCGCTTGGATCAATCAAAGCGAGGCATCGCGGGCGCGCATGTTGCGCCTGCGCCTGCTGGATGACCCGTTTGAGTATCTCATCCTGCACCTGGAGGCGATCCTGCGCCAAAACTTGCCACACTTCCTGACCTGGCAGGCGCTCAGCGATCTGCTGGGTGAGTGGCGGCCCGAAGCGGCTTTTAGCGATCTCGAACATATTAGGCTGCTGCGCTTAGGCCGCCTATTGCTGCGCGATGGCTTGCCGTTGCGCCCCAGCTTGTTAGCGGCGCTGCATGAGCCCAACTTTGATGCTGCTTTCCGTGCAGCGCGCCTTGCCGTGCGCGACGCCTTGCCGCGCTATGAGTCGCTCCTGCACCTGCCGCCCGAAAGTGAGGCTTTGCTGCTGGAGCACTTGGTCGCCGATTCGCCTAGCTACCTCGCTATGCCGCCGCAAAGCGTTCAGGATGCGCTAGCGGCGCTGCGGGCGTTACTGCCCGCTGATGGTCGGCGCGCTGCGCTGGTGGTCTCTGATTGGCGCCTGTGCGCCGCTCTGCCGCTCCTGACGCGCTATGAATTCCCATACCTAGCCGTGCTGACACAAGAAGAATTGGACGATGAGAGCGATCAAGCTGACTTTCCTGCTTGATAGGGCGCTCGGCGATGGGCTAGACGCCTTTGCAATCGGCGAAGCGGCCCAAAAAGCGGCGCAAGGTATCTGCGATCGGCTGGGCCTGCCTGCAGCCCCAAGCTTGACGCTAGAGCGCGCTGCGTTGACGCACGGATTAGCTGCTCTCTACGTGGAAGGCGCGCCTTGCCGCCACGCCGATAGCCTAGAGAGCCAGCTCTTCGCGGCGGAGCGCGGTCTACCCTACGTGCCTAGCCCGCGCGATACGATCGCGGCATGGCTGCGCCAACATCCCGAGCGGATGCCGCCTTTCTTTGGCGCCTTTGTCCAGCACGCCCTGAGCGCCCAAGCCGACCGGCTGCTGACCGAGCCTGTCCTAGCTGCCTACCGCGATCGGCTGCCCGAGACGCTGGCTAGCTACCCGCTAGAGGCGCTGCGCAAGCTTCTCGCGCCGCTGCTTGCGCTGCGGCTTTGTGTGGGGCGCGCCGAAGTTATCGCCGAAGTGCTGCAAAACTCAGCTGATGAGCCCAGCGAGGCGCTCTTGGCCACCTTGCGCCCGCAGCAGCTCGCCATCGCCTGCTCGGAGGTGACCCTGCGCAACCTGACTGTATCGGCACAAGCCAATGAGCACGAATTGTTCACCGTGATGCGCGATGGGCTGTTCTACGAGCTCGGCATCCGTCTGCCCTCACTGACCTTCGCCATAGACGACTCGCTGCCGCTCAATCAGTTCAGCCTCGCCCTAAACGACTTGCCGTCTGTGCCTTGGCAAGGCTTAAACGCCGAGCAAGTTCTAGTCCATGCTGGCGCTGAGCAGCTGCGCGAGCGGGGCATTCCAGCGGAGCCCGCCTATAACATCGCGAGCGGGCGGCGCGCCGCGCTAGCCCACAGGGCTGATGCCGACGCGATCCGTGCTGAGGGCTTCCACGTCTGGACTCCCTTTGGGCACCTGGTGCTGAATGTGAGCGCGCTGCTGCGCCAACACAGCGCCCTATTGGTCTGCCAAGCGGTGGCGCAGCGCATGCTCGAACAGATTGGGCTAGCTTTCCCTGCGCTCGGTCAGGCGGTGCAAGGGCGCATCACGCCTGCTGCGCTGGCGCGCCTGCTGCGGGCGCTGTTGACCGAAGGCGTCGGCGTGCGCAACGTGCGCCTCATCCTCGAGGCGATCCTCGCCTACGACTACATCCTGGTGCCGTCGGATTATCTTGCTTTCGATGAGCGCTTGCAAGTCAGCGCGCCGCCGCCCCTTGAGGCAGGCTTGCTCGCCTTCACACGGATGCGCCTGAGCCGCCAGTTGACCCAGCAAGCTGCGCGCGATCAGACACCTATCCCAGCTTATCTGCTGGCGCCAGAGCTCGAGGCGGCGATCTTGGGAGCGCCGGAGCGAGCACAGGCGCGCCTGCTGAGTGCGTTGCGCGCTCATACCGCTGAGGGGGTGCCAATCCTGCTGACCAGCGCCGACGTCCGTGCAGCCGCGCGCGCCCTGATCGGCGTCGAGCTGCCGCAGGTGCGCGTCCTAGCCTATCAGGAGCTTGTCCCGGAGGTTGCCGTGCAGCCGATCGCACGCCTAACCCTCGACGAAAGTTAGATAATCATTCGTCAGGCGCTCAGTGCTGTGCTAAACTTCACAAAAAGTGCAGCACAACGGTGAGAGGGCTATGACGAAAGCGAAGCGTGTGGTGGTGATCGGTGGCGGCGTGGGCGGCTTGACGGCAGGGGCGCTCTTAGCGCGGGAAGGCTTTGCCGTCACCGTGCTGGAGGCGCACGTCTATCCGGGTGGCTGCGCAGGCACGTTCTATCACAAAGGCTACCGCTTCGATGCAGGCGCAACAGTGGCGGGCGGCTTCCAGCAGGGCGGCCCGCATCAAATTGCTGGCGATTTGCTGGGCATCACTTGGCAGATCGAGCGCATCGAGCCTGCGTGGGTGATCCACCTGCCAGAGCGCACCATCACCCGCTGGGGCGAAGAGTGCCGCTGGCGCGAGGAGCGCACCGCCAAACTGCCCGAGTTACGGCATTTCTGGCGCATTCAGGAGCAGGCCGCAGAGGCGGCCTGGCAGTTTGCAGCGCGCCTGCCGGAGTATCCACCTGCCTCGCCCAGTGATCTGCTGCGCCTTGCCGCCAAGATTCGCCCGAATTTGATCCCGATCAGCCCGCTCGCACTGATGAGCATGGGGCAACTGCTGAGCCTGCTAGGTGTGCACGAGCGCAATGCGCGCACCTTCATCGATGCACAGCTGCTCATCAGCGCCCAGACCACCAGCCGCCACGCCAACGCGCTCTACGGCGCCATCGCCGTCGATTTGCCGCGCGTGGGCGTCTATCACCCGCGCGGCGGCATCGGCACCATTGCCCGTCAGCTGGCAGAGGCGCTCACCAAGCACGGCGGACGCATCATCTATCGCCACGCCGTCACCAAGCTCGAGCGGCGCGCCGATAAGACCTTCCTGCTGCACACTAACAAGGGCAGCACTTTTGAGGCAGATATCGTCCTGGCTAACCTAACGCCCTGGGCCCTCGCCGACCTGCTGGGCGAGGCTGCGCCGCCATCCTTGCAGCGCGAGGTGAAGACGCGCCCGAGCACGTGGGGCGCTTTCACGCTCTACTTGGGTGTGCCGAACAGCGCCGTGCCAACTGATGCTGAGCACTTTCAGATTGTACAAGACCTCGATCAGCCGCTGGGCGAGGGCAACTCGGTTTTCATCTCGATCAGCAGCCTGCAGGATACCGATCGTGCGCCGAGCGGCATGCGCGCTGTGACGCTCTCCACGCACACAGCGATCGGGCCGTGGTGGCACTTGCGCCAAAACGATCCGGATGGCTACCAGCGGCGTATTGAGCAGTACCGCGATAAACTGCTAGACGCGGCTGAGCGCGTCATCCCGAATGTGCGGGCAGCGGCGCAGCTGATCCTGCCTGGCACGCCGGCAGCGTTTCAGCGCTTCACGCGGCGCCCGCTGGGTATGGTGGGCGGCTTCCCGTTCGCCAGCCTGCTGAGCGTGCGCGGGCCTCACACAGGCATACAGAACTTGTGGCTGGTTGGCGACAGCATCTTTCCAGGTCAGAGCACGGCAGGCGTCACGGCGGGGGCCTTGCGCGTTGCGGCTGAGGTGGTGCGTAAGGCGGCCCAGCGGCGCGTCTGGGTACTGAAGCGGGCGTCGGCGCCGTCAGCAGCCCAGTGAGTGCCTCTTGCCCTACGCTTCAGCTGCGCTGTAGGCTACAATTGTGCGCAAGGCTTTGAATAAACGGGAGCAATGCGCAATGTTTCGTCCGCCGCTTACGCTTGGCGTTGAAGAAGAGTACATGATCGTCGATGCACAGACTCGGGCACTCTCACCTGCTGTGCGCGACGTGCTGGCGCTCAGCCGTCAGAGTCTTGGCGATCAGGTCAAGGCAGAGTTCATGCAATCCCAGATCGAGATCGCCACAGGCGTCTGCCACAGCGTGAGCGAGGTGCGCCAGCAGCTGACTCAGCTGCGGCGGGGCGTGAATGCGGCGGCAGAGGCGTTCGGCAAGCGCATTGTTGCCGCCGCCACTCATCCGTTCTCCCAAGTGCACGAGCAGCCGATCAGCGAGGGCGAGCGCTACAGCGAATTGGCGACCGATATGCAGTATGTGGCGCGCCGACTGGTCATTTTTGGGATGCATATCCACATCGGCTTCGGCGAAAGCGAGGAGGCGCGCGCCCTGCTGATCGACGTCATGAATCAGCTGCGCTACTTCCTGCCGCAGCTGCTAGCCATCTCGACTAGCTCGCCGTTCTGGCATGGGCGCAACACTGGCTTGAAGAGCTATCGCTGCGTCGTCTTCGAGAACTTGCCCCGCACTGGCATCCCGCCCGTCTTCAGCAGCTACGAGGAATACGACCGTATGGTAGATATCTTCGCCAGCGGCGGCTCGCTCAGCAAGGGCGGCGGCAAAGATCCCTCGCGCATCTGGTGGGATGTGCGCCCCAATCCGCGCATCGGGACGCTGGAAGTGCGCGTGCCAGACGTCTGCAGCACGGTGGATGAGGCAATCTGCCTGACGGCGGCTGTGCAGGCGCTGGTGGTCAAGCTGCTGAAGCTGCGGGCGCACAATCAGTCGTGGCGCTTGTACCGCACTGAGCTGCTGCGCGAGAACAAGTGGCGTGCGCAGCGCTATGGCATTGAGGGCGAGCTGATCGACTTTGGGCGTGGCAAGTCGGTGCCTGTGGCGCAAATCTGGGATGAGACGCTAGAATTTCTGGATGATGTGCTGGACGGGCTAGGTACGCGGCGCGAGGTGGAGTACGTACGGCACATCTTGCAGCACGGCACCAGCGCCGACCGTCAACTGGCGACCTACTACCAGGCCCTAGATGACGGCTGCACCAGCGAAGAGGCGTTCCGCATGGTGATGGATCGCCTGATGGATGAGACGATCGGCAGTTAAGCGAGGCTGAGAGGAGAGCACTGCTCATGAAAATCGCAATCGGCTGTGATGAAGCAGGCCTGCCGCTTTTGAATGTCATTCGCGAGTATCTGCGCGGCAAGCCTGAGATCGAGGTGCAGGATTTCGGCGTCCACACGACCGACCCGATAGATTACCCTGACATCGCTGAGCAGGTGGCGATGGCTGTCTCCAAAGGCGAGGCAGATCGGGCTATTTTGGTGTGCGGCACGGGTATTGGCATGTGCATCACGGCGAACAAGGTGCCGAATGTGCGCGCTGCGCTCTGCCACGATACCTACTCAGCGGAGCGCGCTCGCAAGAGTAACGACGCGCAGGTCATCACGATGGGCGCGCGCGTCATCGGCCCAGAGCTGGCTAAGAGCATCCTAGACGTCTGGCTGGCCTCAGAGTTCAGCGGCGGGCGCTCTGCGCCGAAGGTCGCCAAGATGAATGCCGTCGATGCGCGCTATCGGGGCAGCCGCGAGGGCAGCAGCGCCTGCTAGACTCGCCATCTATGGTGTGCTATACTCTCCCCATCAGCATAACAGGGGATGGGGCAAATGTTATCGGCCCAAGATAAGCATTTTTACGATCAAAACGGCTACGTTGTTGGGCGCGGCTTGTTCACGGCAGAAGAAGCCGCCTTCTACCGCGATTACTATACCCGTCTGCGCGAGTGTGGCACCTACCCGGGCGATGAGCTCGGCATGGTCGTGCACGATAGCGCCGATCCGCTCAAGCGCTACCCGCGCATGATCCACATGCATCGCTGGGATGAGCTCAGCCGGGCCTGGCTGCTCGATCCGCGCCTGCGCGAAGCGCTCAGTCTGCTGTTGGGCAAAACGCCCTACGCCGTGCAGACTATGCTCTACTTCAAGCCGCCGGGCGCGCGCGGTCAGGCGCTCCATCAGGATAACTACTATCTGCGCGTCCAAAATGGCACATGCATGGCTGCTTGGATGGCGCTTGATCCATGTGATGAGGCGAACGGCTGCCTGATGATGGTGCCGGGCAGCCACACATGGGACTTGCTGTGCACCGTGCCCGCCGATACCACGCAGAGCTTCACAGATGTGGCGGTGCCGCTGCCTGAAGACTGCGAAGTGCGTCCGATCGCCATGCAGCCGGGCGATGTGCTCTTTTTCAACGGCGCGATGGTGCACGGCAGCGGCCCGAATCGCACGCCTGATCGCTTCCGCCGCGCTCTGATCGGCCACTACATTGAGGCAGACGCCTCAGCGGTGGCGGAGTGGTACAATCCCATCCTGCGCTTCGATGGTGCCGAGTTCCGTCTGCAAGCAAGCCCGCTGGGCGGCAAGTGCGGCATCTGGGTGGAGCGTGACGGCAAGCCCGTCATCGAGTTAAGCGGCCAGGACACCACCCGTGACGCCACCAAGCTCTGACCTGCCCACTCAGCCGCTGTGTTAGCCTTTCGTTTGCCCGATCGGCGCTCAAGGTGCTATCATAGGGCGGCTGAGCATTTACTCGCAGGCAAGGGAGACGTGCGCATGGTCGGGCTACGCCGCATTTGGAACGCCTTTAAGAACTTCGCTATCTTTTTCTCATTCATCGTCAACTTCGTCTTCTTGATCGTGATCCTGCTGCTGCTGGGCGTGATCTTCCAGATCACCAGTGGCATCGCTGAGCCGCTGCTGGGCGGCCTATATGGCAGTTTTGTCGGCTTGAATCGGGCGCGCATCATCACCACTATCGACGTGAACGATACGATCAACGTCAAAGATGCTATTCAGGTGGTCGATACCATCAACGTCAAGGACACGATCCCCGTCGTGCTGAATATCCCCCTGCAGCAAGATACCGTCGTGGTGCTGACTCAGCCTGTGCCGATTACAGCGAACGCCTCTTTCTCCTTGCCGGGCGGCGGTGGGACGATTCGCGGCAACGTGGCGATCACCTTGCCGCAGGGCTTGCAGCTGCCTGTAGCGCTCAATCTGAATGTGCCTGTGGATAGCAGCTTGCCCATCGATCTGAAAGTGCCTGTCAATTTGAATGTCCCCGTCGACTTGAAAGTGCCTGTGGCGCTCAAAGTGCCCGTCGATATCCCGCTGGAAGAGACTCAGCTGAACGACGTGGCGAAAAGCCTGCAAGACGTCATCGGGCCGCTCACCCGCGTGGTGACCAATCTGCCCAAGAACTGGAACGAGATGTGGATCGTGATCGGCAAGATTCTAGCCGGGCAGCCGCCTGACCTCTTGCAAGATAACGAGTTCATGCGCAATCCTTGGCCCGGCTTCCGCACCGGGCCCGGCGCTAATCTGCCCACCTTCACACCGACTCCCTTGCCGCCTAACGCGACCGTTGTTGTGGTGCCACCTGAGAGCACTGCGCCTAATGCCGCCCCGACTCTCGCGCCAACAGCCACCTCGACGGTCGTCATTCCGCCGACTGTGACGGCAGTGCCGCCCACGCCCACCCTGACCATCATCGATCCTGCTGATTACCGCTCGCCGACGCCCAGCGCGCCTTGAAGGAGTATCGCACTGCCGTGACTCAGCCGCCATCCTCACAGCCTGCCATCTGCGATTACGAAGGCTCGACCTACCGCACAGATTTCTGGGAGGGCAAGGGGCGCGAGTACGAAGACGCCGTCGAGCGGCTGGTCTTGCGGCGTTTCTTGCCATCCGCAGGGAAGCGCTGCGCAGATTTTGGGGCTGGCTTCGGGCGGCTGATCGATATGGCGGCTGGCTTCGAAGAAGTTGTGGTGATGGACTACTCGCGCACCATGCTGCAAGAGGCGCAGGCGCGGCTGGGGCGTAGTGAGCGCTTCATCTATGTGGCAGCTGACCTGTACAAGCTGCCCTTTGCGGCGAACGCCTTTGATGCGGCGCTGCTGTGCCGCGTGGTGCATCATCTTGCCGATCCGCTCGCCGCCTTCCGCCAGATTCGTGCCAGCATGGTTGGTGGCGCCACGTTTGTGCTGGAGTTCGCCAACAAGCTAAATCTGAAGGCAATGCTGCGCTATGCCCTGCGCCGTCAGGCGTGGAGCCCGTACAGCCGCCAGCCGATCGAGTTCGTCCGCCTGAATTTTGACTTCCACCCTGCCGACATGCGCCAGAAGCTGATCGCAGCGGGCTTCAGGCCACGCCGCCGCGCTGCGACCTCGTGGCTGCGGCTTGGTCTGTTCAAGCGGCTGTTGCCCTTGCGCTGGATGGTCGCCCTCGATCAGCTTTTGCAGCCGTTGGGCCGACTGCTGCCGTACGCACCGCAAATTTTTGTAGAAAATCGGGTTGACGGCGCGCCGAGCGCCGTGATCGAGCGGGATCAGCTCTTCAAGTGCCCGCTGACGGGCGCACCGCTGCGCCGTGAGGGCGATGTGTTGATCAGCGCACAGGGTAATCCGCGCTGGGCAATTCGCGATGGCATCTACGACTTGAAAGAGCCGCTTGTGTAGCCGATCCCCCAATTTTTGATGTTTTTCGCGGCGCCTCCAGCCACTGGAGCCCAGTTGTGCTATGCTTGTAGTGTTTGACTGCGCCTGAGCGCGCCTCACCGCCTTGTGTGAGGCGCTTCCGTGCCATCAAGGAGCGCATGTTGTTACAGGACATTTTTCTGATCGTTCTAGGCTTGCTTGGACTGTTCTTCGGCGGCAATTGGCTGGTGAAAGGTGCAGCCCGCTTAGCGCTATCGTTGGGCGTCTCCACACTCGTGGTTGGGCTGACGATCGTCGCCTTTGGTACCTCCCTGCCAGAGCTGTTCGTCTCCCTGGACGCTGCCGTACAAGGCGCTAGCGATATCTCAGTTGGCAATGTGGTTGGCTCGAACATTGCCAACATCGGTTTGATTCTTGGCTTGACAGCGCTCATCTTCCCGGTGCCTGTCAAAAAGCAAGTCGTCAGGCGCGAGCTGCCAATTATGCTGGCAACTTCCGTCTTGATCGTCATGCTAATCCAAGATAACGAAATTAGCCGTTTAGAGGGCGCCCTACTCTTTGGCGGCGTGGTCGCTTACACGCTGATCGCTTACTTCCTGGCGGTGCGCGAGAAAGAGCCGCCAGAAGAGGTCATGGAGCTGCTTGAGGAAGCTGAGCTAGGCTCCGACGCAGAGCGCGCTAATCGTCTGTTTGAGCTGGGGCGGCTGACGGTGGGCTTAGTTGTGGTTGTGCTTGGCGCAAACTTGCTGGTGGATGGCGCGGTGAACATCGCCATAGCGCTGGGCGTGCCGAAGCTGATCATCGGCTTGACGCTGGTCGCTGTGGGCACTTCGCTGCCAGAGCTGGCCACCTCGCTGATCGCCTCGCTGCGTAAAGAGAACGACATCGCCGTCGGCAACATCGTCGGCTCGAACATCTTCAACATCCTGGCCATTCTGGGCCTGACGGCGATGGTGCAGCCGATCGGCGTCAATCAGCGTGTGCTGGATGCCGACATTCTGGTGATGCTCGCTTTCTCGCTGGGCTTGCTGCTGGCGGTGCAAGGCGGCAAAGTGACGCGCTGGCAGGGCGCCTTGTTGCTGTTAGCTTACTTCATCTTCACGACGTGGGCTTTCATGGCGCGCGGCGGTGCGTAGCGCGCGCTGCCGCCAGCGCTAAACCGACGATCAGCCAGAAGGCGAGCGAGACGGCGTGAAATTCCAGGTTGAAGTAGTAGTGATCGACCACGCCGTTGATGGCCACTCCGAAGACAGCTGCCCCAAAGCCAAGCCAAAGCGGCTCTAGGCTTGTTTGGCGCAGCTGACGCCGCCGCACAATACCGTAGCGCAGCGTCTCGAGCAAGATCAGGCCGAAGAGCGCCACGCCCGTGATGCCGGTCGAGTTGGCGATCTTCAAGTACGTGCTGCTGACACCTAAGTAGATATCGCGGTCAGGTGCGCCGGCAAAGCCGACCCCAATCAGCGGGTAGCGCCCGATCAGCGTCAGCGAGTCTTTGAACTCGCCGAAGCGCATCTGTGTGGCCAGGTCTTCGCCTTGTAACCCATCGATGAAGCGTTCGATGTAGCGCCCCATGAAAGGCAAGCTCAGCAGCAGCGCCAAACTGACTGCACCGACGGCGATCAACCAGCGATACCGTAAAATCGCCATGAAGAGGATCGCGCCACCGAAAGCCAGCCACGCGCCGCGACTCTGTGTGAGCAGCATGGCAACGGGATACGGCGCAACGATCAGCCAGGCGAGGGCGCGCCCACCGATAGCGGGCGTTCGATTGAGCGCGTTCGCTAAGGCTACGCTTCCGAACATGAGCAGGAAGCCACCGTAAGCGTTCGGGTCGACCCATGTGCCAATGGCGCGCTCGCCCAGCAGCGGGTTATCCTCCACATAGCGCAGTACATCCCCGCGCGGATAGCCGAGCCGCCCAAGTGCATTCAGCAAGCTGAGCGTGGTCTGATCGTTGAGCGCATACAGGACGATGCCGATGATGGCTTGCAGTGCGCCGAAAAGGCTCAGCCCGAAGGCTAGACGCGCCAGCATCTGCTTATCACGTGCCACATCCACAATCACGATCGCTGTCGCCATGCTCAGCAGCATCTCCACAAACTTGCGCAGCACGTTGGTGGTGAGCGGGGCATGCCCTAAGCCCGCTACAAAGCTGAACAGGCACCAGCCGATGAAAAAGGCAATCAGCAGCTGTGCCGGCACAAAGCGGAAGTCCTGGCGCCGGCGCGTCATCCACTCAGACAAGTAGACCAGCAGAAAGGCGCCCAGCGCCACATCTATGAAGGTCGGCGTGAGCGCAAAGCGCACCGGCAGCGTGCCGAAGGGCAGCAGCGCGATGATCGCGATCATCAGGTACAGCCCGAAGGTCAGGTTGGTGAGCGCGTACAGCCCGAAGGCCGCGCCAAAGAGCGCCCCAAAGGCTAGGATCGGGCCGCCGACCGCGATCAGCAGCCCAAACGTAGCGCATAGGGCTCCTAACGCCGCGCCAATCAAGAGCGTATGGCGCGTGTGCGGCTCAAGCGCGGCGGATGCGCCGTTGAAGGGAATGCGCAAAGCTGAACAGCCCTCCCAGACTGAGCGCCAAAAGCGCGCCGAGTGTGATCAGGGCGCCTAGCGCGTAGCTTCTCGGTTGATAGACTAATTCTACCACGCTTCGGCCCGCCGGGATGGGTACGGCGCTGAAGGCGAGGTCGGCGCGCACGATCGGTGTCGGCGCCCCGTTCACAGTTGCAATCCAGTTGCCATCGTAGACTAACGCTAGCCGCAGCAGCGCTGGCGTCTCGCTCTCGGCCTCGATCAGCCAACGTTCGGGCTCAAGCGCCACAAGCTGTGCCGTTTGGCTCTCTGCGCCTGAGAGTGGGATGGGCGGCGGCGCCGACAGCATCACGGTATGCGCCGCGTCATAGGCGGGATCGCTCAAATAGCCGATCGCTTGCGCCTCATCTGGCTCAATCCAGGCGCGATGCATCAGGCGTGCCAACGGCAGTGGCTGGTTCAAGACGTGCAGACGCACAGGATTGTACGGGTTCTCCTGTTCATAGAGGATGCGGCTGGGCGCGGGTAGCTCACGGTCGGCCGTCAGGACGTAGCGCACGCCGAAAAGCTGCCAGACGCGCTGGCGGTTGGGCAAGTTCAAGGCACGATCGACGTGCGCGAAGCGCAGCGGGCTGATCCCGCCGATATCGGGCACGTTGTAAAGCGTGCCGAAGTTCTCGCGCAGGCCATCGACTCGGAAGAAGGGCTGCTCAGCGCTGTGGGCGCGTAAGACGGCAAGCACGGGCGGCTCCTTCAGGCGCTCAGCGATGGGAATCGGCTCGAAGTTCGGGCTCGTCCGCCCGAAGCTGAACAGCTCGAAGACGATCAGGCCGATCAGGGCGGCTGAGCGCCAGCGCAGCCAGTAGCGATTGCGATAGGTGGCCAGGTTGATCAACAGGATGGCGGCGACCAGCCCAATCAGCAAGCTAAAAGTGACCCGTTGGAAGTTCGTCAGGCTCTCCTCAGGCGCTGAGAGCCACTCAACGAAGGTGGCGATGCTGAAGCTGAGCGCGCCTGCCGCAATGCCCAGAAAGATCGCCACGTAACGGCGCGGCAGGGCCTCCCGTGCAGTATCCTCGAGGATATCTGAGGCGCCCTGTGCCGCCAGGATTGCCGCAGCAATCGCCACGATGTATGCAGCCCGTTCCTGCTGTCTGAACAAGCTAAAGCCCGGCGCCAGCTGATAGAAAATATCGTACAGGATGGCGCCTTTGCCTAGACTCAGCCCCAGTGCCACGAACAGCGCACCGAACCAGAAAATTTCAGCCGGACGCACGCGCGCCGCGCTGTAAATGATCAACATCAGCGCCGTGATGCCAAAATAGAGCGGCGAATACAGGCTGAACAGCCCCGGCAGCACGATCTGCAGCAGATCATTGAAGGGAAAGCCGTTGCCCTTCGCCTCAAAGCCGAGCGTCCCGCGTGTTGTGGCGCCCAGGTACTCCCAGCCGTGCACGAGCTGCACCGCAGCGATCGCGCCGCCCACTACCCCGAAGATCAGCGCGCCGAGCAGAAACGTCTTGACTTTACCATCAGGTCTGCCGCTGCAGCGCCACAGCATGTAGGCCAAGCTCACGTAGATGACATACAGCGCCGTCTGCGGATGCCCTGCCAAGAGCGTCAAGCCCAATGCAACACCGCTCACGACGAACCACCCCCAGCGGATGCGCTCAGCTGCTTGTGTTGCCCGCAGGATGCCCAGCAAGCCCAGTGGGGCCCAGATCGCCGCCTCAAGGATCGCTAACTGCAGAGGCGGGTAGCCAGTCAGGAAGCCGCCGTAGGCGAAAGTGATCGCGCCGATCAGCGCAGCAGGGACGCTGTAGGCCGATTCGATCAGGGCGCGGCAGAAAGCATACATCAAGAGCGAGCCGATCAGGGCGTGCGCGGCTGCCTCTGCTTGCAGAGCGGCGTACATGCGCTGCGGCGTGCTGCCGCCGCTCAGGTTCAAGATCGCGATGCTGAGCAGGCGCAGCGGATAGAAAACAGCCGACTGCGTATCGGCCAGAAAGGGATGCCCGCCCAAATTGTACGGATTCCAGAGCGGCACCTCGCCCCTGCCCAGCCGCTGCGCCTGATAGTGCGCAAAAGCCACGAACTGTCCGCTGAAATCGCCCTCTGCGAAGGAGAGCTGATCGAGCGGGTTGGGAGTCAGGATGCGCCAGTAGAATAGCCAGCACAGCGCTGCCAGCAGCGCGATGCTCAGCAAATCGGACGACCAGCGACGTGAATCCATGCTTAGCGTTTCTTAAACGTTGGCTGTATAGCGCGCGAGTCTACCATAGACTGCGCTAGACTCGGCAAAAATACCCATGAGATGGAGAAATTACCATGCAGCTAAAGCGTGTGGCTGTGCTGGCAGCCTTTTTGAGCCTTGCCCTGATCAGTGGAGCGCCCGCCGAGGCGCATCACGGCTGGAGCTCGTACGATCTATCACGTCCGGTCTACGTGGTTGGCACGGTGGCGCAAGTGATCTGGCAGAATCCGCATGTTGAGGTGATCCTCGATGTGCGCGCAGATATCCGCCTGCCCGCCGATCTGGCGCAAACGCCCATCCCAGACTTCCTCGAGCGCGTTGGCGGGCGTGAAACGCTGCAAAAGGCGCGTCTGCCTGCCCAACCCGCCAAACGTTGGACGCTAGAACTGGCGCCTATTTCCCGCATGATGCAGTACGGCGCCGATCGGCGCGCCCAAGTCGGAGAGACCGTTGCCTTTGTCGGCTACATCAGCCGCACGGTCTGTGATGAGATGCGCATCGAGATTGTGATCTTCGGCGATGGCGAGACACAAGGGCTGCGCAACAGTCCGCTGCCGCGCCAAGAGCCGCAGCCCAATCCCTGCAATCCCGACCTACCTGAGCGCACTGAACGCCGCTCAGTTGTGCGTGGTGCGCCTATCGAGGCGCTGCTGTGGAAGCTGCGCACCTTGCAATAGCCGATGGACGCCTTGCTGGAATGGCTGAGCCAAACGCCGCTGGCGCGCTGGATGCAGAGCGAGGTCTGGGCTTATCCTATCGCCGAGATTGTGCACATCTTCGGGATCGGGCTATTGATCGGCGCAGCAGCGCTCTTCGATCTGCGCTTGCTGGGCGTCGGACGTCAGGCTGTTAGCGTGAGTCTTGCCATGCGCTACTTGCTGGGCACGGCGCGCGTTGGCTTTGTGATAGCCATTAGCTCGGGCGGGCTGCTCTTCCTCACCAATGCAGCTGGCTTTGCAGCTAACCGCGCCTTCCAGCTCAAGATGCTCTTGCTGATGGCGGCGCTTGCCAACATTCTGATCTTCCACGCTGGAGTCCGCCGGAGTGTGGCGCGTTGGGATTTGAACGCGCCGACTCCACTTGCCGCACGTCTGGCGGCAATCATCTCATTGGCCAGCTGGCTGGCAATCATCGCCGCGGGCAGGCTGATCGCCTACGTCTGAGCGATGCGCTGCGTGAGAAGCCGCCACAACATCGAGATCGCCCAGCCGCTCGGCACGTCGGGCGCTGTGACGTCTGTGCCGTAGAAATAGGCGCGGCTGAACGTCCGTTCACCATCCGTCACCGCCATTGCTGAGCTGTCCGACTCAGCAATGACGACCAGCGCAACATCCATACCCTGCTCAGCGCGCAGCGCTGCTGCCACCTGCTCGCAGACCGTCCGTAAATCGCCCTGGCAGTCCCTGCGCAGGCGCTCTAGTGCGGCTTGCTCGGCGAAATACAGCGCGCCTTCGGGAAAAGTCGCCTTACTCAGCCGCCGCTGGACGATCCCACCCGTATACAGCTCGCCGATGACAGCGCGGCACCCCGAGCGCACCAGTGCATCGGCAAGCGCTTGCTCCAGCGTCTCTTTGCCAACACCAAAGATGTATTCGCCAATTTTGGCGCGAATCTCTGCCTCTACGGGCGCGATGAGCGCCTCAGCTTCCGCCTCGCTCTCGGCGCGCGCCGTGATGCGGATATCGGTCTGGCCAGCGTGGGCATTCAAGCCGACCGTTGGATTGCTCAGGCGCTCTAGGTGGCCGATTTGCTCGTCAATGTGGCTCTCGCCGATGCCCGCTGTGCGCAGCACGCGCGTCTTGATGGCGCGTGGAGCGCCTAAGCGCTCTCGCAGCAGCGGCAAGACGCTCTGCTCGAACATGGCTTTCATCTCGCGCGGCACGCCGGGCAGGCTGATGATCAGCGCGCCGTTGTGCTCGATGTAAAAGCCGGGCGCTGTGCCGGCAGGGTTCGGGAGGGAGACTGCGCCTTCGGGCAGCATGGCCTGCATGCGGTTATTAGGGCTCATGCGGGCGTTGAAGCGCGCAAACTTCGCCGCAATTTCATCCAGCAGTGCCGCCTGGAAGATGAGTGAGCGATCAGTGGCACTGGCGACGGCTTGGCGCGTCATGTCGTCCACTGTTGGGCCCAGACCGCCCGTCGTAAGGATGATCGGCACGCGCCCCATCGCGATGCGCAGCACCTGTGTAATGCGTCCCTCGTCATCGCCGACGATCGTCTTGTACAGCACACGCACGCCCAGCCCACCGAGCTGCTGCGTCAGATAGACCGAGTTAGTATCAATCGTCTCGCTCTCGCTGGAAAGTAACTCCTCGCCAATTGAGATGATTTCAGCGTGGAACGGCTGCATCGTTTTACATCCTTGTGGAAAAAGTGAGCAGTCGGCCTGTGCCGACTGCCTGGACGCGCCCTACACCTTGGTAGCGGGTTCGGTAGCCACGAGCTGCACTTTTTGCGGCTGCTCGCCCCGAGTCCAGCGGATGCGTGGCACGATGGCGTCCATAATCACGCGCTCTTTGTATTGAGCAATGCGTTTGATCATGCTCTCGACCAGCTCTTCGTTCAGGTAGTGCGGCTGCAGGCCTAAATCGAGCAGGCGCGTGTGGATGGCGTTGTAGTAGTGCTCTTCTTTCTCGACACGCGGATTCTCATAGTGCCCGACTTCGACACTGATGCCCAACTGGCGGGCGGCGTGCTGCACAGCGTAGGCGAGCTCCAGCACGCTGAACTGCTCGGTGAACTGATTAAAGACGCGGAACTCGCCCGGCCCAGCCGGATTGAGTGCCGTCAGCTCCACGCAGGCTAGGGTATCACGGATGTTCAGGTAGCCGCGCGTCTGCCCGCCGGAGCCGTAAACGGTCAATGGGATACCGATCACAGCCTGCACACAGAAGCGATTGAGCGCCGTGCCGAACGCCTCGTCGTAATCGAAGCGGTTGATCAGGCGCGGATCAAGCACAGACTCATCCGTATCAATGCCGTAGACCACGCCCTGATTCAGATCGGTGGCGCGCAAATTCCAGACTCGGCAGGCAAAATGGATGTTATGGCTATCGTGGACTTTGGTCAGGTGGTACATTGAGCCGGGCATCTTGGGGAAGGGCAGGCGATCGCGGCGACCTTTGTGCTCGATCTCGATGTAGCCTTCCTCAATATCGATATTAGGCTGCCCGTATTCGCCCATTGTGCCGAGCTTGATCAGATGTGCCTCGGGCGTGTAGTCGCGCATGGCGTAGAGGACGTGTAAATTGCCGATCACGTTGTTGATGTGCGTGAAAGTGGCAGTGTGCACGTTGATCATCGAGTAGGGCGCGCTGGGAATCTGCCCGTAGTGCACGATCGCCTCTGGGCGGAACTCGCGGAAGACGTGCGCCGTGAAGTCCCAGTTGGTCAGGTCGCCGATGTAGAGGGCCATCTGTTTGCCAGTCACCTCGCGCCAGGCTTGTACGCGCTCGTGCAGCGAACAGATCGGCGTCAGGCTGTCTGTGCCGCGCTCAAGGTGCAGGCGGCGGCGCAGAAAGTTATCGACGAGGGCGATTTCATGCCCGCGCTGCGAGAAATGCATCGCCGTTGCCCAGCCGAGATAGCCATCGCCGCCGAGAATCAGAATACGCATGATGAGAGTTACTCCATTTAACGGTCAGGTGGTCTCTGTGTGATTATAACACGGCCCCGCGCCAATGGTTGCCGCAAGGTTAGCGCTGCTATTCGCTAGGGTTGAAGGTATAGCCGACGCCCGGCACCGTCGTGATCAGCTTCGGCTCGCGCGGGGAAGGCTCGACTTTAGCGCGCAGGCGGCTGATCAGGCTTTTGAGCAGGTTGCGGTCGCCATCGCCGGTGTAGCCCCAGACTTTCTCGATCAGCGTCTCTGGGCTGAGCACACGCCCCCGATTGACCACCAGGCAGTACATCAGGCGGAATTCGAGGTTGGTCAGTTGGCGCGTTTGGCCGTCCCGCAGGGTGACGGTGTGCCGTTCTGGATCGAGGCTGAGCGTAGGCGTGCTCAGGTTTGGCACCAGCGCACTCGGCACCACGCGGGCGCGGCGCAGCTGCGCATTCACATGCGCCAGCAGCATCTGATAGCCATACGGCTTAGCCAGGTAGTCGTCTATACCTGCCTCATAAGCGCTGACGATATCATCCTCAGAGGCGGGGTTGGCTAAGAGCAGCATCGGCACTGAAGAAGCGCCCCGAATGCTCTCGATGCGCCGAAAAAGCGCGGCATTCAGCTCTTCCTCATCGAGGATGAGCAGATCGGTCAGTTGATCGTCCCATGTCCGCTCTGAGGGCGCTGCATCGATGATGCTGGTGACATCATAGCCTTCTTGCCGCAAGATGAAGCTCAAAATGTTAACCGACTTCACATCGTAGCCCAAGACCAAAATGTTCACGCGCCATACGCCCCTTGCCACACAGAGAGTACAGCACAAAGGCGGGTGAGTTGCGCCCGCCCTACCAGTGCTTTAGCCATTATAGCACGCTGTCCACCTAATTCTAAAAAGACTGGGCAGATTCCTATAGCATCTGACTATAAAAATTGAGTAAACTTAGACGCATGGAGCAAATCTTGTAAAAGGCGGGTTGAGATGGCGCTCTATGGCATCGTGAACGCAGAACGCTTGAATCTGCGCGAACGTCCCACAACAGCCTCACGGATACTGCGCCAGCTAGAGCGCGACGAAGCGCTAGAGGTGCTGCGCGACGCTGGCTTCGATTGGCTAGAAGTCCAAGTGCTGGGCAGCAGTCTGCGCGGCTTTGTCTCCAAGCCCTACCTGCGACTGACTGAGCGCCGTCCGGGCAGCGGCGAGCCACCGCCCGAAGGGACGCCCATCGGCATTGGGGCCGGCAGCACTGTCGAGGTGACTGCCCGTGCTCTGAACGTCCGCAGTGGGCCCAGCACTAGCGCGCCAATTTTGAGCACCGTTCAGCTGGGCACGCGCTTTGAGGTGCTAGGCCGGCAGGGCGATTGGTTGCGCGTGCGCCATCAGGATGGCGAGGCATTCATCGCAGCGGCATTCGTCAAGCCTGCCACAAGCAGCTTCACGCTGGAAGGTTTTCTGATCGAGGAGCCAGAGCTGCTCGAAGTGCGCATGCAGCCTGAAAAGCTGATCCCAGCCCAGCCGCAAGGCAGCACAGAGGCAGCTGTGGCGCGCGCCTGGAATATCTACGGCGGCTTGCTGAGCCGACTGAGCGATTTGCTCTCGATCCCTGTGGATGTTATTCTCGGCGTGCTGGTTGCCGAGAGCGACGGCGCAGCCTTTGGCGAGGACGGCCGCATGATCATCCGCTTCGAGAATCACATCTTCTGGCGCTATTGGGGGCAGGCGAACGCCGCACGCTTCGACCAACACTTCCGCTTCGATCGCACTTCGCCGGCGCGGGCCTGGCGCGGGCATCAATGGCGCGCTGATGCTCAGAGCGATTGGATTAGTTTCCACGGCAATCAAGTGCTGGAGTGGCAGGTCTTTGAGTTTGCACGCACGCTGGATGAGACTTCAGCCATGCTCAGCATCAGCATGGGCGCACCTCAGATCATGGGCTTCAACTTCAAGCGGCTCGGCTACGAGAGCGTGCAGCAGATGTTTGCGCGCTTCTCGACCAGCGCACACGCACAAATCATCGGCATTTTCGACTTTGTCAAGGGAGCAGCTGCTACCAGCCCCGCCATTCAAGCCTTGCAGCGCCGCGATTACATCACCTTCACCAGCATCTACAATGGCAGCGGTAACGAGACAGTCTACGCTGATCGCATCAGACGCTTTGCCGCCATCTTCAACCGCCTCATCGGCACAGCGCGCTAAGAAATATGAGCAAGCATCGGCGTTCTGCACAGATATGCAAGGGAAAACCTTGAAAAAGTTGTTAAGTTAGTAGCTTGATGAGGTTCGTGGACATGTCAAATCACACAGAAGCATCAAACGGCGAGTACGACGAGCTGAGCGCAGAAAACTCTCCCTCAATACACAGCTCTCAGCTGCCCCTTGAGGATCGCGACCAAACCACGCTGCTGCGCTGTCCAAGCTGCGGAAAGCCGGTGCGCGTGGGCGAGCTGATCTGCCCGCATTGCAATGCCGATCTGAGTCAGCGCGGCGAACGCGGCACTCGGCACATGAGTGGCGAGCTGCTCCTTCAGCGTACCTGGGTGTCGGGCGAGGTGACTGTGGCGGAGCGCAAGCCGATCGTCTTGGAAATCGAGGGGCAGCAGCTGCCGCTGCCGCTGGCGGACGTCGTCACGCTGGGGCGGGGCTATGAGGGAGCAGCAGAAGGGCAGCCCCACGTGGATTTGAGCCGCTTCGGCGCAGAAGAACACGGCGTCTCGCGCTTGCACGTGCGGCTTCGGCGTAAGGGTATCCTGGTGTACGTGGCTGATATGGGCAGTTTGAACGGCACCTATCTGAACGGCCGCCGCCTGATCCCTAACGGTGAGCGCCTGCTGCGCAATAACGACGAACTCTACCTGAGCCGTCTGCGCATCCGTGTGCATTTTTCATAGCCAGGCGGCCCTGTGCTGGAACCCGTTTCGGCGTGAGAATTGTCACAAGTGCCGCGCTGTGCTATACTGGCAAGCGTAGAGCGCCACGTGGCGCTGCGTTTCGCTCATTTCAGGAGGCACCCTTATGCAAGGCAGCGGTAGCTTCAGGCTCATTGTCCGCCGCGGTCCGCAACCGAATCAAATTTATGAGCTGACGAAAGACGTCATCTCGCTAGGGCGGGATATCACGAACGATATTGTGGTGAACGATCCCGAAGTGAGCCGTCAGCACTGCCGCATGACGCGCGGCAGCACTGGCTACACGCTTGAAGATTTAGGCTCGACGAATGGCACCTTTGTGAATGGGCAGCGCATCAGTGGGGCTCGCCAACTGAGCAGCGGCGATTTAATCGGCTTGGGCGAAACCGTCACCCTGGCTTACGAGTCAAGCGCTCTGGCTGCCGAGCTGGGCGCACGGCCCCCGCTTGGCGGCGAAGTCCCTTACGCGCCGCCTGCCTATGTGCCACCTCAAGCGCCCGTGTCTGGCTATCCGCCGCAGGGGCCCGCACCAACTTATCCACCGCCCACCTACGTCCCACCTAGCTATCCGCCGCAACAACAGACGCTCATGCCAGAGCAGCTAGGCGCTAAGCCGCCGGACTACCAGCAGTTCGGCTACCAATACCCGGAGCAGCCGCCCTTGCCCGCTCAGACAGGCTTAGGGCGCTGGTTCTTCTTGGGGTGTGGCTGCTTCATTGTTGCCTGTATTGCCCTGAGCGTGGTTGGCGCCTTGATCATCGACTCCAGCGAGAGCCTGCGCTGCGGCCTGCCTATCATCCGCCAAATTTACACCACTGTTAACCCGAGCTCTTGCCCATAACCGGGCTGGGACGGCTGGGCGTGCCGTCCCGTGCCCTTAGCGGTGCATGCGCTCGTAGCGCCCAACCCACTTCCAGTTTGAGGTGTCGCGCTCGTTCGCCATGACGATCTGAGCAGCCTGCTGGCGCTCCCGATGGGCGATCAGCGTAGCGATAATCGCTGCTGCCTCTAGATCGAGATGCTCGGTATCCACCGTCGGCGTGAAATAATGCTCCACGAAGCCGGTATCGAACTTGCCGCTGATGAAATGGTGGCTGTTGACCAGCTTCTGGTGGAAGGGCAGGTTAGTCTTGATGCCCATCACGCGGTACTCGCTCAGAGCGCGGCTCAGCCGTCTAATCGCCTGAGCGCGCCGCGCGCCCCACACGATCAGCTTGGCTAGCATCGAGTCGTAATAAGGTGTGACCTCGTAACCGGCGTAGATGCCGCTATCCAGACGCACGCCGGGCCCCGTTGGCGCCAGATGCGCTGTCACACGTCCGATCGAGGGCAGAAAGTTATTGTAGGGGTCTTCGGCATTGATGCGGCACTCGATGGCATGCCCAATGATGCGCACGCTCTCTTGGGTTGGCTCCATGCGCCGCCCCTGTGCAATGCGCAGCTGCTCCTTGACCAAGTCAACCCCGGTGACCAGTTCCGTGACGGGATGCTCAACCTGCAGGCGTGTGTTCATCTCCAGGAAGTAGAAATTCCTGTGCCTGTCCACGATGAACTCGACCGTGCCGGCGTTGACGTAGTTCACGGCCCGCGCTGCACGCACAGCGATCTCGCCCATGCGCTGACGCATCTCTTCATCCACGAAGGGGCTGGGCGCCTCCTCCACCAACTTCTGATGGCGGCGTTGGATGCTGCACTCGCGCTCGCCTAAGTGGATGATGTTGCCATGGGTATCGCCTAGCACTTGTATCTCGATGTGGCGCGCGCCTTCGATCAGCTTTTCGAGGTAGAGCGTGCCATCGCCAAAGGCATTTTCCGCCTCGCGGTGTGCCGAAGCGAGTGCATCCGGCAGCTCAGCAGCGCTACGCACCACACGCATGCCCTTACCGCCGCCGCCTGCTGCCGCCTTCACCATAACCGGGAAGCCGATCTGCCGCTCGGCGGCGCGGATTAGCTCTTCATCGCTCAAACCGGGCTCGGTGCCGGGCACCACCGGCACGCCTGCCGCCTTGACCGTTTCACGGGCGCGCTGCTTATCGCCCATCGTGCGGATTGCCTCGGGTGAGGGGCCGATGAAAGTTACGCCCGCCTCGCGACAGGCCTCAGCGAAAACCTCGCGTTCGCTCAGGAAGCCATAGCCAGGGTGAACTGCATCAGCGCTGGCACGGCGTGCCACATCGAGGATTTTATAGTAGTCGAGGTAGCTCTCGCGCGGCGGCGGCGCACCGATGCAGTAGGCCTCATCGGCATAGCGCACATGCAATGCCTTCCGATCCGCCTCGCTGAAGACTGCTACCGTGCGAATGCCCAGTTCGCGGCAGGCCCGGATGATCCGTACGGCGATCTCGCCCCGATTGGCGATCAAAACTTTCTTGAATAAGCGCGTCTCTTGTGTATGTGCTGCCATTCTCAACTCTCAATCTCTCAGCTTGATCTGAATATACTGACCGATGGACGCGCCGCTAGCATCCAGCACGTCTACATTGTGGAACAGCCGCCCGTCGCGCCGATCCTCGATGGTATATAACCCGATGCGGGCGAAGACGATGTGATCGGCGCGCTCGCGGGCAGCGCTGGCGCAAAAAGTGCGGACGATTAGGTCGCCAGGCCGCCAGTAGCGCCCATTCCAGAAGTAACCATCGGCATCAGCAACTTGCGCGCCCGCTGCATCGAAGAACTTCACCGCAGCCTGGAAAAAGTCTGAGACGACGCCGTAAGCTGGCCCATCCGCCTCCCAGACCAGCGCCAGGCAGCCCGCCTCAGGCTGCCAACGATAGGCAGTCATGCGCGCTGTATTGGCGAAACGTCGCTCGCTGCTCAGCGGGGTGAAGCCACTGGCATCAAAGGTGGGGGCGCTCCATGTGAAGTGAAAACAGCCCTCTGGAACGCTTGTGATCGGATCGCGACGCCAGTAGAACGTCTCGCCGTCTGCGCCATCGCATCGATCCGAGATGAAAAGTGTCGGCGCGCTTGGATAGACCTCGATGCCCGCCTGCAGGAAGCGCACGGTCGGCACGTCGTAGAGTAGGAAGTTCCACACACTCGCCTGTTCGTTGTAGCCGATGTACTGCCCATCTAAGCGCGCCAAGACTCCCTCAGGCTGTTGGGCCAGGATCGCTGCGCGGGCTTCCATATACATGCCCAGCGGCGTGCTGAAGCCGTTCGGCGTGGCATATCTGCCCACGAAGTCCAGAAAGGCCAGCTGCAGCCACGTCTGCATTGCGATCACGCCGATCAGGGCAGCTCCGCCTATCGCCAGCGCGGCGCGCCGCACCAGCTTAGGCGCCTGCAGCAGATCGCTCACCAGAGCGCCGATGCACAGATAAGCAGCCGCGTGCGACGGCAGCAGATAGTGATCGTTGAAGGTCGGGAACCAAGTGAAGGCTGTGGCTACGGGCGCACACAGCAGCCACAGCAGCAGCAGCACATCCACAGGCGTGCGCGAGTCGGGGCGGGCCAGGCTGCGCAGAATCAGCCACAGCGCGCTCACAGCGCCTAGTGCGCTCACAGCGTAGAGGAGCGGCAGCGCACCGCTGATGGGCAGGCGCTCCAGAAATAGCGCGCGATGATCGCCCGTCCAGCGCACCAGACCGGCGCCGCTGAGCAGCTCGGCAAAGCTAGCAAACGACTCGGCGCTCAAGGTCAGGCCGTCTGAGGCGGTGCGCGCCAAGCCGCCGCCTGTCAGCGCCTCGATCAACGAGGCGAAAGCAGGGCCGATCAGGAAGGGCGTGCTCAGCAGCAGCGCCAGCAGGCCGCCCAACCAAAAATAGCGCGTCAGGTGGCGCCGAGCCTGCCACAGCAAGTACAGCGCAGGCACAATCAGCACGAAATTCAAGTAGTGATTCTGCCCCGTCAGAGCTAGGACGGGCGGGAAAACCAGCTGCGCCCAACGCTTACCCTCTAGCAGCCCGAGCAGGCCCGCGCCGAAGGTCACGACGGTGAGCAGAGCGAGTTGATCGGCCGGCCATACCTTGCGCGAGAAAAAAACTGCCCAAGGACTGGCTGCCAAGAGCGCTGCCACACACAGCGCTGCTAAGACGCCGAAATAGCGCCGCGCGATGAAGTAGCTGAGCAGGACGGCCAGAGCAGCCATCGCGCCCATGTACTGTGTGGCAAAGAGCGGATCGCTTGTGAGAAGGTAGGGCGGTAAGAAATAGTAGAGCAGGGCGGGCGGCTGCAGCACCCCGACCGACGAGTCAATGCTGTAGAGCGGGAAAGTGCGCCCTTGCGCCATCTGCCGCGCCAAAAGCGAGAGATTCGCCTCATCCTGCCGGAACTCGACAACGCCAGGCCAAGCAAGGCGCAAGCCTAGCGCTAGGGCCATGATCGCAGCCAGGGCGATCCCTTCGGCCAGGCGGACGCGTTGTTTAAGCACGGGTGCCATCTTCGCGCGCCATGCGCCGCAGAAACTCAGCTGCCTCTTCCACGCTGGCGTGAACCGTCGGATCAGGGCGGTAGGTGCTATGTGTGATCGTTGTGAACATCATCTCGACAAGTGGCTCGTTGCCCACTAACGCCACGCGCTCCAGCAGCGGCAGCGCGAAGCTGCCCTCGCGCATCGAGCGCAGAGCGCCGCGCGGAAACTCCGTGACGGCCCGGTAATCGAAGATCATGTCCACCAAGCTCGGCACGCCCGCCGCCAACGCCCAGACCTCCTCTGCGCCACTTTCAAGCTCTTCCAGCGTCAGCGGATCGGCCAGGCAGTAGAGGATGATCTGGTTCGGCTCGTACCATGTGATGCGCACTGTCATAAGAAGCTACCGTCAGTACTGAAAAAGACCCATAAAGTCATCTAGCGTGCGCTGTGTGCTGGCGATGATATCGAAAAACCAGCGATCGCGGCTGTAGGCTAAACGCACACGATCGGGGCGACTGTACATGTAGAACGAGAAACCTAGCCGCGAAGGCTCGATCAGGCTGCGCGAATTGCCCTGCCGATCGCGCTCCTGGACTAGGATCACGCTGGCCTGTGCCGCCGCCAACGAGACAGCCTGCGAGCCTTCCACCGTCACCCTCTCATCGCCGCGCGTGTACACAGCGCGGAATTTCTGCACGTCGCCTTCAAGGCTCTGCCGCGTGAAGCTGCCCAACGTCGGCGGCAGCAAATCGCCAACGAAACCGACCATCGGGATGCGCCGCGCCGCGATGTTATATGGGCCGTAATCGCGGGCAGGCTGCCCAAGCCGCCCAATCAAGTTGCCCACCACCACCAACAAGCCAAGCAAGATCGCCACCACCACTAGCGACGAGATGACTGCGAAGATCATCACGGCCGTGGCACGGCGGGCTTCCTCTTGCGGCGACCTCATCAGCCGAGTCCTTTCCATTTCTGCCCGAGCATTAAGGCGATTATAGCGCGATCAAGCGGTCGGCGTATAGGATAGCGCACGCGCCAAGCGTGTGCGCACTTCCGAGAGGCTCAGCAGCGCGAGAATATCCGTCAGATGGGCGCCGCCCGTGCTGCCCGTCAGCGCAGCGCGAATGGGCGGCAGAATCTGCCTGGCGCTCAGATTGTGCGCCTGCCTCAGCTGATCGCGCAAGCCCTTCAGCAACGACTCAGCCTCAGTCTGCGTCAGGCGCATTGCTTCGGGCAGCGCTGCGCTCAAGCCGTTCAGGACGAGCGCAGTATCCGGCGCCTGCAAGAGCGCTAACGCCTCAGCTGTGAAGTGCTGAGGTGGCTCGAAGGCGAAGCGGGCCGCCTCAACGACATCCCTCAGCGCGATCAGCTCGTCGCGCACGGCAGCAATCAGTGCCTCGCACCATGCCGCATCGGCCAGCTGTTCGGCTTGCGGATAGGCCTCACGCAGATACGGCATGGCAAGCGCACTCAGCTGCGCATTGGAGAGCCGCTTCAAGTGCTGCTGGTTGAACCAATTCAATCGATCAACATCGAAAACAGCTGGGCTAGTGCTGAGCCGCTCCAGCGTGAAGCGCGCCACAATCTCCTCAGGCATCATGATCTCCTCGGTGCTGCCCGGATGCCAGCCCAAGAAGGCGAGGAAGTTGAAGACCGCCTGCGGCAAGTACCCGCGCTGGCGCAGTGTCGCGACGCGCAGCATCTCGGCGTATTCAGCGTACTCTGCTGACTGATCGCCATCGCTGCGCTTCTTAATCTTACGCCGCTCACGATCGGTCACCAGCGGCAGATGCACAAAGTGTGGCGCGCTCCAGCCCAGCGCCGCGTATAGGTTGACGTGAGTCGGGGTTGAGGGCAGCCACTCATCAGCGCGGATGACGTGCGTAATCCGCATATCGTGATCATCTACCACTGAGGCAAGGTGATAGGTCGGGTAGCCATCCGACTTCAGGATGATCGGATCGCCATGATCGGCATTCTCGAAGCGGATCAGGCCGCGCAGCAGGTCGTGGACGATTGTCTCGCCGCTTTCGGGCATGGCGAAGCGCACAACCCGATTGGGCGCCGCCGCTAGCCCGCGCTGGCGGCAGTGATTGTCGTAGCGTGGCTTCTGACCGCGTGCCTGTTGCGTGCGCCGCACAATCTCGAGGCGCTCCGGCGAACAATCGCAGTAGTAGGCCCGTCCAGCGGCGAGCAGGGCCTGCGCCACCTCGTGATAGCGCGCCAAATTGTGCGATTGTACGTAGCGAGAGCCGTTCGCTGTGTCTGGACCTTCGTCCCACACCAAGCCGAGCCAGCGCAGTGCGTCCATCAGCTCTTCCTGAGCGCCCGCCACCAGACGTTCGCGGTCGGTATCCTCAATGCGCAGGATGAATTGTCCGCCTGTGTGGCGCGCCCACAGCCAGGCGAAGAGCGCCGTGCGTAAATTGCCCAGATGCGTGCGTCCGGTCGGGCTGGGAGCGTAGCGCGTGCGCGCTGGGCTAAAAGCCTGTTCACTCATGAGAGTTTCATCACTTTCTGGAAGTATCGTCAAGGCGCGCAAAGTACATCTTGCCCGCCGAAGTCTGAATCATGCGCACGATCACCACGTCCACCTTGCGATCGATGTGGCGGCGTCCATCTTCCACCACCACCATCGTGCCATCATCCAGGTAGCCAACGCCCTGCCCTGGCTCGCGCCCTTCGGCGATCACCTGCAGGGTGATCACCTCGTTAGGCAGAATGACTGCCTTGACCGCGTTGGCCAGCTCGTTGATGTTGAGCACCTCGACGCCCTGTAGGTTGGCGGCGCGCTTGAGCGTGTAATCGGTGGTGAGCAGCAGCGCATTCATCTGTTTGGCAAGTGCCACTAGCTTATGGTCGACCTCGCGGGCGTTTTCCACGTCCAGATCGAGCACCTGCACGGGCGCTTTGCTCTCGCGCTGCAGCTCCTCGAGGATTTCCAAGCCGCGCCGCCCGCGATTGCGCCGCAGCGTGTTGCTCTCATCAGCGATGTGCTGAATTTCGCGCAGCACGAAGTTAGGCACGATCAGTTGGCCTTGAATGAAGCCGGTCTTGCTGATGTCCAGGATGCGGCCATCGATGATGGCGCTGCTATCCACCAAAATCTTCGGCCCCCCCGCAGAGGGGCTTGGCAGAGGGCGCCCGGTATCGCGCTCGGCTGGGCGCAGCAGGCGCGGTGCGATGCTCACCAAGTCGCGCGCGCGCAGGGCGAAGATGGTCACGCTGAGATAGGCGAAAACGACCATGACCACAAGGGGCAGCCACTGATTGAGCGGTGTGGGCAGCAAACTGAGCGGCACAGCGGCAAGCGCAGCGATCGCCAGCCCAAACAGTAAACCGATGATGGCGGTGATGAGCGATTCAGCAGGCGTCTCCAGGATGGCGGCGCGGGCTAAGCGCGCTGGGCGCGTGGTGAAGTAGGGCGTCAGGATCAAGCCAGCTAGTGCGCCGACCAAGCCAAATAGCAGGGCGTTTGCCTCGCGGGTGAATGGCGGCACCTCTAGGGTGGCGCCAAGACGCGCGCCTACCAATGCCAGGGCAATCATGCCGACAAGCCGCCAGATCAACTCGAATGTCATGCTTGTGTGCTTTTCCGTGCCTTTGTGCCCAGTTAATCTGATTCTAGCACAGGAGAGACGCTTTGTGCAGTCTCACTGGAGTTTAGGCAGCCAGGCGAACATTCATTAACTTCACAGCTTCGCACGGGCGCAAGATGGGCTATAATTGGCGCGCTTGAAAACTTTCGCAATGAGCAACCATGCACCGATTCTTCCTCAATGTGCTCGCCCTCACCACGTGCCTGACTTTGATGTTCGGCACAGCCATCCTTGTACGCCGTGCGGGGCCGCCTACGCCTTTCGCCCTGCTCTTCACCCTGCCTGATGGCACGCCCTGCAGCCGCCCGTGCCTCTTTGGCGCCCGCGCCGGCGAGACAACCTACCAAGAGGCGCTCGATCTGCTCAACCGCCATCCCCTCACACGTGCCCTCGCCCGCCGTGAACGCGTCAGCACGTTGGGGGCCCTCTACGAGGGGCTTGAGCTGATCGTCGAGGTGCAGGGCGATGCTTGGGGCAGGCTGGTACAAATCTCGCTGCACTTCCAGCCCAGCTACGTGCAGCGTCTGCGTCTGCCCAGCGATCCGCTCGAGGCGATGCCGCACGCGCCTCTTACGCACGGCTCTATGGGCGAGACGGTGGCCGCCATCGGCATCCCGGATTACGTGCGCCTAGATGGCGGGCGTGAGCTGCGCCTGTATTACCAGTTTGACGGCCTGACTTTCTACTACACACGCCGCAACGAGCGCTTGAACCCGAGCGATGTGCTCACCAGCTTGTATATGTATGCTGTGCCGTTCCCAGAGTCGCCCAGTTTGCTGGTCTGGAGCGGCTTCACCTCGTCTGAGCGCTACTATGGGCGCATCGCGCAGCGTGTACGTTGAAGGGCTGTAACTGCTCAGCGGGCGGCTGTAAAATTTTTATTACATCAGCAAGTGAGCCTTGAATACATTTTAAGAGTATGTTAAGTTATAGACAGGGCTGAGAGAGAACGTAGTCACTATGCGCTGGCGTGATCTCTGTAGAACCATCAAACAACAGCAGCGTGCTAGTAACATAGCTATAAATGGAGGTGTAAAATGGTGACGCTGCGTTCAACCTTTGAGCGTCAGCTGAAGACGCTTAACAACGATCTGCTGCGCTTGGCAGAACTAGTCGAGACTCAATTGGTGGAAGCCGTACGCGCACTGCAACAGCGCGACTTCGAGGCGGCGCGCCGTGTAGAGGCATTCGACGCCACAATCAACCGCCTGCGCTACGAGATTGAAGAGCAATGCTACACGCTTTTGGCGCTGCAGCAGCCTAACGCTGGCGATCTGCGCCGCATTGTGGCAGCCGTCAGCATTGCCACCAACCTAGAGCGCATGGGCGATCATGCAGCTGGTATTGCCCGTATTGCGCTGCGCGCTGGCGCGTTGCCCACCGCCGTGCACATGCCGCTCTTTGCCGATATGGCGCGCCATGCTGCCGAAAACCTGGCTCAGGCGATGATCGCCTTCGAAAATAACGACGCTGCATTAGCGCGGCAAATCGTACAGCGCGACGATGAGGTGGATGCCCTGCACAAGCGCGCCTACGACTACCTGATTAGGACCATGACCGAAAATTCGGCGACGGTGGAGTACGCTACACTCCTGCTGTGGGTCTCGCACGATATCGAGCGCTTCGCCGACCGAGTCTCAAACATTTGCGAGCGGATCGTCTACGTGACCACGGGTGTGCTGTTCGAGCCACGCTCCAGCACAGCGCTCTGAGCACTCACGCCCACGCCAAAGCGGGCAGCGCTCCCACGAGCCTGTCCGCTTTGGTATTGATCGGCTATACTCAGGCGCACAAGGAGTTGCAATGGACATACCCATCACGGCTGAGCGGCAAGCTGAAGTGCGCCGCCTGCTCAGCTTGACGCCTGAGGAAGTACGCCAACGCGCCGCTCAACATCTGATCGTCTGCCCCAACCTAGACGCGCTGCATCGCCAAATAGCGGAAGACATCGCCGCTGAGATCGAGGCTGCCAACGCGCAGGGCACACCGCTGCGCCTGATCTTGCCCGTCGGGCCGACGGGCGGCTACCCACATCTCGTCAGGCTGGTTGTGGAGCGGCAGCTCTCGCTGGCGGACTGCTGGCTGTTCTTCATGGATGAGTACTGCGATGCAGACGGCAGCGTATTGCCGCCTGCCCACCCGCTCAGCTTTCGCGGGGCGATCGAGCGACTCTTCTTAGCGCCGTTGCGTGCTCACGGCTATGAGCTGCCGCCAGAGCAGGTTATCTTCCCCGATCAAAGCAACTACACACGCCTAGCTGCCTTGATCGAGCGGCTAGGCGGCATCGATACCTGCTACGGCGGGATCGGCATTCATGGGCACCTCGCCTTTAACGAACCGGAGCCCGGCGTGGCAGCCCTTTCGGTGCGGCGCGTGCGCCTAAACGCCTACACCATCACCATGAACGCCATCCGCGCTCAAATCGGCGGCAATATTGCCTGCTTCCCACGCGAGAGATC
>JBDNDQ010000026.1:0-44203 GCA_046719055.1 Aggregatilineales bacterium | reverse complement strand
GATGGTACTGCTCCGGCGACGGAGTGGGAGAGTAGGTCATCGCCAACTTCCTCTGCTCACCCCAGCGCCTACGCTTCTACCGCCGCTCTAGAGCAGCCTGGCAGCCTTCGTATAATTTGCCCAACAAAGTGCCGCCCAAATTCCGTGCAACTCTCACAATGTGCAGGCACCGGCATTTCCCGTAGACTAATGCGCGTATCCAACGCTCACTGGAGAGGCAAAGCCATGCCCGATTTGCGAGTTTTCCTCGAAATTCCCTACGACGAACTTGAAGAGCGCAATCTTGCTGCCAAGCAGCAGCGCCTCGACCGCACGCCAATCGATGTGCTACGCGAAGAGCGGATGCGCTACCTGACCGATGAGAAGCGCATTAAGGCAGTCACCGTTTGCTTCACCGACCTTGAAGGGCGCCTACACATGCTGGATTACGATAAAAAGTTCCTGCTGAAGGCTGCCGACAACCTGACCTTCGATGGCTCATCCATCCGCGGCTTCTCGCAGCAGTCGGAGTCCGACCTGCGGCTAGGCATTGATTGGTCGGCTTTTTACTGGCTGCCCGCCGACGTCTTCGGGCCGGGCAAAGTGCTGGTCTTCGGCGAGGTGCTAGAGCGCGACGGCTCGCCCTACATCGGCGACATGCGCTCGCTGCTCAAGCGCTACCTGCAGGGTCTCTACGAGCAGCATGGCTACACCTGTAACGCCGCCAACGAGATCGAAGGCTTCATATTCAAAGGGCAGAATGCCGAGCAGCACTACTACGAGACCGGCCGCTTCGAATTTGTGACAACCAGTGGCTACTACCACTCCCTGCCAACCAGCCCGCTGCGCCAGTTTATCGACCTTGCCGCTGAAGTGCAGCGCGCCATGGGCTTCGCCAACGAGAAAGATCACCCTGAAGTGGCGCCTTCGCAGTTCGAGATGAACTACTCCTACTCAGAGGCGTCCATCGCAGCTGACCAGGTGCAGCTCTACAAGCTGCTGTGCCGTCAGACCGCTTACAAGCTCGGCATGACGGCCAGCTTCCTGCCCAAGCCGGTCACAGGCGTGAACGGCAGCGGCATGCACACTAATCTCTCGGTCGCCCAGAACGGTAAGAACCTATTCTACGCAGCCGATGGCGTTGAGGGCCTCTCGCCGATGGCACACGACTTCATCAAGCGCATCTTGAACCATGCCTTGGATATCTGCTTGGTGCTGAACTCGAGCGTGAACGCCTATCGCCGCCTTGACCCGCACTACGAGGCGCCCAACGAGATCAAATCCTCACCGATCGATCGCGGCGCAATGATCCGCATCCCGATCGGCAACGAGCGCTCAGCGCGCATTGAGGTGCGCTCCATCGCGCCGGATGCCAATCCATACCTCGCTTTCTACACGTTGCTCAGGACAGGCTTGGAAGGCACATTGCCCGCGCATATACCAGAAGGCGCTGTGCTGCCCGATAACATCTACGATGCCATCAACTGCTTCAGCGGCAGTGCGTATATTGAGCACCTGCTCGGCTCGGAGATTCGCAGCCGCTTTGCTGCTCTCAAAGTTATGCAGGCCGATCGCTGCCCGCGTCGGCTGGGTAGCACCATCAAGGTAGCTGAAATTCAGTACCACCACGAAGTGACCAACCAATTCCTGTGGAGCATGTTCTAAACATGCGGTTGGGGCGCTCAGCGGGAAGGCTGAGCGCCTTTTTTATCGCTCTGGAGGGCGCGCTTGCTATGCCCCTCTGTGCGTCGCCAGGACGATCAGGTGTGGGCTGGCCTCGCCAAACGGCGTGCCATCGTAGTTGCCTAAGCGCTCAAGGCGGGTCAGGCCGCACAGCTCCAGCAGTAAATCAAGCTCGGCGGGGAAGACATAACGTAAGGTCAGTGGCGCAACGGTGCGCCGCACGATGCCATCAAGGCCGATTTCGTCATACAGCCACGTGATGTGCTGCAGCTGCTCAGCGCGATCGAGCCGACTGACCGATTGCTGCATCACCAAGCTGCCACTCTCAGGCTCGGTGAAGGTGCGTTCAAGCCTGAGCGCATCGTCATCCTGTGTGCTGAACATCTCAATTGCGTTGGGCAGGTCAAAGATGATTAAACCATCCGGCGCGAGGCAAGCTGCCAGGCGAGTCAGGAGCTGGCGCTGCGCCTGCGCCGTGTGAAAGTGCATGAAGGCGTTGTAGGGCAGCAAAATCAGCTTGTAGCGCTCTGGAAAGGTGAAAGTGAGCGCATCGCCGTGAAAAAAGGTCACGTAGTCGCGCAGATCGGCGCGCCCGCGCAGTTTGCGTTCGGCGCGCTCCAGCATGGCGCGCGAGTGATCGAGCCCGTGCACACGATAGCCTTCCGCCGCCAAGTGAAAAGTGACGCGCCCTGTGCCACAGCCAATATCGAGGATCGGATGGCCGTGATCAGCGGCGAGCTCGCTGTAGAAGGGCAGGTCGTCGAGCTTGTGCTCGTTTTCAGGGTCGTAGTAGCGCGCAATGGCGTCGTAAAAGGCGGCGGATGGCCCAGTCATGCCTCTTCCTCCGAGTAGCCGTGCGGATGCGTTCGGTGCCATGCCCACGCTGAAGCAATGATGTCGTGCAGTTTAGGGTAACGCGGCTGCCAGCCCAGCTCATGATTGATCTTCTCTGCTGAGGCGATCAGGATCGGGCTATCGCCAGGGCGGCGTGGCGCCTCAACCGCTGGGATCGAGTGCCCAGTCACTTCCCGTGCCACTTGAATCACCTCACGGACGCTGTAGCCTTGCCCGTTACCGAGATTATAGATCATAGCAGGGCGCTCATCGAGAGCGCTAAGGGCGAGCACATGTGCACTGGCCAGGTCTTCTACGTGCACATAGTCACGGATGCAAGTGCCGTCTGGCGTGGGATAATCAGTGCCAAAGATGCTGATGTGTGGGCGCTGGCCGAGCGCTACTTGCAATGTGAGCGGTATCAGATGCGTCTCAGGTTGGTGCGACTCACCGCGCAGGGGCCGCCCATGCTCATCCAGCGATGCGCCACAGGCGTTGAAATAGCGCAGAATGCAGTAGCGCAGACCTTCTTGCTGATGATGCCAGCGGATCATCTGCTCGACCATCAACTTGGTCTCGCCGTAGACGTTGGCAGGCCCATAGGGGTCGTCTTCTGTGAGTGGGGCATCTTTGCCGGTATAGACTGCCGCCGTTGAAGAGAAAACCAAACGTTTCACACCATGCATCAGCATTGCATCCAGCAGCGCCTGGCTGTAGCAGACGTTGCTGCGAAAGTACAGGCTTGGTTTCTGCATGCTTTCGCCAGCCTCGGCTAGGGCGGCAAAATGCGCCACAGCATCAAAGTGCCCCATCTGGAAGAGCATATCAAGCGCAGCGCGATCGCGCAGATCGCCTTGTACAAAGTCTGCCCCAGGCGGCACAGCCGCACGGTAGCCGCGTGAGAGGTTATCAAAGATCGTGACGCGGTGCCCACTGCGCATGAAGGCGGCAGCCGTCGTTGAGCCGATGTAACCCGCGCCACCTGTGACAAGAATGTGCATCGGAGTGAACTCCCTTGTGCGTGAAAATTGCTTCAAGCCAATTGGTCGGCGAAGTAAGCGTTCACAGTCTGGCGAACGCCTTGGTACATCGCCAGATTGACAGCCGCGATAAGGTTTGGTTGAATATTTTGCCACAAAGGACGCATTTGTGCCTCATCGGCTAGAAAAGCCTGCATTTGCGCAACCGACATGCGAATACGGCTGCCCAGAATCTCCAGCGTGCGGCTGGGCGCGTTTGGCGCCAGCTGATCGGCGATCAGGTCGCGCCAGGCCCTCAAATCAGCATCAGAGATGAAGGGCAGCCATCCCTTTGGCATAACGCTCTTCAAGGCAGCATAGTCCCGCTCAGCAAGGCAGGCACGCTCCTGCGCATCCAGGTGGACGAGCAGCATGTGCAGCAAAAGATTGCGCTGAGCTAGCGGCGCCCAATCTCGGCTGAAGTGCGGCAGCATCTGGATGAACCAGACTGCATCCATTGCCAGGTGGGCAGTGTAGCCAGCGATAAAAGCGCGCTGATCAGGGTCGGTAAGGGCGCTGCAGCGCAGCATCGGGAAGGTTTGCAGGAATTTGCAGGCGGGCGGTGCGTCCAGCGGCTGCGTGTACTCAAAGAAATGCGTGCTGCTGCGCGCCACACCCGATGAGACGCGCGCATCTGGCGCCACGCTGCCCAGCAGGAAGGCACCCCACCTTTGTTCAAGCGTGCTGCGCGCCGCTGCAGATAGCTCAGGATCAGCGATCAGCCGATCGGCAAGCGCAATGTGCATGAATGGCGTCGGCATGACCTACTGTGGGAGCAGCAAGAAGATGATCACCGCAAGCAGGACGACAATCATAGCGCTCATGCCGATAATGAACAGGCGTACGCCAATCGGACGTTGGGTGGACATGGGAAGCTCCTCATCCTCACCGTCTAGAGGTGTCAGGATGGCGAGCTGTCGGCGCGGGTCGGCAGGGGGTGGCGTACCAGAGCTGGGCTGCAAGCGCTGATTGCGATCGGGCGGCGGCTTTGGCTCGGTGCGAGCTAGGCGGATCGTTTCATCGACCTCGAGAATTGGCCCGGGCAGGGGTTCCCTGGAAGCTTTCACCGCAGCGCGCACCGCCTTGGCCATTTCTCCAGCGCTGCGGAAGCGCTGCGTCCGATCCTTAGCGAGGGCGAAATTGACGATCGCGTCGAAGCGCTCATCTAGGTCGGGGCGCAGGCTGCGTAGGGCTGGCGGCCGCTCGAAGAGGTGCATGTTCATCAGGCGTACTGTTTTGGTTTCCTCGAAAGGCGCTCTGCCCGTCAGCAGCTGATAGAAAATGATGCCTAGCGAGTAGACGTCAGTCTCCGGGCTGGGATCTTCGCCGCGCCAGGCCTCAGGCGCCATATAGGTTGGGCTGCCAACGACCGTGCCCGGAGTCGTCAGCTTGGTCTCGCCCAGTCGGCGCGCAATGCCAAAATCGGTCAGGAAGGTGTTGCGATCTTCATCCAGCAGGATGTTAGCGGGCTTTAGGTCGCGGTGGATGACGCCGCGCAGATGGGCGTAGTCCAGCGCAGAGGCGATCTGCTCGATATAGCGCTGCACATCGCTCAGCGGCACGTTGCCATCGCGGATAACGTGGCTGAGATTGCCGCCCGTCTTCAGCGCCATGACGAGGTACAAGTAGTCATCTTGCTGCCCAAAATCGATGACGGGGATGATGTGTGGATGCTCAAGTTGAGCCAGCGCTTGTGCCTCGCGGTTGAAGCGCCTCACAAATTGCTCGGAGTCCGAAAATTCGACGTGGAGGACTTTGACAGCGACCTCACGCTGAATGTCGACCTGCTGCGCACGGTAGACCGTCCCCATACCGCCGCCGCCAACCACAGCTAGAATCTGATACTTGCCGATGGTACGCCCAATGAGTGTATGTGTGTTATGGCTCATGCCGTTATCGCTTTCTCTCAGTATTCTGCGCGACCTGATCTTGTTGGGCAACAAAGGCAGGCCTGGCGCCTGCCCTTGCTGCTTGGGGCTGCCTAGCGGCGTGGGCTGCGCCTCTCTCTGCTGAGCGACGCCAGCTCTGCCTCTAGCGCGATGCGTTTAGCTTCGGCAGCGGCTTGCGCCTCTTGCAAGGCGTGCCGCACATGCCGTTCAGCTCGCTTACGCAGCGTCTGCCCTGAGGAAGGCGCTAGCAAGAAAGCTAACGTTGCGCCTAGCGTCGCGCCAAAGAGCAGCCCAAAAGCGAAGAAAAGTACTCGGCGCATGGCGATCTCCTACCGCAGCTCCCGCTGCGCTTCACGCCCAGACCATCTATCAGTATAGCACAGTTGTGACTGTGACTGCTAAAGCTGTGCCAGGGCTACCTCGCGCCGTGTGCGGCTGGAACGGTAGAGCGCTTCCACCACTTGCACACCGATCACACCGTGCCGTACATCAACGGGCAGCGGTGCCCCACTGACCAGTGCCGCCATGCTCTCGACGATCAGCGCCTCATGCCCGTGTATGCCGCCATCGCGCAGGCTGGGCGCGATCACCACAGGCTGACCTGCCAGCTCAGTGTAAAACTGCACAGTGCCCTCCTGCACATAGTTGACCACATGCAGCACAGCGGTGCCCTCAGTGCCGTTCAGCTCTAGATGAATGATATCCTCACGCGGGGCGCGATGCTCGGCCCACGAGGCGTGCAAGTGTACAGTCAGATCGCCCTCGCAGCGCAAGAATCCGAAGGCACCATCGTCCACATTGAAGGCTTCAGCGCTCACGCTGCGCTTCCAGAGTGCACTGCTAGAGATTTTCACGCCGCGCTTCCCAAAATGCGTCCCAACTTGCCCGCTGACCGTCTCGACGCGCGGGAAATCCAGCAGCCACAGCGCCAAATCCAGCATGTGCACCCCGATATCGATCAGTGCACCGCCGCCTGAAAGCGGCGCTTGGCTGAACCAGCCGCTGCCTGGAATGCCCGCCTCACGCCGCCACCAGGCATAGACGTTATAGACCTTGCCCAGCTTATTTTCACTGAGCATCTGACGTATCCATGCTACATCCGCCCGATAGCGATGGTTGTAGGCGATCATCAGATGGCGCTGAGCGGCTTCGGCTGCGCGCTGCATGCTGAGCGCCTCTTCCAGCGTGGTGGCGAGCGGCTTTTCGCACAGCACATGCGCGCCCGCTTGCAGCGCGGCGATGCTCGCCTCAGCGTGCAGCGCATTGGGCAGGCAGATGCTTACCACATCCAGCTGCGCCTGATCTAGCATAGCGCGGTAGTCGGTAAAGCACAGCTCAGGAGGGATGTGGTAATCGGCAGCGCGCGCTGAGAGCCGTTCGGCATCAGTGTCGCACAAGGCCACTAGTTGTGTGTGCGGCGAGCGCAAATAACCTTTAGCGTGCGCCTTGCCAATGCCCAGCCCAATGATGCCTGCACGCAATGGTCTATCCGTCATTGAAGTCTCATCCTTCGCTACAGTGACCTTTATAATCCACTCTATTCTGCACCTTTGGGAAGAAGTGCACAAAAATGACGCTTGAATGTGCCCTTTCGCCGACGCTTGCTTGTATCTCTGCGCTGGCTTGCACTATAATTTGTGCATGAGCTGAACATTTGTGACGGACACGGCGCATGAGTGCAGAAACTTCACTGAATTGCGATGTCTTGGTGATTGGCGGCGGCGCGACGGGCGCAGGCGTGCTATTTGACTTAGCACAGCGCGGCTTGCGCGTCATTTTGGCCGAACAGAACGACGTGGCGACCGGCACTTCTGGGCGCTATCACGGCCTACTGCACTCAGGCGGGCGCTATGCCGTGCGCGATCCCGAGTCGGCACGCGAGTGCATTGAAGAAAACTGGATCGTGCGCTGTATTGCGCCGCACACGATCGAGGATACAGGCGGTTGGTTTGCGGCCTTCCCGCCCGACGATCCGAGCTATATCCCGCGTTGGCTGGACGGCTGCCAGGCTGTTGGCATCCCGACTGAGCCCATCAGCCTGGCTCAGGCGCTTAAGGAAGAGCCGCACCTGAATCCAAAAGCCTACGCCATCTACCGCGTGCCGGATGCCGCCTGCGACTCCTTCGAGCTGATCCATACGCTAGTTGAAGCGGCAGCGGAGCTGGGCGGCGTGACGCTGAACTATCACCGCGTCTGTGCCATAGAGAAGGCGGGCGGCAAAGTGATCGGCGCGCTGCTTGAAAATCGGCGGACGGGCGCCCGAGTGCGGGTGCACACCAGCGCGATCGTCAATGCAGCAGGCCCCTGGGCGGGCGAGATTGCTAAGCTGGCGGGCGCTGATATCCACATGACGCACGATCGCGGCGTGATGGTGGCAATGAACGTGCGCTGGGTCAACACGATCATCAATCGGCTTGCCATGCCGGGCGATGGCGATATTCTGGTGCCCGTCGGCACAGTCTGCGTGATCGGCACGACATCTGTGGTGGTAGAACGTCCTGATGATATCGACATCCCTGCCGAAGAGGTCACGCAGATGCTAGATGCCGGCGAGGTGATGATCCCAGATTTCCGCAAGGCGCGGGCGCTGCGGGCTTGGGCAGGCGTGCGGCCGCTCTACGACCCGCCCCAAAAGCGCGCGGGCGAGGCTGAAGGTGGCGTTGGTGAGGATGGGCGCTTCATCACGCGCTCGTTCCGTGCGCTCAGCCATGCCGATGTCGGCGCGGCGGGAATGCTCTCGATCGTCGGCGGCAAGCTGACCACCTACCGTCAAATGGCTGAGAAAATTTCCGATGAAGTATGCGCCTATTTAGGCGTGCAGGCTAAGTGCCGCACCGCCCAGACGCCCTTGCCAAAGCCGACATGGTTCAATGGCGGCGGGCGCAAGCTGCACGCTCTGACGCACCGCCTGCATCAGCTGGAGCACGCGCCAACGCATAACAATCTGATCTGTGAGTGCGAGATCGTGACGCGGAGCCAGCTCGAGGCAGCAATCCGCGCCTCAGGCGAGGGCGTCAGCCTGGACGATCTGCGCCGCGATCTCCGTTTGGGCATGGGGCCCTGCCAGGCGGGCTTCTGTGGCTACCGGGCAGCGGGCGTGCTGTGCGAGACAGCGCCGCTGCCGCCAGCGAAGTCAATCGCTGCGCTCGCCACTTTTATTGAAGAGCGCTTCCGCGGCAATCGTCCTCTGCTGTGGGGGCATCAGCTGCGCCAAGCGCTGTTGGATGAGATGATCTATCGGCGTGCGCTGGGCGTGCCAACACCTCAGCCGCAGGTGCATGCCACTAAATAGCAAGGATGATCCAAGTGGACGATCTGCTGATTATCGGCGCGGGCTGGGCCGGCTTGAGCGCTGCCGCCTTTGCCTTGCATTTGAAGCCGAGCGCCAGAATCCGCGTCATTGCACAAGGCATCGGCTCGCCAGTGGTGACGCCTGGCTGGCTCAGCCTGCTCGACTCGGCTGATGGCGATGTGATTGACGCTGTGCGCGCTCTGGCTGCGCGCCAGCCTGATCACCCTTACGCCCTGGCAGGCGTTGAGGCGCTGGAGGCGGGGGCGCGCTTGTTCGCCCAGATCGGCGCCGAGATCGGTTTGGGCTATCAGGTAGAGCAGCCGCTTTACAACAAGCGAGTCTTCACAGCGCTGGGCAGCCAGCAGCGCCCCGCCATCTTGCCATATGGTTACCAAGGCGCAGCGCAGGCGGGCGCGCGTCCGCTTTTCATCGGTTTTGAGGGCTGGCGGGATTACTATCCGGCGCTCTCAGGCGCGCACTTCACGCTGATCGCGCCGCCCATCGGCGAGCGCCCGTGGGACTTAACGCCGACCGACTACGCGCGCTACTTCGATCAGCCGTCCTTCTGCGCTGAGGTGGCGCGGCAAGTCAAGGCGCGCTTGAATGGCGCTACGTCGGTCGCTTTTCCGGCCGTGTTGGGCTTGGCCAATCACGCCGAAACCGTGCAGACCTTGCAAGATCAGCTTGGCGTGCCCATCTTTGAGCTGCCAACCCTCCCGCCTAGCGTGCCTGGCACACGGCTGTACAATGGGCTGCGCCGCTACCTGCTTGATCGGCGGGTGCGGCTGCAAATTGGGCATCCGGTAGTCGGCGGCATCCGCGAGGGGCGGCGCATCACGAGTGTGGCGGTGGCTGCAGCGGGCAAGCCGCAACATTTCAGCGCCAAGGCGGTCATTTTGGCGACCGGCAATCTGTACGGCGGCGGCCTGTTCAGCGATGATTACGGGCGTGTGTGGGAAGGCATCTTCCAGATTCCCGTGCAGCACGTGGCCGATCGGGAGGCGTGGTTTGGCTCACAGATGTTAGCGCCTGAAGGCCACCCGGTGCATCACTTCGGCATACGCGCTAACGCCTATCTGCAGCCGCTAGACGCCGAGAGGGCGCCTTTTGCAGAGAATCTGTTTGCAGCAGGGCACATTTTGGCGCATCCGTTCGGTGGGCCCTCCCCTTTCGAGACCGCTGAAGGCGTAGCGTTAGCGACGGCATATCGGGCCGCGCAAATGGCGCTCACGCAGCCCTAAGGCGGAATAATACGTTTCTTATACGCGACCGAGCAAAATTCAGAGATAATTGAGGTTATGATGACCGAACTGCGTGAGCTACCCTACCTGCAAGAGACGCCGTTCACAGCCGATCACTGCCTGAAGTGCAACATCTGCACACAGGCCTGCCCAGTCGTACCAGTAACTAACCTATTCCCCGGCCCCAAAACGGTCGGCCCGCAGGCGCAGCGCTTCCGCGACCCCAATCTGCCCTCGCCCGATCAGTCGGTAGACTACTGCTCAGGCTGCGGCATATGCACACTGGTCTGCCCGCACGGGGTGCGTGTGATGGAGATCAACACGCAGGCGAAGGCAAAGCTGGCTGAGGCCAAGGGCTTCAGCCTGCGCAACTGGATACTCGGTCACAATGCCTGGTGGGGCGTACTTGGCACGCCTTTCGCGCCGCTGCTGAACTGGCTGTTCCGTTTCAAGCCGTTCCGCTGGCTGGCGGAAAAAACGCTTGGCGTCTCGGCACGGGCAGCCTTCCCAACGTGGGCGGGCTACACCTTTCGAGGTTGGTGGCGCAAGCGCGAGAAAAAACGCGCCCATCCAGCCGATGACTCGCGCCCGCTCGTGGTCTACTATCACGGCTGCAGCACGAACAGCTATGAGCCGCACATCGGCAAGCTGGCTGTGCAGATTCTGGAGCACAATGGCTTCCGCGTAATTGTGCCGCCGCAAGCCTGTTGCGGTCTGCCGTTACAGTCGAATGGCATGTTCGCAGAGGCGCGCCAATTCGCCCGCAAGAATACCAGCGCCCTTGCCGACTATGCGCGGCGCGGCATCCCGATTGTGGGCACGTCTGGCAGCTGTATCATGGCGCTGAAAGGCGACTACGAACACGTGCTCGGGCTGCACGACTCGGATACACAAGCGCTAGCTAGCGGCATTTACGATATTTCTGAGTTTTTGTGGCAGCTGCATCAACGGGGCGCGCTGAAGACCGACTTCCGCCCCGTGAGCGCTTTCCCACCTGAGGTTCGTGCCTTGATCGGCGACTCGATTGTGCCCTATCACGCACCGTGCCAGCTGAAGGCTCACGGCATGGGGCGCCCGGCGCTGGACTTGCTCGATCTGATCCCTGAACTGCGCGCCGTCGAGCTAGACGCCGAGTGTTGTGGCATCGCCGGCACGTACGGCTACAAAGCCGAGAAGCGTCAGATCGCTGAGGATGTGGGCGCGCCTTTGTTCCGCCGCATCCGCGAGAGCGGCGCCAAACTGGCTGTGTGCGATACAGAGACGTGCCGTTGGCACATTGCACAAATGAGCGGCGCGCGCCTCGTTCATCCAGTAGAGCTCTTAGCCTATGCCTATGGCATCACAGCTGATGAGCCTGCTATCATCTAACCAGTAGGAGAAAAAGCCATGTCTAACATGCAAAAACCACCTAAGAATCTGCCGCCAGGGCGCGATCCAGAGGGTGATCCAGAGCAACGCCCGACGCGCCCGCCGATCCCGAATTGGGTCGTGATCGCGCTGCTGGTGGGCTTCGGTATCCTGTTCCTGACTCGCATCCCAGCCATCGTCGGCGACCCAATCGGCAATGCCATCGAGGTGCCCTACTCAACCTTCCGCGCCCAAGTAGAAGCTAATAACGTCCTGCGGGTGGAGATGCGCAGCTCTCAGATCGTCGGGCGTTTCCGCAGCGAGGTGCCAATTAGCGGCACGGATAGTGCCGGCAACGTCCGTCGGGGCAATGTCTTGTTCTTCAGCACCTTCCTGCCGCCCGTCGAGGATCGGGAGCTGCTGCCCAAACTCGTTGAGAACGGTGTGGTGGTGGTCACAACCGATCCATCGCCCTCAGCCTTCCTGATCTTGCTGCTGAACTGGGGCCCCCTCATCCTGATCGGCTTGCTGCTGTTGTGGATGTTCAGCCGCACTCGCCAGCAGCAGAGCGGCATCTTCAACTTCGGGCAGAGCCGTGCACGGCGCTATAACGAGGAGAAGCCGCAAGTCACCTTTGCCGATGTAGCCGGCGAGGACGCGGCGAAGGCTGAGCTGGCCGAGATGGTGGACTTCCTGAAAGACCCAGATAAGTACATTCGACTGGGCGCGCGCATCCCGCGTGGCGTGCTGCTAGTTGGGCCACCCGGCACCGGCAAGACCCTGCTCGCCAAAGCGGTGGCCGGCGAGGCAAAAGTGCCCTTCTTCTCGCTTTCAGCCTCAGAGTTCGTCGAGATGTTCGTCGGTGTGGGCGCCTCGCGCGTGCGCGATCTGTTTACCCGTGCTAAGGCAGCTGCGCCTTCTATCGTCTTCATCGATGAGATCGATGCGGTTGGGCGGCAGCGCGGCGCAGGCTTGGGCGGCGGCAATGACGAGCGCGAGCAGACGCTCAACCAGCTGCTGGTGGAGATGGACGGCTTCGACGCTCGCGAGACTGTGATCGTCATGGCAGCGACTAACCGTCCCGATGTGCTTGACCCTGCGCTGCTGCGCCCCGGCCGCTTCGACCGCCAAGTGACGGTCGATCTGCCCGATCGGGCTGGGCGTGAGGCGATTCTCAAGGTGCACACGCGAGATATGCCGCTCTCGCACGATGTGCGCTTGGATGTGTTGGCTGGCGTCACCATTGGCTTCAGCGGCGCAGACCTGGCAAACTTGGCGAATGAGGCAGCGCTCTCGGCGGCGCGTAATGGGCGTGAACGCGTCACGCAGCGCGACTTTGAGCTAGCGCTCGATCGCATCATCATGGGCAGCGAGCGCCCGCCGCTCTCGGATGAGCGTGAACGACGCACTGTCGCCATCCACGAGGCGGGGCATGCGTTGGTAGCTGCCCTAACGCCAGAGGCTGACCCGGTAATGAAGGTCACCATTGTGCCGCGCGGGCGCGCGCTAGGCGTGACGCAGGTCGTGCCCAGCGATGATCGGCGCAACTACACGAAGGAATACCTGTTTGCGCGCCTGGTGGTGCTGATGGGCGGGCGCAGCGCTGAAGAAGTGGTTTTGAATCAGATCACCAGCGGCGCCGAGAACGACTTGCGCGTGGTGACGCGCCTCGCTCGCGATATGGTCGCCCAGCTAGGCATGAACGAAGAGCTCGGCCCGGTCAACTACGGCGACTCGGATCGGCAGCCCTTCTTGGGCTACAGTCTAGCCCAGCCGCGCATCTACAGTGAAGAGACCGCCTCGCTGATCGACCGTGAGACCAAGCGTCTTGTGGAGCAGGCACACAATCGCGCACGCCAGCTCTGCCGTGAGCATCGCCACCTGCTGGAGGAGCTAGCTGAGGCGCTCTTGAAGTACGAGGTGATCGACCATCAGCAGGTCATGGACATCTTGCGGCCTGCTTTGCCTGTCAGCGGCGATTGAGCCTCACGAATCAACAGTCCCCCGTCGTGCGGCGGGGGACTTGTCTCTCAAGGGGGCGAACTTACGCCTCGATCTTCGTGCCAAGCACCTGCAGGAACTGCGCCATCCACTCAGCGTTGGCGGGCCAGGCCGGCGCCGAGACTAACTTGCCGTGTGTGTGTGCCTTATCGGCGGGCAGGCTGATGAACTTGCCGCCGGCTATCTGGACGTCTGGCCCAACAGCGGGATAGGCAGTGCACTCCTTGCCCGTGAGCACGCCAGCGGCTGCCAGCACCATCGGGCCGTGACAGGTTGCTGCGATCGGCTTATCTGCTTGGGCGAAGTGGCGCACAATCTCCAGGACGCGCTCATTTAGACGGATGTACTCTGGGGCGCGCCCGCCAGGGATGACCAGCGCGTCGTAGTCTTCTGGGCGTACGGCATCGAAGTCGGCGTTCAGCTCAAAGTTATGACCGGGCTTCTCGCTGTAGGTCTGATCGCCCTCGAAATCGTGAATGGCAGTGCGAATTTTCTCGCCCGCTTTCTTGCCTGGGCAGACCGCGTGAACATGATGGCCGACCGCCTGCAGAATCTGGAAAGGCACCATTAGCTCGTAGTCTTCGACATAATCACCGACCAAAAACAGAATCTTCTTGGGCATACGAACGACTCTCCTGAAATAAATTGACGGATGTGCGTGCCAGCACATATAAGATTATAGTCAGCCTTGCGCCGCCCTGCAATCTCGCTCTAGGCAGAGGCGCGCAAAGCTGCTATACTGTAGAAATGGACGACGTCGCTTGGATGCGCCTTGCCCTTGCGGAAGCTCAGCGCGCCCCGTTGCATGCCGATGTGCCCGTCGGTGCGGTTGCCGTGTATGAGGGGCGAGTCATCGGGCGAGGGCGCAACCGCCGCGAGGTTGAGCGCGATCCGACGGCACACGCCGAGATGATCGCCCTGCGCGAGGCTTCGCGCGCGCTGCGCAGCTGGCGTTTGGATGGCGTTACGCTCTACTGCACGCTGGAGCCGTGCGCCATGTGTGCCGGTGCGATGGTCTTAGCGCGTCTGTCGCGCTTGGTCTACGCCACCAGCGATCCCAAAGCGGGCGCCGCAGGCAGCGTGCTAGATATTCTGCAGCACCCACGCTTGAATCACTGTGTGCAGGTGCAGAGCGGCGTGCTAGCGGAAGAGGCGGCGGCGCTGCTGGTTGGTTTCTTTGCGCGGCTGCGTGCCGAAGGGCAGCGCGGCTGAACAACCGCATACTTAAAAGCATTGGAGAGGTGCCAGAGTGGTTGATTGGGGCGCTCTCGAAAAGCGTTGTGCAGGTTCCTGCACCGTGGGTTCGAATCCCACCCTCTCCGCAGTTTTTCCCGTCTATGAGCCGCCGTATCCTGTTGATCTCGCGTTGTCCGCCCTATCCGCTGCATCTCGGCGACAGGTTGATCATTGGCAACCTATTCGCGCAGCTGGCGCGGCGCGGCTGCCAGACCGATCTGCTGGCCTTCTCCAACCGACCGACTGATCTCGCTGACATTCCCCACTACCGCGATCACTTTCGCCACGTGACGCTCCTACCAGATCCGCCGCGCACAGCCCTCGACTATGCGGTTCGCCTTAGGCAGATGTTTCCCACTCGAGCGGAGCAGGCATGGTCGCCGCCGATGTGGGAAGCCATCCAAGCGCGCCTGCGCCATGAGCGCTACGACGTGATTCATGTGTTCGGCGGCGTGCAGGTCTACGAGTATCGGCAGTTGGTGTGTGCTCTGCCGAACCTGATTGTGCCGTACGAGTGCTACAGTCTATTTTTGCGGCGCCAGCTGGCTCAAAAGGGCGCGCTTCGGGACAAAATTGCGCTGTGGCTGCGCCTGAGGATGGCACAGCGCTACGAGCGGCACATGTTTGAGGGCTACCGTGCCGTCGTGGTGCTGACCGAAGCCGATGCTGCCGCCTTGCGCGCCCTAGCGCCGACTCTACCGCTACACGTCATCCCAAACGGCGTCGATCTGGCGCGCTTCACGCCGGGTGAGCCCACACAAGGCGCAGACTTGCTCTTCGTTGGGAATTATGAGTATCCGCCGAACGTCGATGCGGCCTTGTGGCTCGCCCGCGAGCTCTTCCCGCTGATCAAGGCGCGCTGCCCGCAGGCAGAGCTGTGGCTGGTTGGTAATGCGCCGCCGCCCGCCCTTCGCACCTGCGCCGCCCCCGATGTGCACATCACAGGGCATGTGCCAACGCTGCAGCCCTATTACGCGCGCGCTGCGCTGTTCGTTGCGCCGTTGCGCTTCGGCGCGGGTATCAAGAACAAGGTGTTGGAGGCTATGGCGATGGCGCTGCCCGTGATCGCCACGCCGCTCAGCGTCGATGGCATCGCGCCGAGCGAGGGCGTGCGGCTGGCCGAGCATGCGGCCGAGTTCGTCGAGCAGACCTGTGTGCTCCTGGCTGATCCCTCCCTGCGCAGGCAGCTCGGCGCAGCTAACCGCGCTGTGATCGAGGCACGCTACACGTGGTCGGCTGTGGCAGATGCCTACGAGGCGCTCTATGCAGGGCTCAGCCGCCCAGCGCATTAAGAGTGTAGACCGTCGAGACAGCCAAGCCGATCGCGTACAACACAGCCAAGTACCACGTCTTACTCAGCCGACGGTCGTCTACCAGGCGTGCCCCGAAGAGCAGGCTTGAATCGGGCACCAGGCGGTAGTGCGTCCCGATGAACCAGGTCAGGATGATGCCGCCCACAAAGCCTCCGCCGTGCGCCCAATTATCGATCGAGACAGTCGTCGGCGCTACTTGCGTGAAGATGCCCAAGCCGAAGTTCAGCAGCGCCAGCATAATCAGCGATTGCAGCTGCTCGCGGGCGGCACGACCGAGCAACTCGCGATTGCGGTAGAGGAAGACCATCTCAGCGCCGAAAATGGCGAAGATCGCGCCGCTAGCGCCCACCGAGAGCCCGCGCGTCAGAAATAAGCTGGCAAGGCTGCCCGTCAGACCGCCTAGAAAGTAGATCAGGGCGAAGCGCGCCGTCCCAAAGACCGACTCGACCGTCCGCCCGAAGACCCACAGCGCCAAGCCGTTAAAGAGCAAGTGCACCTCGCCGGCGTGCAGGAACATCGCAGTGAACAGGCGGTAGTGCTCGCCTCTGAAGACTACACGCGCATAGTTCAGGGCACCCCAGTCAGTGATCGGCTCTGGGCGCGGGAAATTCACCTGTGCATAAATTACTTGCACCACAAAAATGCCAACAATCACACTCAGCAGGATGTAGGTCAGGATGGGACGGCGCGTCGGTAAGTTCAGGGCGAGGACTTCAGGCGTCTGCTCGATCATAAGTGGCGATCCTTGCTCAGCCAGATACGTATGCCGATTATAGCACAGCCGATCGAGCGCTTTGGCGATCCAGACCAGCTGAGCCACAATTGACTCATCAGGCACACACCGTGAACGGAAGGATACTAGCCCTGTGAAAATTTACACCAAGACAGGCGACTCAGGCGAGACCAGCCTCTTCGCCGGCGGCCGAGTCCGTAAGAATCATCTGCGCGTGGAAACCTACGGCACAGTCGACGAGCTGAACAGCCTAATCGGGCTGGTGCGGGCCATCGGTGTGCCGCCGCGCGCCGAAACTTGGCTGGAGCGAGTTCAAAATGAGCTGTTTGTGCTGGGCGCTGACCTGGCCACACCGATGGATGCTAATCCGTCGTGGCTAGTACGCATGGACGAGGCGCCGATCAGCACGCTAGAGCGGGATATCGACAGCATGGAGGCTGAACTCACGCCGATGCGCGCCTTCATCCTGCCCGGCGGCACGCAAGCAGCTGCGACGTTGCACGTGGCGCGCACGGTCTGCCGCCGCGCCGAGCGATTGTGCGTCGCGCTGGCTGAACATGAGCCAATCAATCGGCATGACTTGGTCTACCTCAACCGCCTCTCGGACTTCTTATTCGTGCTGGCGCGCTGGGTGAACCTGCAGGCTGGCGAATCCGAGACGAAGTGGGAGTCGCGACGTTAGCGGGCAAGTTTGCCGATGTAGGGATAGCGGAACGTCCTGCCGCGCAGCGCTTGCACCGCCGCAGCCAGGCTCAGCATAAAAGCAACAAGCGGCAAGCCCAAGAGCGCTAGCCAAATTAGCAGCAGCCCGAGCCACACGAACGGCACAATTATCACTCCAATGATGGTGATTGTCGCCAAGACGGTGATGACAAGCCCGATGATGCCCACGACAGCAGTCAGGATAATCCAGCCGATGGTTGAGGCCAGCAGTGCGAGACTTGCTTGCAAGGCGTGTGCAGCCACAAAGGGCAGCCGTCCCCGATAGTTGAGGTAGATTGAGAGCGGTAGAAGCGCCACAAAGACTGCCAGCAGGCCTACGCTGGCCAAGCCAAGCGGGATGCCGAGCAAGAGCGAGAGGTGTGCCACAGCTGCCAACAGACGCTCCTTCGAGCTGGCCTGCACAGACTCAGGCGCGTAAGCTTTGTCGTAAGGCGTGCGCAGGAAGTCTTCAAGCGGCTCACGCCACTTGCGGGTGGCCTCCTCGTTCTTGCGCTTAGGCAGCGTATCATAATCGTCCTCAAGGCGCGGAGCGCGGCGGGGTGGTGCCTCTGTGTGGCCGTAATTGCGCATCAACGCGTCAAGGTCGACGATATCCACCTCATCCTGCGCTGCGCAGGCATCGCGCTTCGGCTTGGGCTGTTCGGTCATGCGGAACTCACTTTCACAAGAAACTTCTTGTGAGCATATACGCGGGACACTGCCATGTGTTGCTAGGCGTTTGCCGTTGGCAAGGTTTTGAGCGGTGTGCCGCGCAGGGCAGCGCGCAACGCCTCGCGATCATCCCACGGGTACTCAATCTCGCCGAAGCACATGCTCTGCTCATGGCCTTTGCCGCAGGCGATCACGATATCGCCTGGCTGAGCGAGCCGACAAGCAAAGGCGAGTGCCGCGCCGCGATCGGGCACGCGGAAGAACGTCACCCCTTCCACGCCGCCCTTGTGCCGTGCACCCTCCGCCATCATCTCCAGGATGGCATCCAACGATTCTGTGCGCGGGTCTTCAGCCGTCAGCACGCAGATATCAGCCAGCTGAGCGCCCACCTCTGCCATCAGACGGCGCTTCTCCACATCGCGCAAACCTGCGCTGCCGAAGACGGCGATCACACGCTTGTCGGTCAGGCTGCGGGCAGCTTGGAGCGCTTTCTCGAGCGCGTTCGGCGTGTGGGCGAAGTCCACAATGGCAGTGAAATTCTGCCCTTCGTCGAGGCGCTCCATGCGGCCTGGGATGGGCGGTAGGGTCTCAATGCCACGCTGGATCGCCTCGGGTGAGATACCCAGCGCCAATGCTGCCGACGCTGCCGCTAGGATGTTCTGCAGGTTATATAGGCCGATCAGGGGTGTGCGGAAGGCGATGCTGATGCCTTGCAGGCTATCGAGCAGCACGCCGCGCACTCCGGATGGCTGTGTGCGCCAATCGAGCAAGTTGACTCGCCCGTAGCCTTGCGTGCTGTAAGCAACTTGCTCGACGGACTCGGTCAGCTCGAGGAAATAGCTCGCGTTTGGATCGTCCAGGTTGATCACGGCGCACTTCGGGACATCTGCCTTGCGATGGCTTTCGGCGAGGCGGCTGAAGAGCAGGCCCTTAGCGGCACGGTAATTCTCGAAGCTGCCGTGAAAGTCGAGATGCTCGTGTGTGACGTTGGTGAGCACAGCCACATCGAAGGCAACGCCGTTGACGCGCCCCTGCGCCAAGCCGTGACTGGTCGCCTCTAGGACGCAGTGAGTCAGGCCTGCCTGGACCATCCGCCGCAGGTAGCTCTGCACTTCGGGCGCCGTCGGCGTGGTGACGTGCAAGCCCGTCGGCAGCTCCTCATCGCCGATCACTGCGCTGACCGTGCTAATCATGCCGACGGGCACGCCCGCGCACTTGAGGATGTTGAAAATCAGGTTGGTGGTAGTGGTCTTGCCGTCGGTGCCCGTGACGCCGATCACGGTCAGGGCGTGTGAGGGGAAATCATAGTAGGCAGCCGCTAAGTGGCCGATGGCTTGTTGGGCATCCGCAACTTGCGCATAAGGGACGCTACATCGGACTTGCTCCGACGGGCACTCACCGACGACGGCAGCCGCGCCGTTGGCGATCGCCGCGCCAATGAAGGCGTGCGAGTCGACCCGCAGACCGCGCCGCGCCACAAAGAGCCCACCGCGCTGTACCGTGCGCGAATCTTCGCTGATCGGCGCGCTGATCTCAACATCTGCTTCGGGGGGATGCAGCAGGTTAGGAATGTGCGAGAGCAGTTGGGAAAAATGCATGGTCTGTTTTCTCAGCGTGTACTCTATTAGCCACCCTAAATTATGCGCGCTGTGAGGTCGGCGGGCAAGGCAGCTTGCTCAGATTGGCGCCTTGCGCTACAAAATAAACTGCCTAGATACAGATAGGATCGTCTGATGACTGATATACCACGCGATTGGCGCCTCGCAGTCCATCACGATGGCTCGGCGCTGTACGTCTCAAACCCGCTGCCAGCCTACGGCGAGCGCGTCCAGATTACGCTGCGCCTACCACTCGAGGCGCCCGTGACCGCTGCAGCGCTGCGCAGTGCTCCGGATGGTGAGCAAGCCTTCGCCCTGATGCAAGAAGCCTACCGGGACTCAGCCTGCCGCTACCTCGTGGCAGATCTCAAAGTCAGCATGCCCGTCAACGGCTACCGCTTTCGCCTGCTGACCGACGCGGGCGTGTGGCACTACAATCAGCTGGGCCTGCAGCGGAGTGAGCCGCTCGATCACTTTGACTTCAAACTCTTAGCCGATTTCGCAGCGCCAACTTGGCTGCGCAGCGCCGTCTTCTATCAGATCTTCCCCGATCGCTTCTACAACGGCGATCCCTCAAACGATGTACCGCCTGGCGCCTGGACGATCGGCAGCTTCACAGTTCAGCGGCGCAAGTGGGGCGAGCCGGTCATGACCTGGAAAGAAGGCGGCAATCTTGACTTCTACGGGGGCGATCTGGTCGGCATTGCGCATAAGCTGGATTACCTCACGGCGCTCGGCGTCAATGCGCTCTACCTGAACCCGATCTTCGCCGCGCGCAGCAATCATCGCTACGACGTGACTGACTTCTACAATATCGACCCGTACTTGGGCGGCAACAGCGCACTTGCTAACCTGCGCGCCGCCCTAGACGCAGTAGGCATGCGCCTGATCCTGGATGTGACGCTGAACCATTGCGGCTGGTTCAATCGCTGGTTCACAGAGGCGCAAGCCGATCCCAAAGCGCCAACGGCAGAGTTCTTCACTTTCTATCAGCATCCTGAGCGCTACGAAATGTGGCTGGGCGTGCCGAGTCTGCCTAAATTGAATTACCGCAGTCAGCGCCTGCGCGACCTGATGTACCGCGCCCCTGATTCTGTGCTGCAGCGCTGGCTGCAGCCGCCCTACCGCATCGATGGCTGGCGGCTGGACGTGGCGAATATGCAAGGACGGCAGGGCGCTCAGCAACTTGGGCACGAGATCGGACGTGAGATCAGAGCGGCCGTCAAAGAGGGTCGCCGCAGCTGCTACTTGATGGGCGAGAACTTTTTCGATGGCACGCCCCATCTGCAGGGCGATGAGCTGGACGCCGTGATGAACTATCAAGGCTTTACCTTGCCGGTATGGCGCTGGCTAGGCGGCTACGATCACGGCACAGGCTACTACCCGCTGACCAGCAACCTGCCGATCAGTGCTGAGACCCTCGCTGAACAATGGGCAACCTTCCGCGCGGCAGTGCCATTCGTCATCGCCCGGCAGCAATATAACCTGCTGGATAGCCATGACACGCGTCGCTTTTTGAGCATCGTGCAAGGCGATAAAGCACTTGTCAAGTTGGGCGCCGTGCTGCTGTTCACCTATCTCGGTGTGCCCAGCATTTACTATGGCGATGAGATCGGCTTAGCAGGCGAAAACGACCCAGATAATCGCCGCTGCATGCTCTGGGACGAGGCAGAGTGGGATCACGACTTGCTGACGCATTACAAGCGCCTGATCGCCTTACGGCGGAGCGCCCCTGCGTTGTGTGAGGGCGGCTTCCAGCACCTCTACGCCGACTCCGACTTGATCGCCTATCAGCGGCAGAGCGCCACACAGCGCTTAATCGTAGTCGGCTGCCGCGCTGAGCGTCAAGCCTTTGCGCTCCCCATTTGGCACAGCGGCATAGCTAACGGCGCCATTTTGAGGGATTTGCTCAGCGGCGCAATCTATCGCGTTGAAGATGGGGCGATCGCGCTTGGGGCGTTGCACAAGGGCACTGGACTGATCCTCGAAGAAGAGCGCTAGCAAGTAATGCGCTGGCGAATCGGCAGGGCGAGGCGGCTGAAGGCACTCAACAGCCGATCTGCGATGCGCGCCCAGTCGTATTCGACAGCCTGGCGGGCAGCGTTGGCGCCCAGCTGAGCGCGTTGCTCTGGTGCACACAACACCCCATAGATTTTCTCTGCTAGGGCGCTCGGCTCGCGCACGGGCACGTGATAGCCGTTCACGCCATCGCGCACCAGGAAAGCCAAGCCGCCGACGGCTGAGGCGATCACAGGTGTGCCGCACGCCATCGCCTCTAGCGCCACCATGCCGAAAGATTCATAATCTGAGGGCATGATCAGCGCCTCTGCTGCCGCGTAGTAGTCTCGCAGGGCGGCTTGATCGCAGGCGCCCAAGAATAGCACAACCTCTTCCAAGCCGAGCTGCGTGCGCAGCGCTTTCAGCCGATCCATCTCGGCATTCTCGCCATGCGCCGCGCTCGGATCGCCACCAATGACGCTCAGACTGAGCCCTTTGAGCACATCAGGGCGCTGTGCCTTGAGCAGAGCGAGCGCTTGCAAGAGCGTATCGATACCTTTGAGCGGCTCGATGCGCCCGACGAACAGGAGCAGCTTGTGCTCAGGCGGGAGGCCCAACGCCGCTTTGGCTGCCTCGCGCGGCACGGGATAAAAATGTGCTGTGTTCACGCCGGGTGGCACTACGACAATACGGCTGCGTGGTGCGCGATACAGCCAGAGCATCTGAGCGCGCTCAGCCGGCGTGGCAGCGATCAGCAAGTCCGCCCAAGACATGATATCCGCCTCGTTGAAGGAACGCAGGTCGGTGGGGTGCAGACTGCCCGTCCCAGGCGGTTGGGCAACCCGATCTTTCATCACGCCAAGCGTGTGGAACATCTGCGCCACTGGAACACGCCATGCCGCACGCAGGCTATGTGCCACCACGCCGCTCAGCCAGTAATGGCTGTAGATCAGATCGTAGTGCAGGTGCTGCTCTGCCGCGAAGCGCAGCACATTCTCAGTGAACTCGGGCAGGTGTGGATAGACCTGATCAGGATCGAGTGGGGCCTTGCTGCCAGCGGGCAGATGGATCACGCGTGCATGTTCGCCCAACGGCTGATCGACGTGTCCGCTGCATGGGTCTTGGCTGCGCGTGAAGATATCCACGCAGATGCCGCGCTTGCCCAACTCGCGGCTCAACTCGCGCACATAGACGTTCATCCCGCCGGTCTTTTTGCCGCCCAGCGCCGCTAACGGGCAGGTGTGCACGCTCAACATGGCGATGTGAGCAATATTCGGCATCGCTCTCCTCACTCGGCGGCAAGCCGCGCCTGAATCTCAATGACAGGACGATCTTGCCCGCCCATGCGATACTTGTATTCTTCATTGCCGCGCAGGAAGTCGAACTCGCGGCGCCCGCACGCAATAGCGTGCTGAATTAGGTGCAGCAGCAGCACAATACCGCCACTCAGATGGGCATAGCCTTCAGGCTGTAGGCCACTGTTGTAGACCAGAATGCGATTATCGTAGTCAAAGTTCAGATAGGCAGCGATGGGGGTGCCGTCCGCCGTCAGAAAGGCCAGCTGCAACCAGCCACAAGCGGCCATGCGCGGCATCACCAGCTTGAAGAAGGCGCGATTGTGCTCATCCTGTAGAAAGGCAGCCTTGTTGGGATGGCTAGCAGCCATCAGGGCGAGGAAAGTCTCTAGGGCGGCGTCTAGATCGTCAGCGGGGTTGAGGATATACCAGGCAACTTTCTCCTCAGCGTTTTCAGCGCGACGCAGCTTACGGCGCGCCTCGTGGCGCTGTTTTTTATCTAAGCTCTCAAGGTAGCGCTCGAACGAGTCGGGCAGCTGAATGACCGGACAGACCTCTTGTGGGCGCAGAGTGACTCGAAAGCCGACTTCCTCAAGCGCAGTGGGCAAGTCCACCAATGTGGGCGACGCGCCATGCACGTTGCACAGGTTGATGCGCGAGAAAGCCTGGCTGTGGGCGCGTAAATAGGCTGCCACCTCAGCACAGAAAGCTTCGCGGCGGGGGTGTGGCGCAATAATATCGAGATAGTCAGTCACATCGATGCAGCCGATCGGGCGCAGAACGCGCTCTTCGGGATGGCTGGTATCGATGAACCACGGCGCGATGCCGCACAGCGCCCTGTGTGCATCGCGCGCCGTCAGCACAAACAGCTCGCCATGCTGGTAGACGCGCCACCACGCATCTTGCCATTCCCACGTCAGAAAAACCTCGTTGATGGCATTATGCGCCAAGAGGGCGTTCCATTCAGTGCGCAAGGCGGCAAGCTGCTCGAGTGTGGTGAGCCGGTCGATGGTTAGTGGCAATGTTTTTTCTCCAAAGCGATGTTCTAGCTTGATCCTATCCATTAGAGCGCCGTTTTGCCCACTTTTATTACGTTATGCGGTAAACTGTGCGCATTAGCTGGTCTACGTTTTGGATATCTATGTTCAAAGAGAAGCGGTTGTTCGCCTTTTTGAAGGATCAGCGGCGGCTCTTGGGGCTGCATCTGAGCAGCGCCGCGCTAAGCGCAGTGTTGCTAGTGCTGTGGGCTATCGCCCTCGCCGATGCCATCAACCGTCTGTTCTTCCTGGGGCAGACGCTTGAGCAGATCGGCGAGCTGCCAGTCATCTTGCTCAGCCTGACCGTGCTGCGCGCCGCCCTGACCTACTTTACAGAGCTGACGGCGCATGAGATCGGTGAGCGCATCAAGGACGATCTGCGGTCGCGTCTGACCGAGCATCTGCTGCGTCTCGGCCCGCGCTACACACAAAATCAGCGCAGCGGCGAGCTAGCCACCGCCGTCAGCCAAGCGCCTGAAGATATCGCCATCATCTTCAGCCAATACCTGCCTGCGCTGTTTCTAGCCGTCATTGTGCCGCTGATTGTGCTGCTCTTCGTCTTCCCGATCGACCTGCTCAGCGGGATCGTCATGCTGGTGACGGCGCCGCTCATCCCCTTCTTTATGATCCTGATCGGGAGCATCGCTGGGCAGCTAGCGCGGCGGCAGTATGCGGCGCTCAGCCTGATGAGCGCGCACTTCCTGGATGTGCTGCAAGGCCTGACCACCCTCAAGCTCTTCAATCGTGAGGGCGCCCAAACAGAGACGATTCGCGTCATCACCGATCGCTTTCGGCGGACGACGCTCAGCGTGGTGCGCATCGCCTTCCTCTCGGCGCTAGCGCTCGAGTTCTTGGCAACGATCAGCATCGCCATCATCGCTGTCGAGATCGGCATCCGGTTGCTCTACGGCTTCATCAGCTTCGATCGGGCGCTGTTCATCCTGATCATCGCGCCGGAGTTCTACATGCCCTTGCGCACACTCGGCGCGCGTTTCCACGCCGGCACCAACGGCGCAGCAGCCGCTAAGCGTGTCTTCGCCATCTTAGAGGAACCCCCGCCGCGCGAGATTGCTGCCGCACCGCCCGGCCTGCCCAACTACACCATCCGCTTCGAGAATGTGCGCTATGCCTATGGCGAACGGATTGCGCTGGATGGAGTCAGCTTTGAGATATTGCACGGCAAACAGACCGCGCTGATCGGGCCCAGCGGCGCAGGCAAGAGCACAGTTGCAGCGCTCTTGCTGCGCTTCCTGGCACCCGACTCGGGTGAGATCAGCGTTGGTGGTGTGCCGTTGGAGTCTGTGCCTGTGACGTGGTGGCGCGATCAGGTAGCGTGGCTGCCGCAGAAGCCTTATCTGTTCAATGGCAGCGTGCTGGAGAACATCCGCCACGCCAAGCCTGAGGCGACAGAGGCTGAAGTATACGCCGCAGCGCAAGCTGCCGCTGTTCACGATTTCATCCTCAGCCTGCCGCAGGGCTACCAAACGCCCATCGGCGAGCGCGGCGCACGCCTGAGCGGGGGGCAGCTGCAGCGCATCGCCATCGCACGCGCCTTTCTAAAAAATGCGCCTGTCATCGTGCTGGATGAGGCGACGGCGAACTTAGATGCCGAGACTGAGCAGCAGATCACGGCAGCGCTCAAACGGCTGTGCGAAGGGCGCACGGCGCTGATCATCGCACATCGGCTTGCTACAGTCGCCCAAGCCGACCAGATCGTCGTGCTGAGCGGCGGGCGCGTGGCGGAATACGGTACGCCGGCGGCGCTCTTGCAGCGCGAGGGGGCCTACCGCGCGCTGGTGATGGCTGCCAACGCGCCCCTGCCGCAGGGCAAATAGCGCCTTTGTCCGCAATGCGCTACAATCGGCGTAAAGTTCTTCATCCTACATAAGGAGCATCTTTGCATGGCAAAGTGGAAAACACCTGCTGAGTGTCGCTACACTAAGTCGGATGAGTGGGTGCGCCTGGAAGGCGCAGAGGCAGTCGTCGGCATCACCGATTACGCCCAAGATGCCCTCTCAGATATCGTCTTCATCGAGCTGCCTAGCGTGGGCACGACACTGAAGGCAGGCCAAGCTTTTGGAACGGTCGAGAGCGTGAAAGCCGCCTCTGACCTGAACATGCCGCTCAGCGGCGAGATCATCGCAGTCAACAGCGCCCTGACTGACTCGCCCGACAAGATCAACGCCGATCCGTTCGGCGAGGCCTGGTTGATCCGCATCAAGCCCAGCCAGCTTGCCGAGCTAGACGGGCTCATGGATGCTGAGGCATACCTGCAATACTGCGAGGAACGCGGCTAGTGATCGGGCGCTTGGCTCAAGCACTCAGCGTGCTTGTGTGGCTGTGCGCAGTCGCTTGTGCCTCGCCGCAAGCCTTTGCGCACAGCGCAGAGGCAGCTCCGCCCAGTAAGTTGGCGCAGGCGCTCACGCCTGTGAGCACGCTAACGCCAACTGCCACGCCCTTGCCGCCCACCATCAGCCTGTGGTTCCCTGCCCTCTTCAGCCACGAGGTTGAGCTGTTTACGGCGACGCACTTCGGCGAGTTGGTGCAGGAATATGCTCAACGCACAGGCAACGCCGTGAACATCCGCCTGCGCCGCGCTGAGGGACTGGGCAGCATTTTCGAGATGCTCAGCAGCGCAGCACAGGTGGCGCCTAGCGTCATCCCGGATGTAGTCCTGCTGCGTGCCCGCGATCTGCCTCGTGCTGCCGCCGCGCAGCTGATTGCGCCGCTCAGCACGGCTCTGGTGCGCGAAGAGGCATACTTTGCCGTCGGATTAGCGCTGGCGCGCTATCAAGGCGAGTTCTACGGCATCCCCTACCTCCTGGAGATCCAGCACGTCGTTTATCGTGGCGAGGCACCGCCACTGACCTGGCAGACCCTGATCAGCCGCCAGATTCCCTACCTGTTCCCGGCGAAAGTTGGGCGCGGCGCCAACAGCACTTTACTTAGCCACTATGCAGCGCTAGGCGGACGTTTCAGCGATCAAGGTGGCCAGCCGATCATCGATTACGAACCACTGTTCACCGTGCTGAGCCTTTACAGCGAGGCATACACAGCAGGCAGCCTGCCATCTGAAGTGCTGGATTACGCAGAGCCGACTCAGTACTGGTCAGCGTTTGTGGGCGGCAAAAATGCCCTTATCCAGGTCGATTCAACCTTTTTCCTGCGCCAGCGCGCCCAGAGCAGCCCCACTGAGCGGGCTAGCTGGCGGTTTGGTGCCCTACCGAGCCTCTCTGGCGAAGCGCCCTCGCTCAGCTTGGTAGATGGCTGGCTGTGGGCCTTCACTACAACCGACCCTGAGCGCCAACGCCGCGCGCTAGCGCTCATCGAATGGCTGCAAGAGCCAGTCCGCTTTGCCACATTCAGCCAGCGCATCGGGATGCTGCCGGCGCGCCGCGCCGCCCTGAACACTTGGTCAGACCCCGACTACGCTGCCTTCGCGGCGGCGCTGCTCGATCGTGATGCCGCCCCACTGCCTGACTCAGTCAATGGAGTCGCTGCTGAGTCGCTGCAAGAGAGCTTCACGCGCCTCTTGAGGGGCGAACTGAACGCTGAGGCAGCCGCTAACGCCGCCTTAGATCGCGTGCGGACGGCGCGCGAACGCTAGGCGAGGGCAGGCCTGTGACGGCGCACAGCCCAATTCGCTAGCAGGATCAGCCCTAGCGCCACGATCTGGAAGATCAGCACGATACCGTAGGCATGCTGAATGCCGATCTGATCGGCTAAGCTTGCCAGCAGCTGCGGCGCCACCAGCAGCGATAAACTCACGCTGAGGGCAACTCGCGCATTGGCTGCATCGGCCTGCCCAGCGGCAATACTAAGCGCCAGCGAGAGACTCTGCGGGAACAAATTCGCGACCCCCAAGCCCGCCATGAACAAGCCCAGCACATTCAAAACAGGGACGGATGCTGTCCATAACAGGGCAAAGCCACTAATGGCAAGGCACATCGCTGCAAGCAGCAAAGTCGTATTGCGATAGCGCCGCGTCAGGCGGCTGCCGATGAGCCGCCCGATCAGCATGGCGGTGAAGAAGAAAGTCATCAGCGTTGAAGCTGTCGTCCGCTCAAAGCCGACGGCGCGCTCCAGAAAATCGGCACCCCATTGGATAATGCTCCACTCGATGGCGATAATCAAGATCAGCACAAGCGCATAGGCCCAAAAAAGGATCGGCAGCGGCTTGCCAAGCTGCTGTATGGGCGCGCCATCGCTTGAGCGGGGCGTAGGGATGTGTGTGCCCCGAAACCCCAGCCACACCAACCCCAAATAGGCGATGCAGATGTAGATCGCAGCCCGCCAACCTAGCCCGAGCCTCTCAAAAGTGCCGATCAGCAAAGGTGCCATCAGCGCAGCAAGGCTAGCGCCGACGTTCAGCTCAGTCAGGGCATAGGCGCGCCGCTCCCCATGTTGATCCGAAAGTGCTGATTGCGCAGCGCTCTGCAGCAGTGTGCCCGCAAAGCCCGCTAGAATCATCCCGCCAACGCTGAGCGCCAAGAGCCCGCCGTGCATCAGCAATACATAGCCCAGCGCCATGCCCGCGCCGCCCAGCCAAATCAACATGCGCCGCCCTAAGCGCAATACAAGAGCTGCTCCCACGATGCCCGTCACAATGCCGCCGATGGCCGGCGCGCTGAAGTGCCAGCTCACCTCTGCATAGTTATAGTTATACTCAGCGCGGAAAAATGGCATCAGCGGGCCGATGGCCGCCTGCATGTAGGCGAGATAGGCGATCAAGAAGTAGCTCTGCCATGTTAGGCGGTCGCGTCGGAAATGCTGGGTGGATGTGCCCATGATTGCTCCCTGTATCTAGTAAGGCGGTGTGTGGCGATCTTGCCCCACACTTGGACCATGTGCCACAATTCTAGCGCTATCGTCAACATCCAAAACGGGTACATACCATGAGTAAACCTTACGATGTGATTGTGGTCGGTTTGGGCGTGATGGGCAGCGCGGCAGCTTATCATCTGGCTAAGGCGGGGCAGCGCGTGCTGGCCCTAGAGCAATTCGAGCTCGATCATCGCATGGGCAGCTCGCACGGCGAGTCGCGCATCATCCGCTATGCTTACGCTCATCCGATCTACGTTCAGATGGCACACGAGGCCTTTGGGCTGTGGCGGGCGCTGGAGCAAGCCAGCGGCAAGCCTCTGATGGTGCGCACTGGCGGCTTCGACTTCGGTCAGCCAGATGCGCCCACGCTCCGTGCCACGCGCCAGACGCTTGAGGCAGCGTCCATCCCCTTCGAGTGGCTCGAGGCAGCACAGGCAGCCCAGCGCTTCCCGCAGTTTCGCCTGGCGGCGGAGATGGTCGCGCTCTACCAGCCTGATGCAGCCTATCTAGCCGCTTCAGCGTGCGTGATTGCCCAAGCAAGGCTAGCGCACACGTTCGGCGCTGAGCTGCTCTTTGAGACGCCCGTCCGCCGCATTGAGCCGCTCAACAGCTCGGTGCGCATCCACACGGTCGATCGCGTCTACGAGGCGGGCAAGCTGATCCTGACAGGCGGGGCATGGATGGGCAAACTGCTCAGCGCGCTCGACCTACCTCTGCCGCTGCAGCCAACCCGCGAGCAGATCGTCTTCTTCGAGCCGCGCGACCAGGCGCTCTTCACACCCGAGCGCTGTCCCGTCTTCATTTTTCACAGCCCTACTTGGTTCTACGGTCTGCCTAACGTCGACGGGAGCGGTGTGAAGGTCGGCATTCACTGCAACAATCAGCCTTGCGATCCCGACGACGTGAGCCGAGAGCCCGATAAGGCCTACATCGAGCGTATCTCAGCCTGGACGCGCCAATACCTGCCCTTAGCGGCGGGCGCCGTCAAAGAGGCGCGCGTCTGCCTTTACACCATGACGCCTGACGAGCACTTTGTGATCGATAGGCACCCAGCGCATCCGCAGATCGTCTTTGGAGCGGGCTTCAGCGGGCACGGCTTCAAGTTCGGCAACTTGATCGGCAAATTGTTGGCTGATATGGCGCTCGATAACCCGATCTGTTACGATCTAAGTTGGTTCAGCACCGCACGTTTCAAATAGCTAGTGCGTGAGTGATCATGCCTGAGACATCACAAAAATTACGCGTTTTGATCCTGTGCACAGCCAATTCAGCCCGTTCACAGATGGCAGAGGGCTTGCTGCGCCACCTCGCAGGCGATCGTGTAGAGGTCTGCAGCGCCGGCACGCGAGCCACCAGCGTGAATCCGCACGCCATCCGCGCCATGTCCGAGCGCGGCATCGATATCTCACATCAGCGCTCCAAGCACCTGAACGAATTCTTAGGGCAGCCTTTCGACTACGTGATCACGGTCTGCGATGCCGCCGCCGAGACCTGCCCGATTTTTCCAGGTAGGCCTGAGCGGATTCATTGGAGTTTCCCGGACCCGGCAGCGGTCGAGGGCGAGTCGGCGAAGGCAGAGGCCTTCCGCCGTGTGCGCGATGGGCTGGAAGCCCGCCTTAAGGCCTGGCTAGAGACGCTCTAGCGCCTGCTCAGCCAGCTGGGCGCCAATCGCCAGCGCCTCGAGGTTGGGCTCCAGCAAGCTGCGGCAGTGTGCGGGCATATGTGTCTCCAGCGCTGCCTTGAGCGCCTCTAAGGTCAGGATCGGCTTGGCCGTCAGCAGCGCGCCCAACATGACCATGTTGGTGAGCTGCGGTGTTGGAGCGCGCTCAGCAGCGGGCAGAGGCAGGATCATCAAATCTTGGCGCGATGTGCCCTGCGGGATCAGCGATGCGTTGTAGATCAACAGGCCGTTCGGCTGCAGCATCGGCACGAATTTATCGAAAGAGGGCGCGTTGAAGATCATGCCGATGCCAGGATGCTTGACGACTGGCGATCCAATGTCTTGATCAGCGATCACGACGGTGCAGTAGGCCGTACCGCCGCGCATCTCCGGTCCGTAGGATGGAATCCACGTCACGTGGTAGCCGCAATCCATCGCGGCGTAGGCGAGCAGCTGCCCGCCGAACATAATCCCCTGACCGCCAAAGCCCGCGAAGATCAGCTCATGTTGCATAGCTCACAGCTCCTTGACTGCAGCTGCCACTTTGTAATCGCCAACGGGGAAAACGGGCAGCATATGCTTCTCGATCCACTCAAGGGACTCGGGGGGCGTCAGGCCCCAATTGGTCGGGCAGCTGGAGAGCAGTTCCACCATGCTGAAGCCGAGCCGGGCTTGCTGCACCTTCAGCGCCGTCAGAATGGCCTTCTTCGCCTTGCGGATGTGTGCAGGCGTATGCAACGAGCGCCGCACGATGTAGGCTGTCTGCGGCAGGATGGCTAGCAGCTCGCTCATGCGCAACGGCTCGCCCTCGCGCCCGAAGGGCGAGGATGTGGTGCGCTGCCCCTTGAGGCTCGTCGGCGCCATCTGACCGCCCGTCATGCCGTAGATGGCGTTGTTGATGAAGATGACCGTGATCAGCTCGCCGCGCGCAGCTGCATGCAGAATTTCACCCGCCCCGATCGAAGCTAGATCGCCATCGCCCTGATAGGTGATCACGATCCGATCGGGCTGGACGCGCTTAAGCCCCGTCGCCATAGCTGGCGCGCGCCCGTGCGGCGCCTCGCAGCCGTCAACCTCGAAGTATTGATAGGCGAACACAGCGCAGCCGACCGGCGCCACCAAAATTGCCCGTTCGCGCATCTCGAGCTCATCCAGCGCCTCTGCCAGCAGGCGATGCGCCACGCCATGCGTGCAGCCAGGACAGTAATGCATCGGCTGGGCGCCCAGCGACTGTGGCATGCAGTAGGCTGTTTCCACATGCGATTCCAAGAGCCAGTTAGTCATGAGAGCACCTCCGTCGGTAGCAGTTGGCGCAGCGCGCCGACGATCTCTTCCGGCATCGGCACAGCGCCGCCCATACGCCCATGGAAGTGAACGGGTGCCCGTTCCGCCACTGTCAGGCGCACGTCCTCAAGCATCTGCCCGGCGTTCATCTCGACCACCAAAATCGCCGTGACGCGATCGGCAAGAGTGCGCAGGCGCTCTTGTGGGAACGGATAGAGCGTGATCGGGCGGAACAAGCCCACCGCGATGCCCGCCTGGCGCAGCTGCCGCACAGCGCTCAGCGCGATGCGCCCGACGCTGCCATAGCCAACGACTAGAATCTGCGCATCGTCGGTGAAGTACTCCAGGCTGCGCTGCTCATTCTGGCGGATGCGCGCTAACCGCGCTTGAATCTGCAAGTTATACGCCTCTTCTGCCTCTGCCTGCAGGTAGAAGGAGGCAATGCGGCGCGGCGGGCGCCCCTTAGCGCCCGTCAGGGCGTAAGCAGGCCGATCGGTCGGTAGAGCGCGCATAGGCGGCAGCTCAGCAGGCTCCATCATCTGTCCTATCAAGCCATCCGCTGCCAAGATCACCAAATGGCGGTACTGATCGGCCAGATCAAAGGCGAGAACAGTCAAATCGACTGCCTCCTGCACAGAGGCGGGCGCCAATACAATCGGATGGTAGTCGCCGTGCCCGGCTGAGCGCGTCACTTGGAAGTAATCGGCCTGCGAAGGCAGGATGTTGCCTAAGCCCGGCCCGCCACGCATCACATCCACGACCACACACGGCAAGTCTGAAGCGGCGATATACGATAAGCCCTCTTGCATCAGGCTGATGCCTGGACTCGAGGAGCTGGTCATGGTGCGCACGCCTGCACACGCCGCACCATAGACCATGTTGATCGCCGCGATCTCGCTCTCAGCCTGCAAAAAGACGCGCCCCAGCTCTGGCATGCGGCGCGCCAAATGCTCCAGCAGCTCGGTCTGGGGGGTGATTGGATAGCCAAAATACGCGTACAGGCCCGCCCGCAGCGCCGCCTCTGCAATGGCAACGTTGCCCTTAAGAAGCTCGCGGCTCATGGATCGCCTCCTTGCGCGGTTGCACCTCACGGTAGACCGTGATGCACACATCCGGGCAGACCAGCGCGCATACAGCGCAGCCCGTGCAATGTGACTCCGGGTCGATGAGCTGCGCTGGATGGTAGCCCTTGCGATTAAGCTGATCAGCCGCCATCACAATCACATGCTGCGGACAGTTCAGCGCGCATAGACTACAGCCTTTGCAGCGCTCAGTGTCTATGAAAATCGTCCCCTTAGCCATTGAAAAAGCTCCCCGAAAAATAGGCTCTCTTACCCTTAAAGTATAGGCGTGCAAACTAACGCTCGTTAGTATGCTTTGCCAGGAAAAGCCTATGACATTTGTCACTTCAGGGCGCTCAAGCGGAGTCGGGCGCGTGCACGGTGAAGCGGACGTTGTGCGTCAGGGTCAGATCGGCGAGCGGAAAGGTCTGCTGGGAGGGCAGCTGCCAGACGCGCACAGCGTAGAGTGACTCAGCGTTGCCTCGCTTAGCTAGGTAGGCTGCGCGCTCAGCGATCTGGCGCTTGATCTCTGCCTCATACTGGCCCCACAGCTGGCCTGACTGCTGTAAAAGCGCCTGCACTTCAACAGGCACCTGTGCCTTAAAGAGCGCATTGATCTCATCCTTTAGGGCGGCCATCGGCGCCACCGACCAGCTGATCACCTGCGCAGCTGTCTCGGGCTGCGGCGCGCTGATGACCAACTGGGCATCCTGCAGGGCAAAGGCGCGGAAGGCGGGCATGTCCTCAGGCTCGGGCTGGGCGTTGAGCAGCCTCTGATAGCGCGCCTGCGCGGCAGCCAGATCGGGCGTGACCAGCTCCAGGCCGCCGATGCCACGAACTCCGTTCGGATGCGCCGTCAGGGCAGGATCGTCGGGCACGCGCAGCGATCGCGGCGTGATATCCTCGATCAAAAACGGTGCAAAGCCACCTTCCACAAGCGCCAGCCGCCACGCTAGACGCGTCCCATCCTGCTGCTGGCGCGCGCCCGTTAGTGGATCGCTCACCGCAACGCCACGCCCGCGCAGAGCCGCCACCAGCGCAGGCAGACCGTCAGCACGCAGCGCGAAACCACACAATCCCTCGCCGTGAGCCAGCATCGGGCTGAAATCAAGCGCCTCAGCGCCTGCTGCCGCCCCTGTAGGCGCCAGAAGCTCCAGATAAGTACCATCGGCAAAGACGATCAGCGCGTTGTGAGTCGCGCCGCTGGCGTGGATGCCGCCCTCGAGCACAATGAAGCCGAGTGTGCGATAGTCTTGCACGGCGCGCGCCAAGTCTGAGACGGCGATCACCACGTGATCCAGCTGAAAGGGCATACCTCACCTCGCCTGTGCCAACCTGTACAGGCACAGATTTACCACGTCGAGGCGAAGGCGGCAAGTTTTGTGACGGGCCGCCCACAAGCATGGTATACTCCTATGCACATTCACGCTGAGAGGAACGCATGACGGATATCATCCCATATACGCAGCCCAACCCCGCGCCGCCCGATCTGGAGCATGTAAACTTGCCTGTGGGAATGGCTGGGCTCTCCGTCCATACCCAGCGCGCCTACCGCCGCTGGATCAGGCGCTACCTCACTGAAGTGAGCGGGATCCCCGCCGAGCGCCTCGACCTCAAGGCGCTGCCCATCCGCCTCGCTGTCGAGAGCCTCGCCACCGCCAACTTGAAGGCATGGCTGGGCAAGCTCAAGGCGGAAGGGCTCGGCAAGCAGTCGATCATGCAGGCGAAGGCATCGGTAGTGTGGTTAGCGCAGTTCATGGCCGATATGGAGCGGATCGAATATGCCACTGCCAGCGGCCTCAGCCGCGTCAAGGCGCCACGCGCCGAGACGGGTCAGCGCAGCGGCACTTGGCTCTCGCCCGACGAGATTCGCGCCATGCTGAGCAAGCTGCGCAGCACAACAGCCACGAATCCCGCCTTGCAGGCGCGCAACGTGGCGATCATCACACTAATGGTGACGTGCGGTTTGCGCCGTGACGAGGTGGCGGCGGCCCTGTGGAGCGATCTGACGCGGCAAGGGCGCAACCAAATCCTAAAGGTGCACGGCAAGGGCGAGAAAATGCGCCCCGTCAAGCTGCCCGAGATGACCTTCAACGCGATTGAGCGCTGGCGTGAGCATCACCCGCGCCCTGAGGGCGACAATCCACTCTTCTCCCGCGTGTGGGGCAGTGGCACAGTCACCACCAGCCGCATCACCGACCGCGCTGTGTGGAACGTCGTGCAGCAGGCGGCGAAGGCAGCGGGCTTGCCGCGCATCTCGCCGCACGATCTGCGCCGCTCGTTTGCGCGCGGCGCCTATGAGGCGGGCGTCTCGTTCGAGCTGATCCGGCAGGCGCTTGGACACTCCAGCATCGCCACTACCGAGCGCTACGTCAACTCCGCTCTCGAGCTAGACCGGGCCGCTACAGATATCTGGGCAAACGTGCTGGACGAGTGATAGACTCTACGTTGCCTGCATCTTGAGTAGACGCTTAAGCGCATATGACGAATTTTCTAAGGGGCGCACCTGCCAACTTCGATCCGACAGCACGCGGCTGGCGTGTGGGCGAGCTCGGGGGCGTGGAAGTGCGCCTCGATCCGAGTCTATTCTTGATCGCAGCGCTGGTCACCTTCAGCTTAGCGGCAGGCGTGCTGCCGCGCGAGGCACCGCATCTGAGCGGCGCGCTGTATTGGCTGTTCGGCATGCTGGGAGCTGCCATCTTCATCCTCTCGATCCTATGGCACGAGATGGCGCACGCGCTGATGGCGCTATACTACCGCATCCCGGTCAAGCGCATTGTGCTACACCTGTTCGGCGGCGTGGCTTTCATCGCTCGCGATCCCGAAAAGCCCGCGCACGAATTCTGGATCGCGATTCTCGGGCCACTCTCTAGCCTCTCCCTTGCCCTGATCTTCGGGGCGCTGGGTAGCTTGCCCGATCTGACCGGCGCGCTCTGCCGTTGGCTTGCCCTGATCAACCTGACGTTGGCGATCTTCAACTTGTTGCCCGGCTTTCCACTGGATGGTGGGCGAGTCTTGCGGGCTGTGTTGTGGCACTTCGGCGGCAGCTACCGCAAAGCGACGCGCCAAGCCAGCCGAGTCGGGCAGGCGATGGCAGGGCTGTTCATCGTGTTTGCCCTGCTGCTGTTCCTGAATGGCTTCTGGTTCAATGCGCTGTGGTTCGTGCTGATCGCCAGCTTCCTCTACGGCATGGCAAACATGAGCTACCGTATGAGCTTGGGCGGCCTGCCGAACGAGGCGCCGCTTTACCGTGTGCTGCGCTACAACGTGCCGCCCATCGATGCGCGCTTGCCGCTAGCGCTGCTGGTGTGGCGTTACCTCGATCACGCGCCCGATCAAGCCTTTCCTGTCTTCCAGGATGGCGCGCTCGTCGGCATGATCACGGCGGAACAGGTCGAGCGGGTGCCACGCCTGGAGTGGGGCAGAATCCGCGTTGGCCAGGTGATGCTGCCGCTCAGCGCCTTCCCGATTCTGTTCATCACCGAGCCACTCGAGAGCGCCAAAGCTCAGCTGGATGCCTACGATGTAAATCATGCGCCCGTCTTTGATGGCACGCACTTTGTCGGGATGGTCAATCGGCGCGATATCGTCTACCGCACCTAGTGCCTGCCCTCAGCGGTACGCCGCTCAATCCAACGCACTGCGCCCGAGAGCAGCAGGGTCATACTTAGGTACAAGAACGCCATGATGTTGTAGGTCTCGAACGTCCTGAAGGTGCGTGCCGCCCCGACGCGCCCCTCGCCTGTGATATCGCGCACGCCCAAGATCGAGACAAGCGAGGAGTCCTTCAGCATAGCAATCAGGTCGTTGCCGAGCGGCGGCAGCACATTCCGAATCGCCTGCGGCAGGATCACGTAACGCATCGCCTGCCAGTAGTTCATGCCCAGCGAGCGCGCCGCTTCCATCTGCCCACGCGGGATAGACTCGATGCCAGCTCGAAAAATTTCTGAGATGAACGGCGAGTAGGCGATCACCAGCGCCACAATCGCGCGCGTCAGATTGTCGATATCGCGCAGGCGCAAATTGTTGAGGTGTTCGCCCAAGCCGATCAGCCAGCTCCGCTCTAGCAGCCAGGCTCCGATGCCGTTCATCGCGTTCACGTACAGCTCAAAGCCGACGAAGGCGATATACAGCAGCAGCACCAGCGCAGGCACACCGCGTATGATCTCGACGTAGAAGGTAGCGGCTTGGTAGATGATCACGCTCTTCGAGAGCCGCGCAAAGGCGAGCAGCAAACCGAGCGCCAGCGCCGCGCTGTAGGCAACAGCCGTCACGTAGAGCGTGATGCTCAAGCCGTTCAGAATCGCCCGAAAAATCTCGTTGTAGGTCTGATCGGTGTGGATGTGCCAGACAAATAGTATGCCGAGCAAAGCCGCCACCAATGCCCACCACGGCAGACGCCGCAGCCGCTCGCCCAGCGGCAGCAGCCGCGACTCCCCTACACGCCTGTCGACCGTCAACCCTCTCTCCTCTGCTCAGGCCTGAAAAAACGGGCAGACTCGCGCCTGCCCGCCTTGCACTGCGGCGATCAGCTTACGGTTGGAATAGGAAGAACCACTTGTTCTCAAGATACTTCAGGTAGCCATCGTGGCGCATGGAAGCCAATGCCAAGTTGAACGGCTCGACTAGATCGCTGCCCTTCGGGAAGACCAAACCGAGCGGATCGGTGCCGATGATATCGTCCAGCAGCTTGAGCCGATCGGCTGTGGCGCCGATGAAGCCGACGCCGCTGACTGCATCAGCGACCACAGCATCCACATCGCCCTTGATCAGCGCCTCGACAGCAATGGCGAAGCCGTCGTAGGGCACGATGCGCGCCGCTTCGTTCTCTGCGCCGACGATATCCAGCGCCACGAAGTAAGACGTCGTGCCGGGCTGTGCGCCGAACCGATACTCGGCGTTTTCCTGCAGCTCTTTCAAGCTGGTGAAGCGCGTCTCGTCAGCGCGAACGAGCAAGCGCAGCTCCACGACGGTGAACGGATCAGAGAAATCCACCAGCTCCTTGCGCTCTTCCTTGATGGTGATGCCGATATGGGCAAGGTCGTACTCGCGGCGGTTCATCGCGGCTAGCATGCCCTCCCAGGCGCGCTCTTTGTGATCGAGCACACAGTTCAGGCGGCGGCAAATCTCATCTAGCAGCTCGTACTCAAAGCCGACGTTCTTGCCCAGCGTCTGATCAAAGAAGGCGAAGGGTGTGTAGTCGTTTGAGGAGACAGCCGTAATCGTGCGCCCGCCCAGGTCGGGCAGGATCGGCGGGATGCGCTGAGTTGGGTCGTCCTGCGCGCTGACGGCAGGCACGATCAGCGCCAGCATAGTCAGGGCCAGGATGGCGAGGAAGGCTTTGCTGTGTTTCATCGGGAAACTCTCCTTAGCGTAAACGGACTCTCACTCAAGGTCGGGTTAACGTTGCGGGCGTGAGTTTACCATAGGCCCTGCCAGCGTACCAGAGTGCAGCCTGCCAATCGGAAGGTACTTGTGTTTTTTTTCGCAAAGTGTTATAGTCTAAACAAATAGCAGAGGCAGACCTTCGGGGCGGGGTGGAAGTCCCCACCGGCGGTGATGCGCCCAGAGCGCCTAGCCCGCGACCCGTCTCAGCTCAGCGCTGAGCGGTGGATTCGGTGAGATACCGAAGCCGACGGTGACAGTCCGGATGGGAGAAGGTCGACGGCAACGCACAACAGCTGTTCAGCTTAGCTTTGCCGTCTCTGTGCAGTAATCCAAGCCAACCCGCGCGCCAACGCGAGCGAGTTTGCCTTGCCTACCCTGCGCCGCCCCGATTCTGCCCAGCCAGCCAAATGGGGGAATGCCTATGGCGCAAATTGTCAGCCCGAGCACACAGACTATCTCGCCGCCCAGCCTCAGCGCGCCGCGCCCAAACGCCTGGCGTAGACTGTGGAAGCGCCTGCCTGCGCTCACGGTCGCTGTCGCGCTCTTTGGGCTGTGGCACTTCCAAACCCGCGACTCGGCAAGCCTCGCTTTCGTCATCGCTACGCCTGAGGCAGTCTGGCGGACGTTCTGGCAGCTCTTGGGCAACGGGACGCTGCTCAATCATCTGGGCACCACCGTGTTAGAGGTGACGCTCGGTCTGCTGATGGGCGTGCCTAGCGCTGTGCTGCTGGGCTATGTGATCGCGCGCAACCGCTTTGCCGAGCGCACATTCGGGCCGTATGTGATCGGCTTTCAGGCAGTGCCGCTGATCGCCATCGCGCCGATCCTGATCACGCGGCTGGGCGGGCCAGGCATCGCCTCTGTCAGCGTCGTCGCCGCCCTGATCGTCTTCTTCCCAATGCTGATGGCGACTCTGGTCGGCATCCGCAGTGTGCCCAGCGAGCTGCATGAGCTGTTCCGCGCCCTGAATGCTTCGCCCTGGCAGACCCTCTACCGCCTTGAGCTGCCTTCAGCTGCACCTTCACTGTTCGGCGGTTTGCGCGTTAGCGTGACATTGGCGGTGGTCGGGACGGTAGTGGGCGAAGGCTACGGCGCGACAGCAGGCTTGGGCTTTATGATCTTTTCGTCGCGTTTCATGTATAACCCTGCAGGCGTCATGGTGGGCGTTTTCACGCTGACAGCGCTAGCACTGCTGCTCTACGAGATCGTAGCGCAGCTGGAGCGGCGCGCGTTGCGTTGGCGTGGGCCACAAACATGACGAAATTTGTACGCACAAGGAAGGTGAGTCATGCGTAAATTTCTGACCATTCTGTTCGTGTTGAGCCTGGCGCTGTCAGCCTGCGTTGTGAGCGGTGAGCCGCAAGTCGGCATCATGAAGAAGGATCACAGCGACGTGAAGCAAGAGGAAGGCGCGCACAGCGAGCCAACTGCTGAACCTACAGCTGAGCCAATGCCCGGCTCTTTGCTGCCCTATCGCGACATTCCAACAAGCGACTCGAGCCTGACCCCAATCACGCTCTTCTTGGGCTATATCCCAAATGTGCAGTTCGCGCCGGTCTACATGGCAATTGATCAAGGCTTCTTCCGCGAGGAAGGTATCGAGGTCACGATCGAGCACGGCTTCGACGAGACCGACGGTCTGACGCGCATCGCCACCGACAATTTGCAATTCGGCATAATCAGCGGCGAACAAGTTGTGCTGGCGCGTGCGCAAGGCGCACCTGTGAAGTACTTCTTCCGCTGGTATCAGCGCTTCCCGGTCGGTGTGGTGGTGCCGCAGGATAGCCCAATCCGCACCCCGCAAGACCTGAAGGGCAAAATCGTGGGCGTGCCGGGCAAGTTCGGCGCCAGCTACTTCGGTTTGAGGGCGTTGCTGAATGCCGCTGAGATGGACGAGTCCGACCTGCGCGAGGTGCGCTCCATCGGCTTTGATACTGCGCCGATCTTCTGCGAACGCCAGGTTGATGCTTCAGTCATCTACATCGCTAACGAGCCGCTGCAAATCGCAGCGCGCTGCTTCGACGTCGAAGTGATCGCCATCAGCGATTACGCCGATCTGGTCTCTAACGGCTTGGTCACCAACGAAAAGACCATCGCCGAGCGCCCAGCGTTGGTGCGCGGGATGGCGCGGGCGTATGGGCGCGGCTTAGCGCTGACCATCGCCGATCCTGACCTAGCTTATCAAGTCAGCCGCAAGTTCGTAGAGGGGCTGGCTGAGGATGATCCAGTCCAGAAGCAAGTTTTGCTGCGCTCGATTGAGCTGTGGAAAGCTGATCGGCTGGGCGAGAGCACAGAAGCAGCCTGGAAGCTGACTGCTGAGACGCTGCTCTCGATGGGCTTGATCGACTCGATCGAGGGCTATCAAGACGCCTTCACCAACGAATTCTTGCCCGAGTCCTACGAGTGATGGCGATGCTGCGTGTTGAGGGCATCTGGCAGCGCTTTGGCAAGCTAGAGGTGCTGCAGGAGATCAGCTTCACGCTGGGCGCGGGCGAGTTTGTCTGTTTAGTTGGGCCGAGCGGCTGCGGCAAGACGACTCTGCTGCGCATCATGGCGGGCCTGCTCAAACCGAGCGAAGGGCGAGTCCTGTTGGACGGGCAGCCCATCACGATGCCGCGCCCCGAGATCGGCATCCTCTTCCAACAGCCAAATCTGCTGCCTTACCTGAGCACGCGCGCTAACGTTGAGCTGCCGCTGGCGCTGCGCGGCATACCACGTGCCGAGCGGCGCCAAGCTGCCCAACAGGCTCTAGCCCAGCTCGGCTTGGCCGACTTCGCCGAAGTCTATCCCAGACAGCTCTCAGGCGGGATGGCGCAGCGGGCTGCGCTGGGGCGCGCCCTTGTCCAGAATCCGACTGTGCTGCTGATGGATGAGCCGTTTGGCGCACTGGATGCCATGACGCGCGAGCATATGCAGCTGGAGCTGCTCGATCTCTGGGCGCATACAGGCAAGACTGTTCTGATGGTGACGCACAGCCTGACCGAGGCAGTCTTTATGGCTGATCGGGTCTTAGTGCTGACGGCGCGTCCAAGTCGGCTGAGCGCGGTGCTGAGCGTGCCGCTGCCACGCCCGCGCCGCTTGGTGATGGTGCACTCGCCTGAGTTTGGCGCGCTAGTGGCGCACTTGCGCAGCCACATCGGCGCGCCAAGCGCCTAGCTCCGCGCGAGGGGCAGCCAGAAGCTGAAGATGCTGCCAATGCCCGGCTCACTGTTCACCCAGACCTTGCCGCCGTGCCGCTCGATCACGGTGCGCACCAGGTTCAAACCTAGCCCTGTGCCACTGATGTGCTCGGTGCCTGGCTCAAGTGCGCGGTAGAAGCTGCTGAACAGCCGCTCTTGGCGCTCTTTGCTGATGCCGTAGCCGTTATCCTGCACCTCGAAGAGTAAACGGCGCTCTTTGGCGGTCAGGCGCACTTGGATCAAGCCGCCATCGGGCGTGTACTTGATAGCGTTGCTAATCAGATTGCTGATGGCTTGCCGCAGCTGCGTGGTGCTGCCTTGTACATGCAGCACGTTTTGAGGCAGCTGCGCAGTGAGCGTGTGTTTCTTCAATTCGGCAGCTCCGCGCTGTGCCTCGACCTCAGCGCTGACCAGCGCGTTGAAGTTGAGCGTCTCCCACAGCGTCCCGCGCTCGCTCTCTACCTTCTCGAGCGTCAGCAAGTCCTTGATCAGCGTGTTCATAGTCTGATGGGCGGTGCGCACATGTGTAATGTAGCGCTGCTGCTGCTCAGAGAAGCTGCCAGTCTTCAGCGAATTCACGAACATATCGAAGTAGTTCATCGCCAAGCTCAGCGGATTACGCAAATCGTGGGAGGCCATGCGGATCATGTGCGTTTTGATGCTCTCCAGCTCGCGGACTTCGGTATAGAGGCGGGCTTGGCGCAGCGCTGAGGCGATCTGGCTGCCAAGTGCCTCAGCGAGGGCGTGATCGTCCTCGCTGAAGTGCCGGTCTTGGCCAGTCTCCATTGCCAGTGCCACGCCAACCACCTCAATTTCTTGGGCGCTGTGCGTTATTGGGGCTGTGGTGAGCGGGATAATCAGCAGGGCACGAGCGGTGTGAGCCGCCATCAATTGGCGCAGTTCTTCTGAGATCAGGCGCGAGTGAATGGTGTAGGCGCTGCTGCGGTGGGTCTGGATGGCGTAACGTACTTCAGGCAGGCTCTCTAGCGAAAAGGTTTTGCCCACTTGCGGCAAGATGTTGGTGGAAAGGCGCGCCGTCGCCAGGCGATAGGCGTGTACAAGCTCGATCTCGCCTTGTAGTCTGCGGTAATCTGCGATGACGACCAGCGAGACGCGCAAGGTAGTGGCTAGGGATTGCGCGGCGATCACCAGCACCTGTTGGCGATCCAGCGTAGTAGAAATCATACGGCTGGCAGTGTAGAGCGAGGCCATCTCGTCGGCTTGGCGGGCCGCCTCGCGGTAGAGCCGGGCGTGGTCAATGGCGATGGCAGCTCGCTGTGCCAGGCGCTGCATGAAAGCAACATCAGAGGCTGAGAAAGTCTCTGGCGCCTCGCCCTCAAGCCAGATGACGCCGATGACCTTGCTGCGCAGCTCGATCGGCACGGCAATCACGGAGCGCGTCTCGGGCAGGGTATGTTCAGGGCAGTGATCAGGATCGGCGGCTAAATCGGTCACATGTTGGCTTTGGCGTGTGCGCACGGCCCGCCCTGAGATGCTGCGCTCCAGCCGCCAGGTTTTCTGCCGCACCTCATCGGGGGCGTAGCCAAGTACGACCAGCGGCTTGAGGAATTCCTCTTGCTCGACGACGGTCATGAACATACCAGCTGCGGCGCCAGTGCGGCGCAGGGCCCAGTCTATGGTCAGCATCAGCACGTTATCAAAGTCTAGAGTGGCGCCCAGCTCCTGATCAACGTGGTGGAGCATCTTCAGCTCTTCAAGCTGCTCGGCAAGATTATCGCTCAGGTCTGTCATGCGGAGACTCCCAAAAAGCCCAGAAGCGTCGCATCTCGCTGAGTGTGAGGCATGGTCACGATGGTGGTGTGCGCCGCCTCTGGAATGGTTAGGACTTGCGCCTGGGGCAGGCTCGATTGCATCAGGGCGATTGCCTCATCAGTCAGGACGGGCTCGGTTGGGCTGAAGATGCCCATGCCCGCCCGCAAAATTAGCACTGGGCAGCGCACTTTAGGGTAGAGCTGCGGCAGGCTCAGCCATTGAGCTACGGCAGCGGGCTTGCGCTCGGCATCTAGCACGTAGCGCGCCATACGTCGGATGTAGCTGCCGTCGGGCTGTTGGCGTAGATTGCTGCGCAGCAGCAAGTCGAGCTCTTCAGTGTACGGCTGGTAGAGTGGATGCTGCTTGTAGCGGTCGATGTAAGTCTCCAGCGAGGGATAGCGGTACGGCATGCTCTCGTAATAGGCGTCGAGAGCCTGAAGCTCATGTGGATTAGGCGGTGCGCCGCCATCGATCAAGACGAGGTGTGTGATGCGCTCAGGCTGATGCGCTGCCAGCCAGACGCCCAACATGGCGCCGAAAGAATGCCCTACAACGGCGCATTGACTGATGTTCAGGCGGTCGAGGGCGTTAGCCAGCTCCCTGCAATGGACAGCTAGCCCATACTCGCCAAAGGGCATATCGCTGCTGCCGCGCCCGCGCAGATCGGGTGCGATCAGCCTTCGGCGCCCATCCAGCAGGCGCGCCAAGCGCAGCGCCTCGAGGCTGTTCGCCGTGATGTGGTGCAAAAATAGGATGGGCGGCTGTGCACCATGCCAATCGCGCACAAACATCCGAATCCGATGAGCCATTACGCGGTAAGTCAGATGATCGGTCATGCCGCTCTCAATTAGATACAAAACGAGGGCGCCCTGGCACAGCCGCCGAATCGCCCTCGTCCGAAATGCAGAAAGTGTGATGCTCAGGCGGGATCAGAGCGCTTTTTGCGTTTTTACGTCGAACAGGTGCATGTTCAGCACGTCAAAGACGACTTGAATGCGCTGCCCGACGTGTACATCGGTGCGCGGATCGACACGTGCCACGAAGGTCTTGCCACCTTCCTCAAGGTAGAGAATCTTCTCGTTGCCCATCTGTTCCACCACATCCACATTCGCCTCAACGTGGGCAGGCTGGATGCCAGGCGGCGTGTAGTGCGAGTCGTGAATCG
>JBDNDQ010000025.1:0-44264 GCA_046719055.1 Aggregatilineales bacterium | reverse complement strand
GCTCCAAGCCGCGCAGATAGGCTTCCATCACCGCCTGGTACGTCTCTAGGGCAAAAATCAGGGTGACGTTGATGTTGATGCCCTCGCTGATGAGCGTCTGAATAGCGGGGATACCTTCGGGTGTAGCGGGCACCTTGATCATCACGTTCGGGCGCCCCACTTCGGCGAACAGACGGCGCGCCTCAGCAACAGTGCCTTCGGTATCATGCGCCAGCTTCGGGCTGACTTCAAGGCTGATATAGCCATCCACGCCGTTGGTCTGCTCGTAGACGGGCTGTAGGATATCGGCAGCAGCGCGGATATCCTCGATCGCCAACGCTTCGTATATCTCCTCAACCGATTTGCCCGCCTGCACCAAGCTCTGTAGGGCTGTGTCGTAGTCCACGCTGCCGACGATGGCGCGCTCAAAGATGGTCGGGTTGCTGGTCACGCCTAGCACGCCTTGCTCAACCAAGCGGCGCAGACCGCTCCCCTCAAGCAGGGAGCGGCGGATGTTATCGTACCAGATGGATTGGCCGAGTGCGGCTAGGGCTTGTGCTTTTGTGAGTGTCATAGGCTACTCCGTTCATTGAAAAAGCGCCGCGTCGTGCTGAGCGGCGCGCAATGCTCTCAAGCCATGCAATCATATGCTCTAGATTGTAATACAAAGCGTGTTAAGCCTTCAACATAACTTGGCGGGCTGCCCAACTGCGCTAAAATGGCGCAGGAATCGGCGCACAAAATCAGAAACGAGGGAGTTGTGAGCGAGAGCGCTAGGGAACTGATCGGCAGGCGCGTGGATGTGCTCGATCGCGGTTGGATCGAGCTGATCGATGCTATGCCGCATCCATCGAGCGGCATCGCGGCGGATAATGTCGTCGTGGCGTCGGCACGCGTGAGCTTCTTGGGCGAGAGCAAAGGCCCTGAAGCCGACCGCAAACTTATCCACTACCTGATGCAGCATGAGCATCATACGCCCTTCGAGCATATTGTGATGACTTTCAGGCTCAAGGCGCCGCTAGTGACGTGGTGGCAGTGGGTGCGGCACAGGACGGCTAGCTACAACCTGATGAGCGGGCGCTACGTCGAGCTGCCTGAGGATGAGTACTACGTGCCAACTGAGTGGCGTCTGCAGGCACGGCGCAACAAGCAAGGCAGCGAGAGCGCGCTCGACAAGGAAACGGCCAAGGACCTCTCTGAGCGGCTGATTGAGCACATCGAGCGCGGGCATCAGCTCTATCGCCAGGCGTTGGCGCAAGGCGTGGCGCGCGAGCAAGCGCGCTTGTTCCTAGCAGGCTTTGCGGTCTACTATACCGGCTACGTCACGCAGAATCTGCGCAATTTGCTGCATTTTGTGCGCCTGCGGCAAGCATCCGATGCGCAGTATGAGATTCGCGCCTATGCGCAGGCGATCTACAGCGCGTTTATCAAGCCCTTCGCGCCGATCATCTGCGAGGCGTGGGAAGCGCTGCACAGCCCGCCGCCTACAGACTAGCTGCGCAGGCTCTCCAGCACATCGAGCACGGCTTGAGCGGGCACATCATCGCGCAGCTCAGGCTGCCCGATACGACGCAGCAACACAAAGCGCATCGCCTCACCATGCCGCTTCTTATCGGTGCGCATGGCAGCGCGCACGGCGCTCGGCTCGAAGCTGCAGCGGGTAGGCAAGCCAATCCCGCCGACCAGTCCCTCAACCCGATCAGGCAGGCTCGCCTCGCACAGCCCAACCGCATACGACAAACGCGCCGCCGCTACTAAGCCAAAGCCAACCGCCTCGCCGTGCCGCCACGTGTAACCACTGACCTTCTCCACCGCGTGGGCGAAGGTATGCCCTAAGTTCAGCTCAGCGCGGATATTCTGCTCATAGGGATCGCGCTGCACATAATCCACTTTGATCTGAACAGCGCGTCGCAGCACATCCTTGAAAGCTTTGTTATCGCGCCGATATAGATCGACATCCAGCAGCGACTCATCGCGCAGCAAGCCTGCCTTGACGATCTCCGCCGCGCCGCAAATCCACTCTGAGTCGGGCAGAGTCGGCAAGAGCGTTGGATCAACCGCGACGAAGACGGGCTGCTTAAAGGCGCCGACCAAATTTTTGCCCTGTGGCAAGTCCACGCCGACCTTGCCGCCGATGCTGGCATCCACCATCGCCAGGAGGCTAGTCGGTACCTGCACAAAGGCGATGCCGCGCAAGTAGGTTGCAGCGGCAAAGCCCGCCAGATCGCCGATCACGCCGCCGCCCAATGCAAGCACAACCCCTTGCCGATCGATGCCCAACTCCAGCAGTCGATCGTAGAGCGTGCGGATGGTCTCTAAGGTCTTGTGCTGTTCGCCATCGGGCACAACAATCAAGGCGGCGCCCAGCAGCTCCGCCAACATCTGACCGTAAAGCGGCGCGATGGTCTGGTTGGTCACAATCGCCACCTTGCCACCCAGACCGTGCAGCCGCAGCAGGGCGTTTATCGTTTTAAGTGTCTTCTCGCCGATGTAGATGGCGTAACTGCCTTCTGGCGAGCCCACATCGATGCGTTCTGGAGCAGGAATCTCGCTCAAAGTCATAGTAGGCTCTCCTGCACGCTCTTGCCTTCCTTGATGTTGCGCGCCAAAACCAAAATATCGTGTGCACTCTGCCGCGCACTGACAGTCTCAGCGCCCAGCATCTCGGCGATCTCATCCACCCGTGCGCGGTCATTCAGCTCGGTGATGAGCGCCACTGTCCGTTCGCCACTGTAAGCCTTGCTGACGCGGAAATGCCTATCCGCGAAGCTAGCGATGTGTGCTAAGTGCGTCACGCACAGCACCTGATGCCCGTCGGAGAGCTGCCACAGCTTCTGGCCGACCACGCTGCCGATCCGCCCGCCAATGCCCTGATCGATCTCGTCAAAGATGAGCGTGGGGGTATGATCGGCGCGGGAGAGCACGCTCTTGAGCGCTAACATGATGCGTGCCGTCTCGCCGCCACTGGCAACCTTTGCCAAGGGGCGCAGCGGCTCGCCCCGATTAGCTGCCAGCATGAATTCAACCGCATCAATGCCTGTGGCGTCAAATTTGAGACGCCGTTCGCCCACAAAGCAGCCCTCTGGATCGTCGCTTTGTGTCAGCGCAACCTCAAAGCGAGCATCAGCCATGCGCAGCTCTGCCAGTTCGCGCATGACCGCTGCGCTGAGCTTCTCGGCTGCCTGGCGGCGCGCTGCGCTGATCTGTGCCGCCCGCTCCCCAATCTTGCGCAGGAGCGCCTCTTCCTCAGCTTGCAGCTGAACCAAGCGCGCCTCGCTGTTGGTGATGTTCTGCAGCTCAGCCTCGCAGCGCGCCGCAAACTCAAGGACAGCCTCTAGGCTGCCGCCGTACTTGCGCTTGAGCCGATTGAGCGCCTCTAAGCGCTCCTCAACCTGGTACAGGCGGCTGGGATTGTGCTCGACGTTCTCGACATAGTGGCTGAGCGCACGGGCGATATCTTCAACCTGCGCGACGGCGTTATCAGCGTTTGTGACGTGCTCGGCCATGCGCGGGTCGAAGCGGGCAAGCTTATGCAAGAGCGCCGCGATCTGATTGAGCAAGCTGAGCGCGCTGGGCGTCTCGTCTTCGCTGTCTAGCAGGCGCAGCGCCTCGCCGCTGAGCGCCGCGATCTGCTCAGCATTTGCCAGACGCTCAGATTCTGCCCGCAGAGCGCTCTCTTCTTCTGGGCGGGGCGCAACGGCACGAATTTCCTCTAGCTGGTAGCTGAGCATGTCTATGCGGCGCGCCAGAGCTGCCTCATCCTGCTGTAGCTGGGCGATCTCAGTGCGCAGAGCCGCAAGTTGTGTGACTAGGTCGGCCAGCTGCGCCCGCGAGACGTCTAGACTGGCGTAGCGGTCTAGCAAAAATAGATGCTCAGGCGTGCGCAGCAGACTCAGGTGCTCACCTTGCCCGTGAATATCCACCAAGCGCTGCCCAATCTCGCGGTAGAACTGCAAGCTGACTAATGTGCCATTGACGCGGCAGGTGTTGCGCCCATTAGCGCGCAATTCACGGGTCAGCGTCAGCTCATCGCCCGCCAGCTCGATCTGCTCGGCGCTCAGCAGCGGCAAAAGCGCCGTCCGCAGGTCAGCAGACGGCTTGAAGACTGCCTCTACAGTGGCTTTTTCGCGCCCTGCACGGATGAAGTCTGAGTCGGCGCGGCCGCCCAGCACCAAGTCTACTGCATCAACAATGATGGACTTACCAGCGCCGGTCTCGCCCGTGATCACGTTGAAGCCCTGGGCAAAGCGTACCTCAAGCTGATCGATAATCGCGAAATCTGTGATGCGAAGCTCACTCAGCATAACTTCCCTCTAGCGTAGCCTGCCATAGACCGCTAACGAGCACAACCCCATATAAACACCGATAGGCAGGAGCTGCTCGATCAAAATAGCGCCTACATCGGTGCCGCGTGGCAGACGATCGGCCATCTGGATTATGCGCAGCACATCGCCCAGCACGCCGAAGTTGGCGATCAGCGCTGCGATGACGACGGCGATCACCGCTAACTGTGGCACGTAGCGCCCGCGCTGCCGCCCCGCCGCCCGAAAGGCTAGCTCACCGATGGCAGCGCCCGCCGGCAGCGAGAAAAATAGCACGCCCAGCAAGAACAGGCGCGGTACAACGAGGCCTGCCGCCAACCCTAAGCTGAAGACCACAGCGATCGAGATGATCTGCTGGCGTTGCGTTGCCTTGAAGAATTTCCCCTGCTGCTGATAGACGCATTCGCGGCAGCGGTAGCCGACCTCTGTGGGCACGGCACAACGTGGGCACATGTAGCGCCCGCAACGGTTGCAGCGCAGCGCCGTCTCCGCATCAGTATGGACAGCACAGAACGTCTTCTTCTCGTCGACGTGCGCGTAATTGGGCAGTTGGCTCATGCTTTTCTCTCCACTAGAGAGCGGCGCGGCGAGAGGCGCGGCTCCATGCGATCCAATAGCGAACGGTAAAAGTAGTTGCGCTCGCGCAGGCGCACAAAACGGCTGATGTGCTGGCTAGCACACACGACCACCGAGTCGTTGGGCTGCAGGCTGCACAGACTCTCGCCATCTAGCGTCAAGGTCACCTCAGTGCTGGTGCGCTCCGAGATCACCACCTCGATGGTGGCGCCTTCAGCTAGCACAATAGGGCGATCGAGCGTCAGATGCGGCGCGACAGGCACCACTAGGATGTTCTTGAGCGTCGGTGGCAGGATCGGGCCGCCAACTGCCAGCGCATAAGCGGTCGAGCCAGTCGCTGTGGCGATGATCAAGCCATCGGCGTTGTACTGAGTCGTCCAGTCGCCATCGATGAAAGCGTCTAGCAGGATGCTCTTGGCGACAGCGCCACGGCTGATCACCACGTCGTTGAGCGCATCGCCCTGAGCAAGCAGCGCCTCGCCGCGCCATGCCTGCGCACGGATCATCATGCGCTCTTCGATCCAGTGCCGTCCGCTTAGCAACTCGTTCAGCAAAGCATCCCAATCATTCGGGCTTGCCTCAGTCAGAAAGCCGAGATAGCCGACGTTGATACCAAAAACCGGCACGCCATGCTCCGAGCACACACGCGCCGCCCGCAGCATGCTGCCATCGCCGCCGATGGCGATCACCAGGTCAGATTCGGCAACCAGCGAGCGCACTGATTGGGCATCCCATGTGGGGCTGCACCACGCCGGAACGCCGCGCTCAGCCAGGCTGTGCGCCACAGCGCCGCACAGCTCACCCGTAGCAGGGCGCAGTGGATGCCCTAAAATGCCTACTCGCTTAAACATGCCCTTATCCTTGATCTGGCAGGTTCGGCTCACACTAGATTATAGCGCATATAGCGCAAGCGCCGCTGGGCTTGCCGCCCTGATCATAGTACATCCGTTCGCAATTGGCAAGGCTAACAAACGATTGGATGGCGCATTTTTACCGTTTACAAGGCTGGAAAAACGTGTATAATCTTACTTTGATAGAGTTTGAAAAGTGAAAGTAGCACGTCCACAATCAGAGCATCCGCGTTTTCTCGTGAGTTTGGCATTGGCAAAGGCATACACGCCGAAGCGAACTGCCCACGTTCGGAGCCTGCTGCGCTGGGTTGTCTGAAAGCTCGTCCGTTCGTAACTCTATCACTTGTCCGTTTTTGTCAGTCAGGAGAACAGCCAAATGGCTAAGAAGTTGTACGTGGGTAACTTGTCCTACAACTCCACGCAGGAGAACGTTCGTGCGCTTTTCGCGGAGGCAGGCGAAGTCGTGGATGTGGCAATCATCATCGATCGAGAGACCGGGCGCTCGCGCGGCTTCGGCTTCGTGGAGATGGCCACTGAGGAGGCCGGTCGTGAGGCGATCAAGCGCTTCGACGGCTACATGCTCGATAACCGCAGGTTGACGGTTAACGAAGCGCGCCCCCGCACAGAGCGTCGTGATGATTTCGGCGGCGGGCGCAGCAGCGGTCGTGATCGCGACCGGGGCGGCGATCGGGGTGGCATGCGCCGCAGCCGCTTCTAGACGTCCCTAATTCAGCTAGCAAGCTGCCTTCCTACGGGGAGGCAGTTTTTGTTAGTAGAAAACGTAGCGGCGCAGTGCATCGAGCGCCTGCAATGCCACCAGGTTGCGGATGGTATAGCCGTAGCGCAGGTTCTCGGGCGTGAAGCGCGTTGTGTTGCCATCGGGCGGCACAGAGGGATGGATGCCATCAGCCTCGATGCCGTAATTCGGCGCATTCTGCAGGGCAAGCCAGTAGTCCATCAGGGGCACGTCGTAGCGGCGCGCCACAGCCTTGATGATATTGTTCCACTGCTGGGCGCGCTCACCGTTCCAAGCGTCATTCAGTTTGGGCGGGATGGTGCTGAGGACTGGGATGACGCCCATCTCAATCGAGATTTCTACGATGCGGCTCAAATTGCGCTCGTAGACCGCCGGATCGACGCCGCCTGAGTCGTTCGTGCCGATCATGATCAGTGCGACGGCTGGCTTGCGCATCCGATACTCACAGACGAGCGGCGGCTCGTTTCCACATATCTCCGGCGCATTGTAGCCGTTCTGCAAGATGCGATCTGCGCCCCAGCCGTTGCCTGCTGCTAGCGAGGCGCTGCCGAATGTGCTGTAGAAGCGCACCGTATCCCACAGCTCATTCTGATAGGCCCCGAGATCGTAGCCGCCTGCCGAAGATGGCAAAAAGTACGGCGAGGCAGTGATGCTATCCCCAACGCGCGTGAAGACGTGCGCCCTATTGCCGAGCGCCTGCCCGCGCAGGAAGATTTGGCGCGCATTGGCGCTCACACCGCTGATCAAGCCGCTATCTCCAGCTGCGCTGAAGGGCGCGGGCGTTGCATCCACAACTTCGCCCGTCACAGGCAGACTTGAGACGTCCGCCTGGCGCAGCGCCGTTAAATCGCGGAAGACCCAGCCGCTGCGCCCTCGCGGATCGTTTGTCAGCTCCACCTGCAGCCAGCTGGTATCGGCGCTGCGTCCAACCGCCCGAAACGTGACCGTCTGATCAAGCCTGCCCAAGATTCGGCCAGCCGTGCCAGGCGATGCGCGCAGGTAAGGCTGGCAGGTATCGCAGATGCGCGAGTCGATGGCGCCGCCGATCAGGGCAACGGGGAGTGGCGTATTGGAAGGCAGTGGCGTAGCGCTGGGAAGTGGCGTAACAGTCGGCGTGGGCGTGATGGTGAACGTCGGCGTGATGGTCGGCGTCAGCGAGGGCGTGGGCGTTGGTACGAAGGTCTGGGCGGGCGGCAGGATCAAGATTTCGAAGGGCGTGGGTGTTAGCACAGTTGATGGCATATTGCTGCACGCGCCCATCAGCAGTAGAAAGGCTAGTCCAAGCGGACGAAAAGTGCGCAACATAAAGCTAGGGTTGCTCCGAGCGCGCTATTGTAGCGAGCGGCGGTGCGCCGCGCAAGAGATGCAAGCGCCCTTCTGAGTTACTCATCCTGCTCGGACGGCAGCGCCTCATCCTGGATAGGTGGGCTGCTGATCGGCGTCTCGCTTAAGCGGATCGCCACGCGCTGTATGTCAAAGTCCACGACTTGGTAGCCAAGCGCCTCTAGCAGCTCATCAGGGCGCCCAGTGCCGCTGGATGTGCTGTATAGATCGGCGTAGAGCGCGCCATCCGCGCCAACAGCCAGCGAACGGATGAGCGGCTTGAGATCGTAGGCCTTATCGCGGCGGGTGCGCAGGAGCTGCGGCTGCGCCATCAGGGCTGTGATGCGCTCTGGTAGGCCCGCCACTGCCTCAGGCGCGGAATCAGGGCGGGGTGTGATGCGGAAGACTGCGCTCTCGACGAGGGTCTGTAGGGCAGGTGCGCGCAGCGGCACTTCCTCGACTTTCAAAACCGGTAAGTCAGGCGGACTGACTGCCATCAGGCGCTCTGGCAAGCCATCGAGCGGCTCAGGGCGCTCCAGCCAGATATCGAGCAGTTCGCACTCGCTGGTCAGGCCGAGCGGCAAGGGCGAGGCCAGCTGCATACGCGGGCGCGCATTGAAGCCCTGTGTATAGGCGAGGGCTAGCTGCGCGCGCCGCAATATGCGCTCCCACGTCTTAGCCAGATCGAGGTGCCCGATGAACTTGAGCGCGCCGCGCTTGGCGAAGGTGATGCGCAAGCGCTGTACAGGCTGTGGCGCCTCTGAACGATCGTTCATGCTCAACCGATGACGGCCAGCGCCTTGCCAACCTTCTCGAAGGCGCTCAAGGCTTGCTCGAGATCGGCTTGGCTGTGCATGGCGCTGTTCATCACGCGGATGCGCGCCTTGCCGTGCGGCACTGTCGGATAGCCGATCGCCATCGCAAAGACGCCCTCTTCAAACAGCTGACGGCTGAACTGCTGGGCCAGAGGCGCCTCACCCAGCATGACGGGCAGGATCGGAGTTTGCGAGGCGCCAACGTCAAAGCCGAGCGTCTGCATCTCACGGCGGAAGAACTCCGCGTTGCGCCACAAGCGCTCGACTAGCTCTGTGCTATCCTCGAGGATGTCAATTGCAGCTAGGCAAGCGGCCACATCTGGCACCGTCATAGCGCTGCTGAACAAAAATGGGCGCGCCCGCTGGCGCAGCCACTCGATGATGATCGAGCTGCCTGCCACCACCCCACCAACCACGCCAAAGGCCTTGCTCAGCGTGCCGACCTCGATATCCACCTTGCCATGCAGATGGAAGTGATCGACGATGCCACGCCCACCACGACCGAGCACGCCTTCGCCATGCGCATCGTCTACCATCAGCAGGATGTCGTGCTGGCACGCCAATTCGTAAATCTCAGGCAGCGGCGCGATGTCGCCATCCATGCTGAAGACGCCGTCAGTGATGATCAAGCGGCGCGTCTCGGGCGTGAAGGGCGTGTTCTCAATTTTCTGGCGCAGATCGTCTACATCAGCGTGCTTGTAGCGCACAATCTCGGCGCGGCTCAGCCGTGCACCATCGATGATGCTGGCGTGGTTCAGCTCATCGCTGAAGATGATATCGCCCTTGCCGACGAGCGCTGGGATGGTCGCTAGGTTGGCGTTGAAGCCGCTCTGGAAAGTGATCGCCGCCTCGACGCCTTTGAAAGCTGCCAGGCGGCGCTCCAGCTGGACGTGCAAGTCCGTTGTGCCAGCGATGCTGCGCACAGCCGCAGGCCCCACGCCATGCGTGCACATGGCGCGCTCGGCGGCGGCGATCAGGCGCGGATCGTTCGCCAAGCCGAGATAGTTATTCGTGCAGAAGTTCAGCACGCGGCGCCCATCTACTGTAATCCATGCGCCCTGCCCCGACTCAATCGTGCGGATGGTGTTGTACAAGCCCTGCTCGCGCAGCGCAGCAATCTCACGTTCAATCCAGGCTGTTTTAGCAGACATTTTTCAGATGCTCTCCCAAGCCGTCTCACAAAAACACCTCTTTCTTGATGGGCAGTATTCTAGCAGCGCTCGGTGAGTCTGTCATGGGCGTGCCAGCCTGATCAGGTAAGCGTATCGTCGGGATCGCTCGGCTCGTCGGGGGTGTTATCGCCGAAAAGGACGAAGATCAGCAGGCCGAGCGATGCGATCACGAAGCTGCCGATCAAGCCCGCTGTCTGCCACGGCCCAAGGATCGGGCGCTGATCGAGCAGCGGCGAGTGCGAGCCGAAGCCCAGCACATCGGCCAGCCCAACAGCTGTCGCCAGCACGACGCCGGTCATGCTCAGCCGCAAGCCGATCTTCTGGGCGAGGTTGTGACGTTTGTTGGGATAGTACGCAGCCTGCGCGAAGATGAAAGCGCCGCTCATCAGGACGGAAAAGCCGACTAGGATCGTCAGCACCTGCAGCACGCCCACACCAGGACTCGCCTCCAGACCAATTGCGCTGGGAAACAAGCCGATGAAGGTGATAACGCCGCCCAGCAACGCCACGGCGATGCCCAATTGTGCAAATTTGTGCGAGTTATCCATGCGCTCTTCTGTGAACTTGTGCAGCACGCGCCCAGCGCGGAGTATACCACGCTTCAGCTGGCTGTGCGCCCGGCTGGCGAGCAGAGTGTGCTATAATCAGGCAAAGTGGGCAGGCAGTGGAAATTGCTTATGAGGCTCATCCGCATCTTAATCCTAGACCCTGAAATCAGCTTCGCTGTGCCGATCAAACAGGCGCTAGAGGGAGTTGGGCGCTATCGTGTGAACGTCTTTGCCAGCAGCCAGGCCGCACTCGAGCTGCTGGCGCGTGAGCCACAAGATTTCGCTGTGGTAGACGTCTCAGCCGAGAAAGCCGGCCTGCTGCACTTGATTGAGACGCTGCGCCGCTTGCATCCGCGCATGACGATCATCATCAGCCGCCGTGCTGATCAGCCGCCCGCCTTCGCCCCTGAGACCGAGACGCTAGCCAGCCTGATCAAGCCCTACCTCGCCCGCCAGCTAGAGGCGCTGATCCGCCAGCATATGCCAGCGCCTGCCCAGCCTGATCAGACCTTTTTGCACGCTGTCGAGAGCCTTGCCGATGGCAGCACCACGCTCATGCTCTCGGAGCCGCCCGCCAGCCTGCCTGAGCCGCCCCTGCCGCCCGACGCCACGCTCAAAGCTTTGATCAGCGGCACACAGCCCATCCCTACAGCGCCCGAACCGCCTGCCATTCCGCCTGAACCGCAGGTGCTCATCGCCGCCCAAGTGGCCCTTGAGGCCGCTGCTGACGACTCCGTGCCGCTGACACATATCGCGCAGCATCTAGCTGATGAGGCAGAAAAAGTGCCGCCTGAGGCGCGCTCAGCCTGGATTGCACCAACCGATACACCCAATCTCGAGCAGACGCTCAGCCACGCCCTTCAGGAGACGGCAAAGCTGGCCGCTCAGCCCCAACACTCGGTCAACCCATACCCGGCTGATCCTGTCGCAGCGCTTGCCCTGCGCTTCGTGCAGCTAAGCGTAGATCCAGCGGCTAGAGCCGCCTTCCTGACGCGGGACGGCGAGCTGATCACCTTTGCCAGCGCTGGCAAGCTCGACGAGCCAACCCGCAGCCTTGCCCTGCGCGAGATTGCGCGCATGTGGCAGGGCACCGTCAGCGCGCCGAGCGTCTTTCGCCCGTTGCAGGTGAACCCTGAGACGCTCTATCTGCTCTACTCCACGCGCACGGTGGAAAATTTGACGCTCTCGCTGCTGTTTGATGGCGATGCGCCTATGCGCGTCATTCGGCAGGTAGCCCGCCAACTGCATGAGGCAATGGCGCGCGTGCCTGAAGCTGCGCCAGCCATCGAGCTGCCCACTCTGCCTGAGTGCAGCGAAGACGTGCCTGAAGCTGCTCAGACGCTGCCCTCACGCCCAACCGATCTGCGCCCGCCACAGGGTCTGCGCGAGGCAGCTGCCCAAAAACCAGCCCCGCCGCTCGTCTTCACACTAGCGCTGCTGCCTGCTGCGCCGCCGCTGGGCGATGACCTTGCCCCGCTTTTGCCGCGCTGCTTTGCAGAGGCTGCTGCAGAGGTGGGATGGCAGGTCGAAGACGTTGAAGTACAGCCGACGCACGTCAGTTTGCAAGTGAGCATACCGCCTGAAGTGGCGCCTGCTGGCGCCGCCGAGCGCCTGATCCGCGAGACGACGGAGCGCATTGGCGGAGCAGCGCTGTGGCTAGATGCCTGCTACATTATCACGCCAGCGCGCAGTCTGACTCAGCGCGAATTAGCCGAGTTCGCTGAGTACGCCCGCCTTGTCCACAGCGAGAGCCGCTAACCGCTCAAGTCTGCTATGCAGCGGCGCCACCGCCTTGACGCCGTGCCGCAAATCTACTACAATGTCTCGTCATCAACCCTGAGCAAATGGGCGTGCGGCGTGTTTGAAAGCCTGACCAACAAACTGCAAGAGATTTTCGATCGCTTAGGGCGGCGTGGTGTGCTCACCGAAGCCGATGTGGACGTCGCGCTGCGTGAGGTGCGCCTCGCCCTCTTGGAAGCGGATGTCGCGCTGCCCGTCGTCAAGGATTTCATCAAGCGCGTGCGCGAACGCGCCATCGGGGCAGAGGTCTTGAAGGCGCTCAAGCCCGGTCAGATGGTTATCAAGATCGTCTTTGAGGAGCTGCAAGCCACACTCGGCGAGCCCGGTCGGCTGAATCTGAGCGGTGCGCCACCCGTCGTGATTATGCTAGTTGGCTTGCAGGGCTCGGGCAAGACGACCACCGCCGCTAAGCTGGCGCTCAAGCTGCGCCGCGAGGGGCGCCGTCCCTACCTTGTGGCAGCCGATACCTACCGGCCAGCCGCTGTCGATCAGCTTAAGACGCTGGGCAAGCAGCTGGATGTGCCCGTCTACGATGAGGGTACCAGCGCCGCGCCACCCGACATCGCTGAGCGGGGTCTGCGCAAGGCGCGCGAGGTTGGTGCGGGCGTCCTGATCGTCGATACAGCGGGTCGGCTGCAGATTGACGAGCGCTTGATGACCGAGCTAGAGCAGATCAAGGCGCGCCTGAAGCCGGCTGAGATTCTTTTGGTGGCGGACGCCATGACCGGGCAAGAGGCAGTCAAGATCGCTGAAGGCTTCCACACCCGCATTGGCATCACAGGTTTGATCCTGACTAAGATGGACGGCGATGCGCGCGGCGGGGCTGCTATCTCGATGCGTGCCGTCACAGGCGTGCCGATCAAGTTTGTGGGCATGGGCGAAAAGCCCGATGCACTCGATCAGTTCTACCCTGACCGCATGGCGCAGCGCATTCTGGGCATGGGCGATATGCTCTCGCTGATTGAAAAGGCGCAAGAGGCGTTCGATCAGCGCGAGGCAGAGCGTCTGAGCAAAAAGCTCATGCGCGCCGAGTTTAACCTCGAAGATTTCCTGGCACAGATGCAGCAAGTCAAGCGACTCGGCCCGATCAGTCAGCTGCTCTCGCTCATCCCAGGCATGAGCCGCCTCAAGGATCAGATCAACGAGGCAGAGGCAGACCAAAGTATGCGCAAAATCGAGGCGATCATCCGCTCGATGACGCCCGAAGAGCGCCGCGATCCCAAAATTCTGAATGCCAGCCGTAAGCGGCGCATTGCGCGCGGGGCCGGCTACATCAACACCGAAAAGCAGCCCGAGCGTGAGCTAGAGGGCATCCAGGAAATTAACGCACTGCTGCGCCAGTTCCGCGAGATGCAGAAGATGATGAAGATGTTCAAAGGTGGCAAAGGCGATATCAGCCGCCTGCTCAAAGGGCAGTGAGCCCATAGTGTGTATCTAACCTTTCGAGGAGCAATCGTCTAACAATGGTTCGTATCCGTCTACGCCGCGTCGGCTTGAAGAAGCAGCCCAGCTACCGCATCGTGGTGGCCGACAGCGAAGCACCACGCGATGGACGCTACATTGAGATCATCGGTTTCTACAACCCACGCACCGAGCCCGAGACCATCGAGCTGGATGAAGGGCGCGCCCTACACTGGCTGAAGGTCGGGGCGCAGCCCAGCGAGCCTGTGGCGCGTATGCTGAAGAAACTGGGCACCCTAGAGCGTCTCGCGCGCCTGCGCAAGGGTGAGCCGCTGGAGAAATTAGTGGAAGAGGCTAACGCCGCCCGCGCAGCCATGCCTAAGCCCAGCCCGAAGACTCGCCGTCCAGCGCCTGCCGCCAAGAGCATGCCCTTCGACAGCGCTGCCGAGTAGCGACCATCATGAAAGAGCTGGTGGAGTACGTCGCTAAGGCGCTGGTAGAGCATCCAGAGGCTGTGCGCGTGAGCGAACACGTGCGGCGCGGCGTCATCGTCATCGAGCTGCATGTGGCGCCCTCAGATATGGGACGCGTGATCGGCAAGGAAGGCCGGATTGCCAATGCGCTGCGCGCCTTGCTGCGTGTGGCGGCAGCGCGCAGCGGCAAGCGCGTTATCCTGGATATTCATTGAGCTGTGACCGACGACTACCCAATGCCCCTCTTACCTGCGCAAGGCTACCTGACCGTAGCCCGCGTGGCGCGCCCGCACGGCATACGCGGTGCCTTGCGCGTGCAGGCGCTCACCAGCACGCCACAACGCATGGGCGATCTCGTCACAATTTACCTCTCGCACACGCCCGAGCGCGCCGAGACCCTGCGCGCCTATACCGTCACACGCTGCCAGCATGATAAAGGCGCCGAATGGCTGCTCTTCCTCGAAGGCGTCGAGAGCCGCGAGGCGGCCGATCGGCTGCGTGGGCAGTATATTCTCGTCACCTTGCAAGACGGCGTACCGTTAGCTGAGGATGAAATTTACCTCTTTCAGGTCATCGGCTTGACTGTGCTCACAGGCGAAGGGGTGGTGCTGGGGCACGTTGTCGATGTGATTGAGACTGGCGCTAACGACGTCTACGTGGTGCACGGCGAGCACTACGGCGAGGTACTGATCCCGGCCATCGAAAGCGTGGTGCACCACATTGACGTGGATAACGGTGTAATGCACATCACGCCGCTACCTGGCTTGCTACCCGACAGCTAAACAGCTAACGATGGCGCCTTCGCCAGCCAGTCAGTCGCCCGTTCGTAGGCGTAGGCAGCTCGCAGCAGGCGATCTTCAGCTCCGTAGGGCGCCACTAGCTGCAAGCCAATCGGCAGACCTTGCGCGCTGAAGCCGCACGGCACAGAGATCGCCGGTGTGCCTGCCATGTTGAAATACGCCGTGAAGGCAGAAAGGCGTGCCCGTGCCATTGCCTTAGCATTCTCATCAGCAAGCCGCACGCCAACGATCGGTGTGCAGGGCGTCAGCAGTAGATCGTACTCTCTAAACAACCGATCCAGCTGCCAGGCCGCCAACACTTGCGCACGGCGTGCCTTGGCGTAGTCGACCGCTGTGGCGCTGCTTTCATTGCGCAGGCGCGCTAGGACGTCTGCCCCGAAGAGATGCGGCTCGCGCTGCAGCCGGTCGGCGTAGATCATCGCCGCCTCACTAGCCGTGATGGTGCGGCTCAGCTGTGTGGTCTCTTTCACGTTGAGGCGCGACTCCACCCTAAGCGGCACCACCTGCGCACCAAGCCCCTCAAACACGGCGGCGGCAGCGCGCACTGCAGCGTAAATCTCAGGATCACAGTCGTTGAAGTACTCGTCATCAGCCAGCGCGATATACCAACCGCTCACCCCTTGATCCAACTCCGATAGAAAATCGCCCTCAAGCAGCTCGACGGCGTAGGGGTCGTCGGCATCGTGCTCTGAGAGCCACGCCATCAGCAGCGCCACATCTTCCGCGCTGCGCGCCAGCAGGCCCGCGTGATCGAGCGAGTAGCTGAGCGGCAACATGCCGCGCACGCTCAGCCGCCCGTAGCTCGGCTTCAAGCCGACGACGCCGCACAGCGCGGCAGGGATGCGAATCGAGCCGCGCGTATCACTGCCCAGCGCCACTATGCATAGGCGCGCTGCCACCGCCGCCGCCGAGCCACCACTAGAGCCGCCAGCGGCGTAATCGAGGTTGTACGGGTTGCGGCAGGCGCCGTAATGTGGGTTATCGCTCAGCACGCCCAGCCCGATCTCATGCATGTTCAGCTTGCCCAGCAACACAGCGCCCAGCTGTTCTAGCAGCTCCACCAGGAAGGCGTGATGCCTGGGCACATTCTCTGCCCAGAACTGCGTCCCAGCAGTGGTGCGGATGCCTTTCGTCTCGTAGAGGTCTTTTAGGGCAAAAGGGATGCCGTGCATGGCGCTGCGCCTGCCGCCGTGATAGAGCCCTGCTTCGGCGGCGCGGGCGCGCTCTAGGGCGTAGTCGGCTGTCACAGTCAGGAAGGCGTTCAAACGTGGATTGACTGCTGCGATGCGCTCCAGGTGCGCCTGAGTCAGCATCACGGGCGAGAGCTCGCGCGAGCCGATGGCACGCACGGCTTGTATCATTGAGAGCTGTGTTAGTTGTGTCGTCTCGGTCAAGTGAGCTGCCTTTCTGTGTGCACTGCGCACGCTCCATTTTAGCAAAGTTCGCCGCATGCGCGATTCACGCATCTCATGCTTGTTCACGGCGCCCAGCTGCGCTAAAATAGCTAGCGTTAGCCCGCATGGGCACAGCCTACACAGAAAGACTCAGCGGTTATGGAAATCACGTGGTACGGGCATAGTTGCTTTCGGCTGGCCGAGCGCGGTAAAGCCTCTGTGGTCACCGATCCGTTTGACGGTCACTTGGGCTTGGCAGTGCCCAAGCTGAAGGCCGAGATCGTCACCATCAGCCATACTGCGCACGGACACAGCTATGCTGAAGGCGTGAAAGGCGTCCAGCGTGTGATTCATGGCGCTGGCGAGTACGAGATCGGCGGCGTTTTCATCATTGGCGTGGCAATGCACAATGCAGCCCTAGAAGCGCCCAAGCCTAACATCGCTTATGTCATAGATTTCGACGGGCTGCGCGTGGCACATCTAGGCGATCTCGATCATATCCCGCCGCAAGCTGTGATCGAGGCATTGGAGACCGTCCATGTGGCGCTGATCCCGGTCGGCGGCGGTGGTGGCTTGAATGCCACGCAAGCTGTTGAGCTGATCAGCTTGTTGGAGCCGAATTACGTCATCCCGATGCACTACCAGCTGCCTAACAGCTCCATCGCCCTCGACCCATTGGATCGCTTTCTGCGCGAGATGGGCGTCAGCCGCGTGCAACAGGAACAAGTCTTCAAAGTGACGGCCAGCAATCTGCCTGAGCAAACGCAAATTGTAGTGATGGAGCAGAGCCTCTGAGATGCAAGTGAAGCTGATTCTGACCTATGACATCCTGCCTGGACGCGATCAGGATTACTTCGAATTCTTGGTGCGGGAGCTAGCTCCGGGCTTATCTAAATTGGGCTTGGAGCCCACCGAGAGCTGGTACACGATGTACGGTAAGCGCCCGGCTATTCTACTGGGCGGCATCGCTCAAGATTATAAGACGGCACGCGCCATCCTCGATCATCCTGAGTGGAAGGCGCTCTACGAGCGGCTGAGCAACTACGTGACCAACTTCCAGAGCAAAATCATCCGCGTGACGCCATATTTTCCGCTGGTCTAGCCGCTTGTGAAGCTGACTGGTCGAGATATTTGATCAGGTAGACGTCGGCGCAGCAGTCTTGGCAGCCACAGCGCGTGCAGCGCCGCTCGACAATGCTGAACGCTCCGCAGCTGGCGCAAAGTGCCTGCGTGCTTTGTGCGCACAGCTACAGCTGCCCCGCTTGAATGCCGATCAGCCGCACTGTGCCGAAAGTGCTGCCTAGCTCCGCGTAGGTGCTGCGTGCTGCTTGGGCGTGGTTCAGCGTGGCATAGAGACCATCACCCAAACGCACGAAATGCTGCTCATCCACCTGCAGGCGCGCAAAAGGCTTGCGCCGCACCCGCACGACTGCAGCGCAGCCTTCGGGCACTGCGAGCGTCACATTCCCGAAAGTAGAGAAGGCGCGCACGCCCTGCCCAACTAGCTCCGGCAGCACCAGACGGATATCGCCGAAGCCTGTACCCAGCTCAGCGCGATTGATGGGGATGCCGCGCAAATCCACCTCAATCTCGCCTAAGAAGGCGCTTAAGAGCACATTCCATGGCAGGTCGCGCGCTAGGCCGATCTCCCAATCCGCAATAGAGAAAGGCCAGGTGCGCCCGCGATGCATGCTCAGGCGGGCTGTCTCGCCGCGTACGGTCAGGTCTGGGCGGGAGCGCGCAGTGTAGTTGCCTGCGATCAGGCGCCCCTCACGGCGCAAGGCGCGCAACTTAACATCCAGCTCGCCGCTATACGCCTCCAAGCTGGCAGCCCGCACTGTGCCACGCGTGATGCCAAAGGTCTGCGCTGCCCAGCTGATGCCCCAATCGCCACGCAGCAGCAGCTGGATGCCCAGCAAGATCAAGATGAGCGGCGCGTAGGGCATCAGATCTACATCGGGCAGCAGGCGGAAGTTGCGCAGCAGCCAATAGCCGCCGCTGCCCAACAGCAGCACAATCAAGATGTATGGCGGGCGCTCAACACGCATCAGCTTCACCCCTGATCGAGCAAGAAATCTTTGAGGATGCGGTGTGAGGACGAGCGGCGCAGCCGGTTGAGCGCTTGTGCCTCAAGCTGCCTGACGCGCTCGCGCGTCACGCCGATGGCCTTGCCCACCTCTTCCAGCGTATGCATCTCGCCATCTTCCAGGCCGTAGCGCAGCCGCAGGATGTGCGCTTCACGCTCTGGCAGCCGATTCAGCGCTTCCGTCAGGTGATGGCGCAACATTTCGCGTTCAGTGGCTTCCGCAGGCGAGAGTCCGCGCGTATCTTCCACAAAGTCACCGATCTCAGTCTCTTCATCCTCATCGGTTGGCGCCTCAAGGCTGATCGGGCGGCGTGAAATTTCCAGCAGGGCGCTGATCTTGTCTGGCGTGGTCTGCATCGCCTCAGCAATTTCATCCATGTTTGGCTCGCGCCCCAACACCTGAGTCAGGCTGAGCGAAATACGCCGCAGCCGGTTGATCTGATCGCCCATGTGGACGGGCACGCGGATAGTGCGCCCTTGATCAGCAACGGCGCGGCTGACAGCTTGGCGGATCCACCATGTGGCATAGGTGCTGAACTTATGCCCGCGCTGATACTCAAACTTGCGCGCTGCGCGGATCAAGCCGATGTTGCCCTCTTGGATCAGATCAAGGAAGGGCACGCCACGCCCGATATACTTCTTCGCCACGCTGATCACAAGCCGCGAATTCGCCCTGATCAGATGTTCTTGCGCGGCGCGTCCCTCTTCAACCAGCTGCTCTAAGCTGCGCCGCTCATCCGACGGCAAGCGATCGCCATATTCAGCCAGCTGTGCCTCAGCTAGGCGTGCATGCTCCATGCGCTTGGCAAGGCGCACCTCTTCCTCAGCATTCAGCAGCGGCACGCGCCCGACTTCCTTCAAATACAAGCCGACCACGTCATCCGTCTCGATAGCTTGCTGGTAGGTGTCATCCTCGATCAGATCGAGCTCCAATGTATCCAGCTCGTCGAGCTCGGTCAGTCCCTCATCCGTGCCGAGTCGGTTGGCGTCAGCTGATTCGGGGCCCTCGGCAGGCGGCTCGATCAGGATCGGCACGCCCAGCTGGGTCAGATTATCGATGATTTCCTCGACCAGCTCGATGTTATGCTCGGCCTCAGGGATGAGGGCCAGGATATCGTCATAGAGCACATAGCCCTGCGCCTCGGCTTTGGCACTTAGCTGCTGTTGAATGTGCTGCTGTGTTGTTTTGTCTGCTACCATCAACATTCCGGTTTATGGGTCTCCTCCGACAAAAAAGCCCCACCATAAGAGCGGCAGGGCAACCTACGAAAGCGTGATCGGGTTCGACGCTTCTGCGTTTTAGGGTGCCGCTAATCCCTCCAACGCGCCCGCCAATGCTGCGATCTGTTCGGCTGAGACGAACAGAACGGCGTTTGAGCCGTCACGCTGCACATAGGCAAGCGTTTGATCAGGTGAGGTGCCGCCAATGTACAAGGTGTATGTTCGATCAGCCACAAATCGAATGATGTACCTTCCGCCGTCTGCCAACCCGAATGCCTCCAATGACGTGCTTTCTATAATACGATTATAGCGCAAACTTGCCAAACCGTTCAGCAAACGCGCCACTTTGGTTAAATCGGGCGGCGCCGCTTGGCGATTCTCACGCACTGCCTGCCAATCGCCTGCCGTTTTGATTAGCGAAATTGTAGCAGGCTTTGCCGAATCGCGCCGATCTTCTAGGTCGATGCGCGTGATCTGCGCTGGCAGCACGCGCGGAAAAACGTACGGGATCGGCGCAGCGCTGGGCTGCTCCAGTGCAAGGGGGGGCGCCCGTCGTGGGAAAAGCACAAAAGCCGCGCCCAACAAGGCTAAAAATACGATGAAAAGCACGATCACTGTGCGCTGCTGACCTCTTGCCATGCCCTAGCGCCTCGACCGTCGCCACCATACCCACACACCCACCAGCAAAATCGCCGACGGCAACACGCCAACTGTAATGAACGCCGTCAGCTCCAGATCGCGGCTTGGCACACTCAGCGGCAGCTGCCCGAAGGCAGGCTCCACTGTGACGCGCTCCAAGAAGGCGATCAGCCAATCGATCATGTTCGTCCATAGGATCTGCCCATCAAAAGCGACGATCAAGTCATTCGTCACCCAGTCCGAGTCGCCCACCAGCAGCAGACGCGCCCCTGTACGCGTATTTTCCGCCGCCACGACGAGCGCCAGCGGTCCGGGTAGGTCAGCTGCCTCGCGGATGGCGCGATCAGGGTTGCGCGCCACCTCGCGCAAGTCCAGCTTGCCGAAGGCCTCCGGCGAGGTCGTGTAGATGCGCTGTGCGATCACATCGGGCGGCGGCTCAGGCGCGATCTGCCACGATTGTGCGATTGGGAAGAGCGGGCGCGCCGCACTGCCTGTTTGGTCTTTTTGCACAATCGGGTGCCCTGCCAGGAATTGTGCCGCCCGCACGTAATACTGCGTCTCGTTGAACGAGAGCGGGTCGAAAACGATATCCCGATTCGGGCGCACGCCCCACCTCTCCCACAGATAGCGCGCCAGAGGGCTATCTTCCGACTGCATGAAGCGGATATCGCTACGGAAGGCGGGCTCAGCCATGATCAGCACTTTACCGCCGCTATCTAGGAAGGCGGCCACCCGATCGGCCATCTCTTGGGTGAAGTCGCGGATTGGCGCCAAGATGATCAGTGCGGTGGTGCCCTGAGGCACGCCCTCGCGGCTTAGATCGAGCGTAGCAACCTGAATGCCCACAGCGCGCAGCCCATCGCGGATGCCTGTAGCGTCGTTATCGAGGTTTACCTCGCCACTGCCAACGCTGAACAGGACACGGTATCGGCCGCGTACCTCTAGCTGCAAGATCGCCTCGGCGATCCAGCGCTCGTTGACGTAATCCGCCTCAACTGGCACGTCAGGCAACCGATCGCGCGCCGTCAAAACTCTGACTGTGAAATTCGGGTCGGGCGCGCCTTCAGCATCCAGATACGAGATAAAGATGCCGTAAGCGCTGCGCAAGCCGAACTGCCTCGCCAGAATTGGCTGCACGTCCGGATCGGCGTAGACCAGTCGAATTTTTCCCGGTGCAGCATCGCTGAACAGCCGCAAGATGGGCGACTCGAGCGCCTGATTAGTCAGCAAGCGGCGGCTGTAGAAAGCCGTGATCTGGATCGGGCGCGAGAGCTGCTCGATGATCGGGCGGATGTTCGCCTTGAGCGTGTAGTAGCCGCGCGAGGTGAAATCGGCTGCAATCCCGCTGCGCGCCGCCATCCCATAGACGATCAGCACGATGCCGATGAACAGTAGGACGATCAAGACGCTATTGCTGCCGTAAACGGCGCGTCTGCCCGTCAGCGTGCTGCGAAAATCCTCAGGCGCCAGCGTCATCCACAGACTCAGCCCGCCCATCCCGATCAGGGCGCTGATCACCACCAGTGGTGAGAGCTCGCCGCCCGCCAAGAAGGCAAGCACCGCTGCCACCAGCCCTAACGCGCCGATGGCGCTGCTCCAGCGGGCGACGCTCAACCGATCCAGCACAAGGGCACGCCTCGACTTCCCCTCAGAGGCCATCTTTCTCTGCTCCTAGCGCCAGCGCCGCGACTGCACAATCTGAGCAGTGGCGAGTAGCAGAGTGCCCGTCACGCCCAAGAAGAAGACCGTATGATCGAAGCGCACAATGCCAATAGCAAATGAATAGGAGTAGTTGCTCTGAAAGCTCAAGCTGCGCACGAACTCGGCAAGTTGGCGGTTGTTCAGCACATTGCCGACCAGATCAGCCTGCCACAAGATCAGCAGGGCTGCCATACTCAAGAAAGCCGCCACGATCTGGTTCTCATTCAAGGCCGAGAAGAACATGCCCACTGCGATCGAGGCGCCGCCGAACAGCCATAAGCCGATGTATGCCGCAAACGCTACCCCAAAATCACCCGGATTTAGCCACAGGAGCAGCCCTTGATGCACAGCGGTTAGGCTGATCAATATGGTATAGTATGCCCAAGCGCCCAAAAACTTACCCAGCACAATCTGATAATCTTGAATCGGCAAGGTCATCAGCAGCTCGAGCGTCCCCTCGCGATTTTCTTCTGCTAATAGGCGCATGGTCAGCAGCGGCACAAAAAAGACGCTGAATTGTGCCAAGTAGATCAGCGGCAAAGCAGGATCGACGGGTGAGCGCCCATTGCGCATCGCCAGATCGTCGTTGAAGGTGAAGCCGGTCAGCAGCAGCACAGCAAAGGCGACAAAGTAGGCGATAGGCGAGCTGAAATACTGCCCCAGCTCACGCCGAAAGATGATCCAGATGTGCCTCATAGCCGTTCATCCGCCCCTTCGCGCACGGTCAGCTCTAGGAAGATATCCTCCAACGACATCGCCAACGGGCGCAGCTCCAAAAGCTCCCAGCCAGCTGAGATGACCGCGCTGGCTAGACGCGGCCGCACATCGACGCCGCGCCGCGCCTCTACGCTGAAGCCATCGCTTAGCGCCGTGATGCTCGCCACGCCTGCCACGCTCTGCAGGACTTTGCGCACCGCCTCAACTGACTCGGCTTTGCCTACGCGCACAAACAGCCGGGCGCCCGTCTGCAGCTGATCGCGCAGCGCCTCTGGCTTATCCATCGCCACGATCTCGCCACGATGGATGATCACCACACGATCGCAGACCTGCTCAGCCTCGCTCAGGATGTGTGTGCTGAACAGGATCGTGTGCGTCTTGCCCAGACTCCGCACCAGGTCGCGCACTTCGAGCGTCTGGCGCGGATCGAGCCCGATAGTTGGCTCGTCCAGGATCAACACCTGCGGATCGTGAACGAGCGCCTGCGCCAAGCCGACGCGCTGCCGCATCCCTTTTGAGATGCTGCGGATCAGGCTCTCGCGGCGGGTGTGCATCCCAACGATGCGCAACACATCATCAGCGCGGCTGGTGGCATGCCGTACACCGCGCAGCTCCGCCACGTACTTTACGTAGCCGTGTACGGTCATATCCGGGTAGAGCGGCACAGTCTCCGGCAGGTAGCCAACGTACTTGCGCACCTCCAACGAGTCCGTGAAGACGTCATAGCCAGCCACTGAGGCACGCCCGCTGGTAGGCGGCATGTAACCGGTCAGGATGCGCATTGTGGTGGTCTTGCCAGCGCCATTCGGGCCGAGAAAGCCGAGAATCTCGCCACTTTCTGCCTGAAAGCTGATGCCGCGTAATGCCATGAAGCGTCCGTAGCGCTTGGTGAGCGATTCAACTGTGATCATACCTACATTCTACACGATTTGTGCGCTCCGCCATACCAACCGTTGCCACTGAGCCCGAATTTCCCTATACTGTTGCCGATGTTCATCAGTCTAGCCGACTAGGATTAAACAATGCTTAAACGCCTATCGCTCATCTTGCTAATTGTTGCGGCGCTGCTGAGCGGCTGTGACTCCTCTGAGACGATCGCCACCGTTACGGCGCGCGCCGAAGGCACTCAGCGCGTTGCGCCCACCCTGACCGCTGCGGCGCAGGTCACACCGACGCGCACGCCCACACCCACCCTCACGCCCAGCCGCACCCCAACTCCTAGCCCCACACCAGAGCCAACGCCAACCGTCACGGGCTTGAACGGCACTGCCAATCGGGCCACGTCAGCGCGGAGCCAGCCATCACTAGCGGCGCCCGAGCTGGCACGCCTAGAAGTGGGGCAGCCCATCCTTGCGACGGCGCGCAGCCGCCGCTTTGCACAAATTGCCCTGCCCGATGGACAATCAGCGTGGATTTTGAGCGCCCATGTCGACTGGCAAGGCGACTTAACGCTGCTGCCTGAAGTTGAGTTCGTGGCTGAGGCTGCCACGCCCAGCGCACCCGACTTCGATCCGCTGCCCGTCCGCAAGCCCGAGACGGCTTGGTTCGGCGAGAGCGTGATTTACTCGCTCTTTGTGCGCAGCTTCCGCGATTCAGACGGCGATGGGATTGGCGATCTGCGCGGCGTGATTGAAGGGCTCGATTACATTCAGTCGCTCGGCGTCAACACAATCTGGCTCCTGCCGATCTTCAGCAGCCCATCCTATCACGGCTACGATACGACTGATTACTACACAATCAACCCTGACTACGGCACTCGCGAGGACTTCCTCGCCCTGATCCAAGCTGTCCGGGCGCGCGGTATGTCCCTGCTGATCGACTATGTGGCAAACCACACCTCGAATCAGCATCCCTTCTTCCGGGAGGCGCTGGGCAATCCGCAGAGCGAGTACGCCGAGTTCTACATCTGGACTAACCCTGAGCACACGCGCTACCAAGCTTTTGCGGGCATTGGCTTCATGCCAGAGCTGAACTACGACTCACCGCGCGTGCGCGAGTACATGATCAATGTGGCGCTGCATTGGCTCGATCCGAATGGGGATGGCGATCCATCGGATGGTGTGCACGGCTTCCGCGCCGACGTGGCAAAAGACGTGCCGCTCGATTTTTGGAGGGAGCTGCGCGCTGCAATGGATGCTGTCAATCCCAATGCAGTGATTCTGGGCGAAATTTGGGCGGATGGCGCGACAATCAGCCGCTTTTTGGATGGCACCGCTCTAGATGCTGCCTTCCACTTCCCTGCCTTCAGCGCGCTCAGCGGCCACCACGATCGCAACGGCGATGGTATCATCAACGGGATGGGCGGTGCTGCAGCGCTCGGCTCGGCCATGCGCGCTATGCGGCGTACCATCGCACCCACGACCTTCCTAGCGCACTTCACGCACAATCACGATACGAATCGTTTGCTGAGCATGGTCGAGGGCAAGCTTCAGTTAGCGCGCGCGGCAGCCGTCTGGCTCTACACAGCGCCGGATGTGCCGACTATCTACTATGGCGAGGAGATCGGCATGAAGGGCGTGAAAGGCGCGGGCAATCCGTATTTTGATGAGTTCCGCCGCGAGCCGCTAGATTGGTACGCCGCTGAGTCAGGGCCCGGCATGACGACGTGGTTCAAGCCCGCTAATCGCAGCAACGCGCCGAACGATGGCATCAGTGTGGAAGAGCAAGACAGCGATCCGAGCTCACTTTTGAGCCTGTATCGCCGACTCGGCCAGCTGCGCAATGAGGAGGCCGCACTGCGGGCCGGCAATTTCGCTGTTCCGCGCAACGAAGACGCCCTCTACGTCCTGCAGCGCTGGTCAGAGGATACGCTATACCTTGTTGCCATTAACTTCACAGTTGAGCAACAGACCTTTGAAGCGGCGCGCTATCACGTAGCGGGAGGCATTGCTTTCGCGCCCCAATCAGCCGAGATCGTGCTGCTGGAAAATGGATCGGGCACCTTTGAGCGCGGCTTCACCCTTGAACAGGGCGGCTTCTTGATTGCGCGGCTCAAACTGCCTTGATTATCAGCTAAATGTAAGAACTTAATAAAAATTTCAAGCGCGGCGTTTATAAAGGATTGACAAACCACTGCAGCGTACTATCATATGCCCAAAGACATAGGAATACTGTTCTTCGTGTAAAGGACGATCCTGTGGAGAAGATCACGCCGCGCTTACCTAGCGGGATGCGCGATTTTTTGCCCGAAGAAATGCTGCGCCGCCAGTTTGTAATCGAGCGTGTGGCGCGTGTCTTCGAGGCGTTCGGTTACGAGCCATTGCAGACGCCCGTCCTTGAATTAGAAGAGACGCTGCTAGGCAAATACGGCGCAGATGCCGAGAAGCTGATCTTTTACGCCCAGCACCCTGGTGGCAAGGAAAAACTCGCCCTGCGCTACGATCTGACCGTGCCGCTGGCGCGCGCCTTCGCCTTGCACGAAGGCAAGCTCAATCTGCCGTTCCGCCGCTATCAGATCGCGCCCGTCTGGCGCGCCGAACGGCCACAGCGCGGGCGCTTCCGTGAGTTCTATCAGTGCGATGTGGACTGCATCGGTGTGGAAGGTATGGAAGCCGACGCCGAAGTGATCAGCGTGGCAGTGACTGCCCTCCAGCGGCTCGGCTTTAGCGATTTCGCCGTTAAGGTGAATAATCGCAAGCTGCTGACTGGCATCGGCATGTATGTGGGGCTAGAAGGCGAAGCGCTGGCTAACTTGTACCGCTCCATTGACAAGCTGGACAAGATCGGGGCGGATGGCGTGCGTGAAGAGCTGCTCAAGGGCGGCATTTCGGCTGAAGTGGTTGGGCGCATCATGGCGCTGATCGGCTCAGGCGCGCCCGAGCTCGGCTACGCGGCAGCGGCGATGCAGCTGGCACAGTTCCGCCAGATCCTCGCCGCTGTGCCGCTGGCGTTAGAAGGCATCGCAGAGCTAGAGCGCGTTTTCGCCTACCTCGAGGCGAGTGCGATTCCCAGCACACTTGTCGCCTTTGATCCTGCGATGGTGCGCGGGTTGGGCTACTACACAGGCCCGATCTTCGAGGCAGTCTCGCTCAGCGCCGACCCTGAAGAGCGCGTTGGCAGTTTGGCAGGGGGTGGTAGGTACGACGACCTGATCGGGCTGTTCCGCAAGACCTCGCTGCCGACAGTCGGTGTCAGCCTAGGCATCGAGCGTCTGATTGTGCTGATGGAAAAGCGCGGCATGTATCCAGAGCCCTTGCAGCGCACAGTAGTGCAGGTTTTAGTGTGCGTCTTCAACGAAGAGTTACGCCCAGCTGCGCTGCGGCTGGCCAGCCAGCTGCGCGCCGCTGAGCTCTCGGTAGAAGTCTTTGCGGGCAGCGCTAAGTTGGGCAAGCAGCTTGCCTACGCCGATAAACGCGGTATTCCGCTGGTCGCTTTGTTAGGCGAGGACGAGATCGCAACAGGGACAGTCAAGTTTAAGCGCCTGCGCGATCAGCACGAGACGGTCTGCTTGCAAGCCGAAGCAGGGCAGCGCGCACAAGCAGTCCTCGACAGCGTGCAGAGCTGACCCCACACAAAATAAGTAAACTATGAGAGTTTGATAAGTTCTGATGTAGCCGGCAGGGCGCTGCGTTCATTACCTTATTTTCTTTTCATCGGCACCAGTGCGTGAAAAATGTGCCTTACCAGAGCGCATTCTATTCAACTATTAAGCCCAAACTGCATGAAGATAGCCGAATAATCTGACTTGTCTTGTTACAAACGGTAATCTATATTCAGAAGTGAGTAAGTTAGCGAGACAAGTAAAAAAACTTATAAAAAGCAGTTTGCGTGTCGCGATCCCATATTCAAAATCCGTCCAGTAGAAAGCAGAAAAAGCTATGAACGTGTACTCACACTTCACACCTGAGACCTTTGAGACCTTCAGGGAGCGGACGCAAGAGCGCAGCCTGATCCTGCTCTCGCCGCGTCTGCGCAGCCGTAACGCTCTATTAGCGTGGTTCTTGAATGCAGGCAGCGAGGCATACTACTATGCGATCAATCAACCTGTAGATTTGCATACCTTTCTGTGGCAGCTGACTGAGGCACTTCGCGATTTCGACCCGAATTTCGGGGCACAATCTGTGCAGGCTGTTAATCGCAGAGCTGCCCCAGCCGAGTGCGCTGACGCCCTAGTGGCTGATCTGAAGAAAGCTTGGCCTAAGCCAGCTTACTTGGTTGTGGATAACGCCGATCTGCTGTTGAGTAACTCTGACGTTGGCTGTGAAGTGCTGCTAGTCTTCTTCGAACGCCTAGCAGAGGCTTTACCCGCCGATCTCAAAGTTGTGCTGAACAGCAGGTTGCTGGACTATCAGATGTGGGCGCAGATGGTGTATCGCGGCGAGGCGATGGTCTTCGGGGATGACATGACGCTCGATGAGGGCATCTTTAACCCGAATAGGCGGGCCACAGCGCATCTGGAAGTCTACGGTTTAGCGGCTGGCTATGTGTTCGTGGATGGCAAGCCCATCACCACGTGGGACGGCCCGCTGCCGCGCAACCTCTTCTACTTCTTCATCGATCATCCAATGGTGACTCGCAGCGAGGTCTTCGAGACGTTCTGGCCCGATCTGCCCATCAAAGAGGCTACCAACGTCTTCCATGTGACCAAACGCAAGATCAGCGAGCGCTTGGGCTACGAGCTGACACAGTACTCGGGCGGCTTCTATCGCCCTTCGGATCAGATGGCGATTCATTACGATGTGGCACGCTTCGAGTCGATCATCGAGTCGGCCAGGCTAAACCCGCCCGACGATCCGCAGGTCTGGTACAATGCGATAAAGCTCTACCGCACCCCGTTCCTCTACAAAAACGACATGGCATGGGTGGTCAAGCGCCGTGAGCAGCTGCGCCTTGCCTACGCTGAGGCATTGATTGGCATCGCACGGCTCTACCGCACACAAAACGACACTGAGCGCTCAATTCATTTCTACTTGCGCGCTATGCGCGAGGTGCCACAACGCGAGGACATCCACCGGGAACTAATGGCGCTCTACAGCTTGCGTGGCGAGACAACTAAGGCTATCGCACAGTACGAGAAGCTCTCAGATATTCTGAGACGTACACTCGGTATTCAGCCATCTAAGGCTACACAAGCCATGTACAACAAAATCCGTGCGGGGAAGGTCTGAGCTTGCTAACTCGGATGCTCCGTGCTACGCTCAGGCGCAGTACGGAGCGCTTTTTAATTCTGATGGTCATGCCTAGCAGAATGAATCGGCGTAAGCAGGGCGCACAGGGCGAATTGCAGGCTGAACGCGCTCTACAACAAGCAGGCTACCAAATTGTGGCGCGCAATTGGCGCTGCCCTGAGGGCGAAATTGATCTGATCGCGCAGCATCAGGGCGAATGGGTCTTCGTTGAAGTGCGTGGCTGCTCGGCAGGCCTCTCAGCGGCTATCGAGAGCCTGACGCCACGCAAGGCTGCTCACCTGCTGAGCGCGGCGCTAGCTTATTTGCACAGCCACAATCAAGACGAGACGCCCTTCCGCTTTGACCTAGCTGCGGTAGATTACCGCAGCGGCGCCGTCGAGATCATCCGCGATGCACTCGGATGGTAGGCTGATCGCACTGATCGGGGCGACGGGCGTCGGCAAGACGGCGCTCGCCATTCAAATTGCGCAGCGCTTCAACGGCGAGATAGTAGGCGCCGATAGCCGCCAAATCTACCGCTACATGGATATCGGCACTGCCAAGCCTACTGTGACTGAACGTGCCGCAGCGCCCCATCACCTGATCGATATCACCGATCCCGACCAGCCACTCACCCTAGCAGAGTACCAGCGCCTTGCCTATGCCGCCATCGCTGAGATTCACGGACGTGGCAAGCTGCCGCTCTTGGTCGGTGGCAGCGGGCAGTATGTGACGGCTGTGTTGGAGGGCTGGCGCACGCCCGAAGTGCCGCCCAATCCTGCCTTGCGCGCCGAGCTAGAGGCGCTGTACGCTGAGCGTGGCACGGCCGCACTGGTAGAGCGGCTCAGGGCGCTCGATCCTGTCTCGGCGGCGCGCATCGACCCGCACAACAGCCGCCGCCTGATCCGCGCCCTTGAGGTGTGCATCCTGAGCGGCGAGCCGTTCAGCGCACAACGGCGCAAGGCGCCGCCGCTCTATCGCATCCTGGAAATTGGGCTGCACATGCCGCGCCAGGCGCTTTTTCCGCGCTTGGATGCCCGCATCGAGCGCATGATGCAAGACGGTCTGCTGGAAGAGGTTGCTCAGTTGTATAAACGCGGATATGATCCGCGCTTGCCTGCCTTGAGCGGGCTCGGCTATGCACAATTGGGCGCTCACATACGCGGCGTATGCAGCCTTGAAGAAGCGCTGATCGCCTTCAAGCGCGAGACGCGCATCTTCGTGCGCCGCCAAGAGACGTGGTTTCGGCATCATGGCGCGCCTGAGTGGTTCTCGGCCAGTGAGCCTAGCGCTGTGCTGGCGCGCATCGCAGCTTGGCTGCAAGAGGAAACATAGAGCTTGGGCTTTTTCAGGCGACCGCTGCGCGAGCATTGGGAAGACCCAACTGAGCGCTTTATCATCATGGCAGCGCTGATCTACATCGGCGTCTTGCTCGGCACGCGCTTCTTCCCGGGCGTGGAGAGTGGCCTGGACTGCAACAGCCTCTCGCGGCCGGTCATCTCGGGCAATAATCAGTCCATCCTGGCGACGCGCGTCGATCCCTCAGTGCTAAGCGTCGAGCTGATCGTCCGCAAGCCGACGATCAGCGCCGACGAGCCGCTCGTGATGGAAGTGCGCTTGGTCAACACCAGCCTGGCGCCGCTGACGCTCTTCTACGATGAGCCGAGCATCCGTTTCCGCTTCACTCAGCAGGAGCCAGGCTTAGTTTTCGCCATTCAGGCGCTGAACGGGCGCGTGGCCGGCGAGCCGTTCACAGTGCGCCCGCAGGTGCCCCAGCCGCAAGCCTTCGACCGTAATCTGCTGCGCGTCTTGCCACCGCGCGCGCGCTGTAATGTGCGTGTCGAGATCGATCCGGCGCGCCTCGCGGCTAGCGGCGTGACGGGCGGTGAGCAGTACCGCATCATCGCCATCTACCGCAATACAGCGCGCGGGCAGCTGCCTGTGCCCGGCCCGCTCACCCCAACGCCGATCTTCAGCGATCAGGGCGTCTGGATCGGCGAGGTGCGCTCTAACGACGTAGTCATCACGGTCAATCGCTAGCTGTTAGAGGGCCTTCACTCAGGCTGAATGGCGTAGACACGCCATCCCTCATATGCGTAGATTGGCTGCCAATCGGCAAATTGAGGCGGCAGCACCTCGCTCGGCGATAGGGCGAGGTAGCCGTTGGGCTGTGGCGCAGCGGGCAAGCCACCCGTGATCACAGTGACGCCCTCTGTGTGATAAAAGAGCAGCTGATCGCCCGTCCAGACTTGTGCACCCTTTGGCAAAGTGCTCAGGAAGCGCGCCACATCGTAGCGCGCGCCTAGCACCACGCGCCAGCGCGCCTCGGCGCCCATGAACGGCGCACCCAGCAGCTCCGCTTTGTAGTCTACTGCTGTGTAGAGCGCGAAAAAGCTGCTCAGCAGGGCGACGTGCATCAGCATTGTACGATGCAGCATTGGTAGGCGCCTGAAAAGCGGTGCCAGGCAGATGCGCAATGCCTCAGCAGCCATGACCGCAACTAGCGCGCTCAAGGCCAGCAGAAAGCGCCTATCGTAGCTGAAAAATAGCCACCACACACCGAAAAAAGGCAGATAGAACGCCATCAGCAAGCTCGAGGGCGGGTGGCGCCGTGCGATAGCACGCGCTAGCGTTAAGGCTACGCCCAGCGTCAGCGCGTAGCCGAGGAACAGATAGCCCGCCTCACCCCAATAGGGGAAAAGATTGCTCAGTGTGCGCTGCGCCAGCCACGTCCAGCCGGTTGGTGGCACAGGGGTGCCGATCAGCGCTAAGCTGCGGATATACCACGCGCCACAAACTGCCAAGAAGCCGATCCCGATCAACAGCCCGCCCCTCAGCTCACGATGAAGAGCGCGCCGCTCTACGACTGAGCGATAGGCGAACCACGCCCCAAAGCCGCCAACGATCAGCAGCCCGCTGTTTTTCATCCATGCTGCTAAGCCCGCCATAACGCCAGCTAGGAGCGCATCCTGCCAGGCGTTCCGCCGCGCCCAGCGCGCCATAAAAAGGGCGCTCATGCCGTAGAAAAAGCCACACGGCAGATCGGCGTAGCCCGCTGAAGCCCAATCCGTGAAGAGCGGCGCTAGAGCCAGGATCAATGCAGCGCTTAGGCCGATCGGGGCATTGAACAGCTCGCGTCCCAGCGCATAGGTTGCGCCTAGCACGCCCACGCTGAACAGCGCGCCTAAAAACGCTGCTAAGCTATCGTTGAAGGCGCCCGAGAGCTGGTGGGCGAAGGCGTAGAGCATCGGCAGGAACATCGGGTACGCCTCATAGAGCGACCCGGCACCTAGTGATGGCAACGCGCTAGAGAGCGCAATCTGTTTGCCGAAGCGCGCGTAGATTGCAATGGCGTCGTCGCGGTTATAGAACCAATACGCCGCATTGAACAAGCACAGCCCCGCTGTCAAGAGCAGCAGGGCAATTACAGCCCGCTGCGCAGGCAGACGGTAAGGCGCCTCGAGATGCTCAGGCGCGCTGCAGAGGCGCCGCGCATACAGCCAACCGAGCCCGCCGAGCACCAAGCACAGGCTGAGCGTCACTTGTGGCCTGATCGTCAGCCCGAGCAGCCCCTGCCACAGCATGCTCAGCGAGATCGCACCACCGCCCAAGCCGAGCGCCGTCAGCGCCGTCAGGGGCAGGTCACCCCGCACGAGAGCGCGCGCCCAAAACCATTGGCTCCCCAAGCCGATCAGCGCGATCAGCCACGCACCCATCACAAATGTTGCCTGACGATCTGCACGAGCTCGCGCGCGCGCTGACGGAAAGTATGCTCTGCCAGCAGGCGTTGGCGCGCCGCTGCCCCGATACCCTCACGCGCCGAGTCATTTGCCAGCAGCCAGCGATAGCGCTCAACAGCTTCCTCGGCGCTGTGCACGACGATGATCTCGCGCTCAGGCTCGAACCAGGTCTCGATGCCTAAATACGGATTCGCCACAATGCACGCGCCCAAACTTGCTAGCTCAAACGGACGCGCGCTGGACGAGGCAAAGACAGAGGCATGCGCCTGCCGCGTGATGCACAGATTGATCCTAGCGCGGCAAGCGTACTCGCGCAGCTTGCTGAAAGAGAGGTACGGCAACATCTGGGCGCGCCCTAGACTGCCTAAACCTCTGCCGCGCACTGCGAAACGCGCCTCTGGCATGGCGCGGCTGGCAGCCGTTAGCATGGCATCGATCCATGCCTCACGATACTCACGGGTGTGCCCGTAGAAGAAGACGTCGATATCTTTCGGCACATCGATAGGGCTGAAGACATCTGGATCAGCGCCGTAGTACAGAACGTGCACTTGCCGCGCGCCCAAATCGCGCAGCAGCTGCGCGCCGCCGTAGCTGTTTGAGATAAAGGCTGTGTACTCGCCCACATTGGCGCCATAATACATCTTGAAGCCGCTGGCAAAGCCAGCAAACTGCGGCAGACTGGCAGGCACGTCGCCGTCATAATACAGCACAGGCTTGCCGAACTTTGTTTGGACGTGCGCCGCCAAACCAACCACGTGATTGAGTGGGATGGTCAGGAAGAGCACGGCGTCGATGTTGGGATGTGCCTTGAAGGTGCGCTCGATGAAGGCGCGCCAGCGCGGCATGATCACGCGCTGGGCCAGCTCGCGCTGCAGACGCTCAGCGCGGGTTTCGCCGCTGCGCACCGTCTCGACGGTTTTCTCCTTGCCGCCTCGCCGCTCGAGCAAGGCACGGACTGCCTTGAAGGCATCGCCTTGCGCGCGCACAGGGTTAGGCAGAGCACGCCACCAGAGCGTCTCGATGGCAGGGCCTTGATATGTCGTGGCGAGGACGTCTACGCCAATTTCGTAGAGTCCTTTCAGCAGCTGCCACCAAGCGGGCGTGGCGCTGAAGGGCTGGCGCAAATCGAGCGATGAGGCGACGATCAGCAGTTTCATGAGCAGCCGGGATCATCTTTCGTGATGAGCGTGCCTGAGAAGAACTCGTCTTGCGTCTCGCGGCGCTTGATCCAGGCGTAGAGCGCTAGGCAGACCATGCCAACCGCAAACAGAAGCGAAGATGCTGCCGCCTGCCAGTAGAGCAAACCTGCCACGCCAAAGCCCGCCGAGAGCAACAAGTACAAGCGTAGCACATACAAAGGCTTATCCCCCAGCTTGAGCAAGCGCTGATACAAGTGTGAGCGATTGGCATGCCGATCCTCGCCACCCGCCAGCAAGTAGCGCACAAAGGTCAAAAGGGCGTCGAACGTGAAGAGCGACATTACCAGCACGCCACTGATGAACAAGCGCGGCGACTCCCCCTGCCCGATGCATATCAGCGGCAAGGCGGCTAGGCTGAAGCCGAGAAAGCTGCTGCCTGCCTCGCCCAGAAAGATGCTCTTGGGCGGCAAATTGTAAAGGCTGAAGCCCAGCGCGCTCCCGCCGAGCAGCGCAGCCAGAAAAGCGACTAGCTGTGCATCGCACAACCAGCCGATCAGCGCCCAAAAGCCCGCCGCCAGGACGGCTTGCCCACTCGCCAGACCGTTGATGCCATCCATGTAAGTGTAGACGTTGGTCAAGCCGACGAGCCAAGCCGTGGCGATCAGGTAGCCAAGCCAGAGCGGCAGCTCAAGGTTGAAGCCGGGCAAGGCCAAGCTTGTGAGCGGCACAGCTGGCACAAAAATCAAGGCGGCAGCGGCTTGCACTAGCAGCCGTAACGGGCGCGGCAACGTCCGAAAGTCTTCATAGAAGCCGATGAACGCCATCAGAGCCGCCGCCAGCGAGAAGCGCACCACAATGCTCGGATCGGAGCTCATAGCCAAGCCAAATGGCATAAAGGGCATCAGCACCACCGCCAGGATTGCCAAGCCACCGCCGTTCGGCCTACCAGGCGAGGCATCTTGACGCGGTGCGCTGGGTTGAGTGGCGTATTGGCGCAGCCAACACACGCCTAAGCTCGCCATCAACGCCGCTAAGCTGCCGACTATCAAAACGGCAATCGGATTATCCACACACCTGCCTCCTGTTCTCGCCGGTCAGGCATGATCCTAGCAGAACTCAGCAGATATGCAACCGCCCTAAAATAAGCTCAACTGCTTAGGCGGCTCGGCAGGCGGCGTGCTGGTGGGCGTGGCAGCGCTCGAGTGGCTTGCCCATTGCGCCAGCAGCTGGGGAATTTGGCGGAAGTCTGCTTCCATCTGCGGCTTGAGGGCGGCCATGTTGCGCAGCACCGCCGCTGGATGGTATAGCGGCAGATAGGCGCGCCCGCCCTCCCACTTTGCGCGCCCATGAATTTGCGTGATCTTGGCATTGGGGAAGAATAAGCCCATGCTGAAGCGCCCCAGCGTTACGATCACCTTCGGCGCGATTAGCTCGATCTGGCGGTAGAGATAGGCTTGCGTGCAGACTGAGACTTCCTCCGGCAGCGGATCGCGATTTTCGGGCGGGCGGCACTTGACCACGTTCGTAATAAAGACTTGCGCGCGCGCCATGCCGATCATGGCGAGCAGCTCGTCCAGCAGCTTGCCAGATTGCCCCACGAACGGCAGTCCCTGCCGATCTTCGTTGAAGCCGGGCCCTTCACCGATAAACATCACCTCAGCAGTGTAGCTTCCGGCGCCTGGCACAGCGTTAGTGCGCCCGGCAGCATGCAACGGGCACTTATCACAGGCGCGGACTTCGGCGGCAATCGCCTCTAGGGCGGCGCGGCGCTGCTCAAGAGTTAGAGTCTCGGTCATGGTAAAGCTTTCTCCTCAAGGTCTAGATGATTGGCTCACGGCTATTGGGGCGCCCCAGCGAGAGCAGATCGGTGAAAGCGACTCGCATCTGCAGCGCCCGCCAACGTTGGGCGAAGCGCTCAGCATAGGCAGCATCCAGCGCCACCAAGTGCATCAGGTAGGCATCCTCGTTGTTATCGCGGTAGTAGCCCTTGCGCACGCTCACGATCTGGAATTCGTACTTGCGGTACAGGTTGATGGCGGGCACATTGCTCACACGCACCTCTAGGACGCTGTAGGTGGCGCCCAGCGCCATGCTGCGCAAGACCATGCCCGCCAAGAGTACCTCGCCCAAGCCCTGCCCGCGCCAATGCGGATGGGTGGCGATGGTGCTGATGTGGGCTTCGCCCTCGATCACCCACATGCCGCCGTAGCCAACAATGAGCGAGGTCTCATCAGCTTGCTCGAGCACAATCATATGCGCGCTGTGGTTGTCGTTGATCTCGAAAACATACGAGTTCATCGACCAAGGCGTGCTGAAAGCCAGCTGATCGATTGCCATCACGTGCGGGATATCCTGCAGACGCATGTAGCGCAGCGTGTACATCGTTTTTTGACCTATGGATGCGCTAGGCCGGGCTGATGTAAGTAGAAGGGCACAGCGCGCAGCGGATCGCCCTGTTCGCCGCTGCGGAAGCGCGCCCAGGCCTGCTCGGCTAGGAAGGCGGCACGCCGCAGCGCCCAAGCCGGCGAGGCCAGCTCGAGCTGGCGTGCGCTGGCTGTGTTGAGGACGTGAATGGCAGTCCGAACAGCGCTGTCTACCTCGCCGGCGACGCGCGTTGGTGTGTGCGGGGCGCTGAAGGCAGCCAAGAGCGCCTCAGGCGCCTCGATACGTGCCTGGCTGGCAGCCTGCCAGCCTTGCCCCGCTGACCAGTCATAGGCAGCGCCGCATAAGCGCCCGCGCCCGGCCTGTGCGAGGGCGATCAAGCGCGGCGTGAGCGGCGGCTGCGCAGCGGCTACGATATCCAGCGTTGGAATGGCGATCAGCGGCACATTCAGCGCCAAAGCTAGGCTCTGCGCCACACTGAAACCAACTCGCAATCCGTTGAACGAGCCCGGCCCTTGCGCAACAGCAAGGTGCGTCAAATCTCTAGCCCGCAGGCGCGCCTGCGCCAGAGCAGCTTGGATGGCTGGCACAAGTTCGACTGTGTGATGGCTATCGCTGTGCCAAGTGTACTCGGTATATACGTGGGCGCCGTCGTGCAGGGCGAGACTCAACGTGCGCGTGGCTGTGTCCAGAGCGAGTAACATGGCGCCACCTACAGGATCAACATGGCATCGCCTAAGCTGTAGAAACGGTAGCCCGCTTCGATAGCCGCCTGGTAAGCGCGTAAGATCAACTCGCGCCCCGCAAAAGCGCTAACTAGCATCAGCAGCGAGGACTTAGGCAGGTGAAAATTCGTGACGAGGGCATCTACAGCGCGGAATTTGAAAGTGGGCATGATGAACAAGTCAGTCTGGGCGCTGAAGGCGCTAATCGGGCGCCAGGCGCACTGCTCAGCTTCGGTGTAGCCTGCCAGCGGGAGGTGCTCTGGTGGCGTGCCAAGCGCATAGAGCGCCGCTGTCTCCAGCGTGCGCACGGTGGTCGTGCCGACGGCAACAACTCGCCCGCCGCACAACCTCACCTCATTCAACTGCTTAGCCGCCTCAGCCGAGAGCTCCGCGTACTCAGCGTGCAAGCGCCGCGCCGCGATCTGTTCCTCGCTCAGCGGCAAGAAGGTGCCCAGCCCGACGTGCAGCGTGCAGTAGATCAGCGGCACGCCCATCGCACGGATGCGCAAGAGCAGTTCAGGTGTGAAGTGCAAGCCAGCGGTTGGCGCAGCGACAGAGCCCTCCACATGGCTGTAGACCGTCTGATAGCGCTCAGGGTCGCTCAATTTTTGGTGGATGTAAGGCGGCAGAGGTAGTTCGCCGATCTGTGGCAGATGTGGCTCGATTGGCGCGCTGAACTGAATCACGCGCTGAGCGCCCTGGCGCACCTCGCAGATTTGCGCTTCAAGCTCGGGCGCGCCCTCAAGGCGCAGGCGCGTCCCGACGCTTAGGCGCTTGCCACCCAAGAGCGCGAGCCACTGCTGATCTGCCAATTTTTGTGCCAGAAGAATTTCAACAGCGCCGCCGCTGGGCACTTTGCGCGCCTGCAGCCGCGCTGGGATGACGCGAGTCTGGTTGAGGACAAGGGCATCCTTAGGCGTCAGGTAATCAGGCAGATCGCGAAAGGTACGATGCTCAAAAGTGCCGCGCTGGCGGTGCACCACCAGTAGGCGTGCCGAGTCGCGTGGCTCAGCCGCCGTCTGGGCGATGCGCTCAGGCGGCAGAATGTAGTCGAAATCTTCGGGGCGGCAAGGCAGCAGGCTCATGTCTGGATGAACTGCGCAGCGTTGAGCACAAAGAGCGTGGCAGCATGCTGATCCCCCTTGTTGTACGGCGCGCACGCCTCGCGGATCACGGCGATGACGTTCTGTACCTGATCTGCATCCACGCCGATGACCAGCGTGGTGTTACCGCGCCGCAGAAAGCCGCCCACGCTGGCAATTTGTGTGACGGGGAAGTGCTTCTCCACGAGCGCCCGCGAGACAGACTCAACAGCATCCGCCATGACGATGGCAAAAATGAGCTTCTTCATAACCAGAAGTTTCTGTTAGATTTGTTCGAAATGCTCAACGTCCAAGACGAAAACAGTGGCACCGCCTACCTCGACCTCAACATAGTTGTAGAGCGTCATGCCGTTGGGCGTAGTGCCGGTTGCCATCGGCATATAGCGCATGCGCCGCTGGCTGCAAGTCGTCAGCAGCTCAATAACGGGTGCCACATGCTCATCCTGTACACCCACCAGCAGCGTGGTATTGCCTTGGCGCAAAAAGCCGCCTGTAGAGCCGACTTGCGTCACACGATAGCCTTTTTCGGTCAGCTTGCCCACCACATAATCCGAATCTTGATCTTGCACAGTTGCCACAATAAGTTTCATACTGGCAACCTTTCCTCTGGTGCCGTGTGCGCCATGTATTTGAGTAAGTATAACACATTTTGACGCTCACTCCTCAGAGTCGGATGGAAGGGGTGTAGAGCTGGGCTCAGGGGTGGGCGTCTCGCTGCCGGGTGGCGGGGGCGGCGCATCCCGGGAGATGTTGGGCACTTGGATGGCGACGCGGTAAGCGATGTTATTCTCCAGCCACTGAATGCGGCCTTGAGTCTGGCGTTCGTAGTTCCACAGCTGGCTCAGCGCCACGCCGCTAATCCAGCGTGCCTCGCCGCTAGCAGCTACCTCTGCCAGGCGGAAGGGCGCGGCAAGCGGCCAGCCGACTTCAGGCAAGGCGGGGTTGCGCGGCTCTTCATAGACGGTGATCCAGGCACCAGCAGGTACAAACAGCGCCCGCCGCGGATTGATAGTGCGGCAGCGCTCAAAAATGGCAAGGTAGGCATCGTTCGCCCAGCCGCGATAGCTGCGAATGGTGCGCAAGCCGCGCGAGACGTTCAGCGTCAGGCTCTCTTGGGCGGCATCCTCGCTGGGCGGGAACTCCTGAGCGGCTAGATCGGGCAGGTCGTAGAAGTTCAAGTCGCGGATGATATATTCGAGGAAGCCGCGCATCGTCACCTCGTCCAGGTACGTCTCAGAGACTTCCTCGCCAGCCGGCGGCACAAAGCTGACCCAAATCAGCCGCCCATCGCCGTAGAGCGTGCAAGTAGGCAGCCGATTCAAGCGCTGGCGTGGCGATTCGTTTAGGATGATCCGATCGAGGCGCATCACAATCGTGTTCGGGTTGCGATCCCAACCGATCACCTCACCCTGTGGCTGTGCAGCAGGCGTCTGCTCGGGTGTGGATGAGGCACCACAAGCCGCCAGCAATAGCGCGCTGCACAGTAAAGCCAGTCCTTGCCGCATGACGTTCAAATCCTTCTGCCTAAGCGCGTTGCGCGCAAAATTATACCACCACTGCCCCTGATGGGTTGTTCAGTTTTCTAAACGGTTGGCACATGCTATGATAAAGGTTGTAACGAGACCTAGACAGACGCACACCATGCTCAGAACAGATCGCGTCCTCAGCTTTGCCTTTGCCAGCCTGATCGTGTTGGTGGGGCTGGTGCTGCTGCCGCACAGCGCTGTACCACACGCCATCGCCCAGAGCAGCACGGTTACGCCCGTGCGAACAGAGCAAGCCGGGCTCATTCGCTTTGGCGTGCCCGTCGAGGGCGTCTTGGATGACACAGTCTTCCGCCAGGTGTGGCGCTTCGAGGCGATCAGCGGGGCGGTGGTGGATATCCGCATGCAGGCGATCAGCGGCAATCTCGATCCATCCCTCGTCCTGCTCTCGCCATTGGGCGATGTGCTGCGCACGAATGACTCGGCTAGCGGTGGCCTGGATGCGGGCATTCTTGCTTTCCAGCTGCCTTTCACCGGCGAGTATCAGATCGTGGCGCGGCGGGGCGGCGAAGTTGATGGGCGGGGCGGACGTACGAGCGGAGGCTACCGGCTCACTCTGGATTTACGCAGTCCGGGCACAGCGGCTGAGAATACGCTCTTGCTGGTTGGACGTACAGTCGAAGGCAGGCTGACTGATGAACAGCCGCGCGCGGTCTACCGCCTGGAGCTGGGCGGCGCCCTAGCGCTGCGCCTTGATCTAGACGGCGCCAATCGCATGGCAGCCATGCGGCTGCTCACGCCGAGCGGCGCGCTGCTGGGCGCTTATCAGGGCTTGAGCCCACTGGATATTGCGCTGAACTTGCCGACGAGCGGCATCGCGCTGGTGGAGGTGAGCGCACCAAGCTATGAAGAGCGCCCAGCCGCAGATTTTGCCCTCTCGCTTTACCGTCTAGCGCCCCGATCGCAGCCACCTCAGACCCTGCAATACGGCCGAGCCCGCTATGCTGAGGCGCCTAGCGTCCTAAATTGGTTCTTCATCGGCACAGCTGGCGACGTCTTAGCGCTGAGCGTGCAGCCCGAGACCTTCAGTGGTGCCCTTGAGGTAGATGTGACGGTTGGCATCCCGAATGAGCTGCCGCTCTTTCGCGGCGTGTTGGGCATCGGCTTTGAGCAGGTCTTCACCTTGCCGAGCACAGGCGCCTACAGCATCGAGCTGCGTGCAGCCTCGACACAACGTTTCCGCTACAGCGTCCTGCTGAAGCAGATCGGTGCGAATGGCTTGCCCTTCGATCGCTTTGCTATCCTGCATGATCAAGGTTCGCTAGTCTTCAACACGCCAATTAGCGACAGCCTGCCGCGCGGTGAGGTGCAATCACGCTGGCTAGATGTGACTACCGAACGGGTGATCACTGTGCGCGCCGCGCCACGCTCCAGCGCCGACAAGCTAGGTGTGGCGATTCTGAGCCCGGGTGGAGCGCTGCTCACAGCGAGCACTAGCCGTGCCGAGCGCGGCGCTGTGCTGCAGAACGTCCTGCTGCCGCAGATGGGGCGCTATCGTGTTGCCGTCTTTGAGCTTGCCCTACAGACCAACCGTTCGGCGCCAATCGATTACACGCTGCGCATTGAAGAGACCGATGGCGGCACCCTACGCCCTGCTGAGCCTGTCAAGGGCATTGCCAGGCGCGCCAACGGGTTGTCTATTTGGGAAGTGAGGACAGCTGCGAACTCGCTTATCAACGTGCGCCTAGAGAATTTGACGCCAGCTGTGTGGCAGCCAGAGCTGTTCATCCTCAGTCCAAACGGCGTAGTGATCGCGGCAGCGCGCGGCGAGACAAGCCGCGACCAGGCGCTGACTATTCTGGGCGCCGATGCAAGCGAGAGCGGGACGTATCGGGTGGTGGTCGGTGGAAAGGTGATCGGCGATTTTGCGGCTTATCGGCTGGTCAGCGGGGTTCAGCAGCCCTTTGAGCCGCCGTCAGACCGGGAGATCGTCGTCGCTCCGCTGCCCACGCTCGGTGCACTGGAGCGCTACGCGCCCACGCCAACGCCGCCGCCGATTCGCCTCTCGGTCGCTGCGCAGCTCAGTCCGTTGGTCAACCCGTCGGAGCTGCCCGCCGATCAAGTTACGCCTTTGCCCTTCAACACCACTGTGCGCGGTGAGATTAGCCGTGGTGGCTTGGTGCAGGCCTGGAGCATCAACAGCGGCTCGAATGTGGTCGTCCAGCTGCGCGCCACTGCTCTTGAGGGCGATGTGGCGCCGCGCCTCACGCTTTGGGATCGCAATGGGCGCGTCCTCGCTGAGCAGTTCAATGCGCAGGGCGCGAGCACCTTCTTCACCTATCGGATCGTGCAAGGCGGCAGCTACACGCTTGTCGTCAACATGGGCTTGAATGGCGGGCGCTATCTGCTCACTCTCGACTCGCAGCCGCTGACCGAGACGCTGCGCGTGATTGATGGTGTGCCGCTCGCTTATGGCCAGAGCCTCACCGCTGAATTGCAGAGCAGTCTGGAGACAGATACCTACTTCTTTCTTGGCACGCTGAACGACGTCATCTCGGTACAGGCAGTGCGCATTACGGGCAGGCTAGCGCCAGCGCTCAGCCTAATTGGGCCGAATGGACGCGAGATCGCCGCCAACTCGCCGCCTGACGGGCGTTATTACGCCGAGCTATCCAATGTGCGCTTGCCCGACAGCGGACTCTTTCGCCTGGTGGTCAGCAATTTGAACCGCTCTGAGCGAGTTGAAGGGCGCTACACGCTCAGTCTTGGTCTGCTGAGCGCGACGCGGTTGCAGAGTCGTGGTGGCGGTGTGATCAGCGAGGGCGAGGTGCGCTCAGGCTTCCTGCTGGCGGGTGATAATGAAGATACATGGCTGTTTCGCGCGCGACGCGGTCAGCGGGTAAGCTTCATCGCCTTCGCCGCCGAGCCACCCTCACCGGCCCCGCTCAGTCTGCAGCTCTTAGATACGAGCGGGCAAGTCTTTGCGGCACAGACTCGTACACTCTCACAGAGCAGTATCCGTCTCGAGGATGTCCTGCTGCCTGAAGACGGGCTCTACCGCGTGCGGGTGGTGGGCGGCACGCAGACGCAGGGCGTCTACCGCTTGCAATGGCGCTCTGCGGATGAGCGGGCGGGCGGCGTGATCGGCTACGGGCAGACGGTCAGCGGCATTCTGACGGCAGCGCGCAACTTCGAGACGTGGGTTTTCAGCGGCAACGCCGGCGATGTAGTCTCTGTGGGGCTGCGCTACATACGTGGCACGCCTTTCATGGCGAGTTTTCAGCTGCGCGCAGCAAACGGCGTAGCGCTGGCAACAGTTGCCGATCTAGATGGCAGTGGCGCACGGGCCGACGTGCTCTTGCCCTTCGATGGCAGCTACAGCATCGTTGTCGCTAACCCAGCGCTTGAGTTTTCAGGCGCTAGCATCTACGCGCTCAGCTTGGGTTTGATGGAGAGCCGCGCGCGTGCCATCGGGGGTGTGCTGCGCTACGGCGAAGCGGCGCTCAGCACGCTCTACGCCGATGATGGGACGGATACATGGGTCTTTGCAGCGCAGGCCGGCGAGCGCGTGCGCGTGCGTGTCCAGGCATTGGATCGCTTCCTGGTGCCTTACCTTGAACTGCGCAGCGCCACTGATGAGGTGCTAGCTGCGGCGATGCCAGAGCCGCTCCCGCTTGCTACAGCGCGCATCGGCGGCGATGGCGCGAACGACTTTGTCATCCCAGCTGATGGCGCCTACGCTTTGATTGTGCAGGCTATGGCGGCTGAGGATGGCTCTGCCAGCACGGGGAGCTACCGCCTCAGCCTGGATTTCATGCCCCGCCCAGTTGCCGAGATCGACCGTCTGAGCTACGGGAGCGCAGTCAACGGCGTTTTGGCGGACGACCGCCCGCACGAGACCTATTTGTTTGAGGGCAGGCAGGCGGATGTGATCACGGCGCACGCGGTGCGCGAACCGGGCGCTAGCCTCTCGCTGCAGCTGCAGCTGTGGAGCGCTGATGGGCAAATCTTGGCGCAAGCCGATTCAGACGATAGCGACAGCGCCGCCCTGCGTGCGTTTCGCCTGCCCTACACAGGCGAGTACCGTTTAATCGTGCTGCGCTTTGGCGGGCCGCTTGGTCAGACGGCGGGACGCTACACCATCCGTCTGGAGGGCGCTGAAGAGGTGCGCCCGTTGCGCAGCCAAGTGCGCTACGCTCAGCAGGTGCTCGGACGGCTGAGTGAGAATGTACCGATCGATCGGTTCGCCTTCGACGGGCAGCGCGGCGATGTGATCAGCATCATCACGCGTGCCACCAGCGGCGATTTGGATACCCTTCTACGGCTTGAGCGCGAAGATGGCAGCCTGATCGCCAGCAACGACGATGCTGACGGCGTCAATGCGGTGCTTAACGGCGTGCAGCTGCCCGAAGACGGGCGCTACATTGTGGTCGTAGAGCGCTTGGGGAGCAGCGCGGGTAACTACGAGCTGTTCGTCAACCTGCTCTACCAAAACACAGCGGCTGAGGCAATCCAAGCTGCCCAACTGATCACCTATGGCGCGCGCGTCGTGGGGACGCTGGATGCACAGACCACTGAGCTGCGCTACGCTTTTCGCGGGGCGCAGGGCGATCGCATCGCGGTGCAAATGCTGCACCAGACCGATGACGCGCCGCCGATCCTTGAGCTGCGCGAGCCATCGGGCAGGCTGCTAGGCAGCGGAGCACTAGGTGTCGGGCGCACGGCGCTGAATGCCTTCACCCTGCCTGCCGATGGCTTCTACCAGCTCTTAGTACGCCGTCCGTTGAACAGCCGTGCCCGCTTCAGCCCCTTTGCGCTCACGCTCGATCTGGAGTCGATTAGCGCACCGAGAGTGAGCGGATTGAATGGTGGCATCTTGACGCCTGAGAGCAGCGTCATTGGGACGTTTGCGCCCTCTGAGACGGCACACTACTGGCTGCTGAGCGGCACGGCTGGTCAGAGCTTGAGTCTGAATACCCTGCGTCTGTCTGGCGAGGGCTTACCTTCCG